>NZ_CP011868.1:5452921-6058802 GCF_001294645.1 Pseudonocardia sp. HH130629-09
GCATAGAGTCGCCCCGTGCTCGACCCCGCCCGCCTCGATCTGTCCGCGCTCGCGGACGCGCTCGAGGACCGCACGCCGGAGGTCACCCGGTACCTCGACCCGGCCGACGCCGAGGTGCACGGCGTGTCCGGCGGCACCCGGCCCGATCCGGACTGGGTGGAGATCCGGCCGGTGACCAGCCGGGAGTCCTACCGGGACATGTCCGACTTCACCGCGGGCGTGCAGCACCGCCGGGCCGCGGCGCTGCTGGACCGCGCGATCGACGGCCGGGGCGCGTTCCGCCGGTTCAAGAACACGCTGTTCGAGTTCCCCGAGGTCCGTGACCAGTGGTACCGCTTCCGCGACGCCCGTGCCCGGCGCCGGGCGGCGGACTGGCTGGTCGTGGCCGGCCTGATCGGCGCCGAGGACGGCGAGCGGATCAAGGCCCGCCACCCCGATCCGGACCCGTCCAACGACGACGTGCCCGCCGCCGTCGCCGACGACCTGGCCCTGCTCTACGGACCCCGACTGCGCCAGGTGCTGCTGTTCGGGTCCTGGGCCAGCGGGGAGGGCTCGGTCGAGTCCGCGATCGACCTGCTCGTGGTGCTCGACGACGACGGGGTCCCGATCCTGCCATGGGAGGAGGTCCGCGCGATGGACGACGTGCTGTGGCAGCACACCCGGCGGACCGGGCTGACGATCAGCGTGCTGCCGGTCGGGCAGGGCGAGCTCGTCCGCGCCGCCGATCCGACGGTCGTGCGGGCCCGCGCCGAGGCGGTGCGGGTCCGGTGACCCGGCGGGTGAACGGCGGGCTCGCCCGGGCCCGGGTCGAGCTGGGCGGGGCCCGGGTGCTGGCGGAGAACGGCTTCGGCGACGCCGCGGTCTCCCGCGCGTTCCACGCCGCGTTCCGCGCCGCCGAGACCGCGCTGCTGGTGCTGGGGGAGACCCGCGCCGAGCACTCCGAGGTGGTCAGCGCGTTCGTGCGCCGGGTCGTGCGGGAACGGTCGCTGGACCCGCGCGCCGGTCGGCTGCTGCGGTCGCTCTACAACCGGCGGGCGCTGGCCGACCACTCCGACGCGACCGCCCCCGCCGCCGAGGCGCGCGCCGCTCTCGACGACGCCGCGTTCGTCCTCGACGCCGTGGAGGCCTGGCTCGCCGAGCCCGCCCTGTCCACCCCGCCTGCACCGGAGAACGGGGCGACCCGGCGGCCGGAGAAGCCGGTCCGGCGCGGGTCCCGGGCCTGACCGGCCGCAGCGGCGATGACCGCGCGGGTCAGAAGAAGTCCCCGCCGAAGTCGGAGTCGTTGTCGAGCAGGCCCCCGCCGTCGAAGCCGCCGTCGAAGCCCGGGTCGGCTCCGTCGACCCCGCCGTCGAAGCCCGGGTCGTCGAGGGCTGCGCCGTCGGCGAACCCGTCGGCGTAGGCGGCCTGGTCGGCGCCGGCCATCCCGCTGAACAGCGAGGTGAACAGCAACGCCGAGCCGACGCCCCAGGCCCCGGCGACGAGTGCGGGCTTCCACCAGGGCTCGGAGTACCAGCCGCGCGGCACCGGGCGCCCGGCGACGGTCCCGCCGGGGTAGTAGTGGCTGTTGCGGTCGGTCGGTCGGGGCGACGCGCCCAGGCTGCGACCCTCCACCTCGATCTCGCGGTCCTCGGTGACCTCACCGGCGCGGGACTGGCCGGGCAACGGCGGCAGCTCGGGTCCGGGGTCCATGCCCATCGCGGTGCGTGCGGCTCGGACGTAGTAGAGGCCCTCGTAGGCGGTCTCGGTGACCTGCCGGCACTGCGCGGGGGTCCGCGCCTGCTCCATCTGCGAGCCCGCCGCGGTGTAGCGCTCGGCCGCGTCGGCCAGCGCCTGGCGGCTCGCCTCGTCGGTCCCGGTCAGGGCCAGGACCTGGCCGCCGAGCCGTTCCACCCAGCGCCGGGACTCGGCCTGGGCGTCGGCCAGGGCGTCGGCGGAGTCCGCGTTGTGCCGCCGCACCAGCCAGACGACGGCCGCGACGACGGCCAGCACCACGATCAGGGTCAGGACTGTGCTCATGACGGACCTCCTGCCCGCCTCAACGGGCAGGAGGTCGCCTGCGTTCCCTACCGGACGACGTTGACCAGGCGCCCCGGGACGACGATGACCTTCTTCGGCTCGGCCCCGTCCAGCGCGGCGACGACCTTCTCGTCGGCCAGCGCGGCCGTCCGGATGTCGTCCTGGCCGGCGTCGGCGGCGACGACGACCCGGGAGCGGACCTTGCCGTTGACCTGGATCGGGTACTCGACGGTGTCCGCGACCAGGTAGCGCTCGTCGGCGACCGGGAACGGGGCGTAGGCCAGCGTGTCGTCGTGGCCCAGCTTCTGCCACAGCTCCTCGGCGATGTGCGGGGCCAGCGGTGCCAGCATCAGCACCAGCGCCTCCGCGACCTCGCGCTCGACCGGCGTGCCCCGCTTGGTCAGGGCGTTGTTCAGCTCGATCAGCTTCGCGGCGGCGGTGTTGTAGTGCAGCGCGGGGTAGTCGGCGCGGACGCCGGCGATCGCCTTGTTCACGGACCGCAGGATCTCCTCCGACGGCGCCGTGTCGACGACGGTGACCTCACCGGTCGTCTCGTCGACCAGGTTGCGCCACACCCGCTGCAGGAACCGCTGCGGGCCGACGACGTCGCGCGTCGACCACGGGCGGGAGGCGTCCATCGGACCGGTGTACATCTCGTACAGCCGGAAGGTGTCCGCGCCGTAGCGGTCGCACATGTCGTCGGGCGTCACGACGTTCTTCAGCGACTTGCCCATCTTCCCGTACTCCCGGGTGACGGGCTGCCCGTTCCACGTGAAACCGGCGGTGCCGTCCGCCCCCACGACCTCGACGACCTCCTCCGCCGGCACGTAGGTGCCGCGGGCGTCGGTGTAGGCCCAGGCCTGGATGTAGCCCTGGTTGAACAGCTTCCGGAACGGCTCCTCGCTGCTCACGTGGCCCAGGTCGAACAGGACCTTGTGCCAGAACCGCGAGTACAGCAGGTGCAGCACGGCGTGCTCGACCCCGCCGACGTACAGGTCGACGCCGCCCGGGTCGGCGATCGACCGCGCCGTGTCCTTGCCGATCCAGTACTTCTCGGCCTCGGCGGAGACGAACCGCTCGGTGTTCTCCGGGTCCAGGTAGCGCAGGTAGTACCAGCACGACCCGGCCCACTGCGGCATCGTGTTCGTCTCGCGGCGGTACTGCTTCGGGCCGTCGCCCAGGTCCAGCTCGACGGCCACCCACTCGTGCGCCCGGGACAGCGGCGGCTCCGGCTCGGAGTTCGCGTCGTCCGGGGCGTAGGTCTTGGGCGAGTAGTCGTCGACGTCGGGCAGGACGACGGGCAGCTGGTCCTCGGGCAGCGCGATCGGACCGTGCTCGTCCCAGACGACCGGGAACGGCTCGCCCCAGTAGCGCTGCCGGGAGAACAGCCAGTCGCGCAGCTTGTACTGCACGACGCCCTCGCCCGCGCCCGTCGCGGCCAGCCAGTCGATGATCGTGCGCTTGGCCTCGTCGACGCCCAGCCCGTTCAGGCTGATCTCGTCGTTCGCGGAGTTGATGGTCGGGCCGTCGCCGGTGTAGGCGCCACCGTCCCAGTCCGACGGCGGCGCCACCGTGCGCACGTGCGGCAGCCCGAACGCGGCGGCGAAGTCCCAGTCGCGGGTGTCCTCGGCGGGCACCGCCATGATCGCGCCGGTGCCGTAGCCCATCAGCACGTAGTCGGCGACGAACACCGGGACGGCCGCGCCGTTCACCGGGTTGGTGGCGTACGCGCCGGTGAACACACCGGTCTTGTCCTTGTTCTCCTGCCGGTCCAGCTCCGACTTGCGCGCGGCCTCGGCGCGGTACGCGGCGACGGCCCCGGCGGGCGTCGCGGCGCCACCGGTCCAGCGGGGATCTGTGCCGTCCGGCCACTGCGCCGGGACCAGCGAGGACACCAGCGGGTGCTCGGGCGCCAGCACCATGTAGGTGGCGCCGAACAGGGTGTCCGGGCGGGTCGTGAAGACCTCGACGGCGTCGTCGGAACCGACCACGGGGAACCGGACGCGGGCCCCCTCGGAGCGGCCGATCCAGTTGCGCTGCATCGCCTTGACCGACTCCGGCCAGTCGACCCGGTCCAGGTCGTCGGCCAGCCGGTCGGCGTAGGCGGTGATCCGCATCATCCACTGCTTCAGGTTGCGGCGGAAGACGGGGAAGTTGCCGCGCTCGGAGCGGCCGTCGGGGGTGACCTCCTCGTTCGCCAGCACGGTGCCCAGGCCGGGGCACCAGTTGACCGGGGCCTCGGAGATGTAGGCCAGCCGGTGGCCGTCGATCGCCGCGCGCCGCTCGCCCTCGGACAGCTCGGCCCACGGACGGCCGTCCGGGGTCGGGCGGGTGCCGGCCTCGAACTCGGCACGCAGCTCGGAGATCGGGCGGGCGCGGTCGGCGTCGGTGTCGTACCAGGACTCGAAGATCTCGCGGAAGATCCACTGGGTCCAGCGGTAGAACTCGATGTCGGTGGTGGACACCGAGCGGCGCGGGTCGTGGCCCAGGCCCAGCTGACGCAGCTGCTGCCGGTAGCGGGCGATGTTGGTCTCGGTCGTCGTCCGCGGGTGCGTCCCGGTCTGCACGGCGTACTGCTCGGCGGGCAGTCCGAAGGCGTCGAAGCCCATCGGGTGCAGCACGTTGTGGCCGTTCATCCGCAGGTAGCGGCCCAGCACGTCGGTGCCGATGAAGCCCAGCGGGTGCCCGACGTGCAACCCCGCCCCGGAGGGGTAGGGGAACATGTCCATCAGGTAGACCTTCGGCTTCTCCGAGCCGGGCTGCCCCGGGTCGGGGGCGTGGAAGGTCTGCTCGGTCTCCCAGAAGTCCTGCCACTTCCGCTCGATGCGGGCGGCCATCTCGGCGTCGTAGCGGTACGCCGGGCGGTCCGCACGCTGCTCGGACGCGGTCGTGGTCTCGGTGCTCATGTCCGTCTCACCTCGGGGATGCCTGTCGTGACGGCCCGACTCGGGGCCCGGAACACGTCGCGGCCGCTCGTGCGCATCACGCAGGAGGGGCCGTCGCGGCGCCGTGTTGTGGCTACGACGCCGCGCCGGGAAGTCGGCGGGCCGTGCACATGTGACCAGGGTAGCCGGGGCGGGCGCCCCCGTTCCTCCGGGTTCTACCCTGGTCACGTGCCCACGACGCTCCGCCTGCTCCTTGCCGCCCTGCTCCTGCTGGCCGGGGTGGTCCTCGTCGTCCTCGCCGTGCTGGGGGCGACCGGCCGGCTGCCGCGCAACCGCTTCGTCGGTGTCCGCACCGCCGACAGCCTGCGGACCGCCGACGCGTTCGCGATCGCCAACCGGGTGGCCGCGCCGCCGGTCGGGGCCGCCGGGGTGATCGCCCTGGTCGGCGGGACGGTGCTGCTGGCCCTGGACCGCCCCGGCGCCGCCCCGTGGGTGCTCGGCGCGATCGCGCTGGTCGGGACGGTCGTGCTCGCCGGACTCGGTGGCGCGGTCGGGGCGCGGGCCGCCTGCGCGGCGATCGCCGCGCAGGCCGCGGCCCCGAGCTGCGGTGGGGTCTGCGCCGGCTGCGACCTGGTGGCCGGCTGCCGCGACGCGACCGGCACCGAGCCGGGCTCGGAGCCCGGGGCCCGCACCGGCCTGTCCCACGAGGCCTGACCGGGCCCACCAGCCGCGGGAACCCGGCCCGCCGGTGAACGGGCCGATGACCTCGTCGGTGCCCCGGCCCCCGTAGAACCCGCCGGGCTGCGGGCGGACCGTCTCCCCGTCGAGGGTGATCCGCTCGAACGGCGCCACGTGGACCGCGACGTGGTCGGCCGCGTCAGTTCCAGGCCGGATCCCGCGGGAACGTGGCGAGCAGCGCCAGCGGGACGCCCTGGCGGCGCAGCACCCGTTCCCACAGCTGGTCGTAGACGGTGGTCAGCAGGTCGTCGGGCAGGCCGGGGACGACGTACCAGTCACCCCGGGCGATCTCCCCACCCAGCTGACCCGCGTCCCAGCCGGAGTAGCCGGCGAAGATCCGCAGGCCGCGCAGCCGCCGCGCGAGCGGGGCCGGGTCGGAGTCGAGGTCGACCAGCTGCACCGGCGGCCGGACCGGCATCAGCCCACCGATCTCGCTGCCGGTCTCCCCGGTCCGCAGGGCGGCCAGGCAGAGCGCGGTGCGGACCTCCACCGGCCCGCCGACGAACATGGTCCCGGGGTCGCTGGTGAGCCCGGCCCAGCGCGGGAGCACGTCCCGCACGGCGGCCTGGCCCGGCCGGTTGAGCACGACCCCGAGGCTGCCCTGCGGACGGTGCTCGATCATGTAGACGACCGTCCGGGAGAAGTTCGGGTCGCCCAGACCGGGGGCGGCGACGAGCAGACTCCCCGGCGTGACCGGGGGAAGAGCGGCGCCTCGCGTGGCGCGGTGTTCCCGCACGGGTCCATGTTCGCACCTACGACGCGGACGCGGTTCTGCCACCCGTTCGCCGTAGCGTCGTACTCCGGACATGATAGTTCATACGTTCGTGTAGGACGTACGTACACCGAAGTGTACGTTCGTACAGGACGTACGTCCTGGTCAGAGGTTCTCGGCCGCCCACGCCCGCAGCGCGGCCTCGGCCTGCTCGGCGTCCATCGGCCCCTGCTCCATCCGCAGCGCCAGCATGTGCCGGTAGGCCTTCCCGACGGCCGGCCCCGGCGGGATGCCCAGCAGCTCCATGATCCGGTTGCCGTCCAGATCGGGGCGGATCGCGTCGAGCTCCTCCTGCTTGCGCAGCTCGGCGATCCGGTTCTCCAGGCCGTCGTAGTTGCGCTGCAGGGCCGCGGCCCGGCGCCGGTTGCGCGTGGTGCAGTCCGAGCGGACCAGCTGGTGCAGCCGCCCCAGCAGCGGCCCGGCGTCGGCGACGTAGCGGCGCACGGCCGAGTCGGTCCACTCGCCCTTGCCGTATCCGTGGAACCGCAGGTGCAGGTAGACGAGCTGGCACACGTCGTCGACCAGGGCCTTCGGGTACTTGAGCGCCCGCAGTCGCTTGCGGGCCATCTTCGCCCCGACCACCTCGTGGTGGTGGAACGAGACCCGCCCGTCCGGCTCCTTGCGCCGGGTCGCCGGCTTGCCGATGTCGTGCAGCAGCGCGGCCAGGCGCAGCGTGAGGTCCGGCCCGTCGGTCTCGCGCTCGATCGCCTGCTCCATCACGACGAGCGAGTGGGTGTAGACGTCCTTGTGCTGCATGTGCTCGTCGGTCTCCAGCTGCATCGCCGGGACCTCGGGGACGACGTGCCGGGCCAGACCGGTGTCGCAGAGCAGCTCCAGACCCCGCCGGGGGTGCTCGCCGAGCATCAGCTTGGTGAACTCGGCCTGCACCCGCTCGGCGGTGATCCGGGTCAGCTCGTCGGCCATCGCCGTCATCGCGGTGGTGACCCGCGCGGCGGGGGAGAAGCCGAGCTGGGAGACGAACCGGGCGGCGCGCAGCATCCGCAGCGGGTCGTCGGAGAAGGAGCGCTCCGGGGTGTCCGGGGTGTCCAGGACGCCCTGGGCGAGCGCGGCGAACCCGCCGTGCGGGTCGACGAAGCGGCGCCGCGGCCCGGTCAGCTCGACCGCCATGGCGTTGACCGTGAAGTCGCGGCGCACGAGGTCGCCCTCGACGGTGTCGCCGAAGCGGACCTCGGGGTTGCGGGAGGTGCCGTCGTAGGTGTCGGCGCGGAAGGTCGTCACCTCGAGGGTCTGCCCGTCGCGACGCAGTCCGACGGTCCCGAACGCGATCCCGGTGTCCCAGACCGCCTCGGCCCAGCCGCGCACGATCGCGAGGATCTGCTCGGGGCGGGCGTCGGTGGTGAAGTCGAGGTCGCCGGAGTCCCGGGTCGACGCGCCGGTACCGCGCAGCACGGCGTCGCGGACGCTGCCGCCGACGAGGTAGAGCAGGTGCCCACGGGCGGCGAACCGGGCGGCCAGCTCGTCGGCGACGGCCAGGACGTCGAGCAGTGCGACCACGGCGTTCTCCTGTGCTCGCTGCAACTCGTCCGGGTCCGGGGCGGATCCGGCCGGGGGCCGGGTCACCTGTCGGGCGGTGGAGGACGGGGACGACGAGGACACGACGGGCCAGTCTAGGCAACGCGCCCGGCCGCCGGGCACGGGTCCTCCGGTCGTCCCGCACCGTCCGACCGGTGATCGACGACGGGGCGACCGGGTGACGCCACGGCCGAGGGCGGCTCGTCGACCCCCCTTCGGGCCACCTCCTCGTTACCATCGCCACATGTCCCCCTCCCGCGGCCGCTCCTCGGCAGGGCGCGGCGCGGAACCCGGCCGTGAGAGCCGGGGCGCACGCGCCGGCCGTGCCGGGCGCTCCGACCGGTCCCCGGACGGTCGTCGCCGGCTGCGCACGGTGGACGAGACGTCCGCCGGTGGGCTCGTCGTGCATCCCGAGACCGGCGCCGCCGCGCTGATCGGCCGGCTGGACCGCCGGGGCCGGTTGCTGTGGTCGCTGCCCAAGGGCCACATCGAGGCCGGTGAGACCGCAGAGCAGGCCGCGGTGCGCGAGGTGCAGGAGGAGACCGGCATCATCGGTGAGGTGCTGGCTCCCCTGGGCACCATCGACTTCTGGTTCGTCGCCGAGGACCGGCGCGTCCACAAGACGGTCCACCACTACCTGATGCGCGCCCTCGGCGGCGAGCTCTGCGACGAGGACGTCGAGGTATCCGAGGTGGCCTGGGTTCCGCTCGACGAGCTCGAGGGCCGTCTCGCCTACGCCGACGAGCGCCGGCTGATCCGGCATGCGGCCGACCTGCTGGAGGAGACGGCGTGAGCCGGGTCGCGGCCCTGGTCGCGATCGTGCTCACCGCGGTGGTGGCGCTGTTCCTCCCCGCGGCGTTCCCGGCGGGCGCCCCGCACGCCGCCGCCCGGGACAGTCCGGTGCAGCAACCGGTGCGGCAACCGGCCCAGCAGGCCGCCGCCCCGGTCCGGCTCGACGTCGCCACGATGACCCCGCGGGTGGTGACGTCGGCGGGGCCGGGTGAGCTCGTCGTCACCGGCACCGTCACCAACACCGGCCCAGGGACCGTCGACGACCTGGCCGTCCGGGTGCAGCGCGGGCCGGCGCTCGCCGGTGAGGCGGCGCTGCGGACCGCGCTGGCCGGGGAGGCCGCGGTCGACGACGCGACGCCGCCGTTCGCCGACCTCGGCCCGCTCCCGTCGGGTGCGTCGGTCCCGTTCCGCTACGCCGTCCCGCTCACCGGGCCCCCGCAGTCGACGCTGGCGCTGCCCGACCCGGGCACCTACCCGCTGCTGGTCAACCTCAACGGGACGGTCGACGGCGCGCCGTCGCGGCTGGCCGGGGTCCGCACGTTGCTGCCGGTGTCGTCGCTCCCGGGGGCCGCGTCGCCGCCGGCGCCGGGGGCCACCGCGCCGGTGACGATGCTGTACCCGATCACCGACCCCCCGCGCCGGGTCCCGCCGCTGCCCGGCGAACCGCCGCTGCTGACCGACGACGACCTCGCGGTCTCCTTCGCCCAGGGCGGGCGGCTGCGCGGGCTGGTCGAGGCGCTGGGCTCCGCGGCGCCCGCCGGGTCCCCGACCCGGTCCGCGCTCTGCCTGGCGATCGACCCCGAGCTCGTCGCCACCGCGGCCGCCATGCGCGACGGCTACGACGTCGTCACCGGCCCCGACGAGTCCGAGCCGGGGCGCGGCGCGGAGGCGGCGGGCCAGTGGCTGGCGGCGCTGACCGCGGCCGCGCGCGGGACCTGCGTGATCGCCCTGCCGCCGTCGGACGCCGACCTGGTCGCCCTGGTCCGCGGCGGCCAGGCCGACCTCGTCCGGACCGCGTTGGACAGCGGCCGCCGGACCCTGTCCGCCGAGCTCGGGACCACCGTCCTCGACGGCGTCGTGTGGCCCGTCGACGGCGTCGTCGACGAGGCAACGCTGGACGCGCTCGGCGGCGGGACCCGGCTGCTGCTCTCCGCCGACGGGGTGACCGGCGCGACGGCGTCGGGCCGGGTGCGGGTGGGCGGCTCCGACGGCACCGGCCGGGACGGCGACGAGTCCGCGCTGCTCACCGACCCGCTGCTCACCGAGGCCGCGACCGGACCCGCCGGTATCGAGGTGCAGCAGGGGGCCGCGGGCGGGCTCGCCGGCCAGGACCTCGCCGGGGCCCTCGCGCTGCGCGCCGGGGAGGCCGACGGGCCGCTGGTCGTCGCGCCGCCGCACCGCTGGGCCGCGGACGGACCGGCTGCTGCCGGGGTGCTGACCGCCCTGACCTCGCTGATCCAGGACGGCCGGATCGCCCCGACCGGCCTGCCCACCCTCACCGGGGGCGAGATCCGGACCGGCGGGACACAGCTGTTCTACCCACCGCAGGCCGGCGGCGCGGAGATCCCGGGGAGCATCGTGTCCGGGGTGGCCGACCAGGTCAGGACGATCGAGGCGCTGCGCGCCGCGGCCGAGGCCCGCACCGGGGTCGGGGCGAGCCCCGCCGACGTGTTCGACCCGCTGGTGACCGGCACCCTGCGGACGGTGTCGTCGTGGTGGCGGGGCGACCCGGCGCGCGCCGAGCAGGAGCAGACCGTCGTCGCCGACCGGGTGGCCCAGATCCGCGCCTCGGTGCGGGTGGTCGAGCCGCCCAGCCCGTACTCGCTCGGGACCAGCGACGCACCGCTGCTGATCACCGTAGCCAACGGGCTGCCGGTGACGATGAACGTGCGGGTGGTGCTGTCGAGCACCACCGGTCTGCGGGTCGCCCCGATCGAGGTGCAGGCGGTACCGCCGCGCGGCCGCGTCCAGGTTCGGGTCAGTGCCCAGGTCACCCGCTCCGGGGTGTTCAGCGTGGACGCCGGCCTGCTCACCCCGGACGGCGTCGCGCTCGGGCCGGACACCCGGCTGCGGGTCCGGTCGACCGTCTACGGAACGGTCACCGTCTGGCTGACCGCGATCGCGGGCGGCGTCCTCGTGGTCCTGGTGGTCCGACGGGTGCTGCGCAGGCTGCGTCCGGCCGCCGCACCCGGTCCGTCCGGTGGCCCGGGACCCGGCCCCGGACCGGGCCCGCCCCCCGACGCCCCCGTGCCACCGGGGCCGGCGCCGTCCGGACACGCCCACCGCTCCTGAGCCCGGGAGGGACGTCGGGGAGACACCGGGGAGGGATCGGGGGGAGACAAGGAACACCGACGTCGTTCGCCGTACGGTATTGACCGCTCGTCGCATCACCGCTGCTTTCGGGCGAATCGCGAGGATGGGTAGGCAAACCGATCGGCGCCCGTCACCGAAGACAGGGGAGACGGGTCCGGGGGCGTGTTCTCGGCTCGTCCGCATCCGACCGAGTGCCGTAGGCTGACGCCGGACACGACACCGAGCGCCAGGGGAGGGCGAGGCCGTTGAGCGGGCAGATCGGCGAGCGCACTGCCCGGACCGGCCCCCACCCCGTCGAGGACGACGTGGCACCTCGTCCGCACCCGTCGCTCGACCCCGTCGACGCCGCGGCGACCGCCGACGCACCCGGGACCGCCGACGCACCCGGGACCGCCGACGCACCCGGGACCGCCGGGGCGCCCGCGGACGAACAGCCGACGGCCGCCGTTCCCGCCGTTCCGGCCCAGGCCCGGCCCACCGAGCGCATCCCGGCCGTCCGCGAGACCGCGAGCACGACGGCGGGCTCGCCGCTCACCGAGCGCTACGTGCTCCGCCAGCGGATCGGGTCCGACCCGGCCGCCGGGGCGGAGTTCTGGCGCGCCGAGGACACCGTGCTGCGCCGTCCCGTCGGCGTCACGCTGCTGCGCAGGCTGCCCGCCGACGACCGTTCCGACGACCCCGAGGGCACCGCCCGCGCCGGTGAGATGATCGTGCGCGCCCTGCGCTCGGGCTGCTTCGAGCACTCCGGCAGTGCCCGGCTGCTCGACGTCCTGGCCCCGGGCACGCACGGCCTGCCTGCCGACGTCCTGGGCGCCGCCGTCGCCGAGTGGGTGCCCGGGCGGTCGTTGGCCGAGACCGTGGCCGAGGGCCCGGTCCGCGCGCAGCGGGCCGCGAAGGCCGTCGAGACCCTGTCGGCCGCCGCCACCGAGGCCCACCAGCAGGGCCTGGTCCTCGGCTGCGACCACCCGCAGCGGGTCCGGATCACCCCGGACGGTCGCGCCATGCTGGCCTTCCTGCTCCCGCGCCCGTCGGTGTCCGCCGCGGACGACGTCCGCGGGCTCGGCGGGGTCCTCTACTGCCTGCTCACCCGGCGCTGGCCGCTGTCGGTGTCCGACGCCGCCCGGGCCGGGCTCGTCGCCGCCGACCGCACGCCCGCGGGCCGGCTGCGCCCGGCGTCGCAGCTGCGCCCCGGGGTGCCGCTGGAGCTGGACACGCTGTGCAGCGGAGCGCTCGGCCAGGGCGACGGCGTCAGCCGGGTGCACACCGCCGCGGCGATGCACCGGATGCTGGCGGACGTCGTCGCGGAGGACGCCGACCAGGCGTTCTTCCCACCGGTGCACGACGGCGCCCCCGCCGAGCCGGACGACGTGTGGCAGGACTCCGACCGGCTGCCCGACACCCGCAACGACCCCCGGCGCCGCCGCAACCTGCGGATCGGCCTCGGAGTGCTCGCCGTCGGCGTGCTGGCCCTGCTCGGGTGGGTCGCCGTGCAGCTGGGCATGCTGTTCGGTGGCGGTGGCACCCCGCCGGTCGTGATCCCGCCCGCGGCGAGCGCACCGGTGCAGCAGCAGGTGCCCGCCCCGCAGGACCCGGCCGCACCGTCGGGGACGGGCGTCGCGGTGCAGGGCGTGTCGGCGACGGTGTTCGACCCGGTCGGCGACGCGGACAACGCCGGCACCGTCGGCAACGTCGTCGACGGCGACCCCTCCACCGTGTGGAGCACGAGCCGCTACTTCCAGCCCTTCCCGGCGCTCAAGCCCGGGATCGGCGTGCTGGCCTCGTTCGGCGCCGCCGAACCGCTCACCGGGCTCACCATCGACTCGCCGACCGCGAGTGCGGTCGTGCAGGTCCGCTCGGCCCCGTCCGCCGCGCCGACGCTGGGGGACACGACGCTGCTCGACACCGTCACCCTGTCCGCGGGACGGACGACGGTCGGGCTCGACCCGGGCCGCCCCACCCAGCACGTGCTGCTGTGGATCACGAACCTGGGTCCGAACAACCAGACCCAGATCGACGACATCACCTTCCGCCGCACCGCCCCCTGAGCCGACCCGTTCGCGATCGCGACGGACCGGCCCGGCAACGCCCGTGGGCACTCCGTCGCGCTGCCTACCGTGCGCGGGTGACGACCGTCGACCGGATCCCGGACCGGGCCCAGCCCGACCTGGACGAGATGTTCCGGAGGTACGCCGACCGGCTCTGGTCGGTGGCCCTGCGGATGCTCGGCGACCGGGCCGAGGCCGAGGACGCGGTGCAGGAGGCGTTCCTGTCCGCGCTCCGCTCGCCCGGGTTCCGCGGTGATGCGGCGACGGGGACGTGGCTGCACCGGATCCTCGTGAACGACTGCGTCGACCGGCTCCGCGCGGCCGGACGGCGGCGGGAGCGGCTGCGGACGCTGGAGGCCGTCGTCGCGGCCCGGGACCACGCGGGCGGGCTCGTGGTGCGGCTCGCCGTCTCCGACGCGCTGGCCCTGCTGCCGGCGGACCAGCGGGCCGCCCTGGTGCTCGTGGACGGCCTCGGCTACGGCGTCGCGGAGGCGGCGGAGATGCTGGCCGTGGCGCCCGGGACGGTGAAGAGCCGCCGGGCCCGCGCACGGGCCCGGCTGGCCCCTGTGTTGCGGGAGGACGAGGGATGAGTAGTTCTCACCGGTTCGACGACAATGAGAGCCGTACCGATCGTCAGAACGACGACAACCCCGCAGCAGCTGCTTCGTGTCATGTCGACGAGGAGGATTTCGCCGAGGTCGGAGCCCGGGTGGCCCGGGAGCTCGGCCCGGTGGCGATGCCGGACGACGTGGCGGCGCGGATGCGGGCGCGACTCGTCCTGGAGGTGTCGCGGGAGGCTCCCGGACCGGCCCGGGTCGAGGCGACGGCGGGCGCCCGCCGCGCCCCGTGGAGCACGCTCGTCCTCGCCGCCGCGGCACTCGTCGTCGCCGGGGTCGGGCTCGCCGCTCTCCTGCCCACCGCACCGACCGTCGTCCCGGTCGCCGGGACCGCGCCGGAGGAGCTCCGGTCCGCCGCCGCGGGCGCGGCGGCACCCGTCGGTGCGCTCGACGACCCCGCCCGGGTCCGCGCCTGCCTCACCGCTGCCGGCGCCGCCCGGCCGGACGCGCCGTTCCTGGCGGCCCGCCCGCACGCCGTGGACGGCCGTCCGGCGGTCCTGCTGGTCCTCGGCGCACCGGAACGGGGCCGCTACCGGCTCGTCGTCGTACCACCGGACTGCGGGTCGGGCTCCGCACGGGTGCTCGCCGAGACCACCACCGGGACCACCACCGGCTGACCCGGCCGGGCACCGGCGACGCCCGCGTCGCCGTGGCCACGTTCGGCGGGACCGACGGGCGGGAATGCCCCTGTCTAGGATCGCGTTCGAGCCATACGGCAGCCACGACGCAGGAGCCGGCCAGCAGGGCCGGCACCCGCAGGCCCCGTCATCGCGCCCGTCTCGCGGGCGTGCCAGGAGGGATCGGTACCGGTGACCACCGACGACACGGTGCACAACCTGATCATCATCGGGTCCGGGCCGGCCGGCTACACCGCCGCGGTGTACGCCGCGCGGGCCCAGCTCGCCCCGCTCGTGTTCGAGGGCAGCCAGTTCGGCGGCGCCCTGATGACCACGACCGAGGTGGAGAACTACCCGGGCTTCACCGAGGGGATCATGGGCCCCGAGCTCATGCAGCAGATGCGCGGCCAGGCGGAGCGCTTCGGTGCCGACCTGCGCCCGCAGGACGTCGACGAGGTCCGCCTCGACGGCGACGTCAAGGAGGTGCGGGTCGGGAAGGAGACCTTCCGGCCCCGTGCGGTGATCCTCGCGATGGGTGCCGCCCTCCGCTACCTGCACGTCCCCGGCGAGCAGGAGCTCCTCGGCCGCGGTGTCAGCTCGTGCGCCACCTGCGACGGCTTCTTCTTCCGCGACCAGAACATCGCCGTCATCGGCGGTGGCGACTCGGCGATGGAGGAGGCCACCTTCCTCACCCGCTTCGCCGAGACCGTCACGGTCATCCACCGTCGCGACGAGTTCCGTGCTTCGAAGATCATGTACGAGCGCGCGAAGAACGACCCGAAGATGCGCTGGCGCACCAACTCCGAGGTCACCGCGGTGACCGGCGAGGGCTCGGTCAAGCAGCTGCAGCTGCGCGACACCGTGACCGGTGAGACCAGCACGCTCGACGTCACCGGCATGTTCGTCGCGATCGGCCACGACCCGCGCAGCGCGCTGGTCGCGGGCCAGGTCGACGTCGACGACGAGGGGTACGTGCAGGTGGACGGACGTACCACTTACACGAACGTCCCGGGCGTCTTCGCCTGTGGCGACCTCGTCGACCACACCTACCGCCAGGCGATCACCGCCGCCGGCTCCGGCTGCTCGGCCGCGATCGACGCCGAGCGCTGGCTGGCCGGCCACGAGGTCAGCTCCGAGCTGGTCGGTGGCAGCTACGGCTCGGAGGAGACCGCCCCGGCGGCCGCCGTCGCCGACGCCGCGCACTGACCGCCCACCGGCACCCACCAGACCCGCATCCGCGACCGAAGGAGAACCCCATGGGCAACAACACCGTCGACGTCACCAGCAGCTCGTTCGACCAGGACGTCCTGAAGAGCGACAAGCCCGTCCTGGTCGATTTCTGGGCCACCTGGTGCGGCCCGTGCAAGATGGTCGCCCCGGTGCTGGACGAGATCGCCGGGGAGAACTCCGAGAAGCTGACCGTCGCCAAGCTCGACATCGACGCCAACCCGGAGGTCGCACGCGACTACCAGGTCATGTCGGTCCCGACGATGATCCTGTTCTCCGGCGGCAAGCCGGTGAAGCAGATCGTGGGCGCAAAGCCGAAGGCGGCGCTGCTCGCCGATCTCGCCGACCACATCTGATCACACTCCGTGTGCTGTATAGCGCACAGATATCACGCTGCGTGTCCCGGTTGATCACAACCGGGACACGCGCGTATCCGCCCCGCTGCACTCCTCCGGGGGTCGGGCAGGGCACAATGAGTCCGGCACGCGTCCGGTCACCGGGCGAAACCGACCCATCACGGGCGTCGTACGGCGCCTCACGACTGCGAGCGAGGGGTGCATGCAGCTGCTCCGGCGCGGGGACTGCGGTCCGGCCGTACGCGAGATCCGGACGACGCTGGGACAGCTCGGTCTGCTCCCGGCGGTGCCGCCGGGCTCGCGCGCCCAGGACATGTTCGACGACGGCGTGGACCGCGCCGTCCGCATGTTCCAGCAGGGCCGTGGCCTGATCACCGACGGCATCGTCGGCCCGGACACCGCCCGCGCGCTGCGGGAGGCGGGATGGAGCCTGGGCGACCGGATGCTGTCGTTCACGCTCTCCACTCCCACCACCGGCGACGACGTCGCCCACCTGCAGGAACGCCTGCTCGAGCTCGGGTACAACCCGGGCCGGCCGAGCGGGCTGTTCGACCAGCAGACCGAGCAGGCCCTGATCCGCTTCCAGCGGGACTACGGCATGACCCCCGACGGTGTCTGCGGGCCGGAGACGCTGCGCGCACTGCGCCAGCTCGGCCGCAAGGTCACCGGCGGTCGTCCGCACCTGCTGCGCGAGCAGGAGCTGCTGCGCCGAGCCGGCCCGCGGATGCGTGGCAAGCGGATCGTCATCGACCCGGGCCACGGCGGACACGACCGCGGCGTCGACGTCGGCGGGGTCACCGAGGCCGACCTGATGTGGGACCTCGCCCGCCGGGTCGTCGGCCGCATGTCGGCCACCGGGATGGAGGCCCTGCTCTCCCGCCCGGAGAACGGCAACCCGCCGGACAGCGAGCGCGCGCAGTTCACCAACGACGTCGGCGCGGACCTGGTCGTGTCGCTGCACACCGACGCGAGCTTCAGCCCGCACGCGCAGGGTCTGGCGACCTACTACTTCGGCAACGGGTCGGGCACCACGTCCAATGTCGGCGAGGCGCTCGCCGGGCTGATCCAGCGCGAGCTGCTCACCCGGACCTCGATGCTCGACTGCCGTAGCCAGACGTGCACCTGGGAGCTGGTGCGCCGGACCCGGATGCCGGCCGTCCGCGTCGAGGTCGGGTACCTGACGCATCTCGGGGACCGCCGCAAGCTGCTCGACCCCGGCTTCCGTGACGTCGTCGCCGAGGGCATCCTCGTCGCCGTCAAGCGGCTCTACCTGCTCGGGCAGGACGACCAGCCCACCGGCACGTTCACCTTCAACGACGTGCTGGCCCGCGAGTACACCCGGGACGAGATCCGGGCCGTCTGAGGCCCGCCACGACCTGCAGAACCCGGCTCGGCCCCGTCACTCAGGGCCGAGCCCGGCAGGCCGCTCACGGCCCGCTCAGAGCGCCCTCAGATCGTCCCTGTGGGTGGCGTGAACGACAGTCGACCCCGCACGGGCCGGTGTCGCCGTCGGGCGCGGCGCCGCGCTCTGCATCGGGATGGTCACCGTGTTGAACAGCTGTTCGAGCGCGGCCTCGACGTCGGACTTCCACTCCAGCCCCGAGCGCAGCTCCATCCGCAGCCGCGGCCAGCGGTGGTGCGGGCGGACGGTCTTGAAACCGACCGAGCGCAGGAAGTCCGCGGGGACGACGCAGTCGGACTCGGTGCCGGGGCGGGCGTCGCCGAACGCCTCCACGGCCTTCACCCCGCGCCGGGTCAGGTCCTTCACGACGGCCTGGGCGAGCGCCCGGCCCAGTCCCTCGCCGGAGAACTCCGGAGCCACCTGCATCGTGGTCAGCAGGACGGCGTCGGCGCTGACCGGGCCGGTCGGCATCTCGGTGGCGCGGGGGACCGACGCCGGCGGCGCGAACAGCACGTACCCCGCCGGGGCACCGCCGACGTAGACGACCCGGCCGCAGGAACCCCACTCGAGGAGTACCTCGGACAGCCAGGCCTCCTTCTCCAGGTCGGTCGTGCCGTACCCCTCGGCCTGCTCCGCCAGCTGGGGCGAGAGCTCCCAGTAGACGCAGTTCCGACACCGCTTCGGCAGATCGCCTAGGTTGTCGAGGTTGAGCGCGGCAACATGCCAGGACACGGAAACCGACCTCCGGATGTCGTCGTCACGCGCTGCACGCGCTGCTGCGCGGTCCGGCCCGTCCGGGGCGTGGTCCCGACCCCGGCGCCGGAGCGGCCGTCCCCCTGGCCACCCCCCGGGTCCGGTGACCCGCGCAGCCCGAGACTAGGTGGATTTCCGCGATCCCGTCACCCCGAGAGTGCTCACCGGTACGAACGTCACGACGAAGGGCGGGCCGATCACCCGTCGCGGTTACACTCGGCGGGTCCTTCCCTTCGCAGAGGAGCACGCGATGACCCTGCCCGACCGCCCGCAGCAGCCCGACGTCCGCCGTCCCGCGGCCGCGGCAGCAGCGGCGGCAGGGGAGGGGGCCGTGGTCCCGCTCGCCCCCACCGAGCGTTTCGCGACCCGCACCGCCGGGATGACGGCGTCGGAGATCCGGGCGTTGTTCGCCGTCGCGAGCCGGCCGGAGGTCGTGTCGCTGGCCGGCGGCATGCCGAACCTGGCGGCGCTGCCCCTGCAGTCCCTCGCCCGTGAGGTGGCCGAGCTGGTCGACGTGGACGGCATGTCCGCGCTGCAGTACGGCTCCGCCCAGGGTGTCCCGCAGCTGCGCGAGCAGATCTGCGAGGTCATGCGCGAGGAGGGCATCGAGGCCGACCCGAACGACGTCGTCGTCACCGTCGGCTCGCAGATGGCCCTCGACCTGCTGACCCGGATCTTCGTCGACCCGGGTGACGTCGTCCTGGCCGAGGGGCCGTCCTACGTCGGCGCGCTGGGCAGCTTCGCCGCCTACCAGGCGCGGGTCGTGCACGTCGCGATGGACGAGCACGGGCTGGTCCCGGAGCTGCTGCACGAGGCGCTGGAGTCCCTGACCCGGCAGGGCCTCGTCCCGAAGTTCCTCTACACGATCCCGAACTTCCACAACCCGGCCGGCGTGACGCTCGCGCACGAGCGACGGCCGCGGATCCTGGAGCTGTGCCGCCGCTACGGCGTCATGGTCGTCGAGGACAACCCGTACGGGATGCTCGGATTCGACGGTGAGGTGCACCCGGCGCTGCGTTCCTACGACCCGGACGTGCTGTACCTGGGTTCGTTCTCGAAGACGTTCGCGTCCGGGCTGCGGGTCGGTTGGGCGCTGGTGCCGCCGCTGGTGCGGGACCGGCTGGTGCTGGCCGCGGAGTCGGCGACGCTGTGCCCGCCGTCGTTCACGCAGATGCTGGTGTCGCGCTACCTGTCGCACCACGACTGGCGCAGCCAGATCAAGACGTTCAGCGAGAACTACCGCGAGCGCCGCGACGCGATGCTGGCCGCGCTGGAGACGTACCTGCCCGAGGGCTGCACCTGGAACGTCCCCGACGGCGGGTTCTTCGTGTGGCTGACCGTGCCGGAGGGCGTCGACACGAAGGCGATGCTGCCCCGCGCGGTGACCGCACGGGTCGCGTATGCATCCGGCACCGGCTTCTACGCCGACGGATTCGGCAGCCGGCAGCTGCGGCTGTCGTTCTGCTTCCCGACGCCCGAGCGCATCACCGAGGGCGTGCGGCGACTGGCGGCGGTCCTGGAGGCCGAGATGGAGGTCGTGCGGACCTTCGGGACGCCGGTCCGCCCCGAGCTGAGCCGGGGCACCCAGAGCCCGTCGCCGGACACCACCTGACGCCGTCCCACGACGGCGATGTTTCACGTGGAACGCTCCGGACCGGCTCCCGGTCCGGGGCGTTCCCGTTGATGGCGCAGAATGCCCGCGTGAGCGATCGAACGGTGGCCGTGCTGGCCGGAGGCCTGTCCCACGAGCGTGAGGTGTCCCTGCGATCCGGTCGTCGACTGGCGGGCGCGCTGCGCGCGAACGGTGTCGACGTCCGCGAGTGGGACGTCGACGCGCGCCTGCTGGAGCGGTTGTCGACCGACCGGCCGGACGCGGTCTCCGTCGCACTGCACGGGGGCGAGGGGGAGAACGGCGCCGTGCAGCAGGTGCTGGAGCTGCTGGGCATCCCGTTCGTCGGGACTCCGTCCGGGGCGTGCCGGCGGGCCTGGGACAAGCCGAGCGTGAAGGCCGAGCTCGTCCGAGCGGGCCTGTCCACGCCGGACTGGGTCGCGCTGCCGCACTCGACCTTCCGCGAGCTGGGCGCCCAGGGTGTGCTCGGCGCGATCGTCGACCGGCTCAGGCTGCCGCTGGTGCTGAAGCCGGACCAGGGCGGCTCGGCGCTCGGTGTGCAGGTGGTCCGGAACGCGGCGGACCTCCCGGCCGCGATGGTCAGCTGTTTCGCCTACTCGGAGACGGTGCTCGTCGAGCAGTTCGTCGCCGGGACCGAGGTCGCGGTGTCGGTCGTCCACGACCGCGAGGAACCCCGCGCGCTGCCCCCGGTGGAGGTGGAGGTGCGGTCCGGGTTCTACGACTACACATCCCGCTACACGCCCGGTGCGGCCACGTTCCACTGCCCGGCACGGCTGCCGTCGGACATCCTCGACACGCTGGCCGACACTGCCCTGGCCGCACATCGACTGCTGGGCATGCGCGACGTGTCGCGCACCGATGCGATCGTCGACGCCGACGGTCACGTGTACGTCCTGGAGATGAACGTGTCGCCGGGCCTGACCGACACCTCACTGCTCCCGACCGCGGTGGCCGCGGACGGTTCCGATCTCGCGACGGTCTACCTGGCGCTCGTCGAGCGGGCGGCGGCGCGACAGGGCTGAGCGATATTCCACGTGGAACCACAGTCGTGTGGTTTCACGTGGAACATCGGCCGAGGACACCGGCGACGGGACCGTTCACCCGGAGCGGGACCGTATGACGGAGGCGTCGGTCACGGTCGCATCGACGCTCGGGCTCCACCGGCCCGACGCGGACGAGCTCCGGGTCGCGCACACGGGGAACCGGGCTGCGCGGCTCACCTTCGCGCCGTACCCCGGAGGGATCGTCGTCCACTCGCCGCGGGGCTCGATCGCGGTCACCGGGGGAGACGTGGGTGGCGTCGAGCTGCCAGGCACCACGCATCACCGTGACGGAATCGCCCAGCGGGTGCATCCGTCCCGACCACCCGGGCACGGCCGAAGCCGGTGTGCAGCAGGGGCCGTCGCATCGGTGTCGGGCGGGCATCCCCGGAGGACCGTCGAGCGATCCCGGGGAGGACGGGTCTCGGGCGACGCCGGGACGCACGGCGCGCACCACCGAGTGCCGCTGTCCGACGCCCACCGGCAGACCGCGATCTCGCACCGCTGCTGCTCCTTCTGTGCCGGCTCGTCGAGGACCGGGGAGGACCGGTTCAGATGTGCACCACGACCGATTCCGGTCCAGCAGGACGACGACCGAGAACCGGCCTCGTGGGGCGTGGGCGCGTCCGGGCGGGCGCCGAACTCACGCTCAGCCGACACCGCGGGGCGACGGCATGGGCGCCGCGGGCGGGCGGTTCCGCGCCGGTGGGCACCCGACCGTCGGCACGGTGTTCCACGTGAAACACGCGCGCACGGAGCCGGGTGCCGGTCGATCTGATCTGCCTCGCTCGGGGCGCGGCTGGGCTTCTGCGGCGGTGCACCGACTCGTTCCCACCGCGCCACCCCGTCCCGCCCCGTAGGGCAGGCTGGCCCGGCCTCGCCAGGTTCTACGTGGCCGGGTTCTGTATCGCCGGGGTTCCGCGCTGCCGGGTTCGGTGGCGCCGGGGTTCGGGCATGGCAGCGCCGCCCGCGCTGTCGCCGCGCACTGTGCCGGTAGGTTCGGCGCCCCGAGGTTCGGCACCCTGGGGTTCGACACCCCGGAGTTCGGCACCGCCAGATCCCGCACTGCCTGGGCCAGCCGGATCCGCTCCCGTAGCCCCACTCGATCCCGCAGCGCCACCCAATCCCTACAGCGCCCAGCCCCACAGCGCCCACTCCCACATCACCCGGCTCCACACACGTCACCTGCCCCCTGAGCGCCACCCGGTCCAGAAGCAATCGAGACCGCGCCGACCAGTCCCGCAACTCGCGCCAGGCCGGCGGTCGAGCTGCGCAAGGGCGCAGTGCAGAACCACCCCGGAACACCACGCCCCGGGCCGACGGACACAGAGCGGCCGTGTCCGACGCCGCCGGTCATCGGCACGAACCAGGTGCCGCAGCGGTGCCGACGCCCCACCGGAAGCCCGCTCCGAGACACAGCCACACCGGACCGCGGGGCCACGCATCGGTACCGTGCCTACCCACCGCACAGCCCGGAGTCGACGACGGACCGCGACGTGAGGCGCCTTCCTGAGCACCGGACCTATGGCGACTCGCACGAGGCCCAGCCGCAGCACCCGGGCCACGCCTCCCCAGACGGCACGCGAACCGAGGGACCGCAGTCACCCCACGACAGGAGTCGAACGAGAGACCATCCGGACGCCGAGTACGTACGGCGTATCAGCCCGGCAGCGGCGACGGACTCGCCAGGGGCGACACCAGGCAGGAGCGAGAGTCCGTGCGGCGCCGGGCAGAGCCCGACCGCTGGCCCGGCGCAGACCGACGCACGGCCCCGCCCGGTCGATGTTCCACGTGAAACAACCGCTCCACGGGAAACTGCCGCATCGCTCCACCCGCGGTCCGAGTCTCGCCCCGAACCGACGGTCGACGATGCCACCGGGAGCCGCGGCCCCGCTCTACTCCGGCCACGCACGCCCACGGCAGGGGCCGCCCAGACCACCATCCCGTCCCGGCACCACCCGACCCCGTCACCGCCGCCCCGTGACGCACCGAGCGGGCTCCAGCCACCGTCGACATGACCGGATACGGACGTACGTACGACAGAGCGGGTAGAACTGCGACCGTTCCGCCCCAGCCGACGGCGAGTTGGCCGGACAGCGGACGAATCGGACATCATCCGTACCTCAGCGGCCCCCTGCACCTCCTGAAACCTTCCTCGGCCTCCCCACAAGCAGGACGTCCACAGGGCACCCCAGAGACCGTCTCAGGGCGCCCTCAGATCCGCTCCACGGGTCGATACATCGCATACGACCAGGAACCCGGAACGCCGACGGCCGCCGTCCACGGGGACGACGGCCGTCGGGGCAGGGGACAGGTGTGCCGGTCAGTCGCGGTCGCTGATGCCCATCAGCCCGGTGATCCGGTCCAGATCCTCGACCGACCCGAACTCGACGACGATGCGGCCCTTGCGCTGACCCATCTCGACCTTCACCCGGGTGTCGAACATGTCGGCCAGCCGGTCGGCACGCTCGACGAACTCCGGACGCTGCTCGCCGCGACGACGGGCCCGGCGTTCCCGCCGGGGCCCCTCCTGCCGCGCGAGCACGACGGCCTCCTCGGTCGCGCGGACCGACATGCCCTCGGCGACGATCCGGGTGGCGAGGTCCTCCTGCTGCCCGGCGTCCTCGAGGCCGAGCAGGGCGCGCGCGTGCCCGGCCGACAGCACCCCGGCGGCGACCCGGCGCTGCACCGCCACCGGCAGCTTCAGCAGCCGGATCATGTTGGTGACGACGGGCCGGCTGCGGCCGAGCCGGTCGGCGAGCTCGGAGTGCGTCACGCCGAACTCGGCGAGCAGCTGCTCGTAGGCGGCCGCCTCCTCGAGAGGGTTGAGCTGGACGCGGTGGATGTTCTCCAGGAGCGCGTCGCGGAGCATCACGTCGTCGGCGGTGTGCCGGACGATCGCGGGCAAGGTCTCCAGCCCGGCACGCTGGGCGGCGCGCCACCGGCGCTCACCCATGATCAGCTCGTAGTCGACACCGGCCCGCCGGACGACGATCGGCTGCAGCAGCCCGAATTCACGGATCGAGTGCTCCAGCTCGGCGAGCTGGTCCTCGTCGAACTGGGTCCGCGGCTGCTTGGGGTTGGGGACGATCCGCCGCAGCGCGATCTCGCGGTACTCCGCCCCGCCGTCGACGACCGGGGTCTCGGGATCGTGGTCGTCGCGTCGCACGGCCGGGCCCGGGCGGTGCAGGGGCGCACCGGGTCCGTTGCCCCCGGGCCGGTCACCGGCCTCCGACGGGCCGGTGGGAATGAGCGCGGCGAGGCCGCGGCCCAGGCCACCCTTGCGCTCGGCCATCTCAGCGACCGTCCGGGCGGTAGGCGCCGCTCGCCCCGTGCTCGGCGATCTCACGGGCCGCGTCGATGTAGCTCATCGCGCCGCGCGAGCCGGGGTCGTAGGCCAGCACGGTCTGGCTGTAGCCGGGGGCCTCGGAGACCTTCACGCTGCGCGGGATGACCGTGCGCAGGGCCGTCGGGCCGAAGTGCTGGCGGACCTCGGAGGTCACCTGGTCGGCGAGCTTGGTGCGGCCGTCGTACATGGTCAGAAGGATGGTCGACACGTGCAGCGAGGTGTTCAGGTGCGAGCGGACGAGGTCGATGTTGGACAGCAACTGCCCGAGCCCCTCCAGCGCGTAGTACTCGCACTGGATCGGGATGAGCACCTCGGACGCCGCGACCAGCGCGTTGACCGTCAGCAGCCCCAGCGACGGCGGGCAGTCGATGAGCACGTAGTCGACGTCGAGCCGGGACAGCGTCTCGTCGTTGAGCGCCTGGGCCAGCCGGGACTCCCGGGCGACCATGCTGACGAGTTCGATCTCGGCGCCGGCCAGGTCGATCGTGGCGGGCAGGCAGAGCAGGTTCGGCGACGCGGTGCTGACCGCGACGGCTTCCTCGAGCGGGATCTCGCCGAGCATCACCTCGTACACCGACGGCGTGCCGGTGCGGTGCTCGACGCCGAGCGCGGTGGACGCGTTGCCCTGCGGGTCGAGATCGATCACCAGCACCCGGATGCCGTGCAGGGCCAGCCCCGCGGCCAGGTTGACCGTGCTCGTCGTCTTCCCGACCCCGCCCTTCTGGTTCGCGACGCCCATGATGCGGCGCGCGGCCGGGCGGGGCATGCCGTGCCGGTCGGGGTGCAGGACGCGTGCGGCCCGCTCGGCCTCGTCCGCGATGGGGGTCCATCCGGCACTCATGCGCGACCCTCGCTTCCTGGACGGTTCGTGCCCGGTCGGTGTTTCACGTGAAACGGCGCTACGGCACCCATCATCGCCGTTCCTTCCTCGGGATGCGGCGGGGCGCGCCGGTCCGCGGAATCTCGACCACCGTGGTCAGCGGATCGACCACACCGGCTCCGGTCTCGTGGATCCGGGGCTCGCCCCCTCCGAGCGCACGGACCGCCGCGGCGTCGCGGGCGATCTCGTCCGGAGCGGAGGCTCCCTTCAGCACCAGCATCGCACCCCCCTGCCGCAGCAGGGGCAGGCAGATGCCCGCGAGCCGGGCCAGCGGTCCGACGGCCCGGGCGGTGACGACGTCGGCCCCCTCCCATCGTCGCAGAACGGGCCGCTCCTCGGCACGCCCCCGTTCGACGGCGATGTCCAGGCCGAGATCGGTCAGCACCTCGTCGAGCCACTCCACCCGTCGGGCGAGCGGCTCGATCAGCACGATCCGCAGGTCCGGGCGGGCCAGAGCGAGTGGGATCCCGGGGAGCCCGGCCCCGGAGCCGACGTCGGCGACCCGGGCGTCGGCGGGCACGACCTCACCGAGGACCGCGCAATTCAGCACGTGCCGGTCCCACAACCGGTCCCGCTCGCGCGGGCCGATCAGCCCGCGCTCGATCCCGGAGGTCGCGAGGTGCTCGACGTAGCGGACGGCCAGCCCTGTCCGGTCGCCGAAGACCTTCTCCGCGACCTCCGGGGTCGGGATGGGGGAGGTGGTCACTTCTTGTGGACCACGACCTGGCGACGCGGCTCCTCGCCCTCGCTCTCGGAGACGACACCCGTCACGGTGGCGACGGCGTCGTGCACGACCTTGCGCTCGAACGGCGTCATCGGCCGCAGCCGCGCGGACTCGCCGCTGGCCTTGACCTCCTGGGCGGTCTCCAGACCGAGCGCGGTGAGCTCGTCGCGGCGGTGCCGTCGCCAGCCCGCGATGTCGAGCATCAGCCGGCTGCGGCTGCCCAGCTGCTGCTGGACGGCGAGGCGGGCCAGCTCCTGCAGGCTCTCCAGCACCGAGCCCTTGTCACCGACGAGCTTCTGCAGGTCGGGGTCGTCCTCGGCGCCCTCGATGCTGACGATGGCGCGGCCGCCCTCGACGTCGAGGTCGATGTCGCCGTCGTAGTCCAGGATGTCCAGCAGGCGCTCCAGGTAGTCACCTGCGACGTCGCCCTCCTGGATCAGCAGGCTCTCGCCGGACGGCTTGTCCTGCACGTCCGGACCCTCGGCGGGCTCCTTGGCGGTGGTGGGCACGCGCTACTCCTCTCGTCAACGGTTCGCGGTCCGTCGCGTCCGGGCCCGCGCGGCGGTGGGGTCCGCCGGGGCCGGCGGGGCGCGCCGGAGTCTGTGGGGTCGTGCCTGTGGGGTCGTGCGGTGGGGTCGTCAGCGACGCTTGCCACGCCGGGCCTTGGCCCCCGGGCGCTTCTGCACCGGCTTGGCCCCGGGCTTCTTCTGGCCGTTCCCGTTCCCGTTGCGGGCCGCGCCGTTGCGCTGCCCGTCGGAGGTGGTGCCGGTGTCGGCGGAGGCGCCGTCGGATCCGGTGGCGCGGGCCTGCGACGCCGCCTCGGCGGCCTTCTCCTCGGCGGGTTCGATCGGCTCGTCGGCGATCTCGCGGACCTCCTCCGCGGTGCCGCGACGGGCGTCGCGGATCGGCTTCTGGCCGGGGCGCGGGGCCCGGGCCTTCGCGGACTCGGTGGCCTTCTCGGCCTTGTCCGACTCCTCGGCGTCGATCTTGCGGTAGACGACGTACTGCTGGCCGAGGGTCCACAGGTTGTTGGCGACCCAGTAGAAGAGGACCGCGAGCGGCAGGAACGGCGCACCGACGACGACACCGATCGGGAACACGTAGAGCATCAGCTTCTGCATGATCTCGGCCTGCGGGTTCGCCGCGACGGTGCCGGCGGCGATCTGCGCCTGCTGGCGGGCGACCGAGTGGCGCGCGGTGATGTGGGTGAAGATGCCGGCCGCGATCATCAGCGGGATCATCACGATCCACTGCGAGACGAGGTTGCCGCCGAGCTCGGCGACCGACGCAGTGTTCTGCAGCGGCCACACGGCCGAGCCCAGCTTGGCGCCGAACAGGCTGGAGTCGACGAACGAGGCGTTCTCCGCCGCGTTGAAGACGTAGTTCTCGGTCTTGCCCGGCTTGAACTCGCGGAGTACGTGGAACAGCCCGATGAAGACCGGGATCTGCACCAGGATGGGCAGGCAGCCCATCAGCGGGTTGGCGCCGTTCTGCTGCTGGAGCTTCTGCATCTCCGTGGCGAGCTTCTGGCGGTCGTTCGCGTACTTCTTCCGGATCTTCTGCATCTCCGGGGCCATCTCCTGCATCTTGCGCATGGAGCGGACCTGGACCACGAACGGCTTGTAGAGCAGCACGCGCAGCGTGAAGACGAGGAAGACGACCGACAGCGCCCAGGCGAACCCGTTGTCGTCACCGAGGACGAAGCCGAAGACCTTGTGCCAGACCCACATGATCCAGCTGACGGGGTAGTAGATGAAGTCCAGCACTGCTGCGTTGCTCCTCGTGGTCTCGGGCGGGGCCCGCGGGTCAGCGGTCCGTACCGCGTGAGAGGCCTTCGGTCCGGGGCGGGTCGGTGGACGTCTGCTCCGGCCCTGGATCGGGTTCGGTGCCGCTGCGCGGGACCCCGTCGCTACGCCGCCGGCGCGGCGGAACCGGGTCCCACCCGCCAGGGTGCCACGGGGCACACCTCAGCAACCGCCACACGGTGAGGCCGAGACCGCGCACGAAGCCGTGCTCACGGAACGCCTCGACCGAGTAGGCGCTACAGCTCGGGTGGAACCGGCAGCTCGGCATCAGGTTCGGGGAGATCCACACCTGGTACCAGCGCACCGCGGCCATCGCGGCCCGCGCGCCGACGCCGGGACGGGCGCCGGGCAGCCCTCCGTCGTCCATCGGAGCCTCCTCACCCGTCGGAGCCGCGTCGTGTGCCGGACTCATCGCGCGTCGTCCGTGGCCGGGCGCAGACGGCGCGGTCGCTGCGCCGCCCGCAGTGCGGAGTCGAGGTCAGCCGCCAGCTCGGCAGACGAGGCGTCACCGGCGGGCGGCAACGCACGGACCACGAGCGCGGCACCTGCGGGCAGCGCCTCCAGCCGGTTCGCGACCAGGTGCCGCAGGCGCCGGGCGACCCGGTGCCGGACCACTGCGTTGCCGACGGCCTTGCTCACGACGAAACCCGCCCTCGGCGAGGCGTGCTCGGGCACGCCGCCGGGGCGGGTCAGGTCGAGGTGCACCACCAGCCTCGACCGGCCGGCGCGTCGTCCGCGCCTGATCGTCGAGGCGAACTCGGGCCGGCGGGTGAGCCGGGCGTGTGCCGGCAGCACGGCGCGGGCCGGTGGGGGCGCCGGCCGTCAGGCCGAGAGGTTGCCGCGCCCCTTGCGACGGCGCGCGGCAAGGATCGCGCGGCCGGCGCGGGTGCGCATGCGCAGCCGGAAACCGTGCGTCTTGGCCCGGCGGCGGTTGTTCGGCTGGAAAGTACGCTTGCTCACGGTCGGCTCCTGGTCGGCGGTTCGCAGGCGTCCTGCGACGCCGAGATGTCTACGGTCACTGGCTCGGGTTCGCGGGCCACCGGCCACACGACACACCGCAGGAATGCGGGACGTCGCGTTCGATGGGCGCGACACGCCCATCCGACCAGGTGTCCGGTCGTCAAGAGTACGCAGCGCGTTTCGAGGGGGTCAAACCGCCCCCACCGGGCGCCGCGACGGCTGCTGCTATCGTCGCCGACCCTGCCCGGGACCGGCGCGGGACCAACGACCTCGCGCACCCCGACCGAGACCTCCACGCGGCCGACGACCGACGCCCCGATGCGCGCCGGCCGAGGCCTGCTGCGTACCTTTACGCACAAGTGTGGACAACTCTGGGGATACATCGCCCCAGAGGTCGAGTCCGCGCGTCCGGACGGCTCACCGCCGGTGCTCCGGGGGAGCAGACCGCCGACGGCGGTCGATCGGGAGGGGGAAACGCGGATGACCGACCAGCCGGGCGACCTCGGCGCGGTCTGGAACCGGGTCATCGCCGATCTCTCCGGCGCGTCGGCCGAGTCCGGTACGCCCACCCTCTCCCCGCAGCAGCGCGCGTTCCTGCGCCTGACCCGCCCCCTCGGCCTGCTGGACGGCACGGCGCTGCTCGCCGCGCCGAGCGAGTTCGCGAAGGACGCCATCGAGCGGATCCTGCGCAGACCGATCAGCGACGCCCTCGGCCGCCACCTCGGCGTGGCGGTCAACCTCGCGGTCGTCGTCGACGCCTCCGCCGCGTCCGGCGGCACCGAGGTCCCCGACCCGCCCGGGTTCGGCATGCACCGCGGTGTCACCGCCGGGGACAGCGTCCGTGACACCGGCACCGGCGACCGCGCGGGCGACGCCACGGGCGCGGTGGCCACCGGGGACCACGGCACCGGTGCCGCACCCGAGCACGTCGCGCACGAGCACGTCGACGGCGCGGGCCCGGACACCGGGCCGCAGCCCGCCGTCGACAGCGGGCACGGCAACGGCTTCGCCGGCGGGTCCCGCCGCGACGACGCCGGTCCCTCCGGCACCGACCGCGGCTGGTCGGCCGAGCAGCCGCCGTCGTCGTCCGGGGGCTGGGCGCCGCAGCCCGGCGGTCGCCCCGAGCCGGGCTCACGCGACGGGCAGACCTCGTGGCCCGCCTACACCGCGCCGCAGGCGGGCGACCCGGTCGCGCCGCGGTCGCAGACCCGGCTCAACGAGCGCTACACCTTCGACACCTTCGTCATCGGTGCGTCGAACCGGTTCAGCCACGCCGCCGCGGTCGCAGTGGCCGAGGCACCGGCGCGGGCGTACAACCCGCTGTTCATCTGGGGCGAGTCCGGACTGGGCAAGACCCACCTGCTGCACGCCGTCGGGCACTACGCCCAGCGGCTGTTCCCCGGGATGCGGGTCCGGTACGTCAGTACCGAGGAGTTCACGAACGACTTCATCAACTCCCTGCGCGACGACCGCAAGGTCGCCTTCCAGCGCCGCTACCGCGACGTCGACGTGCTGCTGGTCGACGACATCCAGTTCCTGGAGGGCAAGGAGGGGACGCAGGAGGAGTTCTTCCACACCTTCAACACCCTCCACAACGCGAACAAGCAGATCGTCGTCTCCTCCGACCGGCCGCCCAAGCGCCTCGAGACCCTCGAGGACCGGATGCGGACCCGGTTCGAGTGGGGACTGATCACCGACATCCAGCCGCCCGAGCTGGAGACGCGGATCGCGATCCTGCGGAAGAAGGCCGCCCAGGACCGGCTCGCCGTCCCCGGTGAGGTCCTGGAGTTCATCGCGGAGCGGATCGAGCGCAACATCCGCGAGCTCGAGGGCGCGCTGATCCGGGTCACGGCGTTCGCGTCGCTGAACCGGCAGGCCGTCGACACCCAGCTCGCCGAGATCGTGCTGCGCGACCTCATCCCGGACTCCGCGGCCTCGGAGATCACCGCCCCGACGATCATGGCGGTCACCGCCGAGTTCTTCGGCCTCACGCTGGACGAGCTGTCCGGGCCGGGCAAGACGAAGGCGCTCGCCCAGGCCCGTCAGATCGCCATGTACCTGTGCCGCGAGCTGACCGACCTGTCGCTGCCGCGCATCGGGCAGACCTTCGGCGGACGGGACCACACCACCGTCATGCACGCCGACAAGAAGATCCGCAACGAGATCTCGCTCCGGCGGAAGACCTTCGAGCAGGTGCAGGAGCTGACCGCGCGGATCAAGCTGCGCGCTCGGCACTGACCTCCGCCGGGGCCCGCCGAGGCGGGTTGTCCACCGGTCGCACCGCTTCTCCACAGCCCGACCGGCTCCGCCGTGACCTGGCAGGACGCGTTCGCGGCGGTCACCGCGCGCACCGGGACCGATCCCGTGCAACCCACAGGGGCCACAGCCCCCCAGATCGCCGCTGCGGCGCGTTCGGCGCCCTCCCGGGGCGATCGGCACCCCCGCCGTCGCGGACGTCCGGGGCACCCGACCCGGTCGACGCGATACCGATCGGGTCCGGCGTGGCGCCAACCGCGTGTCGGTCCCGCTCCTCCCGTTCGTCGTCCGGTAGAGGGCACTCGGCGCTTCGCCACTCGCCCCGGTGATCGCTTGCGCTCACCCGCCGGTCACGCTGCGTCGACAACCCTGTGACGGGTGAGACGTCTGTGGGTTCTTCGCGCAACGCGGGAGTGCCGAACTGTCTGTGCCCCCGGTCACCCAGGGTCCACGATCCACCACGTTTTCACCCACATCTGGGGACAACTCTGTGGATGGATCGTCTCCGGCCCGTGGACGGATGGCCCGGGATCCGTGGACAACTCTGTGGTGAACCCGGGATGAACCGGGGACGGATGGGCGTCGACGCGGTCGGTCCACCGCTCCACGGACCTGTCAACGGGTGCCCCCACCCCCGCGTCCCCAGCCGACGCGGCCTGCTGACCAGCACGGATGCGCTCCATCCACACTGTGCACAGGACTTAGTACTACTGCGGTTGTTCTCTCTCTATCTCTTCTTCCCAAGAACACCTGTGTGGACCGACCCCCGGACGGGGGTCACGGACGGGGACACCGACGGGCACCGGGGTGGCGTGGAAACTGTCGGGGCGAGGCTCTACCGTGAGCGTCCCGGCGAACCCCGGCTTCCGATCCCGTCCCGGCCACTCCGCTCCGCAGCCCCTCAGGGCCACGGGGCCGGCCGGACCCGGAGGCCGAACCGGTCCGCCGCAGCACCGCCGTCCCGTCGACGACCCGGCCCCGCGCCGTGGTCGGAGTCGGGCGCTACCGGGGAAGGTCTCCAGATGAAGTTCCGGGTCGAACGCGACGTCCTCGCGGATGCGGCTGCCTGGGTGGCGCGCAGCCTCCCGGCTCGTCCGCCGGTGCCCGTGCTCGGCGGGGTCCTCATCCAGTCCGACGGCGAGTCCGGCGAGAAGCTGACGGTCTCCGGCTTCGACTACGAGACCTCGGCCCGCGTCGAGCTCGACGCGACGGTCGGGGAGCCGGGCCGCACGCTCGTCTCCGGGCGGCTGCTGGCCGACATCACCCGCGCGCTGCCGTCCAAGCCGGTCGACCTGACCGTCGATGGCTCCCGCGCCACGATCAACTGCGGCAACTCCCGGTTCAGCCTCCCGACGATGCCGGTCGAGGACTACCCGCAGCTGCCCGACATGCCGCAGCGCGCCGGGTCGGTCGCCGCCGACGCGCTGGCCGCCGCCGTCGCCCAGGTCGCCGTCGCATCCGGCCGGGACGACACGCTGCCGATGCTGACCGGCATCCGGCTCGAGATCGAGGGCTCGCAGCTGACGCTCGCGGCCACCGACCGGTTCCGGCTCGCCGTCCGCGAGCTCGAGTGGTCCCCGGCGGACGCCTCGATCTCGACCGCGGTGCTGATCCCGGCCAAGACCCTCGCCGAGGTCGCCAAGACCCTCGCCGGGTCCGGCACAGTGGAGATCGCGCTGTCGGCCGGGGACGGGATGCTCGGCCTCACCGGTGGCGGCCGTCGCTCCACCAGCCGGCTGCTCGACGCCGAGTTCCCCCGCTTCCGCCAGCTGATCCCGGCCGAGCACACCACCGCGGTCGAGCTCGACGTCGCGCTGCTGGTCGAGGGGATCAAGCGTGTCTCGCTCGTCGCGGACCGGGTCGCCCAGATCCGGATGGAGTTCGGCGAAGACGGCCTGCGGCTGGCCGCCGGCGGCGACGACGTCGGGTCCGCCGAGGAGGAGCTTCCCTGCGCGCTCGACGGCAGCCCGCTGACGATCGCGTTCAACCCGGGCTACCTGCTCGACGCGCTCGGCGCGCTGCACACCGACCGCGCGCAGCTGACGTTCACCACACCGAACCGGCCCGCACTGGTCCGCCCGGTGCCCAAGCCCGCCACCGACGACGCGGGCGAGGCCCCGTCGCCGGAGAAGTCGGGCTACCTGCACCTGCTGATGCCGGTGCGGCTGCCGGGCTGACCCCGACCGGTCGGTCCGCCGGGGCCGACCCCCGCCGGGCGGACGTCCCGGCGAGGGGGAAGACTCCTCCCCGGTGTGATCGACGAGGGCCACCGGTGCCCTGTGGGCATGCCGGCGGCACGGACGTGAAGGGGGCCTCTGCCGTGCAGATCGGCATGATCGGACTCGGCCGCATGGGCGGCAACATGCGGGAGCGGCTGCGGGCCGCCGGGCACGAGGTGGTCGGCTACGACCCCCGCCCGGAGGTCAGCGACGTGGCCTCGCTCGCCGAACTCGCGGGTGCGCTGGCCGCACCGCGCGTCGTGTGGGTCATGGTTCCCTCCGGCGAGCCGACCCGGAACACCGTCGCCACGCTGGCGACCACGCTGGAGGCCGGTGACCTGGTCATCGACGGCGGCAACTCCCGCTACACCGACGACCAGCCCAACGCCGCCCTGCTCGACGCGCACGGCATCGGCTACATCGACTGCGGCGTCTCCGGCGGGATCTGGGGCAAGGACAACGGCTACGGCCTGATGGCCGGTGGCGAGCCGGAGCACATCGCGCGTGCCATGCCGATCTTCGACGCGCTGCGTCCGGAGGGTGTGCGCGAGGAGGGCTTCGCGCACGCCGGTCCGGTCGGCGCGGGCCACTTCGCGAAGATGGTCCACAACGGGATCGAGTACGGCCTCATGCAGGCCTACGCCGAGGGCTTCGAGCTCATGGAGGCCAGCGAGCTGATCACCGACGTACCCGGGGTGATCCAGGCCTGGTCGCGCGGCACGGTCGTCCGCTCCTGGCTGCTCGACCTGCTGGTCGACGCGCTCAAGGACGACCCGCGCCTCGAGCAGCTCGAGGGGTACGTGGACGACTCCGGGGAGGGTCGTTGGATGATCGAGGAGGCCATCGCGCACGCGGTGCCGCTGCCGGTCATCTCCGCGGCCCTGTTCGCCCGGTTCTCCTCCCGGCAGGCCGAGTCGCCGGCGATGAAGGCCGTCGCCGCGCTGCGCCAGCAGTTCGGCGGGCACGCGGTGAAGAAGTCCGGGCCCGCCGGGTCCCCGGGTGACAAGGCGGGACCGTCGTCCGGCGGCGGTTCGACGCAGCAGTGAACCGGCGCCGAGCCGGACGGGAAGGGTGACCAGGCGGTGTACCTCAGGCGGTTCTCGGTCACCGACTTCCGGTCCTGGCCGGAGGCCGAGCTGGAGCTCGACCCCGGTGTGACCGTGCTGGTCGGGGCCAACGGCGTCGGCAAGACCAACCTGGTCGAGGGGATCGGCTACCTCGCCACCCTCGGCTCGCACCGGGTGTCCTCCGACGCGCCGCTGATCCGGCGCGGGGCCGAGCAGGCCGTCGTCCGCGGCGAGGTGCACCACCACGGCCGGAAGCTCGGCGTCGAGCTGGAGATCAACAACGGGAAGCAGAACCGGGCACGGGTCAACCGCTCACCGGTCTCGCGGCCGCGCGAGGTCCTGGGGATCCTGCGCAGCGTGCTGTTCGCGCCGGAGGACCTGGCGCTCGTGCGGGGCGACCCGTCGGAGCGCAGGCGCTTCCTCGACGAGCTGCTCGTCGCGCGGTTCCCGCGCTACGCCGGCGTCCGCGCCGACTACGACAAGGTCCTGCGCCAGCGCTCGGCCCTGCTGAAGTCCGCCAAGCCCGCACTGCGCGGGGCCCGCGGCCGGTCCCGGTCGCCGGTCGCCGCGGATCCGGACCTGCCCGACGACCTGGCGACGCTGGAGGTCTGGGACGGGCACCTCGCCCGCACCGGCGCGGCACTGCTGGCCGGGCGGCGCGAGCTCGTCGTCGCGCTGGCGCCCTACGCCCGGGAGGCGTTCGCGGCGATCGCGCCGTCGTCGGACCCGATCGGCCTGGACTACCGGTCCAGCCTCGGGACGGCGGGGGTGGCGGAGCTGCCGTCCTCGACCGGGGAACTGGAGACGCTGCTGCTCGACCGGCTGGCGCAGGTGCGGTCCCAGGAGATCGAACGCGGGGTCTGCCTGGTCGGCCCGCACCGCGACGAGCTGGACCTCGCCCTGGGCGAGGGACCGGCGAAGGGTTACGCCAGCCACGGCGAGTCCTGGGCGTTCGCGCTGGCGCTGCGGCTGGCGTCCTACCGTCTGCTGCACGCCGACGACGTCGAGCCGGTCCTCGTGCTGGACGACGTCTTCGCCGAGCTGGACTCGGCCCGGCGCCGCGCGCTGGCCGATCTCGTGGCCGACGCGGAGCAGGTACTGGTGACCGCCGCGGTGGCCGAGGACGTGCCCGCGGAGCTCGACGGGGCCCGGTTCGCCGTCGGCGACCGGAGGGTGAGCCGCGACGGCGAGGTGCCCGCATGATCGCCCCGACAGGTCTCGAACGCGTCACGGCATTCTGGGGACAAGGCTGTGGATACTGTGGATAACTCAGGCGAATCGGGGGACGGACGCCGTTCCGGAACCGGAAACCGGAGGACAGGGCGTCGGGGAACGGGCACCGACGGCACCGCCCCTGGGGACGGACGCGACACCGGACCGGGTCACGACGCGGTCACGGGCGCGGACGTCCCGGGCGCGGGTGTCCCGGGAGAGCAGGGGGACCTGCTCGCCGGTGACCGCGCGAACCTGCGCGGTGCCGACCTCGCCCGCGAGGCGTTGCGCGCGGCCCGTGAGGCGTCGGCCCGCAAGGCCGAGGAGCGGGCCCAGGCCGACCGGCCCAAGCTGCGCGTGGTCTCCGGGCGGGGGCGTCGCCGTCGCTGGTCGGGGGCGGGGCCCGACGACCGGGACCCGCAGCCGTTCGGACGCCTGGTGTCGCGGGTGTCGGTGGACCGCGGCTGGTCGAACCGGCTGACCGACGCGACCGTGCTCGGCCGGTGGCCGCAGCTGGTCGGACCGGACGTCGCCGACCACTGCACACCGGTCTCGCTGCGCGACGGCGAGCTGACCCTGCAGGCCGAGTCGACGGCGTGGGCCACCCAGCTGCGGACACTGCAGCGTCAGCTGCTGACCCGGCTCGCGGCCGCGGTCGGGCCGGACGTCGTGCGACGGATCCGGGTGGTCGGGCCGAGCGGCCCGAGCTGGCGGCACGGTCCGCGGCACGTCCGCGGTCGCGGCCCTCGCGACACCTACGGCTGAGCCTCGCTCCACCCGCACACGGACCGCCGACCGGGTGGTGCGAGCCCGGTCGCTCACGTTGCGGACGCGTCACGACGCCAGGGGCGCGTACGGGGGCCCGGATCGGGTGGGAGCTGCACCGGAGTGCACGGGCCGCTCTCGTCGGCGGTGAGCGCGAGATGACACGGCCGCCGGTCCGCTCGGTCCCACAGGGGCACGTTCGACCCCGTACCGGACGCCGTTCGCCCGTCTGTGGCGCTTCTGGGCGGGTCCTATCCGCCTTCCCGGGCGTTCCGCCGGGTAGGATCGACAGGTGTTCCCCGGGTGGCTCCCCAATGACATGACCAGAGCGCCCGGTCGGTGGAACCGCTCCGTCGTCGTCGCACCGGTGGTGCGCGCGTCGCGCGGGTGGTTCACGTGGCGAGGAGAAGCAGCTACCCGTGGCTTCCGACAAGGCAGCGAACAACGCCTACGGCGCGTCGTCCATCACGGTCCTCAAGGGCCTGGAGGCGGTCCGCAAGCGGCCCGGCATGTACATCGGCTCGACCGGTGAGCGGGGCCTGCACCACCTGATCTGGGAGGTGGTGGACAACTCGGTCGACGAGGCGATGGCCGGTCACGCCACGAAGGTCGTCGTGACCCTGCAGGCCGACGGCGGCATCCGCGTCGAGGACGACGGTCGTGGCATCCCCGTCGAGATGCACCCGGTGGAGAAGAAGCCGACCCTCGAGGTCGTCCTCACCAGCCTGCACGCGGGCGGCAAGTTCGACGACAAGTCCTACGCCGTGTCCGGTGGTCTGCACGGCGTCGGCGTCTCGGTCGTGAACGCGCTGTCCACCGCGCTCGACGTCGAGGTCCGCCGGGACGGCAAGATCTGGCGCCAGCACTACGAGTACGCCGTGCCCGGCGAGCTCGTCGAGGCCGGCACCACGAAGAAGTCCGACACCGGCACCACGATCACCTACTGGGCCGACCCGAAGATCTTCGAGACGACCACCTACACGCTGGAGACGATCCGTCGCCGGCTGCAGGAGCAGACGTTCCTGAACAAGGGCCTCACCATGGTCCTACGCGACGAGCGCAGGCCGGAGAAGCCGGCGGGCGTGCCGTCGTCGGACGCGGTCGACGAGGACGGGAACCCGGTCGAGGCACCGGTCCCGGAGATCGACACCGACTCCGAGCCCGACGCCGAGGGCTACGTCGCCAAGCCCAAGGAGTACGTCTTCCACTACCCGAACGGGCTGGAGGACTTCGTCGCGCACCTGAACAAGTCCAAGGACCCGATCCACCGCAAGATCGTCAGCTACACCGGCGAGGGCCCTGGCCACCAGGTCGAGGTCGCGATGCAGTGGAACTCGGGATACTCCGAGTCGGTCTACACCTTCGCGAACACGATCAACACGCACGAGGGCGGCACCCACGAGGAGGGCTTCCGCCACGCGCTGACCGCCACGGTCAACAAGTACGCGCGCGACAAGAAGCTCATCAAGGAGAAGGACCCGGCGCTGTCCGGCGACGACATCCGCGAGGGCCTCGCCGCGATCGTCTCGGTCAAGGTCTCCGAGCCGCAGTTCGAGGGCCAGACCAAGACCAAGCTCGGCAACACCGAGGTCAAGTCGTTCGTCCAGCGCGTGTCGAACGAGTGGCTCGCCGACTGGTTCGAGCGCAACCCCACCGAGGCCAAGACGATCGTCACCAAGGCGGTCTCCTCGGCCCAGGCCCGCCTGGCCGCGCGTCGTGCCCGCGAGCTCGTGCGCCGCAAGAGCGCCGGCGACATCGGCGGCCTGCCCGGCAAGCTGTCGGACTGCCGCTCCCGCGACCCGGAGAGCTGCGAGCTCTACATCGTGGAGGGTGACTCCGCCGGCGGCTCGGCGAAGGCCGGCCGCGACTCGATGCACCAGGCGATCCTGCCGATCCGCGGCAAGATCATCAACGTCGAGAAGGCCCGGATCGACCGCGTCCTCAAGAACACCGAGGTCCAGTCGATCATCACCGCGATGGGCACCGGCATCCACGACGACTTCGACCTGTCGAAGCTGCGCTACCACAAGCTCGTGCTGATGGCCGACGCCGACGTCGACGGCCAGCACATCCGCACGCTGCTGCTCACGCTGCTGTTCCGCTTCATGCGCCCGCTGATCGAGAACGGGCACGTGTTCCTGGCGCAGCCGCCGCTGTACAAGCTCAAGTGGGCCGGTCGCGGGGCCGAGCCGGAGTACGCCTACACCGACCGCGAGCGCGACGGCCTGATCGAGGCCGGCCGTGCCGCGGGCAAGAAGCTCCCCAAGGACCAGGGCGTGCAGCGCTACAAGGGTCTCGGCGAGATGGACGCCAAGGAGCTGTGGGAGACCACCATGGACCCGACGAACCGGCTGCTGCTCCAGGTGAGCCTTGACGACGCCGCCACCGCCGACGAGCTGTTCTCGGTGCTGATGGGTGAGGACGTCGAGTCCCGCCGCTCCTTCATCACCCGCAACGCCAAGGACGTGCGCTTCCTGGACGTCTGATCCACACATCTGATCCAGACGAACGTATGAACACGCACGAGGAGACTTCGTGACGGACACGATCGACCCCGCCGCACCCACGGGCGGCGGCGGAGAGGGTGGGGGCCGGGTCGAACCGGTCGACATCCAGCAGGAGATGCAGCGCTCGTACATCGACTACGCGATGAGCGTGATCGTCGGGCGGGCGCTGCCGCTGGTGGAGGACGGGCTCAAGCCGGTCCACCGCCGCGTCCTCTACTCGATGGGGGAGAACGGCTTCCGGCCCGACCGTGCCCCGGTCAAGTGCGCCCGCGTCGTCGGCGACGTGATGGGCAACTACCACCCGCACGGCGACTCGGCGATCTACGACGCCCTCGTGCGGCTGGCCCAGCCCTGGTCGATGCGCTACCCGCTGATCCAGGGGCAGGGCAACTTCGGCTCGCGCGGCAACGACCCGGCCGCGGCCATGCGGTACACCGAGTGCCGGCTCTCGCCGCTGGCGATGGCGATGCTCCAGGACATCGACGAGGAGACCGTCGACTTCCTGGACAACTACGACGGCAAGACCCAGGAGCCGGTCGTCCTGCCGTCGCGGGTGCCGAACCTGCTCATCAACGGCAGCTCCGGCATCGCGGTCGGCATGGCGACCAACATCCCGCCGCACAACCTGCGCGAGGTCGGCGCCGGCGTCGCCTGGTGCCTGGAGAACCCGGACGCCACCGACGACGAGCTCCTCGAAGCGGCGATGGAGCGGATCAAGGGGCCGGACTTCCCGACCTACGGCCTCATCGTCGGTCGCGACGGCATCGAGTCGGCCTACCGGACCGGGCGCGGCTCGGTGCGGATGCGCGCCGTCGTCGAGGTCGAGGAGGACACCAAGGGCCGCACCACCCTGGTGGTCACCGAGCTGCCCTACCTCGTGAACCCGGACAACCTCATCGAGTCGATCGCGGCCATGGTGCGCGACGGCAAGATCGCCGGGATCTCCGAGATCGTCGACGAGTCCTCCGACCGCATCGGCATGCGGATCGTCGTCACGCTCAAGCGCGACGCCGTCGCCAAGGTCGTGCTGAACAACCTGTACAAGCACACCCAGCTGCAGCACAGCTTCGGTGTGAACATGCTGTCGATCGTCGACGGCGTGCCGCGCACCCTGCGCCTCGACCAGATGATCCGGCACTACGTCCGGCACCAGATCGAGGTCATCGTCCGGCGGACCCGCTACCGGCTGCGCAAGGCCGAGGAGCGGGCCCACATCCTGCGTGGTCTGGTCAAGGCGCTCGACGCGCTCGACGAGGTCATCGCGCTGATCCGGGCGTCGGCCACGGTCGACGTCGCCAAGGCCGGCCTGATCGACCTGCTCGACGTCGACGACATCCAGGCCCAGGCGATCCTGGACATGCAGCTGCGACGGCTCGCCGCGCTGGAGCGCCAGAAGATCGTCGACGAGCTGGCCGAGATCGAGCGCGAGATCGCCGACTACCAGGACATCCTGGCCCGGCCCGAGCGGCAGCGGCAGATCGTGCGCGACGAGCTAGCCGAGCTCGTCGAGGCCCACGGCGACGACCGCCGCACCCGGATCGTCGGCTTCGACGGCGACGTCACCGACGAGGACCTGATCGCGGTCGAGGACGTCGTCGTCACGATCACCCGCACCGGCTACGCCAAGCGCACGAAGACCGACCTGTACCGCGCCCAGAAGCGCGGCGGGAAGGGCGTGCAGGGGGCGCAGCTGAAGCAGGACGACATCGTCAACCACTTCTTCGTCTGCTCCACGCACGACTGGATGCTGTTCTTCACCAACCGCGGGCGGGTCTACCGGCTCAAGGCCTACGAGCTGCCCGAGGCGAACCGCACCGCGCGCGGCCAGCACCTGGCGAACCTCCTGGCCCTGCAGCCGGAGGAGGAGATCGCCCAGGTCATGCAGATCAAGGACTACTCGGCGCGGCCGTACCTGGTGCTGGCCACCCGCAACGGCCTGGTGAAGAAGTCGCGCCTGACCGACTTCGACTCCAACCGGGCCGGCGGCCTCATCGGCATCAACCTGCGCGACGACGACGAGCTGGTCGGCGCCGTCCTCTGTTCGGGTGATGACGATCTGCTCCTCGTGTCCGCCGAGGGCCAGTCCATCCGGTTCACCGCCTCCGACGACGCGCTGCGCCCGATGGGCCGCGCGACCTCCGGCGTGCTGGGGATGCGGTTCAACGAGGGCGACAAGCTGCTGGCCCTCGGCGTGATCCGCCCCGACACCTACCTGCTCGTCGCCACCACCGGTGGCTACGCGAAGCGCACCCCGATCGAGGACTACCCCGTTCAGGGCCGTGGAGGGAAGGGAGTGTTGACCCTCCAGTACGACCGTCGGCGTGGCACGCTGGTCGGTGCGCTCATCGTCGGCATCGACGACGAGCTGTACGCGATCACCTCCACCGGCGGGGTCATCCGGACCTCCGCCCGCGAGGTGCGGAAGGCCGGCCGGCAGACGAAGGGAGTCCGCCTGATGAACCTGGGCGAGACCTCCACGCTGCTGGCCGTCGCCCGCAACGCGGAGGAGACCGAGGAGGACCCGGGCCAGCAGGCGTAGTGCCACGTCGGGTGGCCGGCCCGTGAGGGCCGGCCACCCGGCACACGCCGTGGGGCCGGGGTAGTACCGAGCGACGACCAGCGAGGAGAGCTCCCACTCGTGAGCACCGACGACCGCACCCCGTCGCAGGACGAGGCCCGCACCGTCGCCACCGACGCCGACCACGACCCGTCGACGGCGGCGGCCGACCACGTCCCCGGCCCGCGCGACGACGTCGGGGCCGAGCCGGCCGCGGCCTCGCCGCCCCCGTGGCGCCGGGTACCCGACACCCATGACGACCGCGACGGCGGCACCGTCGCGGACTCGCTGCTCAGCGAGGCCCCGACCGCCTTCATGACCGCACCCGGACCGAGTGCGGCCACCGGCGCGACGACCGCGGTCCGCGATCCGGAGCTGCGCGAGAACGGCACGGGCCCGGCGGACCCGCCGCGGGCGTCGGTCCGCAACCGGCCCCCGCGTCAGGCGTTGCTGCAGCTCAAGCGGCTCGACCCGTGGTCGGTGCTCAAGATGGCCCTGGCGCTGGCCGTCGTGCTGTGGCTGGTCTGGATGGTCGCCGCGGGCGTCCTGTACGGCGTGCTCGGCGGGATGGGCGTCTGGGATCGGCTCAACGGCACCTACGCCGACCTCGTCACCTCGCAGCAGGAGACCGGGGGCTCGCTGATCAGTGTCGGCCGGGTCTTCGGACTCGCGGCCGTCGTCGGTGCGGTGAACAGCCTGCTGTTCGCGGTGGCCATCACCGTGGTCGCGTTCGTCTACAACGTGGCCGCCGACCTGGTCGGCGGCATCGAGGTCACGCTCTCCGAACGGGACTGACCGGAGCGTCGTCGCGCACTCCGCGCGGGGCCGAGCGGCGGGGGACCCCCTCGTAACCCGCTCGACCCCGTGCGGTAGTGTTTCTCCTGTTGCACGGGCCTATAGCTCAGTTGGTTAGAGCGCATCGCTGATAACGATGAGGTCGCTGGTTCAAATCCAGCTAGGCCCACCCCTTCCCCCTCCGACATTCACTCGCGAGGAGACCTGCGATGAAGAAGCTGTTCGTCCTGGCCGTCGCCGCCGGTGCCGCGTACTTCGGCTGGTCCCGCCTCCGCGGTGTCGGGTCCGACGACCTGTGGCACGAGGCCACCACCCGCTGACTCCTCCTCCCGAGGTACCGTGGTCGGGACCCACCAGGGGACATAGCTCAATTGGCAGAGCACCGCCTTTGCAAGGCGGGGGTTAGGGGTTCGATTCCCCTTGTCTCCACCATCAGAAACACATCTCCTCAGCTCTTCTCGTTCCCCTCGTGGGGCACATCCGGGGCACATGCCGCCGAGTCCATCCGGTCGGCGAGGTCGTCGAGCCGGTCCGGGAACATGTGCCCGTAGAGGTCGAGCGTCATCGTCGCCGTCTTGTGCCCCAGCATCATCTGGACGACCTTGCCGTCCGCTCCCGACGTGATCGCCAGCGACGCCGCGGTGTGCCGCAGCTCGTGTGGGTGGAAGCCGTCCTGCCCGACGCGGTCGACGGCAGGGTCGAAGAAGGCCCGCCTGAAGTTGCGCACTCGCAGGACACTCCCGTGCGGGGACTCGAACAGCAGCGCATCGGGCGCCCGGTCCTTCACGAGCTGAGCCAGCTCGGCGGCGAGAAAGCGCGGCACCGGAACGGTCCGCCGGGCGTGCGTCTTCGGAGATCCCCAGACGAGCCGGCCGTTGACCTCGGTCACCGAGGCCACGACGTTGATCCGTCGCCGGATGAGATCGACCTCCCGCACCCGGATCGCCGCAGCCTGAACCGTCCCGGCTTCTCTGCCGCTCCGTTGTGAGCAGGCTGAGAGGATGGGTGTCGTGCCCAAGAAGATCGACCCAGCGGTTCGGAGCCAGGTGTCAACGGCGGGTTGGGAGTGACCCCGTAGCGACGGATTGGAACTGACCCCCGGCGTGGTGTGGTGATGGTCAGTCGTTGCTGGCGCGGTTGTGTTTGGCCAGGAGCTCGCGTCGGGCGCGGGTGCGGTAGGAGTCCCCGGACAGGGTCAGGACTTCGGCGTGGTGGACGAGGCGGTCGATCATGGCTGCGGCGACGACGTCGTCGGAGAAGGTCTCGCCCCAGCGGCCGAAGGGCAGATTGCTGGTGACCATGACGCTGCCTTGTTCATAGCGGGAAGCGATGAGCTGGAAGAACAGGTTCGCTGCGTCCTGGTCGAACGGGATGTAGCCGACCTCGTCGATGATGATCAGTTTGTAGCGGCGGATCTTCTTCAGCTCGGCCTCGAGCCGGCCGCTCTGGTGCGCGGCGGCGAGTCTGGTGATCCAGTTGCTGGCGGTGTCGAACAGGACCGAGTAGCCGGCGTGGGCGGCTTTGACGCCGAGCCCGATCGCGAGGTGGGTCTTCCCGATCCCGGGCGGGCCGAGCAGGATCACGTTCTCGCACTTGGCGACGAACGTGCTCGTGGCCAGGTGGGCCAGGATGTCGCGGCGCAGCGAGGGCAGATGGTCGAGGTTGAAGTCCTCCAAGGTCTTGACCTGGGGGAAGTGCGCGGTGCGGATCCGCATGACCGTGCCCTTGGACTCGCGGTCGGCGACCTGGCGCTGCAGCAGCGCGCCCAGATACTCCTCGTGCGACCAGTTCTCCTCACGGGCCTGGGCGGCAAGCTGTTCCCAGCTGGCCGCGATGGTCGGGGTCTTCAGGACCCGGGTCAGGTAGGCGATCATCGCCGGCAGTCCGTCGGGGACCGCGGCCAGCACCGGACCGGCCGGCCCCGAGCTCCCAGCGGGGTCGGTGGTGATCTTCGGTGGTGTGGTTGTCATGAGCTGCTCGCTTCCTCGGCAGTGGAGACGAAGTCGACACCGAACAGGGCGTCGTAGTCGGGCAGTGCGCGCAGGGTCACCGGGTGGCCGTCGAGGTGACGGCGTGCTGCGGCCTGTCGGGTGTTGCGGTCGTGGGCCAGGGCGCGGCGCATCGCCGCGGCGGTGTGCTGGTGCGCCGGGTCGGTGATCACCGCGTGGCGGGCCCAGCTGCGGTCGTGACGGGCGACGACCTGGCCGGCGCAGTAGACGACGACCTCGCGCGGTGAGGCGGCGACATCGACGAACCGGCCGATCATCTGCGGATCCACGGAGTAGTCGTTGGCATCGACGCGGACGTAGTAGTCCCGTGCCAGCCGGATCCGCTGGGCCAGCCCGATCGGCGGGTCCAGCGGCGGCAGCGGAGTCATCGCCGCGTAGTCGTGGGCGAGCACGTCCACCGGGCGGCCGCCGATCGCTCGGACGGTGCGGGTGTTGGCCCGGGCCAGCCAGTCGTCGATCTGGTGGTTGAAGTCGGCTGGGGAGGCGAAGCGACGTCCGGGCAGGAACGAGGTCTCGAAGTAGCCGTTGTTGCGTTCGACCAGCCCCTTGAACTCCGGATCCCGCGGTGGGGCAAGCCGGATCCGGGTGGCCAGAGTGCCGGCGAACGCAGCGGCCGGTGCCGAGACCCGCCCGGTCCCGCCGATCGCAGACTCCCGGTCCCAGACCAGCGTGCGGGTCACCCGCCCGACGTCGCTGATCAGCTGCCACATCCCGGACAGGATGTCCCCGGCCTGGCGCGAGGGGATCATCGTCGCGGACAAGAACCGCGAGTAGCCCAGCGTCATCACCAGCACCGGTAGGACCCGTTCCTGGCCTGGGCCGACGGGGATCGTGGTCTCGGGGAACCACAGGTCGCACTGGGTGATCTCGCCCGGTGCGTAGGCGACCCGGTCGACCGGGTCGATCCCGACATACTCGGGGCGGATCTGGCGGATCCGGTCCTTGAGCACGGTCAGCGAGTGCTCCCACCCGATCCGCTCTGCGATCACCGTGGCCGGCATGCGTGGGAACTGCGCCAGCAATGCCCGCACCTGCGGCTCGACCGCATCCGCCAGCGATCCCCGCGGGCCCCGTTCCCGCTTCGGCGGGCCCGGCGCCCGCAACGCGGAGCGCACCGTGTTGCGGGCCACCCCCAGCCGGCGGGCGATCTCCTTGATCGGGACACCCTCGGCCCGATGCAGACGACGGATCTCGGCCCAGTCCTCCACCGACAACACCCCCTCAGCGTCGTGCAGAGGGGGTCAATCCCAAGCCGACGCTAGGGGGTCAGTCTGAGCCCGTCGTCGACACCCGCGTAGGGCAGACACGCCGACACTTCTCAAACACGCTCTGAGCCCAGCGGCTCCGACCCCGGGGTGACGGGTTCGGGAGGCGGGTACGCGGAGACCTCCCGCTGAGGCTCCACACGTCGGGGGCCCGGTCCGGCATCTGAATCTTCTGAACGCGGATTGTGGCCTTCCGGTCGCTCCAGCTTCGGAGCACGGCCTCCTCGAAGCGATCGTGTCCCCGTCGGCGGGGCACTTCGGCGCCCACGGGGTCGTGGTGACGGTATCCGGGGTGCACCACAGGTAGTGGGTGGCCAGGCCGCGATCGGCCCCGGCGACGAGCATCGTGGTCAGCGCGCGGTGGACACGGCGCCGAGGTGCTCCCGCCACCCACCGGCCGCGGTGATCTCGACGGCGTCGGTGGCGCCGGGCAGGGTGCGGCAGACCATGCTCAGGGAGCCGGTCCCGTCCTCCAGCTCGATCACGGACAGCTCCAGCTCGGCCGGTTCGCGGGGTAGCAGGTCTCGGCGGAGCTGGGTGTAGGAGATCTCGTAGACCTCGCCGGGGATCGACCAGCCACCGTCGGGGACGGGCGCGATACCGGGGAACACGTCGTCGAAGGAGAAGAAGCGGTAGTCGGGGGCGGTGCGGACGGGGCCCAGGAAGTGGGCGCCGGCGAGGGCGTCGTGCAGCGGGCCACCACTCATGGCCTGGCCGTTGACGAACATGCGGACGCTGTCGGACATGGAGGTGCCTTTCGACGGTGCGGGGGCGCTCAGGAGAGCGTGGTGTTGCCGTGGCCGCGCAGTGCGTGGACGCGCATCGCGGTCTGCGCCCTGTCGAGGTCACCACTGGCGAGGTCGTCGAGCAGGTCGCGGTGCTGGGCGACCGGTTCGTGGCCGCTCTGCTGCACGTAGTCGTCGGTCGGGTGGAGGAAGGCCTGTCGTTCGAGGAAGGCCGAGGTGACCGGGGAGAATGCGGCCCGGTTGATCGCGACGTGCAGGTCCAGGTGGGCGATGGCGTACTGCGGGCTGCCGATGCCGTACTCGCGGGCGGCGTGGCCGAGAGGGTCGAGCAGCGCGTGCAGGCTCTCCCAGTCGACGGTGTCGACCTTCTGCGTGAGCAGGCTCGCAGCGACCTGGTCGAAGGCGATGCGCAGCTCGTGCAGCTCGGCGCGGGCGGTGTCGTCGATCCGGACGACGACGAGCTGGCCCCGACGGACCCGTTCGACGAGGCCCTCGCTGGTGAGGCGCTGCAGTGCTTCGCGGATGGGGGTCCGACTCACGCCGAGCTCCTCGGCGATCTGCTCCTCGACGAGGCGGATGCCGGGCCCGTACTCGCCCGTGGTGATCTGCTGGCGCAGGTAGAGGTACACGCGCTCGCGGGCGCTCGGAGCGCTGCTGTTCCGGTGCACGCCGGTCATGGTGTGGTCCCGGCGAGGAGTGCGGCCCGGCACGAGTTGGTGGCGCGCTGCATGAAGGTCCCCGACATCACGCTCATCCCGGCCCGGAGGGCGTCGGTCTGCAGCGTCGAGACCCGGTTGTTGAGGTCGAAGAAGGCGTTGCCGGGGGCGAGGAGCTCGGCGAACGGGAACGCGAAGGGGTCCTTCTCGGAGGCGTCGGTCTCGCCCCAGGTGGTGGTGTTGACGACCAGGGTCGGCGCGTCGTCCGCGAACGCCGTCCGGAGCCGGGCCGGGGCGACGACCTCGGCGTCGAACTGTGTGGCCCACCCGGTGAGGGCCTCGGGGCGGCGGGCGGTGCCGACGAGTCGGGTCCCGGGCCATGCCCGCCGCACTCCCAGCGCGACCGAGTGCGTGGACCCGCCGGAGCCGAGCACCAGGACCGTCCGGGGGACGGCCCCGCCGGTCACGGTCTCCATCGCGGCCTGGGCGGCCCAGCTGTTGGTGTTGACCCCCAGTGCCTCGCCCGCGCCGCCGCGTACGACGGTGTCCACGACGCCGGTGGCCTCGGCCGACGGGCTCAGTGCAGCTACCGCCGTGGCCACGTCGCGCTTCCACGGGCTGAGTACGAGGGCGAGATCCCAGCCCGGGGCGGCGAGCAGGGACTGTGGGCCGTCGACGGGGGTGGTGGCGGAGACGACGAGTCCGCGGGCCGCGAGGGCGTCGAGGAGCAGCCTGCCCTGCAGGGCGTGCGGTGCGGTGGTGCCGATACCGGCGATCGTGACGGGGCCCGGCGGCCGGTGGGGCGTGGGGCTCTCGTCGAGGCAGTGCGCGACGGTGGCCCGCAGGGTCGCGGCACCGTCGTGGCCCAGCAGCGTGATCGGCGGGGACGTCACACCAGCTCCCGGGTCGGCACGGTGAGCATTGTGCCCAGGGCGGGGACCGGGGCGTCCACCGGCCGCAGGCCGGACCCCCGGCGGGGCACGACCTGGCGTCCGCTCGGCGGGCCGACGACCTCTCCCCGGTCGTGGACGAGTCCGCCACGCAGGTAGGTGGCGACGACGGAGCCGGTGAGGACCCACCCGTCGTAGGGGGTCACGGGATGCCGGGAGTGCAGGCTCGCGCTGTCGAGGGGCTTCTCCTCGGTCGGGTCGACGAGGACGAGGTCGGCGTCGAAGCCGGGGGCGATCTGCCCCTTGTGCGGGATCGACCAGCGCTGGGCCGGAGTGTACGCGCACAGACGCACGATGTCCTCGACGTCGAGAGCTCCCCGCGTGGTGGCGGTGAGCAGCAGCGGGAGCATCGTCTCGACACCGATGAAGCCCCCGTAGGCCTTCCACACGTCGGTCTCGGCCTGCTCGGCTGCGGTGTGCGGGGCGTGGTCGGTGGCGATGATGTCGATGTCGCCGCGGGTGATGCCGGCCCAGAGCGCCTCGACGTCGGCGGCGGGCCGGATCGGGGGGTTGAGCTTCACCAGGTTGCCGTGGGTGTCGTAGGCGCCGTCGTCGAGTACCAGGTGCGAGACGAGGCTCTCGACGGTGACGCGGTGGCCCTCGGCGCGCAGGTCGACGATCCGTTGCAGGCCGGCGCGGGTCGAGAGGTGGTGGATGTGCAGCTTGGTGCGGGCCTCGGTGGCCATGGTGACGATGCTGGTGATCGCCTCGACCTCGATGAACGCAGGCCGGGACTCCAGGTGGGCGCGGGGGTCGGTGCGGCCGGACTCGCGGAGCCGCTCGCCGAACAGCCGTAGGAGGTGGTCGTTCTCGGCGTGCACACCGACGACCAGGTCGGCGGCGGCGGCCTCGAGCCCGCGGAAGATGGCGGCGTCGTCCGGGCAGCGGTTGTCGCCGGTCGTCTGTCCCATGAACAGCTTGAGCCCCATGGCGCCGAGCTCGGCCATACCGGCGATCTCACCCGCGTTGTCGTGGTCGATCATGCCGTACAGCCCGAAGTCGACGTAGGCCTTGCCGCGCACCAGGTCGAGCTTGTCGCGGTAGCGCTGGGCGGTCGCGACGGGCGGGAAGGTGTTGGGCATGTCGACCACGGTGGTGACGCCCCCGGCGGCGGCGGCACTGGTGCCGCTGGCGAAGTCCTCCTTCTCCGTCATACCCGGCTCGCGCAGGTGCACGTGCATGTCGATCAGGCCGGGCAGCACGAGCAGGCCGCGGGCATCGACGACGGTGGCGCCGGTGGTGTCGAGGTCGGTGCCGACGGCGACGATGCGGCCGTCGCGCACGGCGACGTCGTGGCGGTGGCGGCCGTCGTGGTGGACGACGGTCCCACCGGTGACGACCAGGTCGTGGGTCACAGACATGTGCTGATCTCCTTCTCGGGTGGGTCAGGCGAGGGCGAGAGCGGGGTCCTCCCGGTGGACCTCGCGGATCGGACCGAGGTCGAACAGGGTGTCGGGGCTCAGATCGAGCCCGCCCGCGGCGATGGCCCGCACGTTCGCCTCGACGGTGGCGTCGGAGATGTCGATGACGCGCTGGCCGGGCTCGCCGGTGCGGATGAGCTCGTTGCCGGCGATGCAGGCCTCGAGGGTGGTCCTCGGGTCCAGGCCGAGGGTCCGGCCGTAGTCGTTCACGGTCAGGTCGGTGGCGTACTGAGGGTCGGCGAGGACGTCCTTCCAGCCGCGGATCTCGGCGCGCAGGAAGGCCTTGACCTTCTCCCGGTCGTTGTCGATTACGTCCTGGGTGGTGATGTAGGTCTGGCCGACGAGCGGGAACCCCACGTCGGCGAGCAGCATCGCGTGGATGTCGAAACCCTTGCCCCGCAGGTCGACGACCTGGTTGTTGACGAACCCGACGTAGCCGTCGATCTCCCCGGTCGTCATCCCGATGGGATCGCCCTGCACGGGGACGGTGGTGATGCGTGAGGCGTCGAGACCGAGCGCGGCGACGAAGTTGCGCCAGACCGGTTCGCTCGACGAGGAGCAGCCGATGGTCCTTCCGTGGAGGTCCTGCGGGGTCTCGATCGGGCTGGCTCCCATCGACATGATGCAGTTCGCGTTCCGGGCGTAGACCGCGCCGATGATCTTCAGCGGGGCACCCTTGGCAACCGCGGACCCGACGATGGGGACCTGGGACACCCCGGTGAAGGTGCGGCTCAGCACGTCCGACTCGATGGGCGGCGCGGTTGGGCCACCGGACACCAGATCGGCGCCGGAGAAGCCTTCCTGCACGTAGTAGCCGTTGCGGTCGGCGAGATAGCTGCCGGCGAACTGGGTGTTCTTGACCCAGGCGAGGCGCTGCGAGGCGATTCCGTAGCGGGAGCCGTCGCCGTCGCCACCGGAGACACAGGCGGTGAGGACGGCGGGAGCGGCGAGGGCCAGTCCTCCGACGGTGAGACCGTGACGGAGGAATGCACGGCGGCCGAGCTGGGAGGACATGAGGGATCCATTCCTGATGGGGTGGGAGGGGCTCACCGGGTGACACCCATCTGTGCGGTCACGAACGTCTCGAGCAGACCGACGAGCTGGTAGATCAGGACGCAGACCACGGTGAGGACGACGACCGATGCCCAGAGCCGGGCGAACTCGAACTCGTTCGCGTCGCGGAGCATCTGCCCGCCGAGGCCTTCGCCGCTGGCGAGCCACTCGGCCAGGAGCGCACCCACCACTGAGCTGGTCACGGCCACACGGGCGGCGGCGAACCAGGTCGGCACGGCGTGGGGCAGGGCGACCCGGGCGAACGCGGACCAGCTGGATCCCCCGAAGGCCGCGCACATGTCGAGGTCGGTCCGGGGTGCCGAGCGGATGCCCTGCAGCATCGTGAGCATCGCCGGCACGAACACGATGGCGGCGCCGATGACCGCGACCCCGATCGGCCCGCGTCCGAAGATCAGGACGAGGATCGGTGCGACGGTGACCATCGGGATGGCATGCAGCGCCGAGATCGTGGGCGTGAGCATCTTCTCGGCCGTGCGGAAGAAGTGGAACAGCACGGTCACGGCGGCGCGAGGACCAGACCGAGTCCGAACCCGAGGGCGGCGTCGCCGAGGGTGACGACGAGTGCTGCGCCGATGCCGGCCCGGCTCGCCGCGGCCGTGGGGTCGGTGAACAGGTAGCGCCAGACGTCGAGCGGGGTCTTGGCCACGAACGGGCTCACGTCGACGAGGCTGACGAAGGCCGTCCAGACCACCAGGATCGCGACGGTCGCTCCGACCAGCGTCGACGTCGTCCGGGCGAGACCGGCGACCAGGGCGCGCCGTGTGCGGGTGTCGGGGCGCCGGTGCCGACCCGGGCCCAGGAGCGCGCGGAGGCGCTGGTCGCGGTCATGCGGAGGCTCCCGCGGTGCTGGGGGCCCACGGCGTCGTCGCTCGTTCGATCCTGCCGACGACGGCGAAGGCGAGACCGGCGATCACGCCGGTGACGAGGGTGATGCCGCTGGTGCGAACGACGTCGCTGGACTGCTGCGCCACGACCAGGGCTGCTCCGAGACCGCGTTCCTGTCCCATGAACTCGCCGATGACGGTGCCGAGGAGCGCGGCCGGGACCGCGATCTTCAGCGCGGTCAGGACGCCGGGCAGCGCGGAGCGGAGCTGGACCTTGCGGAGGACGAGGTACCGGCCCCCGCCGTAGGCGCGGACCAGGTCGAGAGCAGCCGGATCGGTCCGGCGCAGGCCGTTGATCGTGCCGACCAGCGTCGTGAAGAACACCGACACGGCGGCCATCACGGCCGAGGTGACCGGTCCGTTGAAGCACGCGGCGAGGATCGGGGCGATGGCCACGAGGGGGATGCACGCCGACGCGATGCCGATCTGCAGCACGAACCGTTCGACGGCCGGGACGGTCATCACCACTGCGGCGCAGCCGATCGCTGCCAGGTTGCCCCAGAGGTAGCCGACGACAGCGGAGGCGAGGGTCACCGGGACGTGCAGGGCGTAGAACGCGACCCCGTCGTCGACGATACCCGCGACGATCTCCAGTGGCGGGGCGATCGCCGGGCCGAGGAGCCCGGTCATGCCGACGAGCTGCCACACCAGCAACACGGCCATGGTCCCGGCGGTGCCCAGGGCACAGCTTCTCATCGCTCGGTCTCCCTCGTCGCCGCGCCGATCAGGTCCTGGCCGGGGGTGTCGAGTCCGAACAGCAGCGACGACAGACGGTCGACGTAGGAGTGGAACTCGGGCGTGCGCAGCAGCTCCGGGGTCCGTGGCCGCGGCAGGTCGATCGGCACCACCTGCTGGACCCGTCCCGGGCGGGCGCTCATCACCACGACGGTGTCGGACAGGAACACCGCCTCGGAGATGCCGTGCGTGACCATCAGCGTGGTCGCCGGCCGCTCGGTCCAGATGCGCAGGAGCTCGACGTTGAGGTTCTGCCGCGTCATGTCGTCCAAGGCACCGAAGGGCTCGTCGAGCAACAGCACCCGCGGCTCGACCACAAGCGCGCGGGCGATCGCGACGCGCTGCCGCATCCCGCCCGACAGCTGCGCGGGCCTGGCGTCCTCGAACCCCGTCAACCCGACGAGCTCGATCAGGTCGTCGACGAGGGCATCGTCGGTCGGACGCCGCGTCAGCTCGAACGGGAGGCCGATGTTGGTGCGCACCGTCCGCCACGGCAACAGAGCCGGCTCCTGGAAGGCGATCCCGAGATGGTGGTGGCGGCGCATGTCCGCGGGGGTCTCACCGTGGACGAGGGCGACCCCGGTGGACTGGTGTTCGAGACCCGCGAGGATTCGGAGGATCGTGCTCTTCCCGCAGCCCGAGGGGCCGAGCAGGGTGACGAACTCGCCCGCACGGGACTGCAGGTCGACGCCGTCGAGGGCGGTCACCTCCCCGCGGCCGACGCGGAACGATTTGCCGAGGCCCGCGATGTGGATGCCAGGAGCAGTCGGTTCGACCATGTGCGTTCTCCTCCTTCACGCTCTGCGCTGTTTGCATCCGAATTTGGATCCAAGCTCGGATGCGAAGATAGGCGGGCGGCGTTGCGGAGGCGTAAATCGATGCGTCTGTCCGGTTACGTCACTCGGGCCTCGTGCCACGCGGGCCCGATCCGGCTCGCGGAGAGGGTGCGACGAGGAACCGGCCGGCTCACCGGTCGTCACGAGGACAAGGAGACGACTCCCGTCGCGACCACGGCGCCGATCATCGCCGGCGCCGCCAGAGTGACCTGGAGGAGGGCGAAGCGCTGGAAGTCGCCGAGGTCCTTGCCGAGCAGGCCGAGGAGGACCCGGAGCGCCGCCGACGCCGGTCCGACGGAGGTTCGGGCGGTTGCTACGGGTCGCGGAGGTGCTGGCGGGGAGGCTTGCGCTCGGGATCGAGCTCGTCGGCGACTTCGCCCAGGGCCACAACTTCGCCGTGCACTTCCGGCCCCGCGACTGCGGGAGCTGCTGATCGAGCGCACCGGCGGGGCGGCACAGATCCAGACCCTCGCCTCGCAGAAGCGGCCCTACATCACGGTCGTCGACGGCGTCGACGAGTGGCGGCTGTCGGTCTACCTCGACCACGAGCCGGCCGACGGGGACGTCGTCCGCTGGGTGCACGAGGCCGTCGGGGAGCCGATCGAGATCGAGATCCTGCGGGCCCAGCCGTGGAGCGGGCACCGGGTCGTGGCCGACCGCTACCGGGACGGCCGGGTGTTCCTGGCGGGCGACGCCGCGCACCTGCTGTGGCCAAGGGCGGCTTCGGCGCCAACACCGGGATCGGTGACGCCGTGGACCTCGGCTGGAACTCGCGGCCGTCCTGCACGGCTGGGGCGGCTCCGACCTGCTGGACGGCTACGAGATCGAGCGACGCCCGGTGGCGGTGCGCAACGTCTCCGAGGCGTCGAGCAACTGGACCTCGGACGCTGGCTCCCCGACGGCAGCTCCATCCTCGATCACTTCGGCTACGGCTTCGTGCTGGTCGCCACGGCTACCGCCGACCCGGCTCCGATGGTCCGTGCCGCGAGCACCCTCGGGGTGCCGCTGAGGGTGCTGCGCATCGACCGTCCTGCCGTCGTCCGGCTCTATGCGGCGCCGATGGTGCTCGTCCGACCTCACGGCCACGTGGCGTGGCGCGGAGCGAGTGCGCCCGACGACCCGATCGCGCTGCTGGACCGCGTCCGTGGCGCCGGCCCGCTCGACGACCGAGGAGTTCGAGGAGTCCGCGCAGCTGCGAAGGGAGAACGCTGAGCGGGCACGGATGAGCTCATGGACGGAGGAGCTGCTCCGACACCGTCCACAGCCGGTCGGCGCGGTCGGGGTCGAGCGCCCAGGCCTTGACGCCGTGGGGGTGGTCGGCGAGGTCGGCGTCGTTCGGGACCTCGTAGGCCTCCTGACAGTCGTCGAGGTAGTGGCCTCCGGACTTCGCGAACTGCGGGTCGACCGCGGCCACCATGCTCGTCGCCGCTCCCTGCTCGACGGTCTTGTAGGTGAACACTCCTGCTGCTTCCGCGGCGGCCAGGGAGTCCTTCTGACGACGGGTGAAGTTCCGCTGCAACCCGGTGGCGACCCCGCCGGGGTTGACGGTGTTCGCGACGACGCCGTCCCGGGCCCATCGTCGGGTCGCCCCCACTGCGAAGAGGGAGTTCGCGGTCTTCGACTGTGCGTAGGCGATCTGGGGGTCGTAGGCGCGGCGGTCGAAATGGAGGTCGTCGAAATCCACGTCCGCTCGCATGTGCGCGGTCGAGCTCACCACGACGATCCGCGCTCCGCCCCGATCCGCGGCACCGGCGACGAGCCCGCGGTGCAGGCCCGTCGCCAGGGCGACGTGGCCGAGGTGGTTGGTCGCGAACTGCAGCTCCCAGCCCTCGGGGGTGCGCTCGAGACCCCCGGTGACCACCCCGGCGTTGGCGAGCAGGAGGTGGAGCGGGCCGCGCCACGCCGCGACGAACTCCTCGACCGACGAACGGTCGGCGAGGTCGAGCGGTGCCACCGCGGGCGCCGGCCTGCCGGTCGACCTGGCGATGTCGGCGGCGACGGCCGCGCCGGCGGCGGTGTTGCGGACGGCCAGGGTCACCTCGGCCCCCGCGGCGGCCAGGGCGCGGGCGGACTCGGCCCCGAGCCCGGACGACGCCCCGGTCACGACGGCCCGCACGCCGGTCAGGTCGTGCTCCGAGAGGACGTCCTCGGCGGTGCTGGTGGCAGAGAAGGGTGTGGAGCGGAGGTCGCGACGCATGCCCATACTGTACAAGATGAACATTAACTGTCTAGTGCGATCAGTGGCCGCTAGACTCGGGCCGTGACAGCGTCGGAGGCGGTCGGCCGTCGTGAGCGCGTGCTGGAGTCGGCGTTGCTGAGCTTCGCCCGTTTCGGCTATCGGAAGACGTCCATGGACGAGGTCGCGCGCGCGGCGGAGATCTCCCGGCCCGGTCTCTACTTCCTGTTCTCCTCGAAGCAGGAGCTGTTCCGCGCCGCGGCGACCCACGCTCTGGACCGCGACCTGGCTGCCGCGGAACGTTCGCTCGCGTCGACCGCCGAGCCGCTGCGCCACCGGATCGTGGACGCGTTCGACCACTGGGCGGGCCGCTACGTCGGCCCCGCGCGCGACGTCGAGGACGTCGTCGCCGCCAACCCGGACCTGCTCGGTGAGATCGTCGAGACGGCGCCCGCCAGGTTCCGGAAGCTGATCGTCGACGCACTCGCCCGGACGGTCGACCGCACGACGGCCCTCGACATCGCCGACACCCTGATCAGCACATCGGTGGGCGTGAAGCACGAGGTGGAGACCCGTGAGGCCTATCGCCGACGCATCGCCGTCGCGGTCCACCTCCTCCTGCCCGAACAGCCCGACTAGCCCGAACAGCGTCCGGTGGCCGAGCGCGACGGGCGTCCGACGGAGAGCGGCCTCGACGCCCTCCCCCGGGGCCCGCCGACCGTCCCCGTCCGCCGCGGCACGGGCCGTCGGCGCCGCCGCGTCGTCAGAGACCCAGGAGTCGGGCGGCGTTGCCGTGGGTGATCTGCTCGCGTTCCCCGTGGGAGAGATCGAGTCCGCTCAGGAACTCCTGGGTGCCGTCGAGGTGCAGGAACCGGTAGTCGGTCGACCAGATGATGCGGTCGATGCCGACTTCCGGGTCCGTCTGCGTGTAGCGCACCGGTCGGCCGAGGAGGTCGGCGAGTACGTCGGAGAGCACGGCTGCCATGTCGTTGCCGGAGAGGTCCTCGGGGCCCAGCAGCGGCGTCTCGGCGAACCCGCTCCAGGTGCGGTCGAGCAGGAGGTGGGCGGCGGCGGCGATGTCGCGGGTCGCGACGAGGGGCAGCCGGTGGTCGGGAGCCGTGGTCGACGTCAGTGTCGCGGTGTCGTGGAGGGCGCCGACTGCACGCAGGATGTTGTCCATGACGGTGGGGTTGGCCAGCGCGCGGTAGCGGGTGGTGGTGGCGAAGAGGTCGTCCATGGCCAGCGATCCGGTGACGTGGCCGGCCCGGTGGGCGAGCGGGGTGCCACGACCGAGGGCGGCGGCTCGCGTCGCGGTAGGCGGTGACGGGATCGGGTGCGGTGGGGTCGGGAGGCATGAGCCAGAACAGGGCGTCGACGCCGCGCAGCGCGGGGCCGATGACGGCGGGGTCGCGGTGCGATCCGACGACCGTCTCGCAGCGTTCGCGGACGGCGGTGGGCAGCCGGTCCGGGTCCCGGACGACGACGCGCACGGTCTCCCCGGCGTCGAGCAGTCGCTCGACCACCTGCCGGCCGATCTTGGATGTGGGGGCGGTGACGGCAACCATGGGGGTCTTTCATGGAATGGGAAGTAAGTGAACTCGACCGTTCCGTTTACTTTGGGGAGCGGCAAGACCATGGCACGTCGAGGCGCGCAGCTGCGGGAGCACATCCTGCGAACCGCCAAGGCCCAGTTCCTGGAGACGGGCTTCGAGCGGACGTCGATGGATGCGGTCGCCGCACGGGCGGAGACGTCCAAGCGCTCGCTCTACGCGCACTTCCCGAGCAAGGACGCGCTGTTCGCCGGGATCGTGGAGCTGTCGAGGGAGCTCTACCTGGAACAGATCGGCGTGCCCGACGAGGACGTCGCAGACCCCGTCGACGCCGTGGTGCGCTACTGCGGCCGGCTGCTGCAGGTGTTGCTGTGGACGACCTCGGTCCAGAGCCTGCGGATGGGGATCGCCGAGGCCGAGAGGGTGCCCGAGCTGGCGGCCGGCTACTACGAGTCCGTCGTCGAGATCCCGACCGTGCGGCTGGCGGCGTACCTCGAACAGCGCACGGGCCTCGCGCCCGAGGCGGCCGGCGCCACGGCCCGGGCTCTCGTGGCACGGACCGTGTACCCGGAGGTGATGAGCTGTCTGCTCGGGGTCCGCCCGCCCCTCCCCCGTCGACCGGATCCGGTCACGCTCGCGGACGACGTCGACCTCGACCGGATCCGCTCCTGTGCGGTGTCCCTGGTCCCGGCGGGTACCAGACGGCGGGCGCCCGTGCTCATCGGCCCGCGCGGGACGCCTCGGTCCGTGTGCGGTGGTCGTCGATGCGGGCCATGTTCTGCTGCGCCCGCTCGCGCAGCGCGGAGAGCGGGATCTCGAGGGAGGCGCCGAGCTCGGTGAGCCGGTAGTGCACGCGTGGCGGGACGGTGTCCTCGACGCGGCGGGCGACCAGGCCATCGAGCACGAGGTTCTGCAGCGTCGTGGACAGCATCTTCTGGGAGATCCCCGGCGCGCGTCGCCGTAGCTCGGTGAACCGCAGCTCCCCGCCGTCGGCCAGCGATCCGACGACCATCGAGGTCCACTTCGTGCCGAGCCGGTCGAGCAGGCGACGGGTGGGGCAGTCCGGGGAGAACAGGTCCCCGCGACGGGGGTCGGTCACCCCGGGCTCACCAGGTGCCGTCGACGTGCCGTCTTCCGCCTCCATGGTCGGTGAGCTTAGAGGTCGTTGCAGAAGTCGGGGCGTGTTGGTCCTATGTAGATGGACCTGGTCGGGTGATGCTCAGAGTTGATGGCAAGGGCATCGACGGTCGAACGACTGGTCACCGACGAGCTGTGGGAGCTGATTGAGCCGCTGCTTCCCCGTCCTCGGCCACGTCGGCGAGGCGCGCGGACCGGCCGGCCACCAGTACCGGACCGGGCCGCGCTGGCGGGGATCGTGTTCGTGCTGACCACGGGGATCGGCTGGAACGACCTGCCGCCCGAGTTGGGCTGTGGATCAGGGACCACCTGCTGGCGACGGCTACGCGACTGGCAGCGGGCGGGGGTCTGGGATGAGCTGCACCGAGTAGTGCTCGATCGGCTCGGCCAGGCCGGGGTTCTGGACTGGTCGCGAGCTGCGGTGGACTCGGTCAGCGTGCGCGCCAAGCGCCGCGGCGAACAGACGGGGCCCTCGCCGACCGATCGTGGGAAGGCCGGGTCGAAGTACCACGTGTTGTGCGACCGCAACGGCCTGCCGCTGCACGCGGTCGTGACCGGCGCGAACACCCACGACAGCCGGATACTGGCCGAGCTGCTCGACACCAACCCCGGCGTCCGCGAACGGCGCGGCCAGGCCGGACGCCCGCGGCGGCGTCCCGGCAAGCTGCACGCCGACAAGGGCTACGACTATCCACGGTGTCGCCGCTACCTGACCGGGCGCGGGATCGGGGTGCGGATCGCTCGCCGCGGAGTCGAAGACTCCTCCCGGCTCGGCCGGGTCCGGTGGGTCGTGGAGCGCACGATGGCCTGGCTGCTGTCGTTCCGGCGGCTCGGGCTGCGCTACGAACGCTCCCGCACCAGCATCGAGGCCTTGCTGAAACTGGCGTGCGCGTTGATCTGTTTGCGCCGTCTGCCCTGAACGACCCCTCGCGGTGGATCAGGACCGCGCCGTCGCGCTCGCCCCGGCCAAACGCTCCAGCGCTCGGTCGGTGGCGACGAGGTCGAAGTGGTGTGGGTCGAACCGGTCCGAGCCCCACCACTCGACCCGCTCGGCGTGCTCAGCATGATCGGGATCGGCGAGTGCGTCGACGAACTCCGAGTAGCCGAACACCCCGCCCACATCCTCGGGCGGACACGCACCCTGACCCTCGACACAGCGTGGGTACCGCACCCCAGGCTCTGGGATGGTGACCGCGTCGACGACCAAAACGTGGTGCCAGTTGTCGCCGAAGTCGTAGACGTAGCCGGCGTCATCACCGGCAGCCAGCACCCGGAACAACTTCGTCTTGGCCTCGTCGAGCGTGCCGGTGTCCCAATCCGGATCAGGCAGCCCGTAGCGGACACCGTCGATCTCGAATTCGTGCAGGTGGGAGTTGGTCCAGCCCATCGCGTCCTGCACGACCTCGTGCAGGACCGCGAGGCTGGCCTCACCCGGAACCTCGACCACCCGTCGCACGGTCGGCTCGACATCGACCAACACGATCTCGATCCGGAAGATCTTCGTCTTCGTCGTCACCCGAGGCCTCGCCATGCTGCGATGCTCCCACCGCTCCTCGCACCCCCTGCACCCGCTCCCGGACTTCTGCAACGACCTCTTAGGTGATCTGGTCACCGGAAGTTATCGACTGGGAGGTCGTCGTGCGGATGGTCGCCGTCAGCGGGGTCGAGCTGGCCGTCGACGAGGTGGGGCAGGGGCCGCCGATGGTGCTCGTGCACGGCTTCCCGCACACCGGCCTGGTGTGGTCCGAGGTGCGCGACGCGCTGCGGGTGGACCACCGGGTCGTCGTGCCGGACCTGCGCGGGTTCGGGGCGAGCACCCGCACGGCCGAGGGGCTCGACGCGGGAACCCTGTCCCGGGACATCGAGGAGCTGGTCGTGGCCCTCGGAGCCGCGCCGGCGGTCGTGGTGGCGATCGACGCCGGTGTCCCCGCCGCGTTCCTGCTCGCCCTGCGCCGCCCGGACCTCGTCGCGCGGCTCGTCCTGGTCGAGTCGACCCTGGGGACACTCCCCGGCGCCGAGGAGTTCTTCGAGGGTGGACCCCCGTGGTGGTTCGGATTCCACCAGGTTCCGGGGCTGGCGGAGAGCGTGCTGCGCGGGAACGAGGCCGCCTACGCCGGGTGGTTCCTCGACCAGGGCACCCGCGGGCGCGGGATCCGTCCGGAGCTGCGGGCCGCGATGGCCGACGCGTTCGCGCGCCCGGACGCCCTCCGCTGCGCGCTCACCGTCTACCGAGCGCTGCCCGAGACGGGACGGCAGCTCGCCGCGGCGGTGGCCGAGGCCCGGTTGACGGTGCCCACGACCGCGGTCGGCGCTGCGTCGGTCGGTCGCGCGCTGGAGAACCAGCTGCGCGGGGTCGCCGACGTCCTGGACGGGCACCTGTTCGACGACTGCGGGCACATCGTGCCCCTCGACCGGCCCGACGCGCTCGTGGCACTTCTGCGCACGTGATGCCGCCGGGGCGTGTCGTCCCGGCCCTGTCGACGAGCCGCGCCGGCGGCCGCACATCGCCCTGCGTAGCGTCGGATGGCCGTCCTTTCGGCCCGGCGGAGTGCGTCGACTGCGGGGTGCGGCAGGCCCGCGATCGCCGACCTCAGTGGGTCAGCGTGAGCAGCCCCTCCAGTCCGCGCCGGAACGCGACGCCGACGTGGCCCGCCCCGTCGATGTCGGCACAGGCCATGGCCCCGTCGCGCATCATCAGGAAGCGCTGGGCCGCGTGCTCGGGTCGCCCGCGTCCTGGTGCGGACCCGAAGACCCGGGTGAACAGTTCGGTGAGGCTGGCGACGTACCAGCTGCGGTGCTCGGCGCCGACCCGGCGCACGGGGTCCTCCGGGTCGGGGAACTCGGCCGCGGCCTTGGGGAACGCGCACCCCCGGAAGTCCGCACCGGTCAGGTCGTCCACCAGCGCGGTGCCGACGGCGCGGGTCCCTCTCGGTCGTCGCGGGCGCTTCGTTCGTGCTGATGGCCTCGGGCGGCGAGGCGTCCCTGACCGGGGTCGCCGGCCACGCCCTGCTCGGTGGTGTCTTCTTCCTGGTGTCGGCGCTGAGGCTCGGCCGGGTCGCGTCCGCGTGACGGTGACACGGTGACGGTGACACGGTCGACGGGCCGGCCGTCCGCGTCAGGCTCCAGGACATGTCGTCGGTTCCTGACCCGTCGGTCGGCGTCGGCCGGGAGGTCGGGCCCGCCTTCGCTACTACTCCATCGAGCCCGGTGGCGCGGCCCGTCGTCGTGCAGAACGGCCGACTCGGCGACGAAACCGTATCGTGTGAATGACTGACCCTCGGTGATTGTTCCCCACGATGGTGTTTCCCAGGTTGATCCGTGCGCTTTCCGCCCCCTATCGTTCTCCTCAGCCGGTTCGGGCTCCCCCTTTGTCGTCGGACCGGCACGTGCCCGGATCCGCATGGATCCGTGACTCACCAGGAGAAGACTGTGCAGAAGAAGAAGGCCGGTTTCGTCGCCGCCGTGTCCGCCGTCGCCCTGATCGGCCTGTCGCCGCTGGCGTTCGCCGGCTCGGACAGCGTCATCGACAAGGACGCGAAGGGCCTCGTTGCCGGCCTGAACGGCAACAACGCCCAGGTTCCGGTCCAGGCGTGCAACAACAACGTCCCGGTCAACGTCCTGGGTGTCCAGGTTCCGGTCGAGGACGCCGCTGCGGCCAACGGCCTCACCGGTGCCGCCGGCATCGCGGGCAAGGGCAAGGCCGTGTCGGGCGACTCCGCCACCGACCAGTCGGACAACTGCGGCCAGGAGGCCGGCGCGGGCGACTCGGTCAACTGACCGGATCCTCGTCGCTGACGTGCCCCGGGGTCCTCGTGGCTCCGGTGCACGTCCGTGTCCGGGGTGGGGCCCCGTGGGTACCCGCCGTGGTCGTCGTCGCCGGTTCGGGTGGCGTTCCGGGCGATTCGCCCCGATCACATCCGACCCCACCGTGGGAGTATCCGAACCGAAAGTAATTCGGCCACCCGATGGTGGTAGAAGAATTGTTCGGGCACTCGCGCCCCGCTAGATTCGCAGCCAGTCGGCACGGGCTCCCCCCTTTTCTGTCAGCGTGCCGACATGGAACGGGGCCTTCACCGCGGCCCTGACACCTTATCAGGAGAAGAACTGTGCTGAAGAAGGCCGGAATCATCGTCGCGGCGTCCGCCGCGTCCCTGCTCGCCGTCTCCCCGCTGGCCTTCGCCGGCGACTACGCGGGCGACTCCGCCAAGTACCACGGCAAGCACGAGTCGGGCCACATCGACAAGGACGCCAAGGGCCTGCTCGCGGGTGGCCTGAGCGGCAACAACATCAACGTGCCGATCCAGCTCTGCAACAACAACATCCCGGTCAACGTCCTGGGCGTGCAGGTCCCGGTCGAGGACGCGAACCTGCTGAGCGGCATCACCGGGGCCCTCGGCCTGGGTGGCAAGGCCAAGGCCGTCTCCGGCGACTCGGCCACCGACCAGTCCGACAGCTGCGGCCAGACCTCCGGCGCGGGCGACTCGATCGGCTGATCTCTCCGCACCTCGACGTGCCCCGGGACAACGTGGTCCCGGGACACTGAGCCTTTTTCAACCTGACCAGCGAGCTTCTGCGTCAGGAGATCGCGAAGGTTGCAGCGCAACTGCTCTGACCCGAATCCGCGAGTAGCGCTGGTGTCCGGACTGGGGAGATGGCGATAGGTGCCCGCTGACCTGCGATGATCGTGTTTGCGACGACACGACATTGCGGGTTGAGAGGACACCTATCAGGTGCGAACAGTACGCAAGCGACGCCCGCGGTGTGCGCGGGTGCGTCTCGGCGCGCCGGACGCGGCGCTGACCAGGTTCTCCGGGCTGGCCGCGGTGACCGAACTGATCGACCGGCTCGGGATCATCGACAAGCTCGACGCCGCGGTCGGGCCCATCAAGGACCGCGACCGCGGGTGCAGCGCCGGGCAGATGCTGGTCGGCATGTCGGCGGCGCAGCTGTGCGGGGAGGACTTCCTGGTCGGGCTGGACCGGCACCGCGCCGACACCGCCGGGCAGGCACTCACGCCGGTGCCGGGGTTGGCGTCCACGACCGCCGCCGGGCTCGCGCGCAAGTTCATCGAGGGGCAGTGGGCGGCGGTGGAGACCGGGCTCGGTGACGTGCACACCACCGCGCTGGACCTGCTCGCCCAGGTCGACCCGGACCGGGCCGAGCAGCTGACGGCGGACGTGACGATCGATCTGGACACCACCGATGTCGAGGTTTACGGCCGGCTCAAGCAGGGCGTGGCGTTCAACCACCAAGGCCAGCGGGTCGCCCGCCCGCACGTCGCGACCTGGGCCGACACCGCGGTGGTGCTGGCCGCTGACCTCGGTTCGGGCCGGGATGACCCCCGCGCCACCAGCGCCGAGCTGTTCTACCGGGCGCTGGCCGCGCTCCCCGCGCAGGCGCGGGCGGGGCGAGTCCGCGTGCGTGCGGACGCGGGCTACTTCGCCGGGCAGCTCGCCCGCGCAGCCCTGTTCGTCGGCGTGGAGTTCGCCATCGGCGCCCGACGCATCGCGCCGCTGTGGCGCATCCTCGACGGCGTCGCGGCCGACGGGTGGACCGACGCGATCGACATGACCGGCGCGCAGGTCGCGGTGGCCGACTATTGCCCGAACTGGTGGCCCGCAGCGACCCAGCTGCTGATCCGTCGGGTCCGGCTCGACCTGGACCACGGCCAGGTCTCCGGTGACCCGCGAGCGCGGCGCCGACGCACCCTGCACCCCGCCCAGCGGGCGCTCCCGCTCGACGACCTCGCTACGGTGGCCAAGGTCGACGGGGTGTTCGCCTACTCGTTCATCGTGACCAACCTCGACGTCTCCACACCTGCCGCAGCCGCGCAGGCCGAGTACTGGTACCGCCACCGCACGAAGGTGGAGAACCTGTTCCGCGACACCAAGCACGGCGCCGCGCTGCGCCACCTCCCCTCCGGACACCTCGCGGTGAACCGAGCCTGGATGTGGGGCGCACTCCTGGCCGCCACCACCAGCGGGTGGCTGCACCACCTCACCGCCCGCACCCGCGACGGGCGCCTGGTCGGGCACGGCGTCCGCGGCGGCCAGGCCATGATCGCCACCCTGCGCCGGCGGCTGATCACCATCCCCGCCCGCCTCGTGCGCCACGCCCGCGGCCTCACCCTGCGCCTACCACCCGGCGAGCACCTACTCGCCGAGGTCCTCGCCCGCGTCCGCGCCCTGCCCGCTCCGTCCTGACCCGGCCGCACCGGCCCCGACCAGCACAGGAACCCGCCACCCGAGGCGACACTCGGGCCGCCCGCTTGCCCACCACCCAACTCCCGACCCAAGCAACATCAACTTTGGCCGACCAAGATCAGCTCATAGCCTACTCGCGGATTCGGGTCTGACCACAGCTGCACAGGTCACCGGCTCGCTAGCTCGGCGTCTGCACCCACACAACCAGGCCCCTGAGCTGCCGGAACGGCAGGTTGAAAAGGGCTCACTGTCGTGTCCGGGGTCAGCCCCCGGCCCGGCGCACCTCGCGCCGCCGGCGCGCGTCGTCCCGGCGACGGCGCTCGGTGTCGTTCGACGGGACCAGCTCCGGGACCGGGACCGGACGCCGGTGCTCGTCCATCGCGACCATCGTGAAGTAGCAGCTGTTGGCGTGCCGTTGGGTCCGCTCGGTGATGTTCTCCGTGGTGACCCGGATGCCGACCTCCATCGAGCTGCGCCCGGTGTGGTTCACCGACGCCTGGAACGTCACGAGCTCGCCGATGTAGATGGGCTCGCGGAAGCGGACCCGGTCCACCGAGAGCGTCACGACGTAGGTCTCGGCCCAGCGGCTCGCACACGAGAACGCGACCTGGTCGAGCAGCTTCAGGATCGCGCCGCCGTGGACGTTGCCGGAGAAGTTCGCCATGTCCGGGGTCATCAGCACGGTCATCGTCAGCTGGTGACGGGGCAGGCCGCCGGGCGCGCTCACGTCGCCGCCGCCAGGATCTCCCGGGTCACCGTCCGCCAGGCCGCCGACAGCGGGTCGACCACCGCGAAGTGGTCGCAGCCGGGCAGCTCGACCAGCCGCACCGACGGGTGCCGGCCGGCGTAGGAGCGGGAGACGGCCTGCGGGACGCGCTCGTCGGCGTCGCCGTGCACGATCGTCACCGGTCCGGGCGGGGTCGGGCCCACCGCCGGGTCCAGGTCGGTGCGCCCGGCCGCGGGGCCGCCGAGATAGGCGCGGACCGCGCCGTCGCCGAGGTTCTCCGCGTCGGCCAGCGCCAGGTCCGCGACCGGGGCGAGCGACACCGTCGCGCTGATCAGCGACGGCTCGACGGCCGCGGCGTGCAGCACGAGGTGCCCGCCCGCGGAGTGCCCCACCGCGACGACCGGTCCGGCGATCGCGTGGGCGGCCCGCAGGCCGGCGAGCACGTCGGCGACGGTCGCGTCCGGGTCGCCGGGCACCCGGCGGTACTCCAGGGATGCGACGGGCAGCCCCAGCGCGTTCACCGCACCTGCCGTCGACCGCAGGTGCACCCGGTCGAACCGGGGCCGCCAGAACCCGCCGTGCACCAGCACGACCAGCGGGCAGCCGGGCCCGCCGTCCGGCCACAGGTCCATGACCTGGTCGGGGTCGTCGCCGACGGCGACGACACGGGGCGGCTCGGGGGCCGGGTGGGAGAGGACCGATCCGTTCACGACCGGTGGTCTAGCACGGATCACCCCGCCGGGCGTGCCGTGGTGGCCCGCCGCCGGCCGGCCTTGCGCAGCTCCAGCACCGCGACCGCGGCCACCGACACGAGCACCGCCGCGATCCACCGCGGACCGGTCAGCGGGGTCAGTCGCAGCGTCTCCCGCAGCGCCGGCACCGTCGTGGCCACCCACACGGCCGCGGCGGTCACCACCGTCCACCAGGGCAGGAACCGGTTCGCGAACAGACCCGACCGCAGCACCGGTGTCCGCTCGGTCCGCATCACCCAGGCCAGCACGAGGTGCCCGGACAGCCACGCCACGAACGCCACCGTCTGCGAGGCGGTCACCAGGTACAGCCCGCCGACGGCGACGAACAGCGCCACGGCCCCCGCGGCGAGGTCGCCGAGCAGGGCCCGGTCCAGGAAGCGTGCGCCCGGGTCGCGTGGCGGGCGGTTCATGGCGTCGCGCTCGGCGGGTTCCGCGGCGAAGGTCGGGCTGCCCGCGATGTCCATGAACATCTCCAGCACCACGATCTGGATCGGGGTGAACGGCACGGACATCCCGGTGAGCACCCCGGCGGCGACGGTCGCGACCAGCCCGGCCTTGCAGGCCAGGTAGTAGGCGACGCCCTTGCGCAGGTTCCCGTGCAGCGTGCGGCCCTCGTGCAGGGCACGGGTGAGGGTGGAGACGTCGTCGTCGGCCAGCACGAGCCCGGCCGCCTCGCGGGCCACGTCGGTGCCCGACTAGCTGTGATGTCCAGGGAGGTTGTACCGCCCGGGATCGGTGAGTCTGTCTGACAGACGAAGGCCTCCGGTTGTGAAGTGGAGCTGTCTAGGAACCGCTTCACTGACCGGAGGCCTCCGTGTCCCACGCTAACGCCGCCCTGACCCCGCGCGCCCGGCTGCGGCTCGCTCAACTCGTCGTCGAGCACGGCTGGACCCACACCGCAGCGGCGAAGATGTTCATGGTCTCGCCACGGACAGTGAGCCTTTGCCAACCTGGTGTTTGAGCTGGTCAGAGCCGGTACGGCGTGGCGTGACCTCGAACGAGTGAAGCTCCTGGTAGACGGGCGATTGCTGAGATCGAAACCGTCCAACCAGGAGCTTCAAGGTGCTGTCTTACCCGTCCGGGATGACCGTGTCCAGCCGTGCCCTGCATGTGCTCTCCGACGCGCTGCGCGCGCACCGCAACCAGCGTCGGAGCCGGTGGCGGAAGCTGACGTGTGGCCGCCAGGCCCTGCTCGTGGTCGCCCACCTGCGTAAGGGCGAGACCTACGCCGATCTGGCCTGCGGTTTCCGGGTCGGCACCTCGACGGTGTACCGCTACCTGCGCGAGGCGATCGACCTGCTCGCCGCGATGGCCCCCACCCTCGAGCAGGCGATCGAGGTCGCCGTCGGCAAGGCGTTCGTGATCCTCGACGGCACCCTGCTGCGCATCGACCGCGTCGGCATGGCCTCGGGCTATGACCGCGGGTTCTACTCCGGCAAGCACAAGTGTCACGGGCTGAACGTGCAGGTCATCGCCGACCCGGCCGGCCGGCTGGTGTGGATCTCTCCGCCGCTGCCCGGAGCACGCCACGACATGGGCGCCGCCCGCGAGCACGGCATCGTCGACGCCCTGACCGAGCACCGGATCCCGGCAGCGGCAGACACCGCCTACCAGGGCGCCGGGCCCACGGTGGCGGTCCCGCAACGGCGGCGGCGCCTCGATCCCGACACCGGGCGGATGCGCCCGCTGTCGCAGGCGCAGAAAGAGGTCAACATCGCTCATGCCCGGCGTCGCGGACCGGGTGAGCGGGTCAACGCCGAGCTGAAGAACTGGAAGATCCTGCGCAAGATCCGCTCCAGCCCGAACCAGGCAGGACAGCTCATCGCCGCAGTTCAGACCCTCATGATCGCCAACACCTGACCAGGTTGGCAAAGGCTCAGTGTCGAAATGGTCCGACCGCTACCGGACCGAGGGGCCGGCCGGGATGGTCGACCGCAGCTCACGGCCGCAGCTCTCACCGAGCAGGACCAGTGCTCGTGCGGTCCGGCGGATCGTGCGTCTGCGCTGGCGGCACCGGCTGGGCCCGATCCAGATCGCCGGGCGCCTGGGCATGGCCGCCTCGACCGTGCACGCAGTCCTGGTGCGCTGCCGGATCAACCGGCTCTCCCGCATCGACCGGGTCACCGGCGAACCGCTACGCCGCTACGAGCACCCCCACCCCGGCTCGCTGATCCACGTCGACGTCACCAAATTCGCCAACATCCCCGACGGCGGGGGCTGGCGCTACCTGGGCAGACAGCAAGGCCTCCGCAATCAGGCGGCCACCGCTCGGCGCACCGGTCAACGAGGCAAGTACTACCGCCCGGCCATCGGGACCGCCTACGTCCACACCGTGATCGACGACCACTCCCGCACCGCCTACGCCGAGATCTGCGCCGATGAGAAGGCGGCCACCGCAATCGGCGTACTCGGGCGCGCGGTCGCCTGGTTCGCCGAGCGCGGCGTCACCGTCGAGCGAGTCCTGTCCGACAACGGTTCGGCCTACAAGTCCCACGCCTGGCGCGACGCCTGCGCCGAGCTCGCCATCACCCACAAGCGAACCCGCCCCTACCGACCGCAGACCAACGGCAAGATCGAAAGATTCCATCGGACCCTGGCCGACGGCTGGGCCTACGCCCGACTCTATGAGTCGACCCGCCAACGCAACGACGCCCTACCCGACTGGATGCACTTCTACAATCACCACCGCGCTCACTCCGCCATCGGCGGCCAGCCACCGATCAACAGGCTGACCAACCTCCCTGGACATCACAACTAGCCCATGGCCACCCCGACGTCGGCCCGGGCCAGCGCGGGGGCGTCGTTCACGCCGTCCCCGGTCACCGCCACCACCTCCCCGCCGACCTGCAGCGCCGTGACCAGGCGCAGCTTGTGCGCGGGCGTGACCCGGGCGGACACCGGCGTCGACGCGACGGCGGCGGCCGGCGTCGCGTCGTCGAGACCGTCGAGGTCGCGGCCGTTCAGCACCGGGTCGGGGTCGATGCCGACCTCGGCGGCGACGGCCCGGGCACAGGCGGGGTGGTCTCCGGTCAGCATCACCACCCGCACCCCGGCCCGTCGCGCGGCGGCGACGGCCTCGGCGGCACCCGGGCGCGGCGGGTCGGACAGCGCCACGAGCCCGGCGAGGACGAGGTCGCGCTCGGTGTCGCCGACCGTCGCCGGGACAGCCGGTGCGCGCCGAGCCCGAGCACCAGGCTGACGATGATCGGCAGCTCCTCCGGGACCGTCGCGAAGGCCAGGGTGAGCCCGGTCAGCACCATCTCCCGCCACGGCCGACCGGTCAGCACCCCGATCAGTGGGACGAGCACGCTGAACGCGATCGCCAGCGTCGCGAGGCTGCCCGCGAGCTCGCGCATGGCCTGCTGCAGCGCAGTCCGGGGCGGTCGCGCGGCGACGACGAGCCCGGTCAGCGTGCCGAGCTCGGTGGCCGTCCCCGTCGCGACGACGACACTGCGGGCCCGCCCGGCGACGACCGTCGTCCCCGCGAACACCAGGTTCGCCCGCTCGGCCAGCGCGGCGTCGCCGGGCAGCACCCTGGCGGCGTCCTGGGGGGAGGCGACGGGTTCCCCGGTGAGGGTCGACTCGTCGACGCGCAGCCCCCAGGACTCGACCAGGCGCAGGTCGGCGGGCACCCGCGAGCCCGCGGCCAGCGGCACGAGGTCGCCGGGCACGACGTCGGTGACATCGACCGAGACGGTGCTCCCGTCGCGCACCACCGGCGTCGTCGGGGCGGTGAGCTCGCCGAGCGAGGCGATGACCGACTTCGCCCGGAACTCGGCGAACACCTCGACCCCGACGACCGCCGCGATGATCACGACGACGGCGACGGTGTCGTCGAACCTGCCCCGGACGCCGTAGAGCACCGCGATCGCCGCGAGGAGCAGCATCATCGGCTCGGTGACCTCGTCGGCCAGCACCCGCAGGAAGGTGACCCGGCGCGGGACCACCCACCGGTTGGGGCCGTGCCGCCCGTGACGGGTCCCGGCCTCGGCGGCGGTCAGACCCCGCACGGCGTCCGTGCCGAGGTCGTCCACCACGGCCGCGCCGGTCGCGGCGTGCTCACCGGCTGCCCACGGCCTCAGTCCGTACGCGGTGGCAGGTCGGGGGCCACGCCCTCGGCGCGGTACACGGCGGCGGTGAACGCGTCGAGTGCGTGCCGGCAGCGGTCGAGCAGGGCCTCGGCGTCCTTGCCGCGCTCGTCGGGGAAGAAGTCCCGCGACGAGATCGTCGCCAGCCAGCGGGTGAGCCGCTCCAGGTCCTGCTCGTTCTCCTCCAGCTCGGCGAAGGAGTAGTTGTCCCGGGAGGACTCCTTTGCCAGCTCCGCCAGCAGCGCCTTGCCGCGCTCGGTGAACTCGGCGAACTCCTTGCCGCGCTCGGCGCGGATCCGGGCGACGATGCCGTCGTCGCTGCTCCCGGCGGCGACGTCGAGGGCGAACGCGGTGCCGCCGGCCTCGCGGACGTAGGTCGCGAGCCCCTCCAGGAACGTGCGGTGCTCGTCGGTCGTGGGCAGCACCCATGCGCCGTTCTGGAGGCCCACCGCGCCCGCGGCGCGGGCCCGGCGCCACAGCGTGACCCGTGGGCTCGAGGGCGCGGCGGGCAGCTGCGCGAGCAGCAGGACCCAGCCGGTGGACGGCGCGTCGGTCATGCCGGGGGACGGTACCGGCCACCACCGGCGTGCAACAGGTGTTTCGTCGGGTGGGGCGCCGGCGTCGGGTGGGGCAGGCTGGGGGCGTGCCCGCCCCCGCCCACCGTCTCGGTCTCGGCCTGGCCGCGATCGCCCGCCCCGCCTACATCACCTCCGGCCGCGCCGCCGAGCTCGGCGACGTCCGCGACGTCGCCGACCTGCGCGACCGTTCCCGTGCCCTGCTCGACGCCGCGTACGCCGCAGGCGTCCGCTACGTCGACGTCGCCCGCTCCTACGGCCGCGCCGAGGAGTTCCTCGCCGACCGGCCCGGGGTGACCGGCGGCGAGGACCCCGTCGAGATCGGCTCGAAGTGGGGCTACCGCTACGTGGGCGGATGGCGGACCGACGCCGACACCCACGAGATCAAGGACCACTCGCTCGACGCCTTCACCGAGCAGTACGCGATGAGCCACCAGCTGCTCGGCGACCACCTCGGGATCTACCACGTGCACTCCGCGACGCTCGACACCGGCGTCCTCGACGACGAGCGCGTCCACCGCGCGATGGCCCACCTGCGCGACCGGGGGATCCGGGTCGGGATCTCCACCTCCGGCCCCGCCCAGGCCGACGCGGTGCGCCGGGCGCTGGAGGTCCGGGTGGACGGTGAGCCGCTGTTCACCTCGTTCCAGAGCACCTGGAACCCGCTCGAACCCTCGGTGGGCCCGGCGCTGGCCGAGGCCGCCGACGCCGGGGCCCGGGTGATCCTGAAGGAGGTCTTCGCCAACGGCAGGCTCGCCCCGGGCGATGAGGACGGCACCGAGGGCGCCCGTGCGGCCGCGGCGCTGGCCGCGCGGACCGGGATCGGGCTGGACCGGATCGCCGTCGCCGCGGCGCTGGCGAACCCGTGGGCGTGGCGGGTGCTGCTCGGCCCGGTCGGGACCGACCAGCTCGCGTCGAACCTCGCGGGCGCGGAGCTCACGCTGCCGGCGGACGTGGCCGAGGAGCTCGCCGCGCTGGCCGAACCGGCCGAGAGCTACTGGCACACCCGCTCCGCGCGCCCCTGGAGCTGACCCGGCGTTTCCCGGCGGTCATACGCTCGTTTACCTTCCAGCCACCTTGCGGTGGGAGTCGACGTCGCCTGCTGATGCCGCCCGGCCGCCGGTGAGGAGGAGGGGACATGACCGCCCAGGACCATCTCGCCCGGGGCCGCGGCGCCCAGGGCGGTGGCGCGCACAGCGCCGACGACGACCCGGCCACGGTCGTCATCCCGCGCGTCACCGATGACGCCGGGGCCGGTCCGCGGCCCGCGGCGGCCTCCGGGGCCGCGAGCCCGGCTCCCGCGGAGCCGTCACCGCAGGCCCAGGCCGCCGCGCCCGGCGCGCCGCACCTCGCGCTGGTGCGTCGCGGACCGGTCGTCGGCACCGCCGCCGCGATCGTCGCCGTGCTGGCGCTGGCCCACTACGGCGCCGCCGTCTACGGCATCGGGCGGCCCGGCTTCGAGATCCCGGCCCCGATCCGGCTGGGCACCGAGCTGAACATCTCGACCTGGTTCAGCTCGGCGCTGCACCTGACCAACGCGGCGCTGCTCGCGCTGATCGCGGCGAACTCGGTGCGCCGCGAGCGGTGGCGCTGGATCCTGCTCAGCCTGTCCTGCGCGGTCGTCGCGATGGACGAGACCGCCGCGAACCACGAGCAGGTTGGCTGGATCATCCACACCACGTTCGGCACGAGCGGCTTCCTGACCTACGCCTGGATCATCCCGGCCGTGGCGCTCGTCGCGGTGGTCGCGGTGCTGTGCCTGCCGATGGTGCTGCGCCGGCCGGGGGCCTGGCTCGTCGTCGCCGGGGCGGCGGTGTTCCTGCTCGGCGCGGTCGGGCTGGAGTCGGCCGGTGGGGCGCTGTTCGAGCAGACCGGCGACGTGCAGTCCTTCACCTACAACGTCCTGGCCGGCACCGAGGAGACCCTCGAGATGGTCGGTCTGGTCATCGCCATGGCCGGGCTGCTCCGCATGGCGGGCGGCAGCGGCCTGCGGATCGCCGGCGCCGGGTTCGTCGACCGGTCCCGCTGACCCACCCGCACACGACGACGGGGCCCCGGTGATCCGGGGCCCCGTCGTCGTCGGTGTGCGGTCGCTCAGCCCACCCGCGAGTGCGCTTTCTCCTCGGCCAGGCGCAGCACCAGGTCGGCGCGTCCGGACTCGATGTCCAGTGCGGACCGCAGCCGCGGCAGCGCGTGGTCGGTGATCCGGGTGCGCAGCGCGGCGAGGTCGGCTCCGTCGTCCGCGGTCACGTCCAGGTGGATCTCCGGACGACGGCGGTCGCCGACGAGCGCGGCGGCGGCGCGCTGGACGCCCTCGTAGCTCTCGATGTCGGCGGCCAGGGCGTCCGCGGCGTGGTCGGAGTGGATCCGGGTCGTCCCGGCGTCCCTGCCCGCGACCTGCGCCGACGGCAGCGTCCATGCCGAGGTGCGGGGCGTGCGACGAGCCTGGGCGAGCAGCCAGCGCAGGGCCAGCAGCCCGACCACGACCGCGACGGCGAGGGTCACCCACGGCGCCCACGCGGGCAGCGTGAGACCGGCGGGCAACAGCGGGACCGACGGGTCGATCCCGGGAAGCGCCTGGCGCAGGACGCCGGTGCCGAACAGCAGCCCGAACACCCCCGCGGCGAGCAGGACGAGCCCGATCAGGAACAGCAGGGTCCGGTTGAGCCGGGACGGTGGGGTCGCGCTGGCCATCACGCCTCCTGCTGCTTCGTGCCGGTCACGGAGACCGTGATCTTCGGGCTGCGGGCCGGTCCGACGGCGTCGAGCCGCTGCGCGACCGCGCTGCGGACCCGGTCGCGCAGGTCCCTGGGGTCGCCGAACGCGGCGTGCGCGGTGACGGCGGCGCGGCGGCCGGTGTTCTTCACCGACGCCTTGGTGATGCCGTCGACGTCGGTGGCGGCGTCGGCCAGCGACCGGTTCAGGCTGCGCCGGGTGATGCCGGAGTCGAGCTTCTCGGCCCCGCCCGCCGAGGCCAGCGGGAACACGGTCGGCGTGCCCGGCCGCAGCGCGACCACGACGAGCACCAACCCGACCAGCGCGACGACGCCGGACGCGACGAGCACGGGCACGTCGGCGCCGGTGTACCCGGCGACGGTGGAGCCCAGCAGGCCGAAGTCGAGGATCGGCTGCTGCCCGAGGAGCAGCTGCACGACCGCGACGGCGACGACGACGCAGAGCGCGAGCAGGACCAGCGCCACGATGCCCGCGGCGAGGGACTTGCGGGGGCGGCGGATCATTCGAGCTCCCTCCCGGCCGGGCGGGCGGCGCCCGGGACGGTGAGCGCGGTGACGACGACGTCGACCCGCGCGACGGACAGCCCGGTCAGCGCCTCGACCTGCCGCACGACGTGCGCGCGGGCGCGGTCGCAGACCGCGGCGACCGGGGATGGGTAGGCGACGGAGATCCGCGCGTCGATCCGGGCCCACTGCCCGGAGACGGTCGCCTCGACGCGCGGGTGGCCGTCGGCGTCGTCGCGGCCGAGCATCCGCCCGACCGTGCCGGTGCTCCCGCCGACGCCCTCGGTCTCCTCCAGGGCGCCGAGCGCGATCTTCTGCACGACCTGGTCGGCGACGTCGACCCGGCCCCGGTCCTCCGGGGCCGTCCCGGCGGAGGCGTCCGCGGAGCCCGTGCCGGTGTCGATCGAGCGGGTCGGGGTGTCGTCCGGCGGGGGCGGGGGGAGACGGGTGGCCCGGATCGTGTCCGGGTCCCCGGTCGCCGTCCCCGCCGGCTCGACGGTGCTCACCGGGTTCACCGGACCTTGTCGCGGCCGCGCCCGGACAGCCCCGACCGCTCGGAGAGCTCGGACAGGTCGAGGTCGCCGTCGAGCCAGCGGCCGACGCCGAGCCCGATCGCGCCGAGGATCAGGGCGAGGACGAACCCGCCGAAGCCGCCGAGGATGCCGGCGATGGCCAGGAGGAGACCGGCGATCAGGCCGATCTGGGTGTTGGTGGACAGGGACATCACAGTCACGTCCTTCGAGACGAGGAGGTACCGGACGTCCGGGGGTGTGGACGGGCGTCCGGGCGGGTCAGGGGGTGGCCGCGGGAGGGACCGGGAGCTCGCCGGTGGCGGGTGCCGAGTCCGACTCCCGGACGGGCGTCGGCTCGGTGGGACCGGCGTAGTCGCCGACCACCACGTCCACCCGCGCGCCCCCGACGACCGGGAGCAGCGCGGTGCGGACCTGGTGGTCGATCTCGGCCACGGAGGCCGGGTAGCGACCGACCACGTGCACCTCGACGGCCGGGGCCGTGGGGTCCACGCGGATGCCGCTCACCCGGCGTCCGGGCAGGTAGGTGGCGACCTCACCGAACCGGCCGCCGTGCAGCTGCGCGACGCCGGGGCAGCCCAGCACCGCGTCGGCGATCCGGTCGGTGTCGATCGCACCCGTGGCGACGATCCCGTCGCCACCCGCGGCGGTAAGGGCGCTCACGCCACCCGCGAGGTGGACTCGATCTTCTTCGGCTCCTCGTCCTTGCCGTCGTCCTCGGACGGCAGGTGGACGTCGTCGACCGAGATGTTGACCTCGACGACCTCGAGCCCGGTCATCCGCTCCAGGGCGGAAATGACGTTGCGGCGCACGGCCTTCGCCAGGTCGGCGATGGAGACGCCGTACTCGACGACGACGTTGATGTCGACGGCGGCCTGCTTCTCGCCGACCTCGACCGACACGCCCTGCGAGGCGTTGGTGGTGCCACCCGGGATGCGCTCGCGCAGCGCGCCGAACGCGCGGGCCGCGCCGCCGCCGAGGGCGTAGATGCCACTGACCTCGCGGGCGGCCAGCCCGGCGATCTTCGAGACGACGGTCTCGGCGATGCGGGTGCTGCCGTGCTCGGACTGCAGGGCCGACGGGGTGCCGGTGACAGCCGGGGCCTTGGTCGCCTTGGTCTCGGTGGTGCTCATTGTGCCTCCAGGTCATGGCCCGGTACCGGGCCTCACAGTGGCCGGATCGGGGGCCGGTTCGCACCGGTGGTGCCCTGTCGATCCGCTCGACACACATGAGAGTCCCGGGGGTGGCGCATCCTCACGGACAAACTGGGGTGGCCGTCGTCACACCTGCGCTCCGCCGATGGGCCGCTGACCTGGGCGGAGAGCGTCTGAACTGCGAAGGGAGGCTGTGGCGGGGCCCGGATCCTGCGGGTTTGCGATCACGTGTTCGGGTGTTCATCGGGCGTGGTGGTCAGGCGGGCGGCAGGCCGATCGTCCAGCCGGTGACGTCGCGCAGTGCCACCTGCCAGCAGGCGGGTTCGCCGTAGTTCGGCCCGCCCGCCGCGGTCGGGACCACGAGTGCGTCGGTGAAGTAGATCCAGTGGATGTCCTTCGTCGGGACGTCCGGGCCGGGGCGCTCGTCGCCGCGACCGCCGGCCATCTCGTCGAACATGTCGGCCATCGACGCCGCGGACTCGTTGCTCGGATCGTCGGCGGTGAGCCGGCGCAGCTGGTCCCCGAGCCCGCGCAGTCAGGCCGAGGGGTGCACGGCGTTGCCGAACACCAGTCCGGCCGGGGTGGCGACGGTGAGCGGGACGCTGTTGCGCTCGTCGCGGTAGGCGATCGACAGCACCGCCTGCAGGTAGCTCGGTGCGCTCAGCTCGGGGATGGTGACCACACGCTGTGCGTCGGCCATCCCGGCGGGTCCGTCGGCGTCGACCGTCATGGCTCCGGAAGGTAACCAGGAAGCGCCCGGTCACGACAGGTCCACGTCGACCTGACGAGAACGCCCGGACGGTCCAGCGACCGCGCCGCCACCCGGCCCAGCCGACCCCTCAGGAACGACGTGCGCGCGCTGCGACGCCCGGCTCCGGGCGGCGCGGGGACGGCACCGCGACCTCGGGGTGGACGACGACGGCGAAGCGGGCCCCGGCGCCGTCGGGACCGACACCGTCGACGGTCTCGTGCGCCCGGACCGTCAGTCCGCGGGCGGTCGCGGCGGCGACGAGCGCCTCGTGCACCCGGTCGGCCGTCCCGGCCTGACCGAACGCCCCGCGGTAGTGGTAGGCCAGCAGCATCCCGCCCGGCCGCAGGCGGTCCAGCAGGGCGGTCAGGCCGACCCGCAGCGTGACCGTCTCCCAGTAGTAGAGGACGTCGGAGCAGACGATCAGGTCGAAGTCGCCCTCGGGCATCTCGTGCGGGAGCGTGCGCCGGACGAAGGTCCCCGACGGCACCCGGGCGGCGGCCCGCTCGACCGCGGCCGAGCAGATGTCCACCCCGAGCAGAGCCGCGGTGTGCCCGGCGAGACGGACCGACAGGTCGCCCTCGCCGCAGCCGACCTCCAGCACCCGGTCGAATCGGCGGCTGGCGAGCGCGTCCATGACGGTTCCGTACTTCTGCTGCTCGTAGGCCGACAGCCCGATCGAGTACGGGGCAGGGCTGCGGTAGAGCCGGTCGTGCGTGCGGCGCCCCCAGCCCGGCTGCCAGAGCCAGGTCTGGCCGGTCCAGCGGGGGGCGCGGGCGTCGCGGCCGAGCCGGGCCAGGCCGCGCACCGGGACCGCGGCGGCCCGCGCGCCGCCACTGAGGGAGAGCCGGGCGACCCGCCGGGCGTGGTCGATCGGCGTGCGACGGACGGGTCGGCTCTCGGCCATCGGGGGCTCCGGGGGACGTGCGGGTGATACGTCCGGCATGTCGCCGCACGACCGTCTCCGCGTTACGCCGGACGCCGAGCAACCCCCGATGCGGTGACTCCCCGCGAGCTAGCCCTTACGGGCCGCGGTCTCCTCGGAGGCCTTCACGACCTGCACCTGGTCGCCGATCTGCAGGTAGTCGAAGTACGCCTCGGCGTCGGCCGGCGGGACGTGGATGCAGCCCGCGGAGGAGCGGTTCGGGTCGCCGCTGTGGAAGGCGATGCCGCCGTCGTTGAAGAAGACCGACCACGGCATCGGAGCGGGGTCGCCGTTGGGCAGGCGCGACTCCTCGCTCTTGTGCTCGGCGTCCTTGCGGTAGACGCGCAGCGAGTGGCCGACGGGGGTCTCCTGGCCGTTGCCGCCGGAGGAGATGCCGATCGGGCCCCGGATGACCTTGCCGTCCTGGATGAGCCACGACCGCTGCGAGTCCAGGTCGACGCACGCCTTGGCGGTGATCGAGCAGGGGGTGCCGGGGACGAGCGGCTGCGCGCGGGCCTGCTCGGCCGCGGGGGAGGCGGCCAGGGCGGTCCCGGCGACGGCGACACCCGCGATGGTGGCCAGTCCGAGGCCCAGTGCGACGAGGCGGCGGGGCCGCTGCCGGACGGTGTCCATGGGGGTGCTCCTGTTCGTCCGCGTCGCCCGGGGCGGCGACGCCACGTGATCGTTCCGTCACCGTGGGAGACGCGTGGGGAGCGCCCAGGTTGCGTGACGAAAGGTTCGGCCGTGCCGGGTCAGTCTGCACCCCGTTCCCGACCGGCCCGGACGCGGTGCGCTCCCGTCCCGATCACCCGGAAGGACCGTCTCGGTTCCGATGTCCGGTCCGCCCGGGTTCCGCCGTCCGGTGCAGGCGGACCACCTGCCCGCTGCGCCCCGGACACGACGATGCCGGCGACCCGTGGGGCCGCCGGCATCGTCGGGAGGGCCGGGTCAGTGCGGGGTGACCTCGCCCATCTCGACCCAGACGTCCTTGCCGTCCTCGCTCTGGAAGTTGATGAGCGGCTTCTCCGGCACGACCGAGCCCATGAAGTCGAAGAACTTCTGCGCGTGGTCGGTCTTCACGTGTGCGTCGCCGGCCGCGCTGTCCTGGAAGACCTCCACGATCACGAACTCGTTCGGCTCCTCGGAGTTCTCGTAGTAGTCGAAGGAGATGTTGCCCGGCTCGGAGTTCACGTCCTTCGTGTACTGCGAGATGCCGGTCAGCCACTCCTCGCGCTTGTCCGGGCGGATCTGTGCCTTGAGCACGATGAGGATCATGTGAGCCTCCGGTCACGGTCGTCGGGAACGTCGCGGGGATCGTTCCACGGATCGGTGGCGTGCGGGCGTCTCAATCAGGGACGCCCACCGGGTTGACAGCGCTCAGGAGAACGTCGCGGTGTCGATCACGAAGCGGTAGCGCACGTCGCCCCGCACGACCCGCTCCCATGCCTCGTCGACCTGGTCGCAGGAGATCGTCTCGATGTCGGCGCCCAGGCCGTGCTCGGCGCAGAAGTCGAGCATCTCCTGGGTCTCGCGGATGCCACCGATCTTCGAACCGGCCAGGCTCCTGCGGCTCGCGACGAGGGAGAAGCCGTGGTACGGAAGCGGGCCCTCCGGCACGCCGACGTTGACCATCGTCCCGTCGAGCTTGAGCAGTCCGAGGTAGGCGTCGACCGGGATCTGCGCGGCGACGGTGTTGACGATCAGGTCGAAACGGCCCGCCAGCTCGCTGAACGTGCTCTCGTCCTCGGTGGCGAAGTAGTGGTCCGCGCCGAGCCGCTTCCCGTCCTCCTGCTTGGACAGCGTGCGGGACAGGACGGTCACCTCGGCACCCATCGCGGCGGCGATCTTGACGCCCATGTGGCCGAGGCCGCCCATGCCGACGATCGCGACCTGCTTGCCGGGGCCGGCGTTCCAGTGGCGCAGCGGCGAGTACAGGGTGATGCCGGCGCACAGCAGCGGAGCGGCGACGTCGAGCTCCACGCCGTCCGGGATGCGCAGCACGTAGTTCTCGTCGACCACGATCTGCGTCGAGTAGCCGCCGTAGGTCGGCTCGCCGTCGTACTGCCGGCCGTTGTAGGTCTGAACCTCGCCCTTGAGGCAGTACTGCTCCTCACCGGCGAGGCAGTTCTCGCACTCGCGACAGGAGTCCACGAAGCAGCCGACGCCGACGCGGTCGCCCACCGCGTAGCGCGAGACCTGGTCGCCGACGGCCGAGACGACTCCGGCGATCTCGTGGCCGGGGACCATCGGGTAGATGCCCTCGCCCCACTCGTCGCGGGCCTGGTGGATGTCGGAGTGCGGTTCCCCCGAGATCGTGGAGGGTTCTTATGCCGCGTCTCGGGTGAGGGCGGCGTTCTCGTAGTTGATCGGTGAGAGCCCGGCGGCGGCACTGTGTCGCCGCCGGTGGTTGTAGAAGCCGTAACACCAGTCGATGACCGCCGCCCGCGCCCTACTGATGGTGTCGAAGTCGTTGCGGGACAGCACTTCCCACTCCAGGCTGGAGAAGAACGCCTCCGCCGCGGCATTGTCGAAACACGACCCGACCCGGCCCATCGACTGACGGATGTCGAGCCGCCGACACAGAGCGGTGAACGCGCCCGCGGTGTAGGTCGACCCGCGGTCGGTGTGGAAGATCACCCCGGCGATTCGGTCCGCCCCGCCGCGGGCCGCCACCGCCATCCGGATCGCCGCACACGCCAGCTCGGGGTTCGGGTGCAGCCCCGTGGCCGCGCCGAGCAGCCGCCGCGAGTACAGGTCGATCACCGTGGCCAGATACAACTTCCCGGCCGCGGTGGGGATCTCGGTCATGTCCCCGACCCATCTGCGGTTCGGCTCGGCCGCAGTGAAACCCCGACGAAGCAGGTCCGGGAACTTCGGCGCCGTGCGGTCCTGGCGGGTCAGTCCGTTGTGCCGCTTGATCCGGCGGGCGACCAGGCCCTGGCGGCGCATCGAGTCCGCCACGGTCTTCTCCGACACCCGCCATCCGGCCTCACACAGGTCGGCGTGCAGACGGGGTGAGCCGTGTAGCCGCTGGGCGTCGTCGAACGCCACGGCCACGGCGGCGTCCCACGCGCAGCGGCGCTTCTCGGTCGCGGTGGCACCACCGTCGGAACGCGCGGCGCGGTCGAGCCACTTGTACAGCCAGGAGATCGACACCCCCAACAGGGCGCAGGCCAGCGTGTGCGGCACCCGGTGGAAGGTCCTCTGGTCGGCGATGAAACGGGCCACGCTCACTTCGTCGCCTCCTTGACCCACAGGACCACGGATCGCTTGAGGACATCACGCTCCATCCGCAGCTCGGCGTTCTCCGCGCGCAGCCGCTTGAGCTCCTCGACGCCGCCGCGAGACAGGCCCTCGGTGTCCTCGCGGGCCTCTCGTGCACGGGCCACCCAGTTGCCCAGCGTGCCCTCGTTGACCCCCAGGTCACGGGCGACCTGGGCGATCGGCTTGCCCGTCTCCTCCACGACCCGGACCGCTCCGTCACGGAACTCCCGGTCGTAGCGCTTCCGTACCTCTGGCATCGCTACCCCTTATAGCTGATGCCTCCCCGATCATGGGGGAACCGCAGAGTGGCAGATCCCGGCGTAGGCGATGTCGATGACGACGTCGTGCGGCCGCGGGTCGCGGCGCTCGACGGTGCCGCGATCGAACGGCTTGTTCGGGCCTGCGGTCTTCATGGCGGACACGGTCGTGGGCACGGTTCCTCCTCGTGGCGTCGCTGCCGACGCCGTGGTTCGGGTGTGGCCGGGCGCCGATGCCACGGCGGGATGCGCGGCCGGTCGTACGGCCGCATCGCCATGTGTCTACCCATTGATCGTTGTGTGCGATGCATCGACGGGCTGTGCGACACGTCTCCCACCCGCGGAGGAGCAACCGGGCGCCGAGGATCGGTCGGACGAGGGATCCGCGACCGTGCCGTGGCGCCCTACCGTCGGCCCATGACCGGGACGAGGGGGACGCCGCGGTGCCGCGGCCGTGGTGGAACCGGGTGGGGTGGGCGCTGCACGCGCTGCTGCGGTTCGTCCTGATCCTGCTCATGCAGCCCTACGTCTGGTCCAAGCTCACCCTGACCCAGATGGGCCGGGCCGACTACTCCGAGGCGCTCGTCATGACCGGCGAGAAGAGCCCGATGGGGCTGCTGTGGGGGTTCATGGCCTACTCCCCGGTGATCCAGTTCCTGGCCGGGTTCGCCGAGCTCGTCGTCGTGCTGCTGCTGGTGTTCCGGCGCACGGCCTGGATCGGCGGCCTGCTCGGGACCGTTGCCCTCGGCACGGTCTTCCTGCTGAACATGACCTACGACGTACCGGTCAAGCAGCTCGCCCTCGCCCTGACGGTCGGGTTCGCGCTCGTCGCGGCCCCCGAGCTGCCACGGGTGGTCCGGTTCCTGGCCGGGCGTCCGACGGTGGCGACCGAGGGGTCCCCGCGGCTGCTGCCGTGGCCGCGGGTCCGCCGGGTGACCCGCTGGCTGGTCCCGGTGCTCGGACTGGTGCTGATCGCCGCGCAGGGCGCGCTGTTCCAGCAGTTCCAGCCTCCGTTCCAGCGCTCCGACATCGCGCTCGCCGGGGTCTACCGGGTCGTGGAGGACCCGACGGCCCCCGCCGCGCGGCTCGCCGACGACCGCCGTTGGCAACACGTGGCCGTGGGGCAGTGGACCTACGTCGGCCCGTCGCTCCCGGTACCCGGCTACCCGCAGACCGGCTCCGCCGGGATCTCGGTGCGGCTCGCCGACAGCACCGTCGTCCGCGGGACCTGGCGGCCCGTCGGGGACCGGACGATCCGGGTCGAGTGGAACGCGCCGCAGTCCGGCGCGACCTCCCTGGTCGAGCCGCCGTCCGGACCGCCGAGCTGACCTGGACGCCCCGGCCCGACGGCCGGGTCGAGCTGACCGGGGACGGCCAGCGGCTCGTGCTGGAGAGCGACCCCGAGCTTCGCTTCCTCTACGACCGCGGCTTCTCCTGGGATGCGGGGAACGAGGCGGCCGTCCACCGCTGAGGCCCTACGCTGGCCCGATGCTTCCACGGCTCGGGCTCGCCGAGTGGGTCGTGCTGGCCGTGGCCGGCGAGCGCCCGGTGCACGGTTTCGCCGTCGCCGCACTCACCGCCGCCGACGGCGAGCTGGGCCGGGTCTGGCAGATCCCTCGCCCGGTCGTCTACCGGGCGATCGGCAGGCTGGTCGACGCCGGCCTGATCACCGCCGAGGCCGTCGAGACCAAGGGCGGCCCGCCCCGCACCCTCTACGCCGCCACCCCCGTCGGCCGCGGCCACGTCGACGCCTGGCTGGGCATCCCGGTGCCGCACGTGCGGGACCTGCGCTCGGAGTTCCTGCTCAAGCTGGCGGTGCTGCACCGGCACGGCCGGGACGCGACCGCGCTGGTCGAGGCCCAGCGTCGCGAGCTGGCCCCGATCGTCGCGGCGCTGCGGGCGGAACAGGACCGGGCCGCAGCGGCGGGGGACGGCGGCGACGAGTTCGACCGGATGCTGGCCGCCTGGCGGCGCACCTCGGCGGAGGCGGCACTGGCCTTCCTCGACGAACTCTGACTTGTACTCCCGATACGGATACTGGATAGTTCTGGTATCCGAGTGGGAGGATGGTCGTGGTGGACGTACGCATCGGTGACGCCGAGCGGGAGCGCGCACTGGAACGGCTCGGCGGGCACGTGGGGGACGGGCGGCTCGACCTCGCCGAGTTCTCCACCCGCAGCGAGCAGGTGGCCGCGGCGCGCACGGCATCCGAGCTCGCCGCCGTCGAGGCGGACCTGCCCCGGCTGCCGCGTCCCGTCGGCCCGGAGCGCGAGCGCCGGGCCCGCCGGGTCGTCCTGGCCGCGACCTGGGGGCCGTGGGTGCTGACCGCGGTGATCGTCCTGACGATCTGGGCCGCCGTCGCACTGGGCCGGGGCGGGGGGTACTTCTGGCCGATCTGGGTGATCGGGCCGTGGGGGGCCCTGCTCGCACTCGGCACGCTCACCGGCCGCTCGGTCGCCGGTCCGTGCGGGCGGGCGAGAACCGCCGCGGAACGGGTACACCGGGTGCATGCCCCGTCGTGACCTGACCTGGATCCCTCGCCTGCTGGGCGCCGCCACCGCCGCCTACGGTGCGGCCGTCGCCGCGAAGCCGGAGGTGCTGCTGTCGCCGACGAAGCTGTCCGGCGGCGGCCGGACCCCGTCCGCGGGCACCACGCTGCTCGCGCGGGCGGTCGGCGGGCGCGACCTCGCGTCCGGCCTCGCCATGGCGCTGGCCCCGGCCGGCACCCCGCTCAAGGCCGCGATCGCGGTGCGGGTCGGCGCCGACGTCGTCGACCTCGTGGTGCTGGGCTCGCAGCTCCCCGACCGCGACGCCCGGGAGAAGGCGACCATGGTCGCCGCCGGCTGGGGCGCGTTGTGCGCGCTCTCCCTGCTCGTCGCCGACCCGCCGCGCCGGGGGTTGCTCGGGCGCGCATGACAGCCCACGGGCCGTCCACCATGATCGGGCGATGGCCACGAGCACCGGGGGCGACCCCCATCTGGAACGCGCCTACTCGCTGAGCGGCCCGGCCGACGCCCGGGCGCTCTACGACGAGTGGGCCCCCACCTACGACGCCGACCTCTCCGGCGAGGCCCAGGGCTACGTCGCGCCCGCGGTCACCGCGGACGCCGTCGTCGCGGCCGCGGGCCCCGGCGGCGAGATCCTCGACGCCGGCTGCGGCACCGGGCTCGTCGGCGTCGCCCTGCGCGAGCGCGGTGCGACCACCGTCGACGGGATCGACCTGTCGCCCGGGATGCTGGAGCGGGCCCGCGCCACCGGGGCGTACCGGGACCTGCGCGAGGCCGACATGACCGCCGCGCTGGCACTGTCCGACGACTCCTACGACGTCGTCGTCTGCGTCGGGACGCTCACCCACGCCCACGTCGGGCCCTCGGCGCTCGCCGAGTTCACCCGGGTCGTGCGGCCGGGCGGGTACCTGGTCGCGACCGTCCTCGACGACGTCTGGGAGTCCGGAGGCTACCGTGCCGAGGTCGACCGGCTCGCCGCCGCCGACGTCTTCGAGGCCGTCTCGATCGAGGTCGCGCCCTACCGGTCCGGGCAGCAGGTCGACTGCCGCCTCCTGGTACTGCGGGTGCGGTAGGCGAGGATGGCCCCATGAGCGACGACCGCGGCCTGGTGACCGGACGCCGGATCCTGACCGTGCTGCTGGTGCTCTCGGCGGCCGTGCACGTCCGGCTCGCGTTCGGCGCCACCGGGCCGGTCCTGGCCGGGCTCGACGGGCTCGTCGCCGCGGCCGCCGTCGTGTCGCTGCTCCTGCTGCTGCGCCGGACCGACGGTCCGGCGCTGCTCGCCTGTGCCGTCGCCGGCGGGCTCGGTGTAGCGCTGTTCCTCGTGCCCGGGCTCCTCGCCGCCGCGCAGGGGGCGAACTGGACCGCCTGGCTCGACGCGTGGTCGTTCGGCGGCCTGCTGCTCGACGCGATGGTCGTGCGGATCGCGGTGTTCACCCTGCGCCGGGCCGAGGGGGCGCCGCGCCGCTGACGCCGGTGGAACATCTCCGGATCGAAAGTATCGGTGCGCTCCCTGTCGGTTCCGTGATCGTGGAAATGTCCCCCTGAGCTGCGACGAGGTATCCGGCCGTTATCTTCGTGTGATACGTCACCGGCCGTCCGCTTGACCTGATCTCGGCCGGTCGGCGACCTTCGTGGTCGCTCCGGTCCACTGGGCCGGGCTGCACCGAAGCGCCGGAACCGCCCACGCCACCACGGCCCCGTCCCGCGGTCCCCGGCCAGTCGACCTGTACGGACCGAGACGGGGCCGCGGGCCGCGAGTCCCTCGCGACGACACCGGCACAGCGCTCCCCGCGCGACCGGCCCGCCCGGAAAGCCGTGGGTCCGGACCTCAGGTGATCAACAATGAGCAGTACTCGCATGTCCATCCGTGGGCGTTTCGTCGGAACTCTCGTCGCCGGTGTCCTGGCGTTCGGCGCTCCGCTCGCCCTCGCCGGGCCCGCGACGGCCGCCCCCGAGACCTCGGCTCAGGTCGCTCCCGCGGCGGTCGTGGCGCCGACGCAGTCCGTCTCCACCTCGACGTGGGACAAGCTCGCCGAGTGCGAGTCCAGCGGGAACTGGAACACCAACACCGGCAACGGCTTCTCCGGCGGCCTGCAGTTCACGCAGTCCACCTGGAAGTCCTTCGGTGGGTCGGGCAAGGCGCACAACGCCAGCAAGTCCGAGCAGATCCGCGTCGCCGAGAACGTCCTGGAGGCCCAGGGCTGGAAGGCGTGGCCGGCCTGCTCCAAGAAGCTGGGCCTGCGGTAGTACGCATGACAACCGGCGGCCGGTGACCCGAGTGGGTCACCGGCCGCCGTCGTGCGTGCTCAGGCCGCGCGCAGCCGGGTGACGACGTCGAGCACCAGGGCGGGGTCGGCGTCGTAGGGGGTGTAGAGCGACACCCGGTCGACGAGGTCCCGGTAGCGGTCCGCGATCCCGGAGGCGACCGTGGCCGGGTCCCCGGCGACGGCGAACAGGCCCAGCAGGTCGTCGTCGACGAGGCCGGCCATCTCGTCCCAGGCCTGCTGCCGCGACAGTCCGTTGAGCTCGTCGGCGAGCGCCCCGCGACCGTGGTGCTCCAGCACCGGGCGGTACGGCGGGGTGGAGGCGTAGAAGGCGATCTGACGGCGCACCCCGGCCTCGGCCACGGCCCTGGCGTCGGCATCGGCGCCCAGGACGGTGAAGACCGGCAGGCAGACGTCGAAGCCGGTGAGGTCGTCCCGGCCCCGCCCGCGGCGCAGCGCGGGCAGCGTCACCTCCGCCAGGTACGACGGCGAGGTCAGCGAGTGCGCCAGCAGACCGTCGGTGACCCGACCCGCGACCTCGGTCATCCGCTCGCCCACCGCGGCCAGCATCACCGGCGGCATCCCGTGCGGGTTCGGCCCGGGCGAGAAGAACTCGGTCATCAGGGTGTGGGAGTAGAACTCGCCGCGGTGGTGCAGCCGGTCCCCGGTGGCCCAGGCGTGGAAGATCGCCCGCAGCGCGGAGACGAAGTCCTCCATCCGGGCGGCGGGCCGGCTCCACGGCATCCCGAACCGGCGCTCGATGTGCGGGCGGACCTGCGAGCCCAGCCCGAGATCGAACCGGCCGCCGGAGAGCAGCTGCACGTCGTTGGCCTGGTAGGCCAGCGTCATCGGAGTGCGGGCGAAGGCCACCGCGATCGCGGACTGTAGCCGGATCCGGCTGGTGGCCCGGGCGGCCAGCGCCAGCGACACGAACGCGTCGTGCGCGGTCTCGGGGACCGACAGGGCGTCGTAGCCCGCGGCCTCCGCGGCGACCGCGGCCGCCTCGGTCTCGAGCGGGGAGGCGGAGAAACCGCCGGTGGTGTCGACGCGCACCTCAGGCGTCCCGCTTCCCGGGGACGACGCGGTCGAGCCAGGACAGCAGGTCCGCGACGACCTCGTCGCGGTTGGTCTCGTTGAACACCTCGTGCCGGGCGCCCGGCCACACCTTCAGCGTGACGTCGTGCAGCCCGGCCTCGGCGTAGCGCTCGACCAACGGCCGCACCAGGGCCAGCCCGGCGTTGACCGGGTCCTCGTCCCCGACGACGACGTAGACCGGCAACCCGCCAGGGATCCGCTTCAGGGTGGCGACGTCGCCGAGCGGCCGGCCAGCAGCGAACATCGCCTGCGTGCCGGGCAGGTCGATGCCGAAGCCGCAGCGGGCGTCGGCCACGTAGGCGTCGACCTGCGCGGGGTCGCGACTGAGCCACTCGAAGCCGGTGCGCTGCTCGAACGGCGCGTTGAACGACGACAGATCCAGCGGCGCGGACAGGTCCAGCCCTGCTCCATGAGGTCGAGCAGCGCGGTGCCGGACAGCACCACCGCGTCCGGCGGGGTCCCGTCCGCGACGAGGAACTGCTGCACGGCGAACGAGCCCATGCTGTGGCCGAGCAGCACCAGCGGGGCGCCGGGGTGCTCGGTGCGGGCGTGCGCGGACAACAGCCCGATGTCGGTGACGAGCTGGGCCCAGCCGTCGTCGCCGAGGACGCCGAGGTTCTCGGGCCCGCCCGCGGTGGCGCCGTGGCCGCGGTGGTCCTGGGCGTAGACGGCGAAGCCGCGGGCGGTCAGCGCCTCGGCCAGGGGGAGGTAGCGCAGGGCGTGCTCACCCATGCCGTGGGTGATCTGGACGATCCCGCGCACCGGCTCGCCCGCCTCGCCGGGGAGCCAGCGGTAGGCGGTGACGGCGGTGCCGTCGCGGCCGGAGAAGGTGAACGTGTCGGACATGCGTGGGCTCCGCAAGTGGTGAGGGGTCGATCTCGGTCGGATCGTGCGTCACGGGGCCGAGGGGGTCAATGCCCGCCGCCGGGTTCGACCTCGGCGAGGTCGGCGACCATCGTCGCGAGGACGCGCAGGGTGGCGTCGACGTCGGCGGCCGGGAGGCGCTCGGCGACCGCCCGCAGCCGGGCGTGCTCGCGCCCGACGACGTCGTCGATCACCGCACGGCCGGCCGCGGTCGCGGCGACGAGCTTGGATCTGCGGTCCGCACCCCGACGGGCGGCCGCCGCTGGTCCTGCTGCACGGCGGAGCGCTCGACGGCCGCATGTGGGCCCGGCAGGTCGAAGCGCTGTCGGCCCGGCACCGGGTCGTCGTCCCGGACGCGCGCGGGCACGGCGCCTCGTCGGACCCGGGACCCGACGGATACCGCCCGCACGACGACGTCGCCGCGCTGCTGGACCACCTCGGTACCGGTCCGGTGGTGCTGGTGGGGCTCTCGATGGGCGCGCGGACCGCCTTCGACACCGCGCTGGAGCGGCCCGACCTCGTCGACCGGGTCGTGCTCAGCGGCGCCGGTGCCGGTGCGCCCACCTGGACCGGCCCCTGGACGCTCGACAGGCTGGCCCGCTGGGAGCGGGCCCGCCTGGACCTCGACGCCGAGCGCTGGATCTCGGTCTTCCTGGAGTTCGTGCCCGGACCGCACCGGACGGCGGCCGACGTCGACCCGGAGGTGCTCGCCGAGGTCCGGCTGATGGCCGTCGACATGCTCGCCCACCACCTGCCCACGGACCCGGCCGCGCCGCCGCCGATCGGCTTCCTCGACGACGCCCTGGACCGGGCCCCGGCCCTGGCGGTGCCGCTGCTCGGCGTCGTCGGCGAGCTGGACTCCGACGACCACCTGCGGATCGTCACCGACACCGTCGAACGGGTCCCCGACGGGCGGCTCGTGACGGTGCCGGGCACCGCCCACTACCCGAACGTGGAGCGCCCTGCGGAGTTCGCCCAGGTGCTGGGCGAGTTCCTCCGCCGGTAGGGGCCGCCTGGTCCCACGGAACCGGTCCGCGAGCCGGTCGCGCTGCTGCCGGACCTGGCCGGGTGGTCAGCCGCCGAGCGCGCCACGCAGCCAGGCGACCGAGCGCGCCGTGAAGTCGTCGGCGATCGCGATGCCCTTGCCCCAGCCGTCGAAGCCGTGCGGGGCGCCGGGGACGACGTCGAGCTCGACCGGCACCCCGGCCTCGCGCAGCCGCCGCGCGTAGGTGACGTCCTCGTCGTGGAACAGGTCGACATCGCCGACGCCGATCCAGGTGGGCGGCAGCCCGGACAGGTCGGTGCGACGGGCGGGCACCGCGTACGGGGCGGGCTCGCCGGTCCCGGGTGGGCGCCCCAGGTATGCGTGCCAGCCGACCTCGTTGTTGCGGTTGTTCCACACCCGGTGCGGGGGCCGGTCGAGCTCGCGGCGGGCGGCGGTGCGATCGTCGAGCATCGGGTAGGCCAGCCACTGCGCGACCGGCTGCGGGCCGCCCTCGTCGTGCAGGCGCTGGACCAGCGCGGCGGCCAGGCAGCCCCCGGCGCTCGCCCCGCCGACGGCGATCCGCGCCGGGTCGATCGCCAGCCGGTCGGCGGCGTCGTGCAGCCAGGTCCAGCCGGCGTGGCAGTCGTCGAGCGCGGCCGGGAACGGGTCACCGGGGGCGAGCCGGTAGTCCACCGAGACGACGACGATCCCCAGCTCCGCGGCGAGCTCGCCGCACCGCTCGTCGTCGATCATGGGGGAGCCCAGCACGAGGCCGCCGCCGTGGAACCACAGCAGCGCCGCGGGCGTCGTGCGGTGGTCGGGGACGTGCACGCGCAGCAGCGGCGGGCCCGGATGCGTGGTCGACCGGACCCCGTCGACGGCGGCGGGCCTGCCGCGCCGGGACAGTCGCTGCAGCAGGCGCAGGAACCGGGGGCGGTGCAGCGGGAGCGGCGGGACCCAGCGCAGGGGGCGGCGCAGCTCGGTGGCGATCCGGTCGGTGCTCACGACCCGATCCTGCCGGTGCGGGCCGGTCCCGCACACCTCGTGGTGACCTCGCACGGTCCGCGGGGCTGCGAGGTGTCCGGAACGCGTGCGAGGTCGGGCGAGGCGGTGTCAGCCCGACAGGCCCTCCGCGAGGCGGCGGGTCAGCGGGTCCGGGACGGTCCAGGCGGCGACGGTGCGGCCGCCGTCGTCGACCCGGCGCACCCACTGCACCCCGCGCAGCGCGTTGACCAGCAGGAACCCGTCGGCCTCGGCGAGCGCGGCCAGGGGCAGCGGGGCGATGCGCACGGCGTCGGGGCCCACTAGGTCGAGCAACGCGCTTCGGCCGGTGCCCGGGAGGATGCGACCGTCGAGCGGGGGGACCCACAGCCGGCCGCGGTGCACGGCGGCGACGGCGGACCGCGTCGTCTCCAGCACCAGCCCCGTCGGGTCGCACAGCAGCGGCGTGTCGTCCCCGCCCGCCGTCGTGGCCTCGTGGGCGTCGAGCCACCGCCGGTCGGCGAACTTGTGGGACTCGCCGTCGGCGCTGCGCCGGACGACGGCGACCACACCGCCCTGCGCGTCGAGCGGGACCGGTCCGGGCCAGGGGACCGCGCGCACCGTGAGCCGTGACGGGTCGTCCGGCGCCGCCTCGACCCGGACCCGGTGGTGCCCGGTAGCCCCCGCGACGGCCGCGGCGACCTCGGCCTCGATCCGCGCGTCGAGGGGGCGGCCGGTGACCGCGAGGTAGGAGCGACGCAGCCGGGCGGCGTGCTCGCCGACCCGGTGGGCCCGGCCGTCGACGCAGGCCAGGGTCTCGAACAGGCCCGCGGCCCGGTCGGCGGGCCGTCCGACGTGCGGCCGGACCGGCCGTGGCGGGCCGTCGAGCGCGGCCAGGACCGGGGCCGCCTTGGTCAGGACCTCGCCGAACTCCTCCGCCGGGTCGGAGTCGACGGTGATGCCCCCGCCGACCCCGAGCCGGCCGGTGCGGCTTCCGTCGGGCCCGGAGGGGCCGAGGTCGAGGGTGCGGATCGCGACGTTCAGCTCCAGCCCGGCCAGCGGGCTCACCCCGCCGACGGCACCGGTGAACAGCCCGCGGTTGCCGTCCTCGCATTCGGCGATCACCTCGCAGGCCCGGATCTTCGGCGCCCCGGTGACCGAACCCGGCGGGAACGTGGCGGTGAGCAGGTCGGCGTCGGTGACGTCCTCGCGCAGGGTCGCGTGCACCCGCGACACCAGGTGCCACACCCCCGGGTGCGGTTCGACGGCGAGCAGCCGCCCTGGCCGCACCCCGCCGGGCCGCGCCACCCGGGCGAGGTCGTTGCGCATCAGGTCGACGATCATGACGTTCTCCGCCGCGTCCTTCACCGAGGCGCCGAGCCGGGCGCGTTCGGTGTCGTCGGCGTCGCCGCCGGTGCGCGGCCGGGTGCCCTTGATCGGTGCGGTGGTGACCCGGTCGCCGGCACGGCGCAGGAACAGCTCCGGGCTCGCGCCCACCGCCGCCCGCTCCGGCGTCACGACGAGCGCGGCGCGGGCGGGCGCGACCGGCTCGACGAGCCGGGCCCACGCCTCGTGCGGGTCGCCGTCGAGCCGGACCTCCAGCCGGGTCGCGATGTTGGCCTGGAAGATCTCGCCGCGCCGGATCTCGGTGACGCACCGCTCGACCGCGGCCAGGTGCGCGTCCCGGTCGGGCCACCGGGTGACCGCGATCCGGGCCGTCCGGTCCGGCGCCGGTCGGGCGAGGTCGGCGCACAGCCGCGCGTACCGGCGCTCGGCCGAGCAGGTGTCGGGGTGCACCGCGCGCGGGTGGTCGGGCAGGCCCGGCAGCGGGGCGCCGCAGGCGACCAGCGCCTCGAACCACCAGTGCTCGCCGTCGTGGCGCAGGACGTCGCGGTACCAGGACAGTGCCGCCGTCGGTCGCACGCCGGGCGGGGCGTGGTCCAGCAGCCCGAACCAGCCGCCCCCCACAGCCGTGTCGATCCCCGTGTCGATCCCTGCGTCGGTCCCGGTGCCGGTTCCGGTGTCCGCCCCCGCGTCCCGGGGCGCGCCCGGGGTCGCCTGCGGACTCGCGGACCGCGGCGGCGCGTCGAGCACGGCGAACGGGTCGGCCCCGGCCGGCGCGGTGAGCACCGGGTCGGTGGCGACGAGCGCCCCCCAGGACCAGCTCCCGCCGAAGGCGACCAGCCGCGGCCGGTGGGCGAGCCGGCGCACCGCCGCCGCCACCCCGGACGGCGCGACGTCAGCCGGGATCGGGACACGGTGCAGCCCGGTCCGGGCCGGCGCGGTCGAGGTCACCGGGAGAGCATGCTGATCCGCCCCCGCGCGGGGAAGGCGCCGTGACCCGGCGCACGCCTCACCCCCAGCTCTCCGGGCGCCGTGCCACGGCGTGGATCCGGTCCACCTCCCACGGGTCGAGGACCGGTGTCAGCCCGCGCAGGGCGCGCACCAGCGCGCCCTCGGTGGCGACCACGACGTCGTCGGGCCAGCGGCGCACCCGGATCGGCGCCCCGACCAGCGCGATCACCGGGCGGACCGGCGTCGAGGCGGCGGCAGGCCCGAGACGGGGGAGCAGCAGCTCACGGACCCGCTGCGCCTCGACCCGGGCCCGCGGGACGGCGTCCGTGGCCGTCCCGGCGACGACCAGCCGCTCGCCGTCGAGCAGCAGGGAGCGGCCGCGGTGGTGGCGGGTGTCGATGACGCAGATGCCGGGCGGCCCGATCAGGACGTGGTCGAGATCGGCGGCGCCGCCGTCGAGCGGGACCGAGTGCAGGACCCGCCACGCCGCGGGCCTGCCGAGCAGCCGGTCCCGTCGGGTCCGCCCGGTCAGCGCGGTCAGCAGGTGCGCGGTGCGCTGCTCCCCGTCGGCCCCGAGGCGCCAGTTGCGGTCGGGGAACCCCGCGCTCCGCTGCTGCGCCGCGACGTGTCCGGCCCGCCGGCCGGGGTAGTGGCGCGCCAGGTCGAGCGCACGGGAACGATCGGTGGTGGGTGTCGTCGAGGAGGTCGTCGTCATGGCCGGGAGTGTGCACCCGAGCACCGACAGGAATCGGGGCCCGCCGGTATCGTCGCGGTGGGGTGGTGCAGCCATGAACGGTGTGGACCCGAGGTTCGAGTCGCCGGTCGACCAGGCGATCCGGGAGGCCGTCGAGCGGGGCGACTTCGACGACCTGCCCGGCAAGGGCAAGCCGTTGCCCGGCGCGGGACGGATCGGCCCGGTCGACGAGAACTGGTGGATCCGCGGCTACCTGGAGCGGGAGGGTGTCCCGGGTGACGCGCTGCTCCCGCCGTCGCTCCAGCTGCGCAAGGAGCTGGACCGGATCGACGAGACCGTCACCCGCTTCGTCGACGAGCGCCGCGTGCGCGAGCACGTCGAGGAGGTCAACTCCCGGGTCGTCGACCACATGCGCCACCCGACGGGCCCGCGCGTCCCGATCCGCAGGCTCGACGCCGACGAGGTCGTCGCGCGGTGGCACGCGGCCCGGGAACGCCGCCGCGCCGCCGCCCGGCCCGCCACGGTGGGGCCCGGCACCGGGTCGGAGCCCGGAAGACGGTCCCGCGGCTGGTGGGCCCGCCTGTTCGGCCGCTGAGACCGGCGATCACGGCGCCCGTCGGCCACCGGGACCGGGCCGCCGCCGGGCCCGGTCGGCGGTCCGGACCGACGGTGAGCAGGTCCGGGCGTGGCCTCACCGGGCAGGCGCCGCCGGTGTCCGTGGTGCGAAGTGACCGGGGGAGGCCAGCGGACGGCCGGTCTCCAGCAGCGTCTTGAGCGCGGACAGGATCGCGGGCCAGCCCTCGCCGACGTCGCGGGCGTCCCGTGCGCCCTGCTCGTCGTCGGTGAAACCGGTGTGGACGACCTGCAGCTTCACCGCCTCGTCGCCGAACGGGGAGAGCGCGAACTCGACGACGGTCGGCGGCCGCCCCGCGTCCCGTTCGGCGCGGCCGGTGAAGGTGTAGGACAGCCGGTGCGGCGGCTCGACGGCGAGGATCTCGCCGATGAAGTCGTCGTGGTCGGGGTGGACCGCCTCCAGCGGGCTCCCGACGCGCCAGTCCGAGGTCAGCTCCGCGCCGCCCCAGTACTGCATGGTGAACTCCGGTGTGGTCAGCGCCCGGAACACCTGCTCGGCGGTGCTGCGGATGTAGGTCGTGTAGACGTAGCGACGCTCACTCATCGTTCTCCTCCAGCGCCGCGCGCAGGGCGGTGACCGCCTGCACCCGGCTGCGCTCGAACTTCCCGATCCACCGATCGTGGATCTCCTGGATGGGGACCGGGTCGAGGTGGTGGATCTTCTCCCGGCCGCGCCGCAGGGTCGTCACCAGTCCGGCGGCCTCCAGCTGCGCGAGGTGCTTGGACACGGCCTGCCGGCTCATGTCCAACCCCTCGCACAGCGCGCCGAGCGTCGACTCACCCTGCTCGTGCAACCGGTCGAGGATGCGCCGTCGCGTCGGGTCCGCGAGTGCGCGGAAGACGGCGTCCAGGTCGGCCACGCGACCAATTATGCAACTATTCGGTTGCCTGTCAACCGTCGCCGGTCCAGGCGACCGCAAGCAGTACGTGCACCGTCCGCCCGCCCGGCCTGCTCGGCGACGGCGGTCACCGCAGTTCCTCGGGCAGCTCCTCGTCCGGTGAGACCTCCCGCTCGGCCCGCCGGGAGTGCACGAACAGGATCAGTCCCAGCCAGAACGCCGGCCCGATCGGCGCGAACAGCGGCGCCGGCCCGAGCCCCGCGCCCAGGACCAGCAGGAGCAGCACGACGACGGTCACCCCGGCGTGGATGCGCAGGTTGCGCCGTGCGCGGGGGGTGAGCGGACCACGCCGGGGGTGCCGCGGCCGCGGCGGGCGGGGCAGCCCGGCGAGCAGCGGGACGAGCTCGTCGCGGGTGCGGGCTGCGTAGGCGGCGGCCTGCCGCTCGTCGGACTCGGCGAGGGTCAGCCGCCCCTCGGCGGCGGCGGTCCGCAGCCGGGCGGTGACGTGCTCGCGCTCGGAGTCGGAGGCGAGCACGGCGTCCGACCGGAGCGGAGTCGCCGGGCCCTGCGTGGCCGGTGTTGTCGCGGCCAGTAGGGGCGTGGCCGGTGCCGGGGTGGTGTCCGGTCCGGGTGCGGGACGGGTGTCCGGAGTCGCTGTCATGACGGCCAGCGTCGCGGTGCCGGGGGGTCGCGCGCGTCCGCCCGCGGTCGCCGATCCCGCTGCCGCCACCGGGGGAGGAACGCCCGTCCGCGTACTCCCTCGGGTGTACGGCACCGGTCATCGTCCGGACGACGCCCGCTGTCGGTGCACCGGTCTACGGTGTCCCGCGTGCCCGCCGACCGACGTCCGATGTGGGGTCCGATCGCGCGGGTCCTCGTCCCTGCCCTGGTCGTCGGCCTGTTCACTGCGGGCGGGACGGCGTTCACCGTCGCCCGCAGCGCGCGGTACCCGGACCCGGGCACGACGGCGCTCCCGCTCGACGTGCTCGCCGTCGTGCTTCTCGCGGCGGGGCCGGTCGCGCTGCTGTTCCGGCACCTGAACCGGGTCGTGGCGCTCGCGGTGTGCGCGGCCGCGGTCGTCGTCTACCTGGGTCTGGGGTACCCGCTGATGGGGCCGCTGGGGTTCGCGTTCGCCGTGGCGCTGGTGTCCGCGGTCGCCGCGGGGCACCACCATCGGGCCCTCGCGGTGGTGGTCGTCGCGGCGGCGGTGCTGGCCGGGTGGCTGCTCGTGACCGGGCGGCCGATCCCGTGGCCGGCGACCGCCCCGGTGCTGGCCTGGCTGGCGGCGCTCGTCGCGGCCGGTGCCCTGTGGCGGGTGCGGCGCGAGCACACGGCGCAGGCCCGGCGGGCCGCCGAGGCCGAGCGTCGGCGCAGCGCCGACGCCGAGCGGCTGCGCATCGCCCAGGAGCTGCACGACGTGCTGGGGCACCACGTCTCCCTGATCAACGTGCAGGCCGGGGTCGCGCTCTACCTGATGGACGACGATCCGGAGCAGGCCCGCACTGCGCTCACCGAGATCAAGCGGGCCAGCCGCGACCTGCTGCGCGAGATGCGTTCCACCCTCGGGGTGCTGCGTGGGGTCGACGAGCAGGCCCCGCGTGCGCCCACCCCCGGTCTGGACCGGCTCGACGCGCTGCTCGACGAGGTGCGCGCCGCGGGGCTGCCGGTGCGGCGCGCCACCGAGGGGACCCCGCGGCCGTTGCCAACGGGGGTCGACCTGGCCGCGTACCGGATCGTGCAGGAGTCGCTGACCAACACGCGTCGGCACGCGGGGCGGGCACCGCGGTGGTCACGCTGCGGTTCGGCGACGACGCGCTGGACCTGACCGTCGACGACGACGGTGCCGGCCCCGCCCCCGGCGCGGTGGACGGCACGGGGCTGACCGGCATGCGCGAGCGTGCGCGTTCGGTCGGCGGGACGTTGGCGGCGGGGCCGGGCCCGGAGCAGGGGTTCCGGGTGCACGCCCACCTGCCCGCACCCCCGCCCGATCCGGCCGCCAGCGGCCCCGCCGCCGATTCCGCCCCGGCCGACCTCCTCGCGCGGGGCCGCGTCCCCGACCACCCCACGACCCCGGGAGCCGACAGGTGATCCGTGTCCTGCTCGCCGACGACCAGGCGCTCGTCCGCTCCGGGTTCCGCGCGCTGCTCGGCTCCCAGCCCGATCTGGACGTGGTCGCCGAGGCCGCCGACGGCGCGCAGGCCGTCGCCGCGGTCCGCGACCACCACCCGGACGTCGTGCTCATGGACATCCGGATGCCCGGCACCGACGGCATCACCGCGACGCGGGAGATCACCGGCGACCCGGACCTCGCCGGTACCCGGGTCGTCGTCCTGACCACGTTCACCGACGACTCCTACGTCTTCGACGCGATCCGCGGCGGCGCCAGCGGCTTCCTGGTCAAGGACTCCGAACCGGCCGACCTCATCCACGCCATCCGGGTCGTCCACAGCGGGGAGGCCCTGCTCGCCCCGGCGGTCACCCGCACCCTGATCGCCGAGTTCGCGGCGCGCTCGCGGGGCGGCCCCGACGGCGCCGTCCGGCTCGACGAGCTCACCGACCGCGAGCGGGAGGTCCTCGCCGAGGTCGCGGCCGGGCTGTCCAACGACGAGATCGCCGCCCGCCTGCACATGAGTCCGACGACGGCGAAGACCCACGTCAGCCGCACGATGACCAAGCTGGGGGCACGGGACCGCGCGCAGCTGGTCGTCCTGGCCTATGAGTCGGGCCTGGTCCGCCCCGGCTGGCGCGGCTGAGAGGATCACGGGTGTGACCACCGTCTTCGTGTTCAACGGCCCGAACCTCAACCTGCTCGGGACCCGCAAGCCGGAGGTGTACGGGACCACCGTGCTCACCGACGTCGAGGCGTTGTGCCGGGAGTCGGCCGCCGCGCACCACCTCGAGCTGGACTTCCGCCAGACCAACCACGAGGGCGTCCTCGTCGACTGGATCCACGAGGCCGGTACCGCGGTGAAGCGCGGCGACGCGATCGGCCTGGTCCTCAACGCCGCCGCCTACACCCACACCTCGGTCGCGCTGCACGACGCGATCGAGGGCGCCGAGCTCCCCACGGTCGAGGTGCACATCTCCAACGTGCACGGTCGTGAGACCTTCCGGCACCACTCGTTCGTCTCCCCGGTGGCGGCCGGGATCGTCGTCGGGTTCGGCATCGACGGCTACGCGCTCGCGATCGACGGACTCGTCCGCAAGGTGCGCCCGCTGCGCGCGGTCTGACCCGGGCTCACTCCCCGGCGACGGCCGACGGGTCCATCCACACGAACTCGAGGTGGTGGCCGTCCGGGTCGTCGATGCCGCGGCCGTACATGAAGCCGTGGTCCTCGGTCTTGCCGGACAGGGTGCCCGCCGGCGGCCAGACCGGCCTCGATCAGCCGGTCGACCTCGTCGCGGCTGTCCACGCCGAAGGCGTTGATGACCTCACGGGCGGTCCGCGGGTCGGCGACGCCGGGCCGCTCGGTGAACTCCCGGAACCGGTCCTGGGTCATCACCATCACGACGATGGCGTCGCTGACGACGAACGAGGCGGTGCGCTCGTCGGAGAACTGCTCGTTCAGCCCGAAACCGAGCGCGGAGTAGAAGGCCTTCGCCGCGGCGAGGTCGGCGACCGGCAGGTTGACGAAGATCATGTTCGGCATCGCGGGCTCTTGTGTGGACGTGACCCCGGGGGTTCCGGCGTTCGAAGGGGTGGGCAGGGCGCGGTGACCGGACTCATCGGCCGGCCGCCGGGAACTTCCGCGGGCCGACGGGCAGGATCGGGGCCATGAGCGTGAAGTGGGGAATCATCGGTCCGGGCCGCATCGCCGACGCCGTCGCGCCGGACTTCGCGCACGTGCCCGGCGCCGAGCTCGTCGCCGTCGCGTCACGTTCCGCGGAACGCGGCGCGGAGTTCGCCCGCCGGCACGGGATCGAGCGGGCGCACACCGGCTACCGGGCGATCCTCGACGACCCGGACGTCGACGTCCTCTACGTCGCGACCCCGCACCCGCAGCACCGGGCGATCGCCCTGGCCGCGATCGAGGCGGGCAAGGCGCTGATGGTGGAGAAGGCGTTCACCGTCAGCTCCGTCGCGACCCGCGAGATCGCCGCGGCCTCCCGGAACCGGGGGGTGTTCGTGATGGAGGCGATGTGGACGCGGTTCTTCCCCGCCGTCGTCCGGCTGCGCGAGCTCGTCGCCGAGGGCGCGATCGGGGAGGTCCGCTCCGTGCAGGCCGATCTCGGCGTGCGCAACCGCACCGCCGACGACGACCGCTTCTTCTCCCCGGAGCTCGGCGGCGGTGCCCTGTTCGACCTCGGCGTCTACGTGGTCTCCTTCGCCCAGATGCTGCTCGGCAGCCCGGGCACGGTCGCCGCGAGCGGCGCGCTGACGCCGTCCGGTGTGGACCTGGAGGAGTCGATCCTGCTCGGCTGGCCCGACGGCCGCAGCGCCGCGCTGCAGGTCAGCCTGCAGTGCGCGATGCCCGGCTCGGCCCGGGTGATCGGTACCGAGGGCTGGATCGAGGTGCCGCCGCGGTTCCACCACCCGGACCGGATCGTCGTGCACCGGCACGGCGCCGACCCGGAGGAGCTCGTGCTGCCGGCCACCGGGCGCGGCTACAGCCACGAGATCGAGGAGGTGACCCGGCGGGTCGCGGCGGGGGAGACGGAGAGCCCGGTCATGCCGCTGGCGGACACCGTCGCCGTCCAGGACGTCATGGCCGCCGTCGCGGACCGGGTCGGGATGATCCCGGAAGAGGGGCCCGCGTCCCTCTGACGGGTCGCGATGCGGTGACGGTCACCGGTCAAGCGCTTTACGATCGTTGCGTCGCGGAGTAGACCGAACGGCGTGTCCGACACCACGACCACACCCCGGCGCCGGGAGAGGACCTTTCTCGGCCACCCCGTCCAGCTCGCGACGCTCTTCGGCGTCGAGATGTTCGAGCGGTTCTCCTTCTACGGCATGCAGGGGATCCTGCTCATCTACATGTACTACTCGGCCACCCAGGGCGGCCTGGGGCTGGACGAGGGGGTGGCGGCGGGCATCGTCGGTGCCTACGGCGGCACCGTCTACCTCTCGACGATCCTCGCGGCCTGGTCCGCCGACCGGCTCTTCGGGCCCGAGCGGGTGCTGTTCGGCAGCGCCGTCTCCGTGATGGCGGGACACATCGCGCTGGCCCTGGTCCCCGGTGCGGCCGGGCTCGCGATCGGCCTGGTGCTGGTCGCGTTCGGCAGCGGCGGGATCAAGGCGAACGCCTCGACGATCCTGGCCTCGCTCTACGGCCCGGGCGACGACCGTCGCGACGCCGGGTTCTCGATCTTCTACCTGGGCGTCAACATCGGCGCCTTCAGCGGGCCGCTGCTCACCGGCGTGCTGCAGTCGACGTGGGGCTTCCACATCGGCTTCGGCGCCGCCGCGATCGGCATGGCGATCGGACTGGTCCAGTACTGGTTCACCCGGCGCGCGCTCCCGGCGTCGGGCTGGGTCGTCCCGAACCCGCTCCCGGCCGCCACCCGGACCCGGGCCGGGATCGGCGCGGTCGTGCTGCTGGTCGTCATCGGTGTCCTGATCGCCACCGACGTGATCACCGCCGACCGGCTGAAGTGGATCGTGTTCGGAATCGTCCTGGTCGCGACCGTCTCCTACTTCACGCTGATGCTGACCAGTCCCAAGGTGGACCGCGTCGAGCGCCGCAGGGTGCTGGCGTTCCTGCCGATGTGGCTCGCCTCGGTGATGTTCTGGGCGATCTTCCAGCAGATCTTCACCGTGCTCACCATCTACGCCGACAAGCGTCTGGACCGCACGATCCTCGGTTGGGAGATGCCGGTGACCTGGGCCCAGTCGATCGAGCCGGTCTTCGTGATCCTGCTCGCCGGCGTCTACGCGACGGTGTGGACCAAGCTCGGGCCGCGCCAGCCGTCGTCGCCGATGAAGATGGCGATCGGCACCGTCGTCATCGGCTTCGCGGTCCTGCTGTTCGTGCCGTTCGCGGGCACCGGGGCGAACGGCACGCCGCTGCTCGCGCTCGTCGGGATCCTGCTGGTGTTCTGCCTGGCGGAGCTGTTCACCTCCCCGGTCGGGCAGTCGCTGTCGACCAAGCTGGCGCCGCAGGCGTTCCAGACCCAGATGGTCGCGCTGTTCTTCCTGTCGGTCTCGATGGGTACGGTGCTCTCCGGCCTGCTGGCCGAGCTCTACAGCGAGGGCGCCGAGGTGGCCTACTTCGGCATCACCGGCGTGACGGCGATCGTGGTCGGCCTCGTCGTCGTCGCGCTCGTGCCGAAGCTGAAGGTACTGATGGAGGGCGTCCGCTAGATCCTGATCGAACACCGGTTCGATCCGTCCCCAGCTGTGCACAGTCCTGTGGACAACTCCGGTGGATCACCGACGACGGGTGCGCCGGACCGTCGGTGAGTCCATCGTGTCGCCGGCCATCTCCCGGGCGATCCGCACGACGTGCGCGCGGATGTCCGGGGGCTGGTCGGCGATCCGCAGCGCCAGCATCTCCAGTACCGAGGCCAGCCCGAACGCGATTTCGGGACGGCTGAGCCCGGCGTAGTGCGCCTGCACGGCCTCGTGTCGCAGGGCCGCCGCGGCGGCGAGCACCGTCTCGCGGTCGGTGCGCAGGGCGGCCAGTCGCTGTCGTTCGTGGATGTTCATGCTCCCCCGGTCGTCGTCGCGGAGCCGTCGCGGACGACGGCCGGTCCGCACCCGGGGGAGCGGGCGCGGCGACCAGCGTGCCCCGCCCTCCCCGGCCGGCGCCAGGCGGGTCCCCGAGATGTCGCACACATGTTCGACTCAGAGCAGCAGCAGGGCCACGCCGAGTGTCGAGACCGCTCCCCGGAGGTGGTTCGCGGCGCTCCAGCGCGGGGCGAAGGCGACCCAGTCGCCGTCGCGCTCCAGGGCGTTGTTGAGCGGGATGTTCACCGCGGCGGTCACGACGAAGCCGGCCAGCACCGCGACCCCGCCGGCGATCCGCAGCGGCTGCCCGCCGAGCACCCCGGCCACCGTCACCGCGCAGGTGAGCAGCGCTGTGCCGGCGAACAGTGTCCCGAACACCGGATTCACGATCGCCCGGTTCACCCCGCGCATCACCGCGGTCGCCTCCGTCGCGGGACGACGGCGCAGGGCGGGCAGCACCGCGACCGAGAACGCCAGGTAGATCCCGCCGAGCAGACCCGCCCCGATGGCGGCGGCGCCGTCGAGGACCCCGGTCATCCCGTCACCCCCGCCGCCCACTGCTCGACGGTCAGCACGTCGTCGACGGCGCCCCGCGGCCCGTGCGCGCGGATCTCCCCGCGGTTGAACGCCCGGTTCATCGCGACGTGCAGCCGCGCCCCGTCCGCCGGCATCCCGGCCCCACGCAGCAGCTGCTCCATCTCATCGTCCGGGACGCGCACGTAGGTCAGGTCCGGCAGGCCCAGCGCGGGCCCGAGCGCGGCGACGACCTCGGGCACCGTCCGGTCCGCCGCACCCTGCACCTCCACGACCTCCGGCGCGTCCGGGGCGAGCAGCGCCGCGGCGGCGGCCCGTCCGACGTCACGGGTGGCGACCATCGGCAGCGCGACGTCGGGGTCCACGGAGTCCGCGTGCACCCCGTGCGCCCGCATGGCGGCGAGCGACCACAGGAACGACTCCAGGAACAGGCCCGGCCGGACCCGGATGACGTGGGCGTCGAGCGTCGCCAGCCGGGCCTCCTGGTCGTGCAGGCTGCCCAGGTAGCCGGTCACGGCGAGGTCCGGGCCGCCCGGGACCTCCGCCCCGAGCGAGCTCAGCGCGACGACCCGGGGCACGGCCGCGTCGCGCAGCGCGGCGACGACGGACTCCCCGAGCCGGGCCTGGTGGGCGGCGTGGTCGGGCGCGGTGACGTCGAAGGGCAGCAGCACGAAGGCGGCGGCCGCTCCGTCGAACGCCCGGCGCAGGAACGCCCGGTCGCCGAGGTCACCCGGCCACGGCCGCACCCCCGGCGCGGCGCCGGCCGGGCGGCGGGCGACGGCGCGGACGTCCACCCCGGCCGCGGTCAGCTCCCGGACGACCTGTGATCCCACGTTCCCGGTCGCCCCCAGCACGGCGATCATGTCGAACTCCTCTCGTCGGTGTCCGTCCACGATCACCGCCGATGGGCGGACGCAGAATGGCCACACATCCACAAGTGATGCTCCTTCGTCCACAGATGGGGATGAGCTGTGGACGAACTGTCATGCTGTGCACCGTGTCCACCGCGCCGCCGTTCCCGGCCGCCGACCCGCTCGGGGAGGCGCTGCACGTGCTGCGGATGGACGGCGTCTTCTACTGCCGCTCCGAGCTCGGCGAGCCGTGGGGGATGACGCTGCCCGCGACGCCGGGCTGCCTGTGGTTCCACGTCGTCACCTCCGGCGGGTGCCGACTCACCGTCGACGGCACGGCCGAGGGCACGGCCGAGGGCACGGCCGAGGGCACGGCCGACGGGGCGGCGGACGGGACCGACCGCGAGCTGCGGCCCGGTGAGCTCGTCGTCGTGCCGCGGGGGGCCGGACACGTGCTGCGCAGCGCGCCCGGCGTGCTCGCCCCGGACATCCGGTCGATCCCGCACCCGATGCTCGACGGGCGCTACGCCCTGCTCCGGCACGGCGGCGACGGTCCGGTGACCCGGATGGTGTGCGGCGCGGTCCGGTTCTCCCACCCCGCGGCGGGCGACCTCGTCGCGAGCCTGCCCGACCTCGTCCGGGTGGAGCCGTCGCCGATCGGGGACCGGGTGCAGGACACGCTGCGGCTGCTGGCCGCGGAGGTCGAGCACAGCGGCCCCGGCAGCGACGCGGTGATCACCCGGCTGGCCGACGTCCTGGTCCTGCAGGCGGTGCGCGGCCGGCTGCAGGCCGACGCGGCCACCCGCACCGGCTGGCTCGGGGCGCTCGCCGACGACCGGATCGGCCGCGCGCTCGCCGCGGTGCACCGCGAGCCGGAGCGGGACTGGACCGTCGCCGCGCTCGCCGCGACGGCGGCCATGTCGCGCTCGGCGTTCTCCGCCCGGTTCACCGAGCTCGTCGGCGAGCCCGCGATGAGCTACGTGACCCGGTGGCGGATGCACGCCGCCGCCGAGTTCCTGTCAGGGGGGAGTGGGACGGTGGCGCAGGCGGCCCACCGGTTCGGCTACCGCTCCGAGGCGGCGTTCGCGCGGGCCTTCGCCCGCGTCGTCGGGGAACCCGCCGGACGGGTGCGCCGACACGGGCTCGCAGGCACGGCCGACGCCCTGGCCGCCTTCCGAACCTGATCCCGGGCCCTCGCACACACGTTCGACACAGGCCTGCTACGCTGCGACGACGCCGCCAGGAGGGGAGCAGTGCATCGAGTCGATCGTCTCGTATCCGGATCTCTCGTGACCGTCCTAGACGGCGGTATGCGGTGGCATGGGCGCGTGTCGATGTCATCGTATGGGGCTGTCTAGCCCATGGACGAGAGAGTGGTACAGAGCTGGATCGACGGTCGATACACTCGTCTGCGCTTCTCTCGGGTCGATCCGAGACAGGGCTAGAGGGCGCTACGTGCGCCCGCGCGCTCGGGTCGTCTGCGGCTCTCTAGTGCGCGCGCGAGACGGCCGGAGAGAGCCCGAGCTGCCGCCGACCGAGCCGGCCGCGTGACGATCTGAGTCCGGGGGCACCGGTCGGGGCCGTGGCAGGGTGGGCCCATGAGCGGTGTGGCGGTGGTGACCGGGGCCGGGTCGGGCATCGGCAAGGCGGTGACCCGCGGTCTGCTCGACGCCGGCTGGCGGGTCGCCCTGGCCGGTCGCCGGCGCGAGGCCCTGACCGAGGTCGCGACGGGACGCTCGCCGTCCCCACCGACGTCACCGACCCCCGGTCGGTCGAGGCCCTGTTCGCCGCGGTGCACGAGCGCTGGGGCCGGGTCGACCTGCTGGTCAACAACGCCGGCACGTTCGGCGCGGGCGGCACCGTCGACGAGATCTCCGTCGACGACTGGAACGCGGCCGTCGCGGTCAACCTCACCGGCTCGTTCCTCTGCGCCCGGGCGGCGTTCGGGGCGATGCGCGGCCAGGACCCGCAGGGCGGCCGGATCATCAACAACGGCTCGATCTCCGCGCACGTCCCCCGGCCGGGTAGCGCGCCCTACACCGCCACCAAGCACGCGATCACCGGGCTGACCAAGTCGCTCTCGCTCGACGGCCGTCCGTTCGGCATCGCCTGCGGGCAGATCGACATCGGCAACGCGGCCACCGAGATGACCGCGGGCATCGCCACCGGCGCGAAGCAGGCCGACGGCTCGGTCCGGCCCGAGCCCACCTTCGACGTCCGGCACGTCGCCGACGCCGTGGTCTCCATGGCCGGCCTTCCCCTGGAGGCGAACGTGCAGTTCCTGACGATCGCCGCGACGACGATGCCCTGGCTCGCCCGCGGCTGAGGATCGTCTCGTTCTGAGACTTCCGTCACCCCCCGTCGCGGGGACACTGGGCAGATGACCCGGACGATGCACGTCCTGCGCCTGATCGTGCACGCCAGATCACGCCAGCCGGTGCTGCTGCTCGGCGAGGCCGACGGCGACCGCTGCGTGCCGGTGTTCCTGCGGCCGCCGCAGGCCGAGGTCATCGCCGTCGGTCCGCGGGACGACGAGGGCACCCCCCTCACCCAGGACGTGCTGCTCCCAGTCGTCGAGGCGCTCGGGCGCACCCTGGAACGGGTGGAGATCTCCGACCTCGTCGACGGCGTCTACACCGCCGAGCTGGTCTTCGACGGCGACACCCGGCTGGTGGTGCGCCCCTCGGACGCGTTGGCGCTGGCCGTGCGCGAGGGGCTGCCGATCGGGATGGCCGAGCACGTCCTCGACGAGGTCGGCCAGGCCGTCGACGACGTCCTGCCCCCCGACGGCGACGACACCACCGGCGCCGCCGCGCAGGCCCGCGCCGCCACCGCCGGACCGGCGGACGCCCCACCGGAGCAGCAGATGCAGGAGTTCCGGGAGTTCATCGACGAGGTGTCCCCGGAGGACTTCCGCTAGGGTCCGACGCGCCCGGCCACCCGCACCGCGGCCGGCCGATGTGCAGGGGTGCCGTCCCGAAGCGGTTGCTCAGGCTCACCCGAAGCCGGTCACCACCGACGCCCGCCTCGACCACGATCCGCGCCGTCACGTCGCGGAGTTCGAGGTCGGCCACCCCACGTCGGTGACGGCCTGCGTCCAGCTCGCGGTCCAGGTCGGGCTCACGATCCCGCATCCCGGGGCGCGGCGGCCCGTGGGTTCCACGCCCCGCGGGCGACGGCGGGGACGAAGTCCGCGAACTCGTGCTCCAGCGAGACGGTGCGGCCCTGTTCGGCCGAGGCGTAGGCGGCCATCAGCAGGCGCACCACCTCCAGACCGTTGGTGAGCGACTCCGCGGGCTGCTCGCCGCGCAGGAACGCCGTCGCGAAGGTCGCGTTCTCCGCGGTGTAGCCGTAGCTCGCCGACTCGTCGGGGACGATCGGCATGAGGCCCTGCTCGGCGTTCTGCTTCTCCAGCAGGTCCTCGCCGCGGTCCTGCTCCAGCCTGCGGGACAGGAAGACCTTGGCCTCGGTGTCGAGGGTGTCGGCGGACATCGAGTACTCGGGGCCGAGCATCTCGAACGACAGCCGCAGCCCCGCGCCGACATAGCTCCACGAGGTGGTGGCCTCGACGACCACGGGCTCGCCGTCACCGTTGCGGAACTCGAAGACGGCGTGCGCGTAGTCCTCCGACGGCGTGCGCCGGTAGTCGGGGACGCCCGGGTACCGCTCCAGCAGCTCGGTGGCGTAGCGGGCGCGGCCCCACTTGAGGGAGGCGATCGAGGCCGACACCGAGACCGGGGTGAGCCATGTCGCCGGGTCGGTCCCGGGCGGGGTGAGCAGGTAGCGGCCGGCCTCGACGGAGTGGCACATCATGTCGCTGAGGACGCCGCCCCCCTCCTGCTCGCCGTCCCAGAACCAGGTGCTGTGCGGGCCGGAGTGCTCCTCGGCCGCGCGTGCCAGGTAGGGCGACCCCGCTGCCGGGACCGCCCGGCCCCAGACCAGCGCGTGCGAGCGGACGATGGCCGGTGCGAACACCTGGTTCTCCAGGTAGCCGTGCAGCAGACCGGCGCCGGTCACGAGCGCCAGCACCTCGGCCGCCTCGGCCACCGTGCGCCCGAGCGGCTTCTCGATCGCGATCCCACGCAGCTGCGCCCGGCCCGCGCTCACCTCCCCGCAGATCGCGCGGACGACCTCGAGCCGGGCGTGGTTGGGCACCAGCACCCAGACCGCGTCGACCCGGGGGTCACGGACGAGTGCGGCGACGTCGTCGTAGGCGGTGACGGCGGACCCGACGCCGAGCCCCTCGGCCTCCCGGGCGAGCACCTCGGCCGAGGTGAGGCTGCGCGAGGCGGTGGCGACGACGTCGCCGTCGCGGACGCCCTGCCACGACCGGACGTGGAAGCGGCCGATGAATCCGGCGCCGACGATGCCGACGCCCAGTGTCGTACGGGTGGCCATGACGTGCTCCTTCGTGGTTCGGGGTCGCCGGTCTACGCCGTGGCCGCGGGGGTGGCGCTGCGGGTCGAGGTCAGGCTCCGGACGATCGCGGTCGCGGCCCGCCACGCCAGCGCCACCGTCGTCAGCGTCGGGTTGGACGCGGTCGAGGTGGGGATGACGCCGTTGCCGCCGACGTGGAGGTTGTCGACGCCCCAGACCCGCAGCCACGGGTCGCAGACCGAGGAGCCGTCGTCGGTCTCGCCCATCCGGACGGTCCCCTGGTAGTGCAGTGAGGACCCGCCAGCGGCGAGTGCCGGGGGTTCGTGCAGCGTGCCGATCCGGCGCGCTGCGCGGACCGAGTTGCTCGTCATCTGCTCGATCGTCGCCCGGTCGCGGTCGGTGTGGGAGTAGCGGATCCGCATCCGCGGCATGCCGTAGAAGTCGGTCTCGGTGTCGCTGAACTCGACGGCGTCGGTGGAGCGGAGGTCCTTCGCCCCGTACCAGGCCAGGACCGCGAGCCGGGCGGAGGCGTCGCCGTCGTCGAGCGGGTCGCCGCCGCCCAGGCTCATCCGGTAGGCGGAGTTCGCGAGCAGCATCACCCCGCCCTGCATGGGGCGGGCGTCGGAGAACGGCGTCAGTACCGGGCGGACGTTGCGGGGCTCGGGTGGGAACAGCGCCGGGTTGAACTCGTCGGCCAGGGACACGAACGAGGTCACCTGGAAGTGCTCGTTGAGGTACCGCCCGAGGGCGGCCGGGCGGATGCCCGAGGCGTACAGGACCTGCGGCGTGCGCAACCCGTCGGCACACACGACGACGTGCCGGGCGCGCACCTCGTAGCTCCGTCCCGACCGTCGGTCCTCCAGCACCGCGCCCACCGCGGTGCCGTTCTCCACGATCACCCGCCGAGCCAGGGTCTCGGTCCGCAGCTCGAAGCCGGGCACCGTGGCCTCGAGGTCGCCCAGGATGCCGCCGGTCCCGCTGAACCGCAGCGTGTCGCCCTCCCAGTGGGTGGCGGTCGGCATGAACCCGGTCGGGGTCAGCCCCGGCCCGTCGAACTCGTCGGCCAGCGCCGACCGGACCGCTTCGGGCAGCCCGTGGCCCGGCGTCGGCGGGGTCATGGTGCCCAGCAGCCGCTCGGCGTGGTCGAGGGCGGCGTCCATCTCGGCGGCGGGCACGAACGGGATGCGTTCGGACTGCTGCGGGCGGGGGCTCGAGGTGCCCCAGTGGATCCCCATCCCCCGACCCCGCTGGCCATGCTGGCCGCGGGCAGCCCGACCTCGCCCGGGGCGGGGGCCGGCCGCGGGTCGGCGAAGAACAGGCCCGGCAGGATGGTGTGCCGGAACTCCAGGCTGGGGTCGATGCCGTCGGCGACGTCGGACAGCGCGGCCGCCCGCTCGACGCCGCTGTCCGGGCCCTGGGTGAGCAGCTGGGCCGCGGCCCGGTCGTCGTCCGACATGTTCTGGGTGTGGTCGCCGCGGACCCCGGGGACGGCCGGTCCGACCTCGACCATCAGGATCCGAGCCGTGGGGACGGCGTCCCCGATGGTCCGGGCGTAGGTGGAGCCGGCAGGGCCGCTCCCGATCACGAGCACGTCGACTCGGGGGGCGTCGGCGTCGATGGAGGTCATCTCGGTCCTCTGCGAGGTCGGTGGGGTGGGCCGGTGCGGGTCAGCGGGTGGTGGCGAACGCCGCGGCGGTCAGGTCGAGCACCCGCCGGGTCCTGGCCCACGGGTCGCCGCCGGTGCCCTCGTACTCGACCGTCAACGAGCCCCGGTAGTCGTGCCGGGCGAGGATCGCGAACGCCCGCGGGAGGTCGACGAGCCCGACGGTCCCGTCGTCGTCGACGTCGTGGGCTTTGACCTGGACGAGCTCGGCGCGCGCGGCGAGCGCGTCGATGCCCCGGTAGACGGGCTCGAGCGCGGCGCTGCCGCGCGGCGGCAGCGGTGGGCCGTCCGGATCGTCGGTGAGCACCGCCGCCATCGGGACCGTGATCGCGTCGAAGTTGCCCAGGTCCAGCAGCAGGCCGAGGTTCTGCTCCCCGACGGCGTCCAGCAGCCGGTTCATCCAGACGGCATTGCTGGACGGCCCGCCGTGGTTCTCCACGAGCAGTCGCACGCCCTGCTCGCGGGCGTGGGCGCCGAGTACGGACAGCGCGTCGACCAGGTGCTCCGGCGGGGTGATCCCGTGGTTCGGGCTCAGCGGCGAGCCGGGGTTCACCCGGACGAAGGTCGAGCCCAGTGCCGCGCACCGGTCGATCCAGGTCGTCAGGCCCGCGACGTCGTCGGCACGCCGGACGGGGTCCTCGGTGAGCAGGTCGCCGACGTCGACGGCCACGTTGAGCAGCCGCGTGCCGGCGGCCGCCGCCTCCGCGGCGAACCGGTCGAGCCGGGGGTCCTCCGGGCCGGTGAACTGGAACGCCACCGTCTCCACCCCCGCGACGCCGAACCGGTCGGCCGCCAGACGGGGGAACTCGGCGATGTCGAACAGCGCCGGGAAGTCGGTGCTGAACCGGATCTCGCGTCCGTCGGGAGCGACGACGGTGAGGTCGATCGGTCCGAGCTGCTCACGCAGGCTGAAGGACGACACGGACAGGATGCTCATCGGGTTTCCTCTCGTAGGGGCCCGTCATGCCGGGTCCGCTCGCTGCAGGCGAGTCCCCCGTGCAGAACCGAGTTATGAGTAGTGATCCCTGATTGGTAGTCACTACCATATTGTGGTGACACCTTGTCGGGTGTCAAGTCCGATCGGGAGTCGGGCCGGGTACGATCGCGCCATGGGTCTGCGGGAGATCAAGGCGGCGCGCGCCCGGCAGCGGATGATCGACGTCGCAGTGGAGCTGTTCCTCGAACAGGGCTACGACGACACGACGATGGAACAGATCGCCGAGCGTGCCGAGGTCGGCACCACGACGCTCTACCGGTACTTCCCGACCAAGGACCTGCTGCTGCTCGACCGGGTCGTGCGCGGCATGGACCTCGGGGAGCGCCTGCGGGAACGGCCCCCCGGCGAGCCGGTCGGTGAGGCGTTGACCGCGGTGCTCCGCGCGGCCGCGGCCGACTTCGACGCCCCGGACCTGCGCATACCCGAGATCCGGCAGCTGGTGGACATGGCCCCGGTTCCCCGGGCGCGGCTCTGGGACTTCCAGCTGAGCGGGCGGACACAGCTGGAGGCCGCCCTGGCGACCCGGATGGGGCGTCCCGCGAGCGACCTCTCGGTGCGGCTCACGGCGGCGTTCGCGCTGGAGGTGCTCATCATCAGCGAAGATCTGCGCCGGTCGCGCGGCTACGCGCCGTCCGCCTCGGAATCGCTCGAAGAGGTGCTCGCCGGCCTCGCCGGAACCGAGATCGTGCTGCCCGCCATCCCGTCCACGGTCAGGCCGGCGACCGCGGGGAGCTCGCCTGACAGCACCGGGTGAGCTGCTCGGTCTGGGCGGGACGGACCCCGACCGCCCCCGCCGCCCGACCCACCTGCCGCCACCGGGTCGACCACGCTCCGGGTGTCCATCCCCGGCCGTCACGCCTGGACGGCCGATGCCGGCGCCGCACCGGCCCACAGCTCGGCGTAGCGCCCGCCCCGGGCCAGCAGCGCGGTGTGGTCCCCGCGCTCGACGATCCGGCCCCGTTCGAGCACGAGGATCTCGTCGGCGTCGCGGACGGTGGACAGCCGGTGCGCGATGACGAGCGCGGTCCGCCCGTCCAGCGCCTCGGCCAGCGCCGCCTGCACCGCGGCCTCCGACGTCGTGTCCAGGCTCGCCGTGGCCTCGTCCAGCACCACGATCCGCGGTCGTGCCAGCAGCACCCGGGCGATCGTCATCCGCTGGCGTTCCCCGCCGGAGAGCCGGTACCCCCGCTCCCCGACGACGGTCGCGAGCCCGTCCGGCAGCGACGCGACCAGGCCGTCGAGCCGGGCCCGGCGCAGCGCGGCCCACAGCTCGGTGTCCGTCGCCTCCGGCGCCCCGATCCGCAGGTTCGCCGCGACCGTGTCGTGCAGCAGGTGCCCGTCCTGGGTCACGAACCCGACCGCGCGGTGCACCGACGCCGCGGTCAGCTCCCGCACGTCGACACCGCCGATCCGGACCGCCCCGGAGGTGACGTCGTAGAGCCGGGCGAGCAGCTGGGCGACGGTGGACTTCCCGGCCCCCGACGAACCGACGACCGCCACCATCGCCCCGGGTGTCGCGGTGAACGACACGTCGTGCAGCACCTGCTCACCGCCGCGGGTGTCGAGCGTCGCGACCTCCTCCAGCGACGCCAGCGACACCTGGTCGGCGGTCGGGTAGGCGAACGACACCCGGTCGAACTCGACGCCGACCGGCCCGTCGGCCACCGGGCGCGCGCCCGGCGCGTCGGTGATCATCGGCTCCAGGTCGAGGACCTCGAGCACCCGCTCGAAGCTCACGAGCACCGTCATGATCTCCATCCGGGCCCCGGCCAGCGCGGTCAGCGGCTGGTAGAGCCGGGTCAGCAGCAGCGCGAGTGCCACGACGTTCCCCGCGGACAGCGCCCCGGCCAGCGCGAACCCGCCCCCGACGCCGTAGACGACGGCGACGGCCAGCGACGACGCGAGCGTCAGCGCCGTCACGAACGTCCACTGCAGCATCGCCGAGCGCACCCCGATCGCGCGGACCCGGTCGGCCCGCTCGGCGAACTCCGCGGACTCCTGCTCCGGGCGGCCGAACAACGTGATCAGGGTGGCGCCGGGCGCGGAGAACCGCTCGGTCATCCGGGTGCTCATCGCCGCGTTGTGGTCCGCGGCCGCCCGCTCCAGCGCGGCCAGCCGCCGTCCCATCAGCCGGGCCGGGACCAGGAACGCCGGCAGCAGCAGCGTCACCAGCAGGGTCACCGGCCAGGAGATCACCAGCATCGCGGCGAGCGTCAGCGCCAGCACGACGACGTTGGACACCACCCCGGCGAGGGTGTCGGAGAACGCCCGCTGCGCCCCGAGCACGTCGGAGTTCAGCCGGGACACCAGGGCGCCGGTGCGGGTGCGGGTGAAGAACGCGACCGGCATCCGCTGCACGTGGTCGAACACGGTGGTCCGCAGCTGGTGGATCAGGCTCTCGCCGAGGTTCGCCGAGTACCAGCGGGTCAGCATCGACAGCGCCGCCTCGACCAGTGCGACGGCCGCCATCAGACCGGCCAGCAGCGCGAGCACCGACAGCGGCTCGCCGCGGGTCACCGCGTCGGTGGCCCGCCCGGCGAGCAGCGGCACCGCCACCGTCAGTACGGCGGCGGCGGTGCTCACGGCGAGGAACGCCGCGATCCGCCGTCGGTGCGGCCGGGCGAAGTCCAGGATCCGGCGGGCCGTCTCCCCCGCAGGGCGGGTGCGCCTGCCGGGTTCGGTGCTCGCGGTGCGCAGGGCCGTCCAGGTGCTCGCGTCCATGGTGCGGGACGCTATGAACTGAAGCTGGATTCAGGTCAAGGGTCGGCCGTCAGGCGGTCGCGAGCTCGGGCTCCTCGTTCAGGTCCGGCAGCGTCCACGGCCGCGCGACGCCGACCAGTGCGATCCCGGCGAGCGCGATCGCACCGAACATCGCGGTGCCCATCGCGGCCGCGTCGTTCCCGAGCAGCCCGACGACCGGGGACGTCGCCGCGCCGATCCCGAACTGCAGCGACCCCAGCAGCGCCGACGCCGTCCCGGCGGACTCGCCGTGCCGGGCCAGCGCCAGCGCGGGCGCGTTCGGCAGGACGAAGCCGCAGGCCAGCAGCAGTGCCCACACGCCGGCGAGCACGGCGGGCAGCCCGCCGGTGCCGGTCGCGGTGAGCACGGCCAGCACGAGCCCGACGAGCACCCCGGCGGCGACGGCGGTCGACATCACCCGGCGGGGCTCGACCCGGCGCAGCAGCACCGGGTTGAGCTGGGTGCCGACGACCAGCCAGATCGCGCCGGCGCCGAAGGCGATGCCGAACGTCTGCTGGTCCATCCCGAACTGCTGCTGGTAGACGTACGCGGCGCCGGAGACGTAGCTGAACAGCGCGCCCATCGCGAGCCCGGCGACGAGCACCAGCCCGACGAAGGTCCGATCGCGCAGCAACCCGCCGTAGGTCCGCAGCGTGGGGCCGAACCGGGCGGACCGCCGTCGTCGAGGGGGCAGGGTCTCGGGCAGCCCGGACGTCACCACGACCAGCATGACCAGGCCGTAGCCGGCCAGGAACAGGAAGACCCCGCGCCAGGAGACCCAGTTGAGCAGGGCGGCGCCGAGGGTCGGTGCGAGCACCGGGAAGGCGCCCATCACCAGGATCAGCCGCGAGAGCATGGTCGCCGCGGCCCGGCCGGTGAACAGGTCGCGCACCACGGCGAGGCCGATCACCGCGCCTGCCGAGGCGCCGACGCCCTGCAGGACACGCAGCACCGCCAGCACCTCGATGCTCGGGGCGAGGGCGACCAGCGCCGAGGCCAGCACGTGCACGGCGGTGCCGGCGAGCAGGAGCCTGCGCCGGCCGTAGGCGTCGGACAGCGGGCCGATCACCAGCTGGCCGAGCGCCAGACCGGCGAGCGTGCCGGTCAGCGTCAGCTGCACGACCGGCTCGGACGCGACGAGGTCGCGCCCGACGTCGGGCAGTGCTGGCAGGTAGGTGTCGATCGTGAGCGGGCCGAGTGCGATCAACGCACCCAGGATCAGCGCGATCCGTAACCGGCTCGGCGCCGTGACTGCGGTCGTGGTCACCGGTGTGTCCCCCCTCGTGTGGCCGCACGGTGCAACCTCACGAGGGGTGACGCCGATTCCGCCCGGGGGCCACCGGGCAGGTGAGCGCGCTCACACGTCGATCACCGGGTGGCGGGCTCCAGCCGGACCTGCACCCACTTCGACGTCGGGCAGCGCGACGCCTCGGCGTAGGACTCCAGGGGGATCAGCGGGTTGGTCTCCGGGTAGTACGCGGCGATACAGCCCTTCGGCGTCGAGTAGGACACCAGCCGGAAGTCGTCCGCGCGCCGCTCGCTGCCGTCGGTCCACTCGCTGACCAGGTCCACCGTGTCGCCGTCGGCGAAGCCCAGCTCGCGCAGGTCGGCGTCGGAGATGAACACGACCCGGCGGCCGGAGTGGATGCCGCGGTAGCGGTCGTCCAGGCCGTAGATCGTGGTGTTGAACTGGTCGTGGCTGCGCAGGCTCTGCAGGACCAGGCGGCCCTCGGGCAGGGTCACCACCTCCAGCGGGCTGACGGTGAACTCCGCCTTGCCCGACGCCGTCGGGAAGGTGCGGCTGTCCCGGGGCGGGTGGGGGAGGGTGAACCCGCCGGAGCGGGCGACCTTCTCGGTGTAGGCCTCGCAGCCCGGGACGACCCGGCCGATCCGGTCGCGGATGCGGTCGTAGTCGGCGGCGAAGTCGGCCCACGGGACGAGGTGGTCCGCGCCGAGGGTGGCCCGCGCGATCCCGCACAGGATGTCGACCTCGGACCGCAGCAGCTCCCCGGCCGGCTCCGAGCGGCCGTGCGAGGCGTGCACCGCCGACATCGAGTCCTCGACGGTGACCCGCTGCGCCCGGCCGCCGGTCAAGTCCTTCTCGGTGCGGCCGAGAGTGGGCAGGATCAGCGCGTCGGTCCCGGCGACGACGTGCGACCGGTTCAGCTTGGTGGAGATCTGTACGGTCAGCGAACAGCGCTCCAGTGCGGGCTCGGTGACGCCGGTGTCCGACATCGCCTGGGAGAAGTTGCCGCCCAGCCCGACGAAGACGCTCGCCCGCCCGTCCGCCATCGCCTGCACCGCGGCGACCGAGTCGTAGCCGTGCTCGCGGGGCGGCTCGAGGCCGAACTCGTCGCGGATCGCGTCGAGGAAGCTGTCCGCGACCCGCTCCCAGATGCCCATCGTGCGGTCGCCCTGCACGTTGGAGTGGCCGCGGACCGGGCACAGGCCCGCGCCCGGCTTGCCGATCATGCCCTGGAGCAGGGCGACGTTCACCAGCTCCTTGATGGTGGCCACGGCGTTGCGGTGCTGGGTGATGCCCATGGCCCAGCAGTTCACGATCCGCTTCGAGGTCGCGAGCATCTCCGCGGCCTTCTCGATCTCGCCCCAGGTGAGCCCGGTCGCGGCGACGACGGCGTCGCGGTCCAGATCCTTCACGTGCGCGGCGTAGGCCTCGAAGCCGTGGGTGTGGCGCTCGATGAAGTCGCGGTCCAGCACGCTGCCCGGGTCGCGGTCCTCGGCGGCCAGCAGCAGGTGCCCGAACGCCTGCCACAGCGCGAGGTCGCCGCCCGAGCGGATCTGCAGGAACTCGTCGGCCAGGTGGGTGCCGATGCCGCTCATGCCCCGCACGGTCTGCGGGTTGTCGAACTTGAACAGCCCGGCCTCGGGCAGCGGGTTGACGGCGAGGATCCGCGCGCCGTTCTTCTTGGCGATCTCCAGCGCCGAGAGCATGCGCGGGTGGTTGGTGCCCGGGTTCTGCCCGGAGATGACGATCAGGTCGGCCTCGTGCAGGTCCTGCAGCGAGACCGAGCCCTTCCCGATGCCGATCGCCTCGGCCAGGCCGACCGAGGTCGACTCGTGGCACATGTTCGAGCAGTCGGGCAGGTTGTTCGTGCCGTAGGCACGGGCGAACAGCTGGTAGACGAACGCGGCCTCGTTCGAGGCCCGGCCGGAGGTGTAGAACAGCGCCTCGTCGGGGCTCGACAGGCCGCGCAGGTGCGTCCCCACCAGGTCGAACGCGTCGTCCCACGAGATGGGCTCGTAGTGCGTGCGGCCGGCCCGGCGGACCATCGGATGGGTCAGCCTGCCCTGGCTCTCCAGCCAGTGCGCGCTGCGCTCCCGCAGGTCGGCGATGGAGTGCTCGGCGAAGAACTCGGGGGTGACGCGACGGTTGTCGCCCTCCCAGGCCACGGCCTTCGCGCCGTTCTCGCAGAACTCGGCGGTGTGCCGCTCGCCGGGTGCCGGGTCCGGCCAGGCGCAGCTCATGCAGTCGAAGCCGTCGACCTGGTTCATCGTGAGCAGGTTCTTGGCGGACTTCACCACGCCCTGTTCGGCGAGGGAACGCTTCATGGAGATGGCAACGGCCTTCGCCCCGGCGGCGGAGGTCTTCCGCTCCGAGACGCGCAGATCGGACTCCTCGGTGTCGACCGGGGGGTGGATCGGGGCGCTGTTGACCGGGGTGGGGGACACGGGCACCTCATCTGGAACACAACGACGGCGGAACGGGCCAGATTACCCACGGAGGCGGGGCAGGGAAACGATGCTGCCCCGCCGTGGGACGTGACGACCAGCCGGTCCGCGGATGCGTGGAAAAGGTCAGGGCCGCCCCGCGGCCGCGGCGCGGCGGTGGCTCCCCGCCACCTGCCGGGTGGCGACGCTGATCCGGTTCCAGGCGTTGATGGTCGCGACGGAGACGACCAGCTGGGTCAGGGCCTTCTCGTCGAAGACGGCGGCGGCCTCGTCCCACACCGGGTCCGGCACGGCGTCGGGGCGGTCGGCGAGCCGGGTGAGCTCCTCGGTCAGGGCGAGCGCGGCGCGCTCGGCCCTGCTGAACCACGGGGCCTCCCGCCAGGCGGCGACGGAGAGCAGGCGCTCCACGCTCTCCCCGGCGTCGAGCGCGTCGTGGGAGTGCATGTCCACGCAGAACCCGCAGCCGTTGACCTGCGAGGCGCGCAGCCGCACGAGCTCCTGCAGGGCGCGGGGGAGGACGGTGTCGTCGCGGGTGGAGGACTCCAGCGCGAGCAGCGCGCGGTAGCCGTCCGGGACGTGGCGGTAGGGCCGGGTGATGCGCGGTTCCATGAGGGTCTCCTCCGGGTGGGTGGTGGCCGTGGCCGGTGCGGTCACGGTGCGAGCGCGGCCCGGACACGCTGCGGCGCCTCCGGGGCGGTGCGGACGACGTCCGCGGCGACGTCGGCGAGCGAGCGGCCGGCCAGCTCCCGGCGCCAGGCCAGCTCGGCCGAGCGCATGGACAGCGAGATCGCGCAGCGGCCGGAGTAGTCGAGCGACGGGTCGCCGCCCGGTGCCGCTCCGAGGATCGAGGTGCAGCGGAACGCGTCCTCCGGTCCCTCGACCGCGACGACGACGTCGAGCAGCGACACCTGCTCCGTCGGTCGGGCGAGCCGGAAGCCGCCGCGCGGGCCCGGGACGGACTCGCAGATCCCGGCCCGGACCAGCGTCTGCAGCTGCTTGTTCAGGTACGCGGCCGGCAGGTCGTAGAACCCGGCGAGCCGGGCGCCGGGCACCGCGTCACCGACCCAGGCCAGGTTCAGGCAGCAGTGCAGTGCCCATTCGACGCCCTGTCCCATCCGCATGATCTGGACACTACATATCCTGGATATGAGATGTCCAGGAATTGACGTGATCATGGTCTCGGCGAGTGTGTCCGACAGATGACGGCAAACGCATCGATGTAAGCGGTCAGTTACAGGTACCGCCCGAACCTGGAAATCGGGTGCACCGGTCTTCCACTGTCGGCCCGTACGAAAGCCCCCGAAGGAAGGAACCACCATGGACAAGCGTCGTATCGCCGGTCTGGCCGCTGCCGCCGTCGCCGCCCCGCTGCTGATGCTGGGTCTCACCGGCACCGCCAGCGCGGCGGAGATCACCCCGATCGCCGAGGTCGTCGACAGCACCGTCGCCGACCTGTCGTCGACCCTCGGTGCGGTCCTCGACGCCCTGGGCCTCGCGGCCTGACCCAGGCCCGACGACGGACGGCCGGCCCCGGGTCACCGGGGCCGGCCGTCGTCGTGTCGGGTCGGGGGCGGGTCAGCCCGCCTCGACCTGCTCCGTCAGCGGCTCGGCCGGTCGCCCGGGGGCCGGGGCCCAGGCCTCGTCGTCCAGCATCGGGCAGGCCAGCCACTCGTCCGGGATGCCGAAGCCGTCGACCAGTGTGCGGGCGTACGGCCGCAGCTCCCGGCACAGGCCGTTGACCAGCGGCCGGATCGAGCGCGACTCGGCGGCGGTGAGCCGCCCGGTCTCCAGGTACCAGGCGCGCTCGCGGTCGATCACGCTCAGCACGTGCAGGTCGTAGACCCGCTCCAGCAGCGCCCGCACCGCCGGGTCGTCGATCGTGGCGAGCTTGTCGGCGAAGGAGCGCTCGACGAGGGTGTCCACGTGCGCCCGCGCGGCGACGAGCAGCAGGTCCTGCGCGGAGTTGAAGACGGTGAACTCGTCGTTGCCCTTGCGCATCGCGGGGGCGAGGTTGCGGATCGCGGCGGCCAGGGTGTCCGCGCGGCGGACCTCCAGCAGCTCCCGGCGGCGCCTGCGGTCGGTCAGGTCGATCCCGCGGAACGGGATCCGCCGGGTCAGCGAGGCGGCGCCGGTCCGCTCGGCGAGCACCCCGGCGAGCTGACGCCCGAGCAGCGGCGCGATCTCGAGCGGGTTGCCCTTCTTGATCGTGCGGCCGTAGTCCGACAGCAGCTCCTTGGCCAGCAGCTGCAGCAGGACCGTGTTGTCGCCCTCGAAGGTGGTGAACACGTCGGTGTCCGCCTTGAGCGCGGGCAGCAGGTTCTCCTCCAGGTAGCCCGCGCCGCCGCAGGCCTCGCGGCAGGTCTGGATGGTGTGCGTGGCGTGCCAGGTGGCGATCGCCTTGATGCCCGCCGCGGACTGCTCCAGGGTGCGCTGCTCGCGCGCACCGACCGGGCCCGCGCCGGGCGCCTGGACGTCGTGCATCCGCTTCACCAGATCGTCCTGGGTGAAGTGCAGCGCGAACGTGGTCGCCAGCGCGGGAAGCAGCTTCTGCTGATGGGCCAGGTAGTCGAGGACGGTGGTCTCCTCGCCGGTCGCCGGGTTCGCGAACTGACGACGGCGCTCGCCGAAGCGCACCGCCAGGGCGAGGGCCTTCTGCGCGGCCCCACCGGCGCCGCCGGCGACCGAGATCCGGCCGCGGACCAGGGTGCCGAGCATGGTGAAGAAGCGAGCGGTCTCGTTCTCGATCGACGACGAGTACGTCCCGTCCGGGGCGACGTCGGCGAAGCGGTTGAGCAGGTTCTCGCGCGGGATGCGCACATGGTCGAAGGTCAGCCGCCCGTTGTCGACGCCGTTCAGGCCGGCCTTGCGCCCGTCGTCGCCGATGGTCACGCCGGGCAGGGCGTTGCCGTCGGAGTCGCGCAGCGGCACGAGGAAGGCGTGCACGCCGGGCTTCTCGTCGCCGGTGACCAGCTGGGCGAACACCACGGCCATCCGACCGTCGCGCGCGGCGTTGCCGATGTACTCCTTGCGTGCCTGCGGGTACGGGGTGTGGAGGACGAACTCGCCCGCCGCGGCGTCGTAGGTGGCCGTGGTGTGCAGGTGCTGCACGTCCGAGCCGTGGCCGGACTCGGTCATCGCGAAGCAGCCGAGCAGCTCCCCGTCGATGATCTTGCGGAGGTACTGCTCGTGGTGGCGCTCGGTTCCGAGCACCTGGACCGCGCCGCCGAACAGTCCCCACTGGACGCCGGCCTTGACCAGCAGCGACAGGTCGCCGTAGGCCAGCATGGCGAACGCGGTGACCACGCCGCCGACGTCGCCCTCGCCGCCGACGGACGGGTCGAAGCCGGTGTGTGGGCGGCCGGAGGAGGTCAGGAACTTGAGCGAGTCGGTGATGCGCCCGCGGTAGTCGGCCGAGGACAGGTCGGGGTCCGCGCGCATGTCGGCGTTGGCCGCGAGCTGCTCGCGGGTCTGCTGCCGGACGTGCGCCCACCGTCCGTCGACGACCGTGCGGAGGGTCTCCGCGGGGATCCGGTCGGGCGTGGGCAGGGTGCTGGTCTGGGCGTTCACGGGTGAACCTCCTGCACGTGCGATGCCAGGCCGGAGAGTCCGGACCAGGCCAGGTCGGTGAGATGGGTGGCGAGCTGCTCGCGCGGGGTGCCGTCGGGGCGGGCGAGCCAGTCGTCGGCGGCGCCGCGCACCAGTCCGACGATCGCGTGGCCCCAGATGCGGGCCGCGGCCCGCCGGTCGGTCTCCCCGGGGGCCGGGTCGCCGAGGTTGCCGGCGATGACCGCGGCCACCTCGTCCCCGATCACGGTCACGAGGTCGTTGACCGGGTCGTGCCCGCCGTCGGTGGCGGGGCTGCGGCGTGCGGTTCCCTGGGTGAGCAGCGGGCGCTGTACCACGAACCGGTACAGCTCCGGGTCGATCTCGATGAGTCTCAGGTAGGCGTCGATGCCGGCGGCGACGGCGGCGCGCGGCCCACGGCCGGAGTCGGCCAGGGCTGCGGCGGTGGCCCGGCGGACCTCGGCGAGCAGGACCCCGGCCACCGACTCGCAGATCGCGGTGTAGAGGCCGGTCCGGTCGCCGAAGTGCCGGTAGATCACGGTCTTGCTGGTGGCGGCGGACGCGGCGATCTCGTCCATCCCGATGCCGGCGCCGTGCCGGCGGATGGCACCGATCGCAGAGCCCACGAGTGCGGCCCGCCGCTGCTCGCGGTGGGCGTCCCATCGGCTGTCGCGCTTGTCCCGTCCGACCTTCACGAAACCGATAGTACCGTGTACCTTGAGTACCGGCTACCCCGTGGTAACGACGAACCACGACCCGATGCTCCGCCCACCGGGGCCCGCGCGCAGCGTGGTCACCCCGATCGGGTGGGGCGGGACCCGAACCCAGGAGGGACGACCCCCATGCCAGCCAGCACCCGGCGCGCCGCCGTCATCGGCGGCAACCGCATCCCGTTCGCGCGGGCCAACGGTGCCTACGCCGGCGCCTCGAACCTCGACATGCTCACCACGACGCTCGACGGTCTGGTGGCCCGCTTCGGGCTGGCCGGCGAGCGCCTGGGTGAGGTCGTGGCCGGCGCCGTGCTCAAGCACTCCCGTGACTTCAACCTGACCCGCGAGGCGGTCCTCGGCTCCCGGCTGAGCCCCGCCACCGCGGCCTACGACGTGCAGCAGGCCTGCGGCACCGGTCTGGAGGCGACCATCGCCGTCGCCAACAAGATCGCGCTCGGCCAGATCGAGTCCGGTGTCGCCGGTGGCGTGGACACCGCGTCCGACGCGCCGATCGCCCTGAACGACGACCTGCGGCGCGTGCTGGTCAAGCTCAACGCGGCGAAGACCACGGTGGACCGGCTCAAGCTGGTGGGGCAGCTGCGCCCGGGCCAGATCGTGCCGGACATCCCGGAGAACTCGGAGCCGCGCACCGGCCTGTCGATGGGCGAGCACGCCGCACGCACCGCCCTGGAGTGGGGCATCGGCCGCACCGAGCAGGACGAGCTCACCGTGCGCAGCCACCACAACCTGGCCGCCGCCTACGACCGCGGCTTCTTCGACGACCTGGTCACGCCGTACCTGAAGCTGACCCGGGACAACAACCTGCGCGCCGACTCCTCGGTGGAGAAGCTCGCGAAGCTCAAGCCGGTCTTCGGCAAGGGCCCCGACGCCACGATGACCGCGGGCAACTCGACCCCGCTCACCGACGGTGCCGCCCTGGTCCTGCTCGGCTCCGACGAGTGGGCCGCCGAGCACCGGCTGCCGGTGCTGGCGCACGTGGTGGACGCCGAGACCGCGGGCGTCGACTACGTCCACGGCCCGGACGGGCTGCTCACCGCGCCGGTGTTCGCCGTGCCGCGGCTGCTGGAGCGCAACGGACTGTCCCTGCAGGACTTCGACCTGTACGAGATCCACGAGGCCTTCGCCTCGGTCGTCCTCGTGCAGCGCAAGGCCTGGGAGGACCCCCGCTTCTGCAAGGAGCGCCTGGGTCTCGACACGCCGCTGGGCGCGATCGACGACGACAAGCTCAACGTCGCGGGCTCCTCGCTCGCCGCGGGGCACCCGTTCGCCGCGACCGGCGGCCGGATCGTCGCGACCCTGGCCAAGCTCCTACGGGAGAAGGCCGACACCGAGAAGAAGAACCAGCGCGGCCTGATCTCGATCTGCGCCGCCGGCGGCCAGGGCGTCGTCGCGATCCTGGAGGCAACGGCATGAGCGACCTGCTCGCGACCCTGTCCAACACCCCGATCGCCAAGCAGCTCGGGCTGCCCACGGTGCCGACGCTGCGCCGGCACCGCCCCGGGGACCCGCTGCTGGCCGGCCCGGTGCTCGTCGCGGCCGTCGGCGAGGGCCGGTTCGCCAAGGCGCTCACCGCGTTCGTCGAGAGCCACGGTGTCCCCGCGCTCGCGGCGGCCGGCGAGGACCGGCTGTACGGCGTCGTCCTGGACCTGTCCGGTGCCACGACGCTGGCCGACCTCGCCGCCGCCCAGCAGATCCTCACCCCCGCGGTGAAGAAGCTCGGCCCGTCGGGCCGGGTGCTGCTGATCGGTGCCGAGCCGGGCGAGGCGTCCGGTGCGGAGGCGGCCGCCGTCGCCCAGTCGCTCGACGGCCTGGTCCGCTCGATCGGCAAGGAGCTGCGCTTCGGCGCGACGGCCAACCTGCTCATCGTGGCCTCCGACGTGACCCCGGCCGCCATCGACTCGTCGGTCCGGTTCTTCCTGTCGGCCCGCTCCGCCTACGTCGATGGCCAGGTCGCGCACGTCGCGGCGCCGGTCGGGACCCCGCAGGAGCCGGCCGAGGTGGACGACCCGCGCGCCGAGGAGCAGCCGCTCGCCGGGCGCATCGCGGTGGTCACCGGTGCGGCACGGGGCATCGGCGCGGCCATCGCCGACACCCTGGCCCGCGACGGCGCGACGATCGTCGCCGTCGACGTCCCGGCGGCCGGTGAGGGACTGGCCCGCACCGCGAACCGCACCGGCGGCACCGCGCTGCAGCTGGACATCACCGCCCCCGACGCGGCGGACCGGCTGCTCGGCCACCTCGCCGACCGGCACGACGGCGTCGACATCGTGGTGCACAACGCGGGCATCACCCGCGACAAGCTGCTCGCGAACATGACCGCCGACCGCTGGAACTCGGTGCTCGCGGTCAACCTGGGCGCCCAGCTGACGATCAACGAGGCGCTGCTGGCCGAGGGCTCCCCGCTGCACGAGGCGGGCCGCGTGGTCTGCGTGTCCTCGCAGTCGGGCATCGCGGGCAACCGCGGCCAGACCAACTACGCCGCCTCCAAGGCCGGTGTGATCGGCATGGTCCGGGCGCTCGCCCCGCGCTTCGCCGAGCGCGGAGCGACGATCAACGCCGTCGCACCCGGGTTCATCGAGACCGACATGACCGCGAAGATGCCCGTCGCCACCCGCGAGGGCGGCCGTCGGATCAACTCCCTCAAGCAGGGCGGGCTGCCGGTGGACGTCGCCGAGGCCATCGGCTGGTTCGGCCGCGCCGAGTCCGGCGGGCTCAACGGGCAGACCGTGCGGGTCTGCGGCCAGTCGATGCTGGGGGCCTGATGACCGTGACCGAGGATCGGAAGGTCACGGAGCTGCCCGGCCCGCCGTCGCTGGGGCAGTACTACGCCTCCGCGGCCGCCCGGGCGGCGCTGCCCGGCGGCTCCGGCCGGTCGCTGCCCGCGACCGAGCTGGTCCGCCGCGGCGTCACGGTCGAGCAGGGACACCTCGCCGACTACGCCCGGGTCTGCGGGTTCCGGGTCGGCAACGCCCTGCCGGTGACCTACCCGCACATGCTGACGTTCCCGCTGCAGGTCGTGCTGATGGCCGGCCGGTCGTTCCCGCTGCCGCTGCCCGGGCTGGTGCACATCGCCAACCGGATCACCGTGCACCGGGCGATCGCCCCGACCGAGACGCTCGACGTCCGGGTGTGGGCGCAGCGGTTCACCCGACATCCCAAGGGGGCGCAGGTCGACCTGATCGGTGAGGTCTCCGCGGACGGGGAGACCGTCTGGTCCGGCCGCAGCACCTACCTGGCCCGCGGGGCGAAGGCCCCGGACGGCCCGGCGGGCGGCGACGACACGGCCGGCACGGCCGACATCGCCGAGCCGCCGGTGCCCACCGGGCCGGCGAACGCGCTGTGGCGGGTCCCGGGCGACATCGGGCGCCGCTACGCGGCCGTCTCCGGTGACGTGAACCCGATCCACCTGCACCCGCTCACGGCGAAGGCGATGGGCTTCCCGCGGGCGATCGCGCACGGCATGTGGACCGCGGCGCACGCCGTCGCCGCGCTGGAGGGCCGGATCCCCGACGCCTGCACCTACGACGTCGTGTTCCGCAAGCCGGTGCTGCTCCCGGCGAAGGTCGAGCTCGTGACCGGGTCCGACGCCAAGGGGGCGTGGGGTCTGGCGCTGCGCAGCGCCAAGGACGCGGAAAAGCTGCACCTGGTCGGCCGCATCAGCGGGTAGACCGGAGGCATGGACGCGGGACGACGACGCGGGACGACCCGATCGGGTGGGCAGGCCTGCTCACCCGATCGGGTGGCTCTGGATCGGTCCACAGGCGGTTCAGCAACGTTTCCCCGATGACGGACGTCATCTCGTGTGTCCATCATTCGTCACCCGACATCCGTGAGGAGGCCATGCGATGAACGACGACATCTCGATCGAGAACGACGAGCAGCACGACGACGAGTCCCACATCGTCCGCGGACTCGACTGAGTCGGACTCGACCGGGTCACTGGAGGAGCTCGTCCCGGCGCCGTGGAACCCACCGGCGTCCGTGGACCGGCACGGGTTCGCGCAGAACCTCGATCAGGAGCTGTGCCACCCGCACACCCGGATAGTGTCGGGCCCATGCTGGTCGAGCGCATGCGCCCGTTCACCTCGACGATCTTCACCGAGATCTCCCGCCTCGCGGTCGAGACCGGTGCGATCAACCTCGGCCAGGGCTTCCCGGACACCGACGGTCCGGCCTCGCTGCTCGCCGACGCGGCCGCCAACATCACCGAGCGCGGCCGCAACCAGTACCCGCCCGGCCCGGGTGTGCCCGCGCTGCGCGAGGCCGTCGCGGCCCACCAGCACCGCTGGTACGGCCTCGAGGTCGACCCGGCCGACGTCGTCGTCACCACGGGGGCGACCGAGGCGATCGCCGCGACCCTGCTCGGACTCTGCGGACCCGGCGACGAGGTCGTCGCGTTCGAGCCGGCCTACGACTCCTACGCCGCGGCCGTCGCGCTGGCCGGCGCCACGCTGCGCACCGTGCCGCTGCTCCCGCCCGGGTTCGGCTTCGACGACGACGCGCTGGCCGCCGCGTTCTCCGACCGCACCCGGGTGGTGCTGGTCAACACCCCGCACAACCCGACCGGCGCGGTGCTCACCCGCGACCAGCTGACCCGGGTCGGGGAGCTCGCGGTCGCCCACGACGCGGTGGTCGTCACCGACGAGGTGTACGAGCACATGGTCTTCGACGACGCGCAGCACGTCCCGATGGCGTCGCTGCCCGGCCTCGCCGACCGCACCCTCACGATCTCTTCGGCCGGGAAGACCTTCTCGGTGACCGGCTGGAAGGTCGGCTGGGTGCACGGCCCGTCCGAGCTGGTCGCCGCCCCGCGCGCGGTCAAGCAGTTCCTCACCTTCCACGGCGGGGCGCCGTTCCAGCCGGCCGTCGCGCACGCCCTCGGCCTCGGCGACGACTTCTACACCGGCCTCGCGGCCGATCTCACCCGCAAGCGCGACCTGCTGGCCGACGGGCTGCGGGCGGCCGGGTTCGACGTGCTCACCCCGCGCGGCACCTACTTCGTGACCGCGGACCCGCGCCAGCTCGGCTACGACGACGGCGTCGACCTGGCCTGGAAGCTCCCCGGCCTGTGCGGGGTCGCGGCCGTCCCGGTGTCGGTGTTCTGCCCGTCGCCGCAGGCTGCCGCGACACACCGGCCGTACGTGCGGTTCGCCTTCTGCAAGCGCGACGAGGTGCTGGAGCAGGCCGCCGAGCGGCTCGCGGGGCTCCGGCCGTGAGCGCCGTCGTCTCCGACGGTGAGCTGCCCGCTCGGCCGGTCAGCGACCCGCCCGTACCGCCCGCTTCACGCTGACGACCAGCAGCGCCGACATCGCTGTCCACACCACGACCGACTGCACCGACAGGATCGGCAGAGCCGCCACCGGCGCCAGTGTGTAGGCCAGCGTGATCCGCAGGGCCGCCTCCAGTGCCATGACCAGGGCGGCGGCCCCGGTCGCGCGGCGCAGCGTCCGGCGGAACACCGGGTTGGCGTCCCACTGGCGTTCCATCAGCGCGGGCAGGTCGGGGCGCTGGGCGCCGCCGAAGAACCGGCACACGTGGAACATCAGCGGGCGACGCCCGACCACCAGCGACCCGGCGAGCAGGAGTCCGAACGCGACACTCTGGATCGCGTCGCGGGCGACGGCGAACCGGGCGTCGCCGCTGAGCAGCGACGTCACCAGCCCGGCCGCGATGGTGACCAGCACGATCACCCCGACCGGGTTGAGCCGGCGGTGCCGCACCGCCTGCACCAGGACGTTCAGCGCGGGCGGCAGCGCGGACCAGGCCAGCGCGGTGACGTCGGACATGCCCTGTCCGGTCAGCACCACGTAGACCAGGTACGGCAGCCCTGCGTCCACCAGCAGCGGGATCGCCGTCTGCCGCAGCACGGTGCCACGGCCCGCGGCGGGCGCAGGCGCGGTCGAGGGAGTGGTCGTGGTCATCGGATGGCTCCTGCCGTCGCGGGGGTCGGACCTCTCCGACACTTCCGCGCGAGGGCCCCCGCCGGATCCACCCCGGGATCGACCCCGGGTGGAGATCCGGGCTCCACCTCACCACCCGGACACGACGACGCCCCCGTCCCCGTCGCGGTGGCGACGGGGACGGGGGCGGTCGACGTGCCTGGGGCGCCGCGGAGGGCGCCCGGCGGGTCAGACGCGGGCGGTCCGCTGCGCGGCGCCCGGCCACATGCGGGCACCGACGGCGCCGCCGATCGCCGCGGCGACGGCCGAGACACCCATCGCCAGGACCGACCAGCCCGCGGCCTCACGGGCGAGGCCGACGACACCCGCGCCACCCGCGCCGAGGCCGGGGAACGCCGAACCGGCGTAGCCGGCGAGCGCGCCGCCCCCGGCCAGGGCCGGCCCGACCAGCAGCATCGTGGTCAGGACCCAGACGGCCAGGGCGTTGACCACGCCGTCGGCCGGGTTGTCCCAGCCCGTCGACGAGCCGGTCGCCATCCCGCCGAGGAAGAACGCGAGCAGACCGATCACCACCGAGACCACGGCCGCCGTCGTCGTCGTGCCGGGGGCGCCACCGATGGTGAGCCAGTCGAAGGCGGAGAACAGCAGTTGCAGGACGATGTTGACTGCGAACGTGGTCAGCGCCCCGATCCACACCGCGCCCCAGCGGATGCGGTCCAGCCGTGGGCCGCCGGCGATCGGGACACCGCCCGCGTGGTGGACACCGCCCGTACGGGGGTCCACGGTCGGGTGCTCGTGCCGGTGCTCGGTGTGCAGGGTGTCGGTGTGCGCGGGGTCGGCGTGCCCGGGGGGCGCCCGCGTGCTCCGCCGGTCCGCCCGCGGTCCTGCCGTACGTGCTGGTTATCCGGTGTTCCCCTCTGTGTGACGACCCGGCGCGAGCCGGGCCGTCGGTGACGTGCGTCCTACCCGGAGCCAGTGCCCGTGAGGTGCGGGCCACAACGTCGGCCCGGCGGGAGCACGCGATCGGAGAGGGGATGTCGCATGTTCGGCCCAGTGGGGGGAGTGCGGAGGGTGGGCGGCCATCCTGTTGCGCAGCACCGTGGTGGCGGGCGTCCTCCCGTCTCCGGCGACCGGGCTCACTCGATCGGCCTAGACTCGCCGCATGGATGCGCAGCGACCCGCGACGCGGCCGGGCCGCCAGGTCGTCGGCCTGCCGGTACGAGCGCTGCTGGCCCTCGTCGTGGCGTCGGCGAACGTCATCGGCGCGGCCGTCGTGCTGGTCATCGCGGCCTTCGTGCTTCCCCGGGAACAGCTGCTCGACGCCGTCGAGATCCGGCTGGTCAACCTCGTCGTGCTCGCGATCTACCTGCTCGTCGCGGTCCCGGTCGGGATCTGGTTCGGCCGCCGGAAGCTGACCGTGCGTCGCTCCTCGCGGGACCCCCAGGCGGACGAGCGGCAGCTGGTGCTGCGGGCACCCGCCCGCATCTCGTCGATGGTCGCCCTGCTGTGGGTGGTCGGCGCGGTCCTGTTCTGCTTCCTGAACCTGCGCTACTCCGGGCGGCTGGGCTTCTCGGTCACCGCCACCGTGCTGATCGGCGGCGTGACCACCTCGGCCCTGTCCTACCTGCTGGTCGAGCGGATCCTGCGCCGCGCCGCGGCCCGGGTGCTGTCCGGGCGGCCGCCGAAGCGGCGTCGCCTGATCACCGGGGTCATGCTGCGCTCGGTCGGGTTCTGGGCGCTCGGCACCGCGGTCCCGATCTCCGGGATCATGCTGGCCGGGCTCGTCGCCCTAGTGTTCGGGGACTCCTCGCCCACCCAGCTCGCGGTCACCATGCTCGCGCTGGGGGGCACGGCGATCGGGGTCGGACTGATCACGACGCTCGGGGCCGCCCGCGCCATCGCCGACCCGGTGCTGGCCGTGCGCCGTGCACTGGCCCGTGTGCAGAACGGTGATCTCGACGTGAGCCTGCCCGTCTACGACAACACCGAGCTCGGACAGCTCCAGGCCGGGACGAACAGCATGGTCGAGGGGCTGCGCGAGCGGGAGCGGATCCGTGACCTGTTCGGCCGCCACGTCGGCCGCGACGTCGCCGAGGCCGCGTCGGCGCGTGGTGACGGCATCCGGCTCGGCGGCGAGGTGCGGCCGGTCGCGGTGCTGTTCGTCGATCTCGTCGGTTCGACGACGATGGCCGCCCGCCGCCCGCCCGAAGAGGTCGTGGCGGTGCTGAACCGCTTCTTCGGGGTGGTCGTCGAGTGCGTCGAGCAGGCCGGCGGGTGGATCAACAAGTTCGAGGGCGACGCCGCGCTCGCCGTGTTCGGCGCCCCGCTCGACCTCGACGACGCCCCCGGCGCCGCGCTGAGCGCCGCCCGCTGCCTGGGCGCCCGCCTCGCCGAGGAGATGCCCGAGATCGAGGCCGGCATCGGTGTCTCCGCGGGCGACGCGGTGGCCGGCAACATCGGCGACCCGCGCCGTTTCGAGTACACGGTGATCGGCGACCCGGTCAACGAGGCGGCGCGGCTCACCGAGCTGGCGAAGTCGGTGCCGGGGCGGGTCGTCGCGGCCGCCCGGGCCGTCGACGTCGCCGGGAGCGAGGCCGCGCGGTGGCGGGCATCGGAGTCGGTGACGCTGCGCGGGCGGGACGAGCCGACCGGGATCTGGGTCCCGGCCGGGCACGCCGCGGACGGCGCGGACGGCGCGGAAGCCACGGACCCCGCCGACGTCGTCGGATCCGCGGAGAACGGTCGTAGGTGACGACGGGGGTGTCCTCGGGCAGGATGCGCCCATGGGCAACGGTGCTACCGAGTTCAGTGAGTTGACCGCGGCGTCGATCCGGCGGGTGCGCCGGCACACGCTCGGGGACCTGCTGCACCGGACGGCCGTCCGGTACCCGGGCAAGACCGCGGTCGTCGACGGTGAGACCCGCTGGACCTTCGCCGAGTTCGACGCCGCGGTGAACCGCTGCGCCGCCGCACTGGCCGGTCAGGGCCTGGTCAAGGGCGACCGGCTCGCGCTGCTCTCGCACAACTGCAGCCAGTTCGCGGTGCTCGTCTACGCCACCGCGCGGCTCGGCGTCGTGCTCGTGCCGATCAACTTCATGCTGAACGCCGAGGAGATCGCGTTCATCCTCGACCACTCCGGGGCGAGAGCGTTCGTCGTCGAGGACGCGCTGGCCGTGACCGGGGAGAAGGCGCTCGCGCAGTCCTCGGAGCCGGCGTCGGTCCGGGCCTGGATCGGGCTGTCCGGGCAGGCACCGACCGGGGACTGGGCCGACCTGGACGCCTGGATCGACGGTGACGGCGACCCCGGCGAGCCCGACGTGCACATCGCCGACGACGACCCGCTGCGCCTCATGTACACCTCCGGCACCGAGTCGCGGCCCAAGGGCGTCATGCTGCCCAGCCGATCGCTGATCGCCCAGTACATGTCGTGCGTCGTCGACGGCGGCATGGAGCACGACGACGTCGAGCTGCACTCGCTGCCGCTCTACCACTGCGCGCAGCTGGACTGCTTCCTGTCCGTCGACGTCTACCTGGGCGCCACCAGCATCATCCTCCCGGCACCGGACCCGGCCCGGCTGCTGGAGACGATCGAGCGGGAGAAGGTCACCAAGCTCTTCTGCCCGCCGACGGTCTGGATCTCGCTGCTGCGCCACCCGGACTTCGACACCCGGGACCTGTCGAGCCTGCGCAAGGGCTACTACGGTGCCGCGGCGATGCCGGTCGAGGTGCTGCAGGAGCTGTCCCGGCGGCTCCCCGAGGTGCGGCTGTGGAACTTCTACGGCCAGACCGAGACCTCCCCGCTGGCCACCCTGCTCGGCCCGGACGAGCAGCTCAGCCACGCCGGGTCGGCCGGGCGGGCGTCGCTGAACGTCGAGACGCGCGTCGTCGACGACGAGGGCAACGAGGTCGGGCCGGGAGAGGTCGGCGAGATCGTGCACCGCAGCCCGCACGTGACGCTGGGGTACTACGAGAACGAGGAGAAGACCGCCGAGGCGTTCGCCGGTGGCTGGTTCCATTCCGGCGACCTGGGCGTGATGACCGCCGACGGGTACCTGTCCGTCGTCGACCGCAAGAAGGACATGATCAAGACCGGTGGGGAGAACGTCGCCTCCCGCGAGGTGGAGGAGGCGCTCTACCTGCTCGAGGGTGTCGCCGAGGTCGCCGTGTTCGGCGTCAGCCACCCGCACTGGATCGAGGCCGTCACCGCGGTCGTGGTGCCGAAGCAGGGCGTGACGCTGACCCGCGAGCAGGTCGACGCGCACGCCCGCGAGAAGCTCGCCGGCTACAAGCGGCCCAAGTACGTGGTGTTCGCCGACGCGCTGCCGAAGAACCCCAGCGGCAAGATCCTCAAGCGGGAGCTGCGCACCGAGCACGGCGAGATCGCGGCCCGGGAGGGCTGAGCGGGCTCAGCCCTCCCGGTGCACGACGAACTCGGCCTCGACCTCGGCCCGGACCGTGATGTCGTCCGGGGCGAGGAGCGTGCCGAGAGCACCGTCGGCCTCGGCGAACCCGCCCGGTGCGGACATCGCGCGGGCGCTGAAGCTCAGCCCGACCGGCTGGTGCGCGCCGAGCATGCCGGTGTCGGCGACCGAGCGTGGCGCGACGGGGCCCAGGTCGAGGGCGTCGGCGTAGTCCTGGGCGCGCTCGACGGCCTGGCGCAGCGCGTCCTGGCGGGCCGACCGCTCGATCTCGCGGCGGTGCTCCGGAGCAAGGTCCCAGGAGATCCCCTGCACCTGCGCGCCGGCGAACCGGCCCACCCCGGACAGCCAGGCGCCGAGCCGGGCGACGTCGTCGAACTCCACCGATACCGAGACCGACGCGTGGTGCACCGGCGGTTGCGGCCGGCCCTCGAACGAGGGCTGCTCGACCCAGCTTCGGGCCTGGTCGACGACGTAGCGCCGGACCGGGCCCGCGCCGGGGTCGTGCAGGGTACGCACGTCGGCGACGAGCGCCGCGGTGCCCCGCTCGACCTCGGACCGCACCGCCGCGGCCTCGGGCCCCTGCGCCTCCACGACGACCTGCGCGGTACCCCGCTCGGCGGGGACCTGCCGCTCGTGCTCGCCCCGCACCCGGATCACGACGTCGCTCATGCCAGCTTCTCCCACAGGAATCCGTAGGCCAGTGCGGCCATCCTCGCGGCCTGCGCGTTGTCCGCGGCGCCGCCGTGCCCGCCCTCGATGTTCTCGTAGTAGGTGACGTCGTGGCCGGCGGCCTCCAGCGCGGCGGTGAACTTGCGGGCGTGGCCGGGGTGCACCCGGTCGTCGCGGGTGGAGGTCAGCAGGATCGTCGGTGGGTAGTCGGCGTCCGGGTCGATCAGGTGGTACGGCGAGAACGTCCGGATGAACTCCCAGTCGTCGGTGTCCGGATCGCCGTACTCGGCCATCCAGGAGGCGCCGGCGAGCAGGTGGCTGTAGCGCTTCATGTCCAGCAGCGGCACCTGGATCACCACCGCACCGAACAGCTCGGGGTAGTGGACCAGCATGTTCCCCGCCATCAGCCCGCCGTTGCTGCCGCCCTGCACGGCGAGGTGCGCGCGTGAGGTGATGCCGCGGTCGATCAGGTCCCGTGCGACGGCGGCCATGTCCTCGTAGGCGCGCGGGCGCTTCTCCCGCAGCGCCGCCCGGTGCCAGCGCGGCCCGTACTCGCCGCCGCCGCGCAGGTTCGCGACCGCGTACACGCCGCCGCGCTCCAGCCAGGACCGGCCGGTCGCGCCGGAGTAGCCGGGCGTCATCGGGATCTCGAAGCCGCCGTAGCCGTAGAGCAGCGTCGGAGCGGAGCCGTCGAAGGGCAGGTCCGTGGGCCGGACCAGGAAGTAGGGGACGCGGGTGCCGTCGTCGCTGGTCACGAAGTGCTGCTCGATGACGTGGCGGGACGCGTCGAAGAACGCGGGCGCGCTGCGCAGCGGCCGGGGTGCCTCGCCGACCGTGGCGATCGACAGCATCGAGGGGGTCAGGTGGTCGGTCACGATCAGCCAGACGTCGTCGCTCTCGTCGGCGTCGACCGCGGCGACCGTGACGCTCCCGAACTCCGGTGCCCCGACGAACGGTGACCGCTCCCAGCCCTGCTCGCCGGGGGTGAGCACGACGAGCCGGTCGACGACGTGTTCCAGCATGTCGAGCACGAGGTGGTGGCGGGTCCAGGTGTACCCGGCCAGCGAGGACGAGCCGGACGGCTCGAACAGCACCTCCCAGGCCGGGGTGCCGGCCAGGACGTCGTCGAAGCGGGCGGCGAGCAGCGAGCCCGCGGTGAACGACCCCCAGTCCTCGCGCAGCTCGACGGTGCACCACTCGCGGTGTACGTCGGTCATCGCGGAGTCCGGGACGTCGATCTTGGTGAGGCTCCCGTCCGCGCCGATCAGGTGGAGCTCGTCGGCGTAGAAGGCCAGGGCCCGGCGCAGGAAGTCCCGCTCGAAGCCCGGGGTGTGGTCGCGGAACGCCGAGATGCTGAGGTCGGTCTCCTCGCCGGCGTAGACCAGCTCGGCGGACTCCAGTGCCTCGCCGCGGCGCAGCCGGCGCACCGTGCGCGGGTAGCCCGACGTCGTCATGGTGCCCGGACCGAGGTCGGTGGACAGGTAGACGGTGTCGCGGTCGATCCAGCTCATCCCGCCCTTCGCCTCGGGACGGGAGAACCCGTCCTCGACGAAGGTGCGGGTCGGCAGGTCGAACTCGCGCGTGACGTCGGCGTCGGCGCCGCCGCGGGACAGGTCGACCAGGGCGCGGTCGAGGTCCGGGCGCAGGAACCGGGCGCCGTGCCAGACCCAGTTCTCGCCCTCGGCCTCGTTGAGCGCGTCGACGTCGAGCAGCACCTCCCACTCGGTGTCGGCGCTCCGGTAGGACTCCGGTGTGGTGCGCCGCCACAGGCCGCGCGGGTGCTGCTCGTCGGTCCAGAAGTTGTAGTAGTACCCGCCGCGGGCGGTGACGAACGGGATCCGGTCGCTGGAGTCGAGGACCTCGCGGATCCCCGACTCCAGCTCGGTGAACAGCGGGGTGCCGGTCAGCCGCGCCTCGGTGCGGGCGTTGCGCCGGGCCACCCACTCCAGGGCCTCGGTGCCGGTGACGTCCTCGAGCCAGGCGTGCGGGTCGTTCGTCATGGCCCGATCATCGCTCACACGAACGGTGCGACGGCGATCCCGGTCCGGGCGAGCTCGTCACGGACCCGCCGGGCGGTCGCGACGGCACCGGGGGAGTCGCCGTGCAGGCAGGCGGACTCGGCGCGGACGGTGACCTCGCTGCCGTCCACCGCGCGCACCGTCCCCGTCCCGACCATGCGGACGAGTCGTTCGGCCGCCTCCGTGGCGTCGTCGAGCAGTGCGCCCGGCTCGCCACGCGGGACGAGCCCGCCCTCGGGGGTGTAGCCGCGGTCGACGAAGAACTCGCCCACCGCGCGCAGCCCGGCGCGCTCGGCCTCCGCGAGCAGCGCGGACCCGGGCAGCCCGAGCACCGGCAGCGACGGGTCGTACGCCAGCACCGCCCGGACGACCGCGCGAGCCTGTGCGGTGTGCGTCCGCGTGGCGTTGTAGAGCGCGCCGTGCGGCTTGACGTAGCGGACCCGGGTGCCCGCGGCCCGGCAGAGCGCCTCGAGCCCGCCGATCTGGTAGAGCACGTCGTCGGTCAGCGCGTCGGGCTCGACGTCGAGGAACCGGCGCCCGAACCCGCGCAGGTCCGGATAGGACACCTGCGCCCCGACGACGACCCCCGCCCCGGCGGCCCCCGCGGTCGTGCCCCGCAGCGTCGAGGGATCCCCGGCGTGGAATCCGCACGCGACGTTCGCCGAGGTGACGAGCCCGAGCATCGCCTCGTCGTCGCCGAGGGTCCACCGGCCCCAGGACTCGCCGAGGTCGGCGTTCAGGTCGATCGTGCTCACGGGCGTGTCCTCGGTGTCGGTGTCGGGTCGGGGTCCAGTGTGACCGGGATCGGGTCGCCACGCCCGGACCGCCGCCGTCCGGGGCGCGCCCCGGACGGGCACGCGCCGGCGGCCTCCGAGCCTGCGGGGCGGTGGCCCCGCTCGGCGCCGCGCGGGGTCCTGGTTATCCGAACTCGCCTACCCGGTAAGCGAGTTCGGAAGGAGGGTGCCGGCGGACCGGTTCGCGCCGTCGTGGCGGCGCGTCGTCCCGCCGGCACACCCCGTTCAGCCCTCCCGCAGCGCGCCCGCCCGCACCAGGACGGCGGCCCGGTGCCCCACACGGACCCGTTCGAGGGGGCGGACCCCCGGCGGCAACGCCACCGTCCGTCCACGTCCGACGGCCACCACCACGGCGTCCGGGCGGAGCACGGTCGCGACCGCGCGCAGGAACTCGCCCCCGGGGTCCTGGTCCTGGTCGGCGGCGGCGCGGGCGGGCCCGGCGTCGGGGGTCGGGGTGTCGGCCGCGCCAGGCCGGGTGGGGGAGGCGGCCCAGGTCGTCCGGATCCCGTGCGGCAGGTCGGCCAGGACGAGGTCCGGGCCGGTGTCGTCCGGGGACGCCACGGCGAGGACACCGCGGACGGCAGCGGTGTCCCGGGCGTCGGCGACGGCGACCGACCAGGCCGGGGTGCTCGCCGGGACCAGGGTCCGGGCGGCGGTCGCGGCATCGGCGTAGGACGGCTTGTCGTGCCGGGCGGCGAGGGCGTCGAGGTCCGCGGCGCGGGCGGTGAGACCGCCGGGGTCGAGCAGGGCGAGGTTGCGTCGGGCCAGGTCGAGCGGCTCGGGGTCGGCGTCGGTGCCCACCAGACGCGTGATGCCGACCTCGAGCAGGCCCAGCACGGTGAGGGTCACCCCGGCGCCGCAGCACGGGTCCCACACGGTGAGCGGGGCGTCGGCGGACAGATGGGCGCGGGCGCGACCGGCGAGCTCGACCGTCAGGCGGACCGGGAGGGTCGGGCGGCCCGGTGCCGACGCCAGCACCGCGTCGAGCGCCGCATGGTTCGCGGCCGGGGCGTGGCGGTACTGCACCCGGGCAGTCCAGCAGCCCGCGGCCGCACCGGTTCCGGCGGGTGGCCGGTCAGCGGGTACGGCGGTGCAGCCAGAACGCCACGCCGCCGACCAGCAGCGCGACGACCACCAGCGCAACGACGACCTGCGGTCCGGCGGTCCCGGCCAGGTAGCTGAGCGGGAGCCCGGCCAGCGCGATGATCAGCACCCAGGCGACCACCCGGCGGGTCGCGGGGCCCTCGGGGCCGGGTGTGTTCCGATCGTGCTCCATGTCCGGAACGTACCGGTCGGGTGCCGTGGCGGTGCCGCCCCGGGTCCGGTCCGACGTCCGGCCCGGCCCGGGTGTCGGGGCTCAGCCGGTGTTCTTCATCCCGGCCGCGATCCCGTTGATGGTCAGGAGCAGGGCGCGCTCCAGGTCGGGGTCCGGGTCGTTCCCCGCGGCCCGGCGCTGGGCGAGCAGCTCGACCTGCAGGTGGTGCAGCGGCTCCAGGTAGGCGTCGCGCACGGACAGCGTGCCGCGCAGCACCGGGTGCCGGGCGAGCAGCTGGTCCTCGCCGGTCACCGCGAGCAGCTCGCGGCGGGTCAGCTCGTGCTCGGCGCGGATCTGCGCGAACAGTCCCTGCTGCTCCGGGTCGACCAGCGTCGCGACGTAGTTCGACGCGATCCGCAGGTCGGTCTTGGCCAGCGTCATCTCCACGTTGCCGATCAGGTTCCGGAAGAACGCCCACTCCCGCATCTCGGCCAGTTCCTCGGCGTAGCCCGCCTCGCGGGCGGCCCGCAGGCCCGAGCCCAGGCCGTACCAGCCGGGCACCACCATCCGGGTCTGCGTCCAGCCGAACACCCACGGGATCGCGCGCAGGTCGTCGAGCGTCGGCTCGCCCTGCCCCGGCCGCTTCGACGGCCGCGACCCGACGTTGAGCCGCCCCAGCTCCTCCACCGGCGTCGCCGCGGTGAAGAACAGCGGCAGGGCCGGGTCGTCGACGAGGGTCCGGTAGGTGGCGGTGGCGGCCTCCGACACGCAGTCCATGACCTCGTCCCACCGCTTCAGGGTCTCGGCGGGCCAGCGGGATGCCTGGTGCAGCAGCGACGCGTCCAGCATCGACGCCAGCAGGATCTCCAGGTTGTCGTGCGCCAGGCTGGGCAGCGAGTACTTGTCGGAGATGACCTCGCCCTGCTCGGTGAGCTTCATCGTGGCGTCGACCGACCCGAACGGCGCCGACGCGATCGCCTCGCCGGCCGGACCGCCACCGCGTCCGACCGACCCGCCGCGGCCGTGGAACAGCCGCAGCCGCACCCCGTGCTCGGCGGCCACGTCACGCAGCTGGCGCTGGGCCCGGTGAATCTGCCACTGCGACGCGGTGATCCCCGCGCCCTTGTTGGAGTCGGAGTACCCCAGCATGATCTCCTGCAGGTCACCGCGGTTGCGGACCTGCTGCCGGTACCCCGGGTCCGACAGCAGCCCCTCCAACAGCTCCCCGGCCCGGGACAGCTCCTCGACCGTCTCGAACAGCGGCACGAGGTCGATCGAGGAGCGCGGGTCGTCGCCGATCTCGACCATGTACGCCTCGCGTGCCAGCACGGCGACGGCGAGCAGGTCGTCGACGTCGCGGGCCATCGAGACGATGTAGGTCCGCACGACCTCCTCGCCGAACTCGTGCTGCAGCGCGTGCACCGTGTCGAACAGGTCCAGCACCGGTGCGGCGGCCTCGGGCACGCCGTAGTGGCGACGGAACAGCGGCCGCTTGTTCCGCAGCTCGGCCGACAGGAGCTCCCGACGCTCGTCGCGGGTCAGCTCGGAGTAGGGCCGGTCCAGCTCGCCGAGTCCGTCGAACACCGCCCCGAGCGCGTCGTGGTGCTTCTGCGAGTGCTCGCGCACGTCCAGCTCGACCAGGTGCAGGCCCAGCGCGCGGGCCGAGCGGATCGCCCTGGCCAGGGTGCCGCCGGCGATCCGGGCGCCGTGGTGGCCGCGCAGCGACCGGTCCACGACCAGCAGGTCCTCCAGATAGCCGGCCGACCCCAGGTAGTCGACGCCCGCCTCGTGCGCGGCGCCGGTCGCGATCCGCCGGCGGGTGTTCTCCAGCCGGGCCGCGACGTAGGACAGCTTGAGCCGGTACGGCTCGTGCGCGTTGAGCCGGATGAAGCGGTCGTGCACCGCGGGCAGCGCGCGCCGGTCCCGGGCCAGCGAGCCGCGCAGCTCCTCCGACACGCCCATCACCCGCGTCGACACCGACAGCTCGAAGACCAGCTTCTCCACCAGCGCGGTGTGGATCCGGATCGCCCGGTCGGCGTTGAGCTCCAGGACCTCGCGGGTCACCGCCGGGGTGACGTTGGGGTTGCCGTCGCGGTCGCCGCCGACCCACGACCCCAGCACGAGCGGACGGGCGTCGGCGGGGATCTCCAGCCCGGCGTCGGCGGCCTCCCTGGCGAACTCGCCCAGCAGGTCCGGGACGGTCCGCTCGCCGAGCCGGGCCGCGAACCAGGCGACGTTGCGTGCCTCGTCGATCACCATCGGCTTGCCGGGGCGGATGTCGTCGGTCTGCCACAGCAGGTCGACCAGGGCGGCGAGCTCCTCGTCGGGCGCCTGGGCGTCGAGCGCGTCCACGACCCGGCGCAGGATGCCCAGCACCGACTGCCGGGTCGACTCGGTCGGGTGCGCGGTGAACACCGGGCGCAGCTCGGCCCTGGCCAGCACGTCGGCGACCTCGTCCGGGTCGGCCTCGGTCGCCAGGCGGCGCAGCACCGCCCGCAGCGGTCGCGCGTCGGCCGGTCGCAGCTCCCGCAGCTCCCGTGACCGGTGCAGCTGCTCGGCGACGTTGGCCAGCTGGAAGTACTGGGAGAACGCCCGCGCCAGCAGCACCGCGGTACCGGTGTCGATCCCGTCGAGCAGGGCCGCGACGACGTCCGGCCCCGCCTCGCCGCGTGCGGAGTCCCGGGCCGCCCGTCGCACCTTCTCGACCAGCTCCAGGACCTCGGGACCGGCCTCGTCGGACAGCGTCCGCCCGAGCATCGTGGACAACCGCCGGATGTCGGCGCGCAGCGCCTTCTGCTCACTCTCGCTGACGACGCCCGAGTGCGCGGCCAGCGAGTCGGGGGCGAGTGCGGTGGTCTCCGAGGGGCTCACTCGGGCTCTCCGGTTCTCCGCGCGGTGACGCGGTTCGGGACGGGCCGCTCGCGTCGTCGGGAACGGGGGTCGGGCCCCGGCATCGTCCCTCGCCGTCGTGGGGCGGGGCCATCTCTGGCGCCGCCCGTAACCGCGGGGAAACCTGATCTGCACGAAGTCGGACGCATCCGCACGACATCGCACATCGCCACGGACACACTGAGCCTTTTTCAACCTGACCAGCGAGCTCCTGCGTCAGGAGATCGCGAAGGTTGCAGCGCAACTGCTCTGACCACAGCTGCACAGGTCACCGGCTCGCTAGCTCGGCGTCTGCACCCACACAACCAGGCCCCTGAGCTGCCGGAACGGCAGGTTGAAAAAGGCTCACTGGGTGCATGACCGGCTGGCTGCGTCGCACCCCCGGTGCCTCCCGTCCTCGCATCGAGTTCGGGGCCGACTACAACCCCGAGCAGTGGCCGCGCGGTGTGGGAGTCCGACGTCGCGCTCATGCGCGAGGCCGGGGTGACGATCGTGACCGTCGGCGTCTTCTCCTGGGCGCTGCTGCAGCCCGTACCGGACCGCTGGGACCTCGGTTGGCTCGACGACGTGCTGGGCCTGCTGCACGCGGGCGGGATCGCCGTCGACCTCGCGACCGCGACGGCCTCACCCCCGCCGTGGCTGCACCACCGGCACCCGGAGATCCTCGCCGTCGCCGCCGACGGCCGGATCCTCGCCCCGGGCGGGCGCCAGCACCACCGCCCGACCTCCCTGGTGTTCCGCCGCCACGCACTCGCCCTGGTCGAGCGCCTCGCCCGCCGCTACGGCGACCATCCCGCGCTCGCCGCCTGGCACGTGTCCAACGAGCTGGGCTGCCACGACGTCCACGACCACTCCGAGGACGCGCAGCGCGCGTTCCGGGCCTGGCTGCAGCGCCGCTACGGCGACCTCGACCGGCTCAACCAGGCCTGGGGCACCGCGTTCTGGTCCCAGCACTACGGCGAGTGGGACGAGATCGGCACCCCGCGCCGCACCGGCCCGGGCACCCACCCGAACCCGACCCAGCAGCTCGACTTCGCCCGCTTCTCCTCCGACGCCCTGCTCGACCACCTGCGCGCCGAGCGGGACCTGCTGCGCGAGCTCACCCCGGACGTGCCCGTGACGACCAACTTCATGGTGATGGGCGAGACGAGCGGCATGGACTACGCGACGTGGGCGCCGCACGTCGACATCGTCGCCAACGACCACTACGTGTTCCCCGGCCCGGAGGCCCGCGACGAGCTCTCTTTCTCGGCCAACCTCACCGGCAACCTCGCCGGCGGACACCCGTGGTGGCTGATGGAGCACTCGACGTCGGCGGTGAACTGGCAGCCGGTCAACCGCGCGAAGCGCCCCTGGGAGCTCGCCCGCGACGCGCTGACCCACCTCGCGCACGGCGCCGACGCGCTCTGCTTCTTCCAGTGGCGCCAGTCCGCGGCGGGCGCCGAGAAGTTCCACTCCGCGATGGTGCCGCACGCCGGGCCGGATTCGGCGCTGTTCCGCGACGTGACCGCGCTGGGGGCGACACTGCGTGAGCTGGCCCCGGTCGCCGGGGCGCGGCGGGTCCCCGCGCCGGCCGCGGTGCTGTGGGACTGGCCGTCGTGGTGGGCCGCAGAGCAGCCGTTCACCCCGACCGCCGAGCTGCGCTACAAGGCCGAGGCGCTCGGCTGGTACCGGGCGTTCCTCGACGCCGGGGTGCGGGCCGACGTCGTGCCGGCCGACGCCGACCTGTCCGGCTACGGGCTGGTCGTCGCCCCGGTGCTGCACGTGGTCGGCCCGGACCGCGCGGCCGCGCTGACCGCCTACGTCGAGGCCGGCGGGCACCTGGTCGCCACCTACTTCTCGGGCACCGTCGACGACGACGCGCACGCCGTCCTCGGCGGCTACCCGGGCGCGCTGCGCGATCTGCTGGGCATCCGGGTCGAGGAGTTCGCCCCGCTCGACCCGGACGCTGTCGTGGAGCTCGACGACGGCTCCACCAGTGACCTGTGGAGCGAGGCCGTGCAGGTGGTGGACCCGGCCGTCGAGGTGCTCGCCCGCTGGACCGGCGGTGGCACCGACCCGGCCGCGGGTGACCCGGCCGGGCTGCCCGCGGTGACCCGTCGTCCGGTCGGGGACGGGTCGGCGACCTACGTCCCGACCCGGCTCGCCGACCGTGCCCCGCTGCTGCGACGCTTGCTGTCCGCCGCCGGGATCGGGTCCGAGCTGCCCGGCGAGCTGGTGGGACGGGTGGAGCTGGTCCGCCGCGAGGGGTTCCGGTTCGTCGTCAACCGGACCGACGCCCCCGTCGACCTGGGGCCGCTCGGCGCGGCGGAGGTGCTCGCCGGCCCGGCCGGAACCCTGGCTCCGCGCGGGGTGACCGTTCTCCGGGACTGAACCGCACATTCCTGCCCCTGGGAGGGCGGAAACGTGCCTCTCGGCGGCAGCGTCAGCGGCAGAGCGGGCCGCGGACGACCGGACGCCCCGCCGCGCGGGAGGCGTGGCGGGGCGTCCGGGTCGTACGGGGTGACGCGGGGTCAGCTCGCGTCGAGGTCCTGCTCCAGCAGCTCGGCCAGGGCGGCGACGGCGGCCTCGCCCTGCTCGTCGTCGGAGGAGGTCAGCACGACCTCCTCGCCGGACTGCACGCCCAGGCCCATCACGGACAGGATGGAGGCAGCGTCGACCGGTCCACGCTCACCGTCGGCGGTCCCGATCTGCACCGTCACCCCCTGCTCCTTGGCGGCGGTGACGAACAGGTTGGCGGGGCGGGCGTGCAGCCCGACGGACGATCCCACCTTCACGCGGCGCTCGGCCATGTCGGTGTTCCTCTCGATGTGGGTGGTGGGTGTCAGCCGGCGACCGGCGCGGCGGCCGGGGCGGCGGCGGGCTGCTCGACGGCGGCCGGGGCCGGGGTGCGGCGGGCCGACTTCAGGCCGACGACCAGGGCGGCGGAGACCAGGGTGCCCGCGACGATCGCCAGCAGGTAGGCGAACGGGTTGCCGATCAGCGGGACCACGAAGATGCCGCCGTGCGGGGCGCGCAGCGTCGCGCCGAAGGCCATCGACAGCGAACCGGCGACCGCGGACCCGGCCATCAGCGACGGGATGACCCGCAGCGGGTCGCCCGCGGCGAACGGGATCGCGCCCTCGGTGATGAACGAGGCGCCCAGCAGCCAGGCGGCGCGGCCGTTCTCCTGCTCGACCTTCGTGAACAGGTTCTTGCGGACGGTCGTGGCCAGGGCCAGCGCCAGCGGCGGGGTCATGCCGGCCGCCATCACCGCGGCCATGATCATCAGCGCGGTCTCCGACCCGGTGGACAGCCCGGCGACGGCGAAGGCGTAGGCGGCCTTGTTGACCGGACCACCCATGTCGAAGGCCATCATCAGGCCGAGCAGGGCGCCGAGCAGGATCGCGTTGGTGCCCGACAGGCCGTTGAGCCAGTTGGTCAGGCCGGTCGTGGCGGCCGCGAGCGGCGTGCCGACGACCAGGAACATGATCGCGCCGACGACGGCGGTGCCGATCAGCGGCAGCACCAGCACCGGCATGATCCCGGCCAGGGCGCGCGGCGGCTGCCACAGCTTGAGGCCGTAGACGACCGCGCCGGCGAGCAGGCCGGCGACCAGGCCGCCGAGGAACCCGGCATGGGTCTGGACGGCGATCATGCCGCCGACGAAGCCGGGCACCAGTGCCGGGCGGTCTGCGATGGCGTAGGCGATGAAGCCGGCCAGGACCGGGACGAGGAAGCCGAACGCCAGGCCGCCGACCTGGAAGAACAGCGCGGCCCAGGACTGCACCGCACCCGCGTCGAACACGACCGAGGCGACGCCGTTGTCGTCGAAGGAGACGACGTCGGGGGCCTCGTTGATCTGGTATCCGCCGAGCGCGAAGCCCAGCGCGATCAGCAGACCGCCGGCCGCGACGAACGGGATGACGTAGGAGACACCGGTCATCAGCCAGCCGCGGAGCTTGGAACCGAAGCCCGAGCCGAAGTTCTTGGTGTCCAGGTCGGACCCGTCGCGCTGGGCCGGGACGGCGGCCGCGGCCGAGCCCTTCGGCTGCGCGGTGGCCTTCGCGACGGCCTGCTCGATCAGGCCCGGCGCGCCGCCGATGGCCTTCTTGACAGGGGAGGTGACGGTCGGCAGGTGCGCGAAGCGCTCCTTGTCCCGCACCTCGACGTCGGCGGCGAGGATGATCGCCTCGGCCTCGTCGAGCTGGGCCTGGGTGAAGGGTGTCGAGCCCGCCGAACCCTGAGTCTCGACGACGATCTCGTGCCCCGCCTCCTCGGCGGCGACCTCGAGGGCTTCGGCGGCCATGTAGGTGTGGGCGATGCCCGTCGGGCATGCGGTGACGGCGAGGAGCTTCATGCTCCCACCTCCTGCTGGATGAAGGTCGCGACGGCGGCCGGGTCGGTGGCGTTGCGGAGCTCGTTCTTGAACGAGGCACGGACCAGGCGACGGGCCAGCGCGGCGAGCACCGTCATGTGGTCGGTGTTCCCGCCCTCCGGGGCGGCGATCATGAAGATGAGGTCGGCGGGGCCGTCCTCGGCGCCGAAGTCGACACCCGACGGAGCCCGGCCGAAGGCCAGGGTCGGCTCGGTGACGGCCGCGGAGCGGCAGTGCGGGATGCCGATGCCGCCCTCCAGGCCGGTCGGCATCTGGGCCTCGCGGGCCTCGATGTCGGCGAGGAAGGTGTCCAGGTCGGTGACCCGGCCCGCCCGCACGAGGCGCTCGGCGAGAGCGGTGACGGCGGTCTTCCTGTCGGCCGACGGCACGTCGAGGTCGACCAGATCAGCGGTGATCAGTGCGGTCATGCGGCATCTCCGGTGAGAGCGAGGGTGACGTCCGGCGTGGGTGCCAGTTCGACGTCGTCGATTCGGATGTCGGCCGGTCCCGGCGTGGCGGAGCCGGGCAGTCGGCAGGCGGCGGCGCCGTAGGCCACGGCGTGGCGCAGGGCGTCGGGTCCCTCCCCGCCCGCGGCCAGGAACCCGGCCAGGGTGGAGTCACCGGCGCCCACCGTGCTGAGCACGGTGATCGGAGGGGTCCGGGCGTGGTACTCGCCGGACCGGTCGACCAGCAGGGCGCCACCGGCGCCCAGGCTGACCAGGACGGCGCCGATCCCGCGGGCCCGCAGCTCACGGGCGGCCAGCAGCACGTCGCCGAGGCTGCCCAGGGGGCGCCCGACGAGCTCGGCCAGCTCGGCGTGGTTGGGCTTCACGAGGTCGGGGGCCGCCGTGACGGCGTGCTGCAGCGGCGCGTCCGAGGTGTCGACGGCGATCCGCAGGCCGGGCCGGCGGCAGCGCCGGACCAGCTCGGCGTAGAAGTCGTCGCGCACACCCGAGGGCAGCGAGCCGCAGCCCACCAGCCAGGTCGCGCCCGCGCCGAGCGCGCAGGCCCGGTCCATCAGGGCCTCGACCTCGTCGGCGGACAGGTGCGGACCCCGCTCGTTGATCTTCGTGGTGACGCCGTCCGGCTCGACCAGGGTGATGTTCACCCGGGTGGCCTCGGTGATCGGCACCGCGACGGTCGTGACGTCGGTCGGCTCCAGCAGCGCGGCCAGCCGCTCGCCGGGCGTGGCACCCGACGGCATCAGGGCCACCGTGCGGTGCCCGGCCGAGGCCAGGGCGCGGGCGACGTTGACGCCCTTGCCACCGGGGTCGATCCGGACCGACCCGGCCCGGTGGACCTCGCCGCGCACCAGGTGCGGCAGCGCGATGGTCCGGTCCAGGCTCGGGTTCGGGGTGACCGTCACGAACATCCGCGGAGCGGGGACGGAACGGGGTGTCATGCGCGTACCACCTTGGGGCCGGCGGCCTCGAGCACGGCGGCGTCCGCCGCGGCGAGGCCGGTGTCGGTGATCAGCGTGTCGACCTCGGCCAGCGTGCCGAAGCGGACGAACTGGTCGGAGCCGAACTTGCTGGCGTCGGCGAGGACGACGGTGCGGCGCGCGGCGCGCAGCATCGCTCGCTTGGTCGCGCCCTCGCCCGTGTCGGGTGTGGTAAGGCCGCGGGCCACGGAGAAGCCGTTGGTCCCGAGGAAGGCGACGTCGATCGTCAGGCCGGCCAGCACCTCGGTGCCCCAGTCGTCGACGGTGGCCAGCGTCGTCCCGCGGACCCGGCCGCCGAGCAGCCGCAGGTCCACGTTCGGACGTCCGGCCAGCGAGGAGGCGATCGGCAGCGAGTTGGTGACGACGGTGACGTCGCGTTCGCGGGGCAGCGTGCTCGCGAGCCGGGAGGTCGTGGTCCCGGCGTCGAGCAGGACGGTCGCGGCGGTGCCCAGCTCGGCGAGTGCGGCCTTGACGATCCGCTCCTTCTCCGCGCCGAACTGGCTGTCGCGCTGGCCGACCCCGGGCTCGAAGTTCAGCAGGTCCGACGGGATCGCCCCGCCGTGCACCCGGCGGACGAGCCCCTGGCGCTCCAGGGCCCCGAGGTCCCGGCGGATCGTCTCGGGGGTGACATCGAGCTCCTCGGCGACGGCGGCCACGTCGACCCGGCCCCGGTCCCGGGTCCGGTCGAGCAGCCACTGCTGACGCTCCGCTGCGTACATCTTTGTTCGCTCCCGCTTCGATGCTTGCTTGTGTCTGAGTATGTGGGTTCTACTGTGTTTGTCAACGGGTCACGCCGACGTAACCCCGGGAGCCACTCCATGCCGAGCACGACCGCCCTCACCGGAATCCCTGCCAGCCCCGGCCGCGCCGGCGGCCGCGTCGCCGAGCCGCCGGGCGAGCCGGCCGCCGGTCCCGCCCCGGCCGACGCCGCCGCCGAGGCCGCGCGGATCGCACCGGCCGTCGAGCTGGTCTCGCAGCGCCTGACCGCACGCGCCGCGACCGTCACCGGCGACGCGAAGGATGTGCTCGAGGCGACCGTGTCGATGGTCGGGGACCCCACGCTGCTGGAGAACGCGGAGAATCTGGTGACCGGGCAGGGCCGGCCCGCCGCGCGTGCGGTGTGGGAGGCGGCGAACGCCTTCGCCGAGATGCTGTCGTCGATGGGCGGCTACATGGCCGAGCGCGCCCGCGACATCCACGACGTGCGGGACCGCATCGTCGCCGAGCTGCTGGGGCTGCCCGCACCGGGCGTGGCCGACCTGGACGCGCCCGCCGTGCTCGTCGCGACCGACCTGGCCCCGGCCGACACCGCCGGGCTGAAGCCGGGAGTCGCGCTCGCCCTGGTCACCGAGCAGGGCGGCCCGACCAGCCACACCGCGATCCTCGCGCGCTCGCTGGGGATCCCCGCGGTCGTCGGCTGCGCGGGCGCGGCCGGGATCGCCGAGGGCGCCGCACTGACCGTCGACGGCGGGACCGGTGAGGTCGTCGAGGTCGCCACCCTGGACGAGGCGACCGCGTTCGCCGCCGCCGCCTCGGTCACCGCCGAGTGGGACGGCGTCGGCCGCACCGCCGACGGCCTGGTCGTGCCGGTCCTGGCCAACGTCGGCGACGGCCCCGGTGCGGTGAAGGCCGCGGACGCGCGGGCCGAGGGCGTCGGTCTGTTCCGCACCGAGCTCGCGTTCCTCTCCGCGGCCGACGAGCCGACCGAGGCCGCCCAGCGCGAGGTCTACACCGCGGTGCTGTCCGCGTTCGCCGGCAGGCCGGTCACCGCCCGCACCCTCGACGCCGGCGCGGACAAGCCGCTGCCGTTCCTGTCGCTCGACGGCGAGCCCAACCCCGCCCTCGGCGTGCGTGGTCTCCGGATCGCCCGCGTCCCCGGCAACGGCGACGGCGTGCTGGATCGCCAGCTCGCCGCGCTCGCCGCCGCGGCGAAGGAGACCGACGTCGAGCTCAAGGTGATGGCACCGATGGTCGCCACCGCCGAGGAGGCGCGCTGGTTCGTGCAGCGCTGCCGGGCGCACGGGATCACCCAGGCCGGCGTGATGATCGAGATCCCGGCCGCGGTGCTCACCGCCGACGAGATCATGGCCGAGGTCGACTTCGTCTCGGTCGGCACCAACGACCTGGCTCAGTACCTGTTCGCCGCGGACCGCCAGTCCGGTCCGGTGGCCGCGCTCAACGACCCGTGGCAGCCGGCGCTGCTGCGGCTGATCGGGCTGCTCGGCGAGGCCTCGGCGCGCACCGGCACCCCGGTCGGGGTGTGCGGCGAGGCCGCGGCCGACCCGGGACTCGCCGCGGTGCTGGTGGGGCTCGGCGTCGCGAGCCTGTCGATGGGCTCGGGGGCGCTCGCCGCGGTCGGGGCGACCCTGGCCGGGCTGACGGTGGAGCAGTGCCGGGAGCGGGCCAGGGCGGCCTGCGCCGCGGCCGACCCGATCGCGGCCCGCCGGGCCGTCGCCGCCCTCGACGGCTGAGGCCTCCGTTCGCCCTGGGCGGAGCTGCCCAGGGCAGAACCGGGCGCGGACCGGGCCGTCCCCGGGCCACGGTGGGGTCATGAGCGACTCACCACGCAGTCCCCGCTTCGACGACCGGGCCCGCCGCGACCTCTACGACCAGCGGGTCGTCGTGCTCGACGGCCCCCTCGACGACGACAACGGCACCCTGCTCGCCACCCAGGTCGTGGCACTGGCCGCCCGCGACCCGGATGCCGACATCGCCTTCTGGATCCACTCGCCCGGCGGGTCGGTGCCGGCGATGCTGGCGCTGCGGGACCTGTTCCGGCTGGTGCCCTGCGACGTGTCGACGCTCGTGCTCGGCATCGCCTACAGCGCCGGGCAGTTCCTGCTCTCGGCGGGCACGCCGGGCAAGCGGCGCGCGCTGCCGCACTCGCGGGTGCTGATGCACCAGGGCTCGTCGGGGATCGGCGGGACCGCCGTCGACATCGAGCTGCAGGCCGACGACCTGCGCCACACCCGGGACACGGTGCTCGGCCTGATCGCCCAGGACACCGGGCAGCCGGTCGACCGGATCTTCACCGACTCGCTGCACGACCGCTGGTACTCGGCGACCGAGGCACTCGACTACGGCTTCGTCGACGCCGTCGTGGACTCCTTCGACCAGGTGGTGCCGCGCCGCGGTGCGGTCCCGACCGGCTTCGGCGTGGGGCGGTGACGGCGATGAGCACCTACACGATCCCGAACGTCATCGCCCGCACCCCGAGCGGCGAGCGGGTCCTCGACGTCTATTCCCACCTGCTCACCGAGCGTGTCGTCTACCTGGGCACCGAGATCGAGGCGGGCGTCGCGAACGCGCTGATCGCCCAGCTGCTGTTCCTCGAGGCCGACGACCCCGACCGCGAGGTGCAGCTCTACGTCAACTGCGGGGGCGGGGACCCCAGCGCGATGCTCGGCATCTACGACACGCTGCGCCACGTCCGCTGCCCGGTCGCGACGACGTGCGTCGGCCAGGCCGTGTCGGTGGGTGCGGTGCTGCTCGCCGCCGGGACCGAGGGCCGCCGGGGCGCGTTGCCGCACGCCCGGGTCGTGCTGCACCAGCCCGCGGCGCAGGGCCGCGGGTCCATCCCGGACCTCATCCTGCAGGCCGACGAGCTGGTCCGGATCCGCGCCGACATCGAGGAGATCCTGGCCCGCCACACCGGGCAGACCGTGGAACGGCTGCGTGCCGACACCGACCACGACCGGGTGTTCACCGCGGCCGCGGCGCGCGACTACGGCCTGCTCGACACGGTGCTCGAGCCGCAGCCGCCACGGACCCGGGAACGCCGGTGAGGGTCAGGCGGCGAGGGCGTAGGCGCGCTGCGGGCCGCGGGGTCGCGGCGCGGCCGCCAGACCGTCGGCGACGCCGCGGGTCAGCCCGGCCAGGTCGGTCCCGAGCGCCCCGGCGACCGCGGCGATCATCTCGCTGGAGGGCTCCTTGCGGCCCCGCTCCACCTCCGAGAGGTACTGCGGTGACACCCCGGCGCGCCCGGCCGTCGCGTGCAGGGTCTCGCCGCGGACGTGCCGGCGTCGTCGCAGCTCGCGGCCGAGTGCGTGCCGCCAGAGGGGTTCGCTCATGGGGGCACGGTAGGACCGGACGGTCCCCGTCGTCCCCGGTTTCCGCCCACAGCGGAACCCGGGGACGGGCGGTCAGGCCTTCAGGAAGTCGAGCAGGGCGGCGTTGAACTCCTCGGGGTGGGTGGCGTTGAGGCCGTGCGGGCCACCCTCGATCAGCACGAGCTGCGCGCCCTTGATCGACTCGTGGGAGCGCTTGCCGGACACCTCGAACGGGACGATCGCGTCGGCGTCGCCGTGGATGACCAGGGTCGGGATGCCGGCGTCGGAGACCTTCTGCACGTCGCCGCGGAAGTCGGTACGCCCGAACGCGGCGATGCAGTCCAGGGTGCCCTTCGGCGACGCGAACTCGGCGATCGTGCGGTGGTAGACCCGGCTCGGCTCGCTGATCAGGTCGGTGCGGTCACCCGCGGCGAAGAAGTTCGTGGTGAACCCGTCCAGGAAGGCGATCCGGTCGCCGGTCACACCGCCCTGGAACTGCTCGATGGTGGCGTCGTCGAGGCCGCCGTCGGGGTTGTCGTCGGACTTGTACAGGTACGGCGGGACGGCCGCGGCCAGCACGGCGCGGGCGACCCGGTCGGTGCCGTGCTTCGCGATGTAGCGGACGACCTCGCCGCCGCCCATCGAGAACCCGACGAGGGTGGCCTCGCGCAGGTCGAGGTGCACGAGCAGGGCGTGCAGGTCGTCGGCGAAGGTGTCGTAGTCGTAGCCGTCCCAGGGTTGCGAGGACTGCCCGAAGCCGCGACGGTCGTAGGTGACGACCCGATGGCCGGCCTCGACCAGTGCCGGGACCTGCTTCTCCCAGGAGCGGCCGGAGAGCGGCCAGCCGTGGATCAGCACGACGGGCGCACCGGACCCCTGGTCGGTGTAGTGCAGCTCGAGCGGGCTGCCACTCTCGGTGCCGATGCTGAGCTGGGGCATGAGGCCCTCCCTGGGAGATCGGTTGTGCGCAACCGAAAGCGTACGCCTCCCCGGCGAGGAGTCATCACTCGACGGTGTCGACCTGCCCGAGCACGCGCTCCAGCACGGCGCGGACCGTCGCGTCCTCCACCGTGTAGTAGACGTAGGTCCCCTCGCGCCGGTTCTCCACCAGGCCCGAGAGTCGCAGCTTCGACAGGTGCTGGCTCACCGCGGTGGGGGCGGCGCCGACGAGGTCGGCCAGGCAGGCCACCGAGGACTCGCCCTGCATCAGCGCCCAGAGGATCTTGACCCGGGTCGGGTCGGAAAGCATGCGCATCGCGTCCGCCACCCGGCGGACCTCGTCCTCGGGCGGCATCGCGAAGCCGGGAATGGACTCGTGCACGCCGCCGAGAATACCTGCGTGACTGCGCGGATGGCCCACCGTCTCAGCATCTGGATGGCTGACTGCATATCTTCGTGCATGCGCAGATACGGTTCCACGCATGCGATCCGCTCTCCCCCTCCCCGAGGTCCGCTGGGCCGGGGCCGCCCTGCTGGCCTTCCTGGCCGCGCTCGGGGCCGACCTGCTCGGCGCGCCGTCCGCGGTGGTCGTCGGCCTCTATCTGGCCTGCTACGTCCTCGGCGGCTGGGAGCCCGCGCTCGAGGGCCTGCGTGCGCTCGGGGAGAAGCGGCTCGACGTCGACCTGCTGATGATCGTCGCCGCGGTCGCGGCGGCGGCGATCGGACAGTGGTTCGACGGCGGCCTGCTCATCGTCATCTTCGCGACGTCCGGGGCGCTGGAGTCGGTCATGACCGCCCGTACCCGGGCCAGCATCGACGCGCTGCTCGACCTCGCCCCGGAGACGGCCGTCGTCGTCGACGACGACGGTGCCGAGCGCACCGTCCCGGCGGCCGGGCTCGTCGCGGGACAAGTCGTCGTCGTCCGTCCCGGGGAGCGGATCCCCGGCGACGGCACCGTGCTCGACGGGGTGTCGGAGGTCGACACCTCCGCACTGACCGGGGAGCCGGTCCCGGCCCGCACCGGCCCCGGCGACACGGTGCTCGCGGGCACCGTGAACGGCACCGGCGTGCTGCGGGTCCGGGTCTCGCGGGACGCGGCGGACACCGTCGTCGCGGGGGTCGCGGCGCAGGTCGAGCGGGCCGCGGAGACCAAGGCGGGCCGCCAGCTGTTCATCGAGCGCGTCGAGCAGCGCTACTCGGTGCTGGTCGTCGTGGGGACGGTCCTGCTGCTCACCGTGCCGCTGCTGCTCGGTGCCCCGTTCACCGAGACACTGCTCCGCGCGATCGTCTTCATGATCGTGGCCTCGCCGTGCGCGATCGTGCTCGCGACGATGCCGCCGCTGCTCGCCGCGGTCGCGGTGTCCGGCCGGCGCGGAACGCTGGTCAAGGACGTCACCGTGCTGGAGGCGCTCGCCGAGGTCGACACCGTGGTGCTGGACAAGACCGGCACGCTGACCTCCGGCCGCCCGCAGGTGGTGTCGGTGACCCCGCTTGGGTCCCGGCCCGCCGACGAGCTGCTCGCCCTGGCCGGGGCCGCCGAGGCCGGCAGCGAGCACGTGCTGGGCCGGGCGGTCCGCGCGCACGCCCTGGAGCGCGGTCTGCGGCTGCCACGGGCCGAGGGGTTCACCGCGGTCCCGGGCGAGGGGGTGCGGGCCGTCGTCGACGGGCGGAGCGTCGCCGTCGGGCGCCCGGAGCTCGCCGGCGACGTCGAGGTCCCCGGGGTCGCGGCGCTGCAGGAGGCGGGGCGGACCGCCGTCGTGGTGCTGGTGGCCGGCGAGCCCGCCGGGGTGCTCGGGCTGTCCGACGAGCCGCGCCCGGGTGCCGCGGACGCGCTGGCCGCGCTGCGCCGTGAGGTCGGCGGCGAGCCGCAGGTCCTCACCGGCGACGCCGAGCGCCCGGCCCGGGTGCTCGCCGGCCGGCTCGGCCTGACCCGGGTCCGGGCGGGGCTGCTGCCCGACGGGAAGGTCGAGGTCGTCCGCGCCGAGCAGGCCAGGGGGCGCCGGGTGCTCGCCGCGGGTGACGGCATCAACGACGCGCCGCTGCTCGCCTCGGCCGACGTCGGGCTCGTCGTCTCCGAGGGGGCGGGGGCGCTGTCCCTGGAGGCCGCCGACGGCGTGCTCACCCGGGACCCGCTCGGCTCGCTCGCGCCGCTGGTGGTGCTGGCCCGGCGGGCACGGCGGATCGCGCGGGCGAACCTGGCCTTCGCCGCCACGGTGATCGTCGTCCTGGCCGGGTGGGACCTGGTCGGGACGTTGCCCCTGGTCGTCGGCGTCGCCGGGCACGAGCTGTCCACGGTGCTGGTGTGCCTGAACGGGCTGCGGCTGCTCGTCGTCGCGCGCCGGGAGGACCGGCGGGCCCGGTCCGCCGTCGCGCCGGCCGTGCCGGTCGAGCGGGAGCGCGTCGGCGTCTGAGGCCCGCCCCTCACTCGGGGGCGGCGTCCAGCGCGGCCAGCGCCATCCGGCGCAGCACCGCGGCCCGGGCGTCCGCCCCGCGCGCGGACGGCTGCTCGGCCCGCGGTGCGTACGGCGTGGAGTTGAGCAGGCCGAACACCCCGTGTGCGACGGTGCGGGCCTCGGCCGGGGCGACGTCGGGGTGCACCCGGCGCAGGGTGTCCACCCACAGCTCGACGTAGGTGCGCTGCAGCCGTCGCACGGTGCGGCGCGGCTCCTCGGGCAGGTTCGCGAGGTCCCGGTCCTGCACGACGATCAGCTCCGGCTCGCGGGTCGCGAACGCGACGTGGAAGTCGACGAGGTCGGCCAGCGCGGCCCGCGGGTCGTCGTGGTGCACGCGGGCCCGTCCGCCGTCGAGCAACCGCTCGGAGATGTCGATGAGCAGCTCCGCGAGCAGCGCCTCCTTGCCGGGGAAGTGCCGGTAGAGCGCGGGGCCGCTGACGCCGACCGCGGCGCCCAGGTCGGCGATGCTCACCCCGTGGAAGCCGTGCCGGGCGAACAGTCGGGCCGCCTCGGTGAGGATCTGCTCGCGCCGTGACGGGGCCTCCGTGCGCGTGCCCGCGCCGTCCCGGGGAGAGGCGCCTGCTGCGGCCATCGGGTGATCGTAGCGTCGTCGGTTAACGGATGTTAACGCCTGGTGCGGTCCGTCTCAGGTCGCGCACAGGTCGGCGACGATACCCTCGTGGGCGTGATGAGGACCCTGCGCCGGATGCGTGAGCGTCTCGGCGTGCGCGCGGCGTCCGCCCTGGCGGCGGCCGCGGCGGTCGCGATGGTGCTCGTCGTCGCCGGTGTGTCGCTGGTGCTGATCCTGGAGGGCCAGCTCAAGCGCAACACCGAGGAGGCGCTGCTGGCGAACGCCCAGCAGGTCGCCGAGCGGATCCAGGCGAACTTCGCCGACTACCGCCCCGGTGACCCGGCCAAGGAGAACGCGGTGGTCACCACCGCCCGCCGGACCGACTTCGTGCAGGTCGTGACCGCCTGGAGCGACCGGACCGGTGCCCCGGACGACCGCGTCGGGTCGAACGGCCAGGGGCGCAACATCGAGGTGTTCGCCGCCTCCGAGCCGCTGGACGACCGGCCGCAGCTGGTGGACTGGGTCCTCGCCCCGCACGAGACGCGGTCCCAGATGGACGTGCCGGTCACCTACCACGACGCCGGGGGCCCGGGGCTCGACCCTCGGTCCGGCCCGCTGGAGGCCGAGGACATGATGGTCGTCGGGCTCGGTGTGCGGGCCTTCGACCGGCCGATCACGATCTACTCCGCCCAGCCGACCGACCAGATGCACCGGGCCGTCGACCTGGTCACCTGGCTCGTCGCGGGCGGTGTGCCGCTGCTGGTGCTGGTCGCCGGCGGCTTCACCTACCTGTTCGCCGGTCGCGCGCTGCGCCCGGTGGAGGACATGCGCGCCCGGGTCGCGGGCATGGGGGACAAGGATCTGTCCCAGCGTGTCGACGAACCCGTCGCGCGCGACGAGGTCGGCCGCCTCGCCCGCACCATGAACCAGATGCTCGGGCGGCTCGAGTCCTCCCAGGCCACCCAGCGCCGCTTCGTCGCCGACGCCAGCCACGAGCTGCGCAGTCCGCTCGCGACCGTGTCGACCGGGCTGGAGCTGCTCGGCTCCGGGATGCCGGAGTCCTCCGCGGACCGGGCCACCGTCGACGTGCTGCGCGGGGAGGCCTCCCGGCTGACCGGCCTGGTCGAGAACCTGCTGTTCCTCGCCCGCGCCGACGAGCGCGGCATCGCGCCGCGCCGCGAGGAGGTCGACCTCGACGAGATCGCCGACGCCGAGCGGGAGCGTCCGTCGGCCGAGACCGCCGTCGCGGTCCGGGTGACCAGCGAGCCCGTCCGGGTGGTCGGTGACCGCGGGCAGCTGGTCCGGGTGCTGCGCAACCTGGTCGACAACGCCAAGCGGCACGCGTCGTCGACGGTCGCGGTGTCGGTCCGTGCCGAGGACGGCGTCGCCGTGATCGAGGTCGACGACGACGGCAACGGCGTCCCCGAGGCCGACCGCGCCCGGGTCTTCGAGCGCTTCGTCCGGCTCGACGAAGCCCGCGCGCGCGGCGACGGCGGCTCCGGGCTCGGCCTCGCGATCGTCGCCGAGCTGGTCGCGGCGCACGGCGGGACGGTGGAGGCGACCTCGTCGCCGGAGCTGGGCGGGGCCCGGTTCCGGGTCACCGTGCCCGCCGCGCCGGCGCCGCTGCCCGAGGAGGAGACCCCCGAGCCGGTCGGTGCCGAGCAGACCGGCGCCGACGCCGGGCCGTCCGCGGAGCTGTGCGACGACCGGCCCTCCGGTCCGATCCCGCGGGTGACCACCAGGTCCCGGTGTGCGCGGGAGGAGGAGCCCGCCGACTTCGGCCCGGACGCCTGGGTGGGGCACGGCGGGCAGGACGATGCCGACCGCGGGGCGGCCGAGCACGTCGCGGTGCGGGCCGGGGCGGTGCAGGGCGCGTCGCCACGCGGGACCCCCGGTCCGGATGGCATGATGCGCACGCCCGGTGACCCGGCCGTCACCCACGGCTCGGGCACGGACGGCCGGCCCTCGGACAGCGCTCCGGGGACGGCCCCGCCCGACCCGGAGGACGACGTGTCCGCACCGCCCGCCCACAGTCGTCTCGACCCGCCGACAGGCCCGCTGCCGATCCGGCCGAACACCGTCGGCAGCCCGTTCGACGAGAACGCCACCCGGCCGTTGCCGGTCGTCACGCCGCGGGAGCAGCGGGGCCGCGCCGGCACCGCCGTCGCCGGTCGGGAGACGACCCGCGAGGCACGTGACACCCGGGACGCCGGGCGCCAGCCCGCGCTGGCCGGGCGCGAGCCGGTCGTCACGCCGTCGCCGCGGCGGCCGTCCGACCGTCGTCGCTGAGCGGGGCCCCGCAGGTCAGCGGGGCGGCGCGGGCGCGGGCTCGGACATCCGGTAGCCGACGCCGCGCAGCGTCTCGATGCTGTGCGTCCCGAACGGTGCGTCGATCTTGCGGCGCAGGTAGCCGACGTAGACCTCGACGACGTTGACCTCGCCGTCGTAGTGGGCGTCCCAGACCGAGCGCAGGATGTCGGTCTTGGTCACGACCTGTCCGGTGTTCTGCATCAGGTGCTCGAGCACGCCGAACTCGCGCGGGGTCAGCGGGATCTCGGTCTCGCCGCGGTGGACCCGGTGGGTCCCCGGGTCCAGCGTGAGGTCCCCGACCCGCAGGACGGTCGGTGCGGCCTCCCCGGCCCGGCGCAGCAGCGCGCGCAGCCGGGCCTGCAGCACGACGAACGAGAACGGCTTGGTCAGGTAGTCGTCCGCGCCGAGGTCGAAGGCGTCGGCCTCGTCGTACTCGCCGTCCTTGGCGGTCAGCATGAGCACCGGCGTCCACACGCCCCGGTCGCGCAGGTGCTGCAGGATCCGGTAGCCCGACAGGCCCGGCAGCATGATGTCGAGGATGACCACGTCGTGCCGGCCGGTCAGCGCGAGCTGCAGGCCGGTGGGGCCGTCGTGTGCGACCTCCACCTCGTGCCCCTCCCCGGTCAGGCCCCGGCGGACCAGTTCGGCGAGCGGCTTCTCGTCCTCGACCAGCAGCAGGCGCACGTCTCCCAGAGTAGAGGTCGCCGCCGCCCGCTCTGGACGACGCGTGTTAACAACCGCTAACCTGTTAACAGTCATTAACAGACAGCGTTCACCGGGAGGTCCGATGACGGCACCGCAGGCCCCACCCGCGCCGGCCCCGGAGGCCCCGCGGCTCGGCACGGCGGTGGACCCGGCCGACCCGCGCGCGGTGGAGAACGACGCCGCGCACCGCGCCCTGGTCGCCGACCTGCGCGCCCGGCTGGAGCGGACCCGGCTCGGCGGGCCGGAGCGCTCGCGGGCCCGGCACGTCGAACGCGGGAAGCTGCTGCCGCGCGACCGGGTGGACGCGCTGGTCGACCCGTCGTCGCCGTTCCTGGAGCTGTCCCCGCTGGCCGCCCACGGCATGTACGACGACCAGGCCCCCGGCGCCGGGATGATCACCGGGGTCGGGCGGGTCGCCGGCCGGGAGGTCGTGGTCGTCGCCAACGACGCGACCGTCAAGGGCGGCACCTACTACCCGATGACGGTCAAGAAGCACCTGCGCGCGCAGGAGGTGGCGCTGCACAACCGGCTCCCGTGTGTGTACCTGGTCGACTCCGGGGGCGCGTACCTGCCCGAACAGGACGAGGTGTTCCCCGACCGCGAGCACTTCGGCCGCATCTTCTACAACCAGGCGCAGATGTCGGGCCGGGGCATCCCGCAGATCGCGGCCGTCCTCGGGTCCTGCACCGCGGGTGGCGCCTACGTCCCCGCGATGAGCGACGAGGCCGTGATCGTCCGCAACCAGGGCACGATCTTCCTGGGCGGTCCGCCTCTGGTGAAGGCCGCGACCGGTGAGGTCGTCACCGCCGAGGAGCTGGGCGGTGGGGACCTGCACGCGAAGGTCTCCGGCGTCACCGACCACCTCGCCGTCGACGACGCGGACGCGCTCGCCAGGGTCCGCGCGATCGTCGCGACGCTCGGCCCGCGCGCCCCGCGGCCGTGGGAGGTGCGCCTCACCGAGGAGCCCGCCGTCGACCCCGCCGGGCTCTACGCCGCGGTGCCCACCGACACCCGCACCCCCTACGACGTGCGCGAGGTGATCGCCCGCGTCGTCGACGGCTCCCGGTTCGCGGAGTTCAAGTCCGAGTACGGCACCACCCTGGTGACCGGGTTCGCCCGGATCCACGGCCACCCGGTCGGGATCGTCGCCAACAACGGGATCCTGTTCTCCGAGTCCGCGCTCAAGGGCGCCCACTTCGTCGAGCTGTGCGACCAGCGCGGCATCCCGCTGGTGTTCCTGCAGAACATCTCCGGGTTCATGGTCGGCCGCGAGTACGAGGCGGGCGGCATCGCCCGCAACGGCGCGAAGATGGTCACCGCCGTCGCCTCCACCCGGGTACCGAGGCTGACCGTCGTCATCGGCGGTTCCTTCGGCGCCGGCAACTACGCCATGTGCGGGCGGGCGTACTCGCCCCGGTTCCTGTTCATGTGGCCCAATGCCCGCATCTCGGTCATGGGCGGCGAGCAGGCGGCCACCGTGCTCGGCACCGTCGGCAACGCCGACCCGGACGCGATCCGCGCCCAGTACGAGGAGCAGGGACACCCCTACTACTCCACCGCCCGGCTGTGGGACGACGGCGTCATCGACCCCGCCGACACCCGCACCGTCCTCGGGCTGTCCCTGTCCGTCGCCGCCAACGCGCCCCTGGCCGACCCGGCCTTCGGCGTCTTCCGGATGTGAGGCCCCCCATGGGATCGGCACTGTTCGACACCGTCCTGGTCGCGAACCGCGGCGAGATCGCGGTCCGCGTCATCCGCACCCTGCGTGCGCTGGGCGTCCGGTCGGTCGCCGTGTACTCCGACGCCGACGCCGTGGCCCCGCACGTCCGCGCCGCCGACGAGGCCGTCCGGATCGGCCCGGCCGCCGCGGGCGAGTCCTACCTGGCGGTGGAGAACGTGCTCGCCGCCGCCCGGGCGACCGGTGCGCAGGCGATCCACCCCGGCTACGGCTTCCTGTCCGAGAACACCGCGTTCGCCGCCGCCTGCGAACGGGCGGGGATCGCCTTCGTCGGGCCGCCGTCGTCGGCGATCGAGGCGATGGGCGACAAGATCCGCGCCAAGCAGACCGTCGCGAAGGCCGGGGTGCCGGTCGTGCCCGGGTCCGACGGCGCCGGCCTGACCGACGACGACCTGGCCGCCGTCGTCGCCGACATCGGGTACCCGGTGCTGCTCAAGCCGTCGGCCGGCGGCGGCGGCAAGGGCATGCGCGAGGTCCACACCCCCGAGCAGCTGGCCGACGCGATCGCCGGTGCGCGTCGCGAGGCCCGCGGTTCCTTCGGCGACGACACCCTGCTCGTCGAGCGGCTGGTCACCACGCCGCGGCACATCGAGATCCAGGTGATGGCCGACGCGCACGGCACCGTCGTGCACCTCGGCGAGCGCGAGTGCTCCCTGCAGCGCCGCCACCAGAAGATCATCGAGGAGGCGCCGTCGGCTCTGCTCACCCCCACGCAGCGCGCGGAGATGGGCCGCGCCGCTTGCGAGGCGGCGCGCTCGGTCGGCTACACCGGTGCGGGCACCGTCGAGTTCATCGTGAGCTCCGACCGGCCCGAGGAGTTCTTCTTCCTGGAGATGAACACCCGTCTGCAGGTCGAGCACCCGGTCACCGAGGAGGTCACCGGCCTGGACCTGGTCGAGCTGCAGCTGCGCGTCGCCGCCGGGGAGCCGCTGCCGATCACCCAGGACGACGTGGTGCTCACCGGGCACGCGGTGGAGGCCCGGGTGTACGCCGAGGCCGCCGCAGTCTCTGGTGACGCCCTCACCTTCCTCCCGTCCGGCGGACCGGTGCTGGACTGGACGCCGCCGCGCGGGGTGCGGGTCGACGCCGGGATCGAGACCGGCACCGTGGTCGGGTCGGACTACGACCCGATGCTGGCCAAGGTGATCGCTCACGGCGCCACCCGCGACGAGGCGCTGCGCAGGCTCGACGCCGCGCTGCGCGACACAGTGCTGCTCGGGCTCGACTCCAACATCGGGTTCCTGCGGGCCCTGCTCGCCGATGACGACGTCCGCGCCGGGCGCCTCGACACCGGGCTGATCGCCCGGCGCGGCGCCGCACTCGTCGACGACACGGTCCCCGCCGACGTCCTCGGTGCCGTCGCCGGTCTCGGGCTGCTGCGCCGGGAGCCGGCCGGGCCCGTGGTGGACCCCTTCGACGTCCCCGGTGGCTGGCGGGTCGGGGAGCCCGCCTGGACGGTGAGCCGTCTGGTCACCGGGGGTGCCGACGGTGCCGTCAAGGTGCGCGCCCGCGCCCGCGGCCGGGCGACGGGGTTCGACCTGGCGCTGCCCGCCGCGGACGGGCCGGCGGACGGGGTTCCGGGGGACACCACCGTCCCGGCGTCGGCGGCACCCGCCGCGGCCGCCGTCCGGTGCCGCACCGCCGCCGTCGCACCGGGGGTCGTGGAGCACACCCAGGACGGGCGCACCCGCCGGTTCGCCGTCGCCGAGGGTCCCGACGGGGTCGTCTGGATCGGCCGCGACGGGCACGCCTGGAGCCTGCGGGAGCAGGCGCCGACGGAGGCCGCCGCGATCGCCGGCGGTGCGGGCGGTCCGGTCGTCTCGCCGATGCCGGGGACGGTCACCGTCGTCGAGGTCACCGACGGGGACGCCGTCGTCGCAGGTCAGAAGCTGGTCGTCGTCGAGGCCATGAAGATGGAACACGTGCTCACCGCTCCCGTCGACGGGACGGTGCGCGAGCTGAGGGCCCGGGCCGGAGCCACCGTCGCGAAGGACGCGGTGCTGCTCGTGGTCGAGCCCGTACCGGAGGAGCAGGCATGACCGTCGCCCAGGACACCACCACCACCGCCGAGGAGTACGAGGCGCTGCGCGCCGCGGTCGAGGAGTTCGCGCGCACCGAGGTTGCCCCGGTCATCGGGGACCTCTACATCCGCGAGGAGTTCCCCTACGCGATCACCGCGAAGATGGGCGAGATGGGCCTGTTCGGCCTGCCCGTCCCGGAGGAGTACGGCGGGCAGGGCGGTGACTACCACGCCCTCTGCCTGGCCCTGGAGGAGCTGGCGCGGGTCGACTCCTCGGTCGCGATCACCGTCGAGGCCGGCGTCGGGCTCGGTGCCATGCCGATCCTGCGGTTCGGCACCGACGAGCAGAAGTCGCGCTGGCTGCCCGACCTCGCCGCGGGCCGCGCGCTGGGCGCCTTCGGGCTCACCGAACCCGGTGGCGGCTCCGACGCCGGCGCCACCCGCACCACCGCCCGGCTCGACGGCGGCGAATGGGTGATCAACGGGTCGAAGTGCTTCATCACCAACTCCGGCACCGACATCACCTCGGTGGTCACCGTCACCGCCGTCACCGGTGAGAAGGCCGACGGCCGCAAGGAGATCTCGGCGATCCTCGTCCCGGCCGGCACCACCGGGTTCACGGTGAGCGAGAAGTACTCCAAGGTCGGCTGGAACTGCTCCGACACCCGCGAGCTCTTCTTCGACGACGTCCGCGTCCCCGAGGCGAACCTGCTCGGCGAACGCGGTCGCGGCTACGCCCAGTTCCTGTCCATCCTCGACGAGGGCCGGGTCGCGATCGCGGCGCTGGCGACCGGGCTGGCCCAGGGCTGCGTCGACGAGTCCGTGCGCTACGCCGGTGAGCGCGAGGCGTTCGGGAACACCATCGGCTCCTACCAGGCGATCCAGTTCAAGATCGCCGAGATGGAGGCCCGCGCGCACACCGCCCGGTTGGCCTGGCAGCACGCCGCGCGGCTGCTCGTCGCGGGCGCGACCTTCAAGAAGGAGGCGGCGATCGCCAAGCTCGTGTCGTCGAACGCGGCGATGGACAACGCGCGCGACGCCACCCAGATCTTCGGCGGCTACGGCTTCATGAACGAGTACCCGGTCGGGCGGTTCTACCGCGACGCGAAGATCCTCGAGGTCGGCGAGGGCACCTCCGAGGTGCAGAAGATGCTGATCGCGCGCCACCTGGGCCTGTGACGACGATCCGTTCGGTCACCGAACGACATTCCCGTCACGCGCGTGACGACCGTGATGCGGTGCCGCGCCCCGTGTCCGGGGTAGACCGGTGTCATGAGCAACGAGGTCAACCACCAGGTACGGCTCGCCGCGCGCCCGCAGGGCACCCCCGGCCCGGAGGTGTGGGAGCACACCACCGAGCCGGTGCCCGAGCCCGGCGAGGGGCGCATCGTCGTCCGGGTCAGCCACATCTCGCTGGACCCGGCGATGCGCGGCTGGATGAACGAGGGCCGCTCGTACGCGCCCCCGGTCGGGATCGGCGAGGTGATGCGCGCGCTCGGCCTCGGTGAGGTCGTCGCCTCGAAGAACCCGGACTTCGCCGTCGGCGACACCGTCACCGGCGTGCTCGGCGTCCAGGAGTACACCGAGAGCGACGGCCGCGGCCTGCAGAAGGTCTCCCCGACCGCGGACGTGCCGCAGGAGCGCTACCTCGCGCTGCTCGGCATGACCGGCATGACCGCCTACTTCGGGCTGTTCGACGTCGGTGCCCTCAAGGAAGGGGAGACAGTCGTCGTCTCCGGTGCGGCCGGTGCCGTCGGGTCGGTGGTCGGGCAGCTCGCGAAGGTCAAGGGTGCCCGGGTCATCGGCATCGCGGGCGGTCCGGAGAAGTGCGCGTGGATCACCGACGAGCTCGGGTTCGACGCCGCGATCGACTACCGCTCGGAGAACGTGTCGCAGCGGCTGAAGGAGCTCGCCCCCGACGGCGTGGACGTCTACTTCGACAACGTTGGCGGGGAGATCCTCGACGCCGTGCTCGGCAGGCTCGCGATGCACGCCCGCGTCGTCCTCTGCGGCGCGATCAGCCAGTACAACGCCGAGGGCGGCATGACCGGCCCGAAGAACTACATGAACCTGCTGGTCAACCGGGCCCGGATGGAGGGCTTCCTGGTCGGGGACTACGTCCCCCGCTGGCGGGAGGCCGGCAAGGAGCTCGCCGGCTGGCTCGCCGAGGGTCGCCTGCACAGCCGCGAGGACGTCGTCGACGGCACCGTCGACGACTTCCCGGAGGTGTTCCTCAAGCTGTTCCGCGGCGAGAACACGGGCAAGCTCGTGCTCCGGCTGAAGCAGGGCTGACCCCGACCGGCACCATGGCGGGGTGCGCCTCGCCATGGCCCGGACCGCCGTCGTCGTCTCGGGGGCGGCGATCCTCGTCGTCGAGACTCTCGCGACCCGGCTCGTCGCGCCCTACGTCGGACTGACCCTCGAGTCGACCACCGCGGTGATCGGGGTGGCCCTCGCCGGTATCGCGGCGGGGGCCTCGCTCGGCGGGCGGTGGGCCGACGAGCGCGACCCGGTCGCCGTCGCCGCGCTGATGCTGGTCGTCGGCGGGCTGGGCACCCTGGCCGTGCGGCCGGTGGTCCGGCTGCTGGGGCCGCTGCTTGGCGCCGGGCCGTACGCCGCCGTCGTGCTCGTCGCCGCGTCCACCCTGGTCTCGGTGACGGCGCTGGCCGCGGTCACCCCGGCCGTCACCAAGGCCCGGCTGACCGGGCTGGAGCGCTCCGGCGAGGTCGTCGGCGGGCTGTCCGCCGCGGGCACCCTCGGGTCGCTCGCCGGCACCTTCCTCACCGGGTTCGTGCTGGTCGCGCTGTTGCCGGTGAGCGCGATCCTGCTGGTCACCGCCGCTGCCTGCCTCGCACTCGGGCTCGTCCTCGCGCCCCGCCGGCGGCGCTCGGACATCGCGAAGGGCGGCGCCGCGGCGCTCCTGCTGGCCGTCGCGCTCGTCGCGCTCCCGGGGCGCTGCGACGCCGACACCACCTACTACTGCGCCGCCGTCCGGGCCGACCCCGCGGACCCGGCCGGTCGCTACCTGGTGCTCGACGACCTGCGTCACTCCTACGTGCGCCTCGGCGACCCCGCGCACCTGGAGTTCGCCTACACGAAGCGGTTTGCCGCCGCGATCGACACCGCGTTCCCGCAGCCGCGCCCGGTCGACGCGGTGCACGTCGGCGGGGGCGCGCTGACCATGCCGCGCTGGCTCGCCGCGACCCGCCCCGGCAGCACCTCGACCGTGCTGGAGCTGGACCCCGGCGTGATCGACCTCGGGGTCCGGTCGCTCGACGCGGGCACGATCCCCGGCACGACCGTCCGGACCGGCGACGCCCGGGTGAACCTCGCCGCGCTGCCCGACGACTCCGCCGACCTCGTCGTGGGCGACGCCTTCGGTGCCCGCTCGGTGCCCTGGCACCTGTCCACCACCGAGTTCCTCGACGAGGTGGCACGGGTGCTGCGCCCGGGCGGGGTCTACGTGCTCAACGTGATCGATCGGTACCCGCTCGACCTGGTCCGGGCCGCCACCGCGACCGTCGAGTCCCGGTTCGCGACGACGATGCTCCTCGCCCGCCCCGACGAGTTCGCCCCCGGCGGGGGCGGGAACGTCGTGGTCGTCGCCTCGGACCGGCCGCTCGACCCGGCCGCGCTCGACGCCGCCGTCGCCCGCGCCGGTGAAGCGGGCGCGGTCCTCGACCCGGCCCGCACCGCCGCGTTCACCGCGGGGACGCCGGTCCTGACCGACGACCGCGCCCCGGTGGACCAGCTGATCACCACGGGGCTGGTGGGGTAGGGCGCCGACCCTTCCCCACCCCGTCCCGCCGCGCCGAGATGCAGCTCAGCGGGAATTGTGGATCTCCATCTCCCGGTCAGCTGCATCTCGGCGCCAGTGGTCCGAGCACGGACGATTCGGGACGGTCGGCGGGCAGCCCGGGTGAGGCGGACCCATCGAGGGACGAGGCCCATCGGGAGGCGGGGCCCACCGGGGAGGCTCGACCCGGCCGTGCGGGGGCCGGATCACGCTAGGGTCGGCGACGGGGTCCGGTGGGCCCCGTCGGACGATCGAGGGGGAGACGGGCGTGGCGACCTGGGAGGACCTGAAGGCCTACGTCGTGGTCCGGTACGAGATCGTGCGCCAGGGCGCGGACGAGCTGCGCTTCCGGCTGCCGACGACCGAGGACCGGGACCAGCTCGTCGTCGTGAAGCGGGTGCGGGAGGGCGCGGGCCGGCCCGGCGTCGAGGTCACCGACGCGGCGGCCGCCGTCGCCGACCCGGACCAGGAGTGGGTGCAGATCGAGTCCCCGGTCGCCCGGCTCGGCGAGGTCGACCTCGGCCGTGCCCTGGAGCTGGCCGGGCCGTCGGTGGTCGGCGGGCTGGCCGCGGAGGAGGGGGTCGTGGTGTTCCGGCACTCCATCCCACTCGGACCGGCCGCGCTCGACGGGTTCGAGTTCCCGTTCCGCCAGGTCGTCCACCTCGCCGACGAGCTGGAGCACGCGCTCACCGGGCGCGACGAGAACTGACGACACCGTGTCGTGACCCGGTTCACGAAGACCGGGGCCGCCACCCTGTGAAGGATGTGGGGATGACGCGCGCCCGGACGACGACGATCCTGCTCGCAGCACTGCTCGCGGCCACGATCGCCGGGTGTGCGCCGCAGCCCGACCCCGCCGCGACCGGTGCTGGCGCCGCGGCGGACTGCGCGCCCGGTGCCCTGCCGACGCTGGCGCAGGGCACCCTGACGATCGGCACCGACCAGCCGGTCTACCCACCGTGGTACCTCGACGACGACCCGACGTCCGGCCGCGGTTTCGAGTCCGCCGTGGCCTACGCCGTCGCCGACGATCTCGGGTACCCGCGCGACCGGGTCACCTGGGTGCGCGTCCCGTTCAACGCCGCCATCCAGCCGGGCCCCAAGACCTACGACCTGAACCTCACCGAGTTCTCCATCACCGAGGAGCGCAGGCGGGCGGTCGACTTCTCCAGCCCGTACTACGACGTGCGGCAGGCCGTCGTCGCACTGAAGACCTCGCCGCTGGCCCGATCCACGACCGTCGCCCAGCTGAAGGGCGCCCGGCTCGGCGCCCAGATCGGTACGACGAGCCTGGAGCAGCTGAACGCCTCCGTCGCCCCGACCACCCCGGCCGCGGTCTACAACACCAACGACGACGGCAAGCTCGCGCTGTCCAACGGCCAGACCGACGGGCTCGTCGTCGACCTGCCCACCGCGTTCCAGATCGTCGGCAGTGACCTGCCCGAGGCGACGATCGTCGGGCAGCTCCCCGCCGGGGGGACCCTCGAGCAGTTCGGTGCGGTGCTGGACAAGGACAGCCCGCTGACCGGGTGCGTCTCCGCCGCCGTCGACCGGCTCCGCGAGCGGGGCACCCTCGCGGCGCTGGAGCAGCAGTGGATCCAGGCCGACGGGGCGGCTCCCGAGCTGCGATGAGCGCATCCGCCGCGGCCGCCGGGCCGCCGCCCCCGAGCCCGCTGGCCCGGGAACGCGCCGCGTACCGCCGTTCCCGGTCCCGCCGGTCCACGCTGATCGCGCTGGCGTCGACTCTGGTCTTCGCGGGACTGCTCGTCGCCGCGGTGGCCGGATCGCCCGGCTGGCCACGGGTCCGGGAGACCTTCCTGGACCCGCAGATCGCCTGGGAGTCGCTGCCCGCCGTGCTGTCCGGTCTGTGGCTGAACCTGCGGGTCCTGGTCGTCGCCGAGATCGGGGTGCTCGTCCTCGGCCTGCTGATCGCGGTGCTGCGGACCCTGCGCGGTCCGGTCTTCCTCCCGGTGCGGCTGCTCGCGACCGGCTGCGTCGACCTGTTCCGCGGTGTCCCGCTGCTCGTGGCCCTCTACCTCATCGGGTTCGGGCTCCCGGCCCTGCGTCTGCAGGGGGTCCCCACCGAGGCCGCCGTGCTCGGCACCCTCACGCTCGTGCTGGTCTACTCCGCCTACGTGGCGGAGGTGTTCCGCGCCGGCATCGAGTCGGTGCACCCCTCCCAGCGTGCCGCCGCCCGCTCGCTCGGGCTGACCCACCGGCAGTCGCTGCGTCTGGTGGTGCTCCCGCAGGCGGTGCGCAACGTGCTGCCGCCGCTGCTCAACGACTTCGTCGCGCTGCAGAAGGACGTGGGTCTGATCTCCGTGCTCGGTGCGGTGGACGCGATCCGGGCCGCCCAGATCGAGTCCGCCCGCACGTTCAACTTCACCCCCTACGTGGTCGCCGCGCTGCTGTTCGTGGCCCTCGCCGCCCCGACCGGGCGGATCGCCGACGCGTTCGCCCGCCGCGCCACCCGCGCCCGGAGCGGCTCGTGACCCCGGTGCTCGAGGTGTCCGGTCTGGTGAAGACCTACGGCGACCGCGTCGTGCTCCGCGGCATCGACCTGACCGTCGCCGAACACGAGGTCGTCACGCTGATCGGGGCCTCCGGCTCGGGCAAGTCCACCCTGCTGCGCTGCGTCGACCTGCTGGAGGACATCGACGACGGCCGCATCCTGCTCGACGGCACCGACGTGTCCGACCCCCGCGCCGACGACGCCGCGGCCCGCAGGCGGATGGGGGTGGTCTTCCAGTCCTACAACCTGTTCCCGCACATGACGGCGCTGCAGAACGTCGCGCTGGCCCCGCACGTCGTGCACGGCGTCGGGTCGGACGAGGCCGACGGGCGTGCCCGGGAGCTCCTGCAGCGGGTCGGGCTCGGCGCCTTCGCGGACGCGTACCCGGACCGTCTCTCCGGCGGTCAGCAGCAGCGGGTCGCGATCGCGCGGGCGCTGGCCGTGCAGCCGCGGCTGCTGCTGCTCGACGAGATCACCTCCGCGCTCGACCCGGAGCTGGTCGGTGAGGTCCTGGAGATCGTGCGCGAGCTCGCCCGGGACGGGGTGACGATCCTGATGGCCACCCACGAGATGGGGTTCGCCCGTCAGGTCGCCGACCGGGTCTGCTTCCTCGACGAGGGCGTCGTCCTGGAGTCGGGCCCGCCGGAGCAGGTGCTCGGGGAACCGGTCGAGGAGCGCACCCGCCGGTTCCTCGCCCGCATCATCGCCGCGGGGCGGCTCGGCTGACGGTTGCGGCCGTCGTCACACTTGACCTGAAGTGGGGTTCAGCTACCACTCTCCTGGCATGGCCGACTACACGCTTCCGGACCTGCCCTACGACTACTCCGCGCTCGCCCCGCACATCGCGCCCGAGATCATGGAGCTGCACCACTCCAAGCACCACAACACCTACGTCCAGGGCCTCAACACCACCCTCGACAAGCTCGCCGAGGCCCGGGACCGCGACGACTTCGGCGCCATCGTCGGACTCGAGAAGACCCTCGCGTTCAACCTCGGCGGCCACGTCAACCACTCCGCCTTCTGGAACAACCTCTCCCCCGACGGCGGCGACAAGCCCACCGGCGACCTCGCCGCCGCCATCGACGAGGACTTCGGCTCCTTCGACGGATTCCAGGCCCACTTCACCGCCGCCGCCACCACCATCCAGGGCTCCGGCTGGGCCATCCTCGGCTACGACCAGCTCGGCGGCCGCCTGCTGATCCACCAGCTCTACGACCAGCAGTCCCAGCTCCCCGCCGGACAGACCCCGATCGTCCTGCTCGACATGTGGGAGCACGCCTTCTACCTGCAGTACAAGAACGTGAAGCCCGACTACGTCACGGCCTGGTGGAACGTCGTGAACTGGGCCGACGCCGCCCAGCGCTTCGCCCTGGCGCGGGCGTGACCGTCGCGGATCCGGCGGGGGGCCTGCGGACGGCGTTCCGCGGGCACCCCGCCGGGGTCGCGGTGCTCACCGCGACCGGGCTCGACGGGCCGGTCGGGATGACGGCGTCGTCGGTCGCCTCGGTCGGTGTGGACCCGCCGGCGCTGTCGTTCTCGACCGCCCGCGACTCACGGTTGGCCCGTGCGCTCGCCGGGGGCGGGACGGTCGTCGTGCACCTGCTCGACGACGCCGACACCGGGCTCGCCGCGGCGTTCGCCGTCCCGGGCGCGCAGCGGTTCGGCTCCGGTGTCCGGTGGGTGACCCTGCCGACAGGGGAGCCGTGGCTGGTCGAGGTGGGCACCGCACTGCGCTGCCGGGTCCTGTCGGTCACCGAGGTCGGCGCGTCCTTGCTGGTCGCGGCCGAGGTCGTCGAGCTGCTCGGGCTGCGCCGCCGCGGCCGTCCGCTGGTGTGGGTCGGACGGGCCTACCGCGCCGTCCCCGTCGGGGACACCGACGCCGTCACAGCGGCTGCGGATGCACGTCCAGCGCCTGGTCGATGACCGTGCGCAGGCGGTTGAGCAGCTCGTCGGCCTCGCTCCAGGTGACCGCGCCGGTCGCGACGCCGTGACGCAGCTCCTCGGCGATGGTGCGGGCGAATCCGGTGGACCAGGTGTGACGGGGGTCGTTGCTCCGCATGGACGAATTTTGCCCTATGCGACCTGCGGTGTTCACCCCGGGTGCTCGAACCGTTCACAGCGCGTGTGCGATCGGGTGGGCGAAACCGGTGACCTCTGACGATTCTCGACGCAACGATGTGGGCGGTCCGCGCACCGGCCGATGACCCAGCGGCGACGACGGTGATCCGATCGGTCGGATCCGGCGCACCCGCGGGTGGTCCCGCCGCGTCGTCCCCGGAGGGTCGGATCGACGAGCGGCCCGGTGTGCGTCACGATGATCGCCCGGCCCCCGGGCGAATCGATCCAGACGGAGCGTGCGCGTGACCACCTCGGAGTACAGCAGCATCACCCCCGGGGACCTGGCCATCGACACGCTCGGTCCGGCCCGCATCACCTCACCGCTGGCACCACTGCTCGACGCTCGCCGCACCACCGAGCACTACGTCGACGCCGGTGACCGGGTCCTGCTCGACGACACCGCCGCCGGGATCCGCGCCCGGGGCGTCGAACCGGAGGAGCTGCCGGGGCTGGAGCCGTGCGGGCCCCGCCGGCAGATCTACTTCGACCCGTCGAAGACCCGGGCCGGGATCGTCACCTGCGGTGGCCTGTGCCCGGGCCTGAACGACGTCATCTCCGGCCTGGTCCGCACCCTGACCTACCACTACGGCGTGCGCCGGGTGGTCGGGTTCCGCAACGGCTACCGCGGCTTCGTCTCCTCCTACGGCCACGACGTCGTCGAGCTCTCCCCGGAGTCGGTGCGCGACATCCCGGTCGACGGCGGCACCTTCCTCGGCACCTCGCGCGGTCCGCAGGACCCCGAGGAGATCGTCGACTGCCTCGAGCAGATGCACCTGAACGTGCTGTTCGTGATCGGCGGTGACGGCACCATGCGCGGTGCGATGGAGATCGCGCGCGTGGTGGGGGAGCGGGGGTTGCGGATCGCCGTCGTCGGGATCCCGAAGACGATCGACAACGACATCCCGTTCATCGACCAGTCCTTCGGCTTCCAGACGGCGTTCTCCCAGGCCAGCGAGGCCATCCGGTCGGTCACCGTGGAGGCCAAGTCCACCCCCGGCGGGGTCGGGCTGGTCAAGCTCATGGGCCGCCACTCCGGCTTCATCGCCTGCTACGCATCGCTCGTGCGCTCCGACGCCGACGCCGTCCTGATCCCCGAGGTGCCCTTCGAGCTCGACGGCGAGACCGGCCTGCTCCACCACCTGCGACGACGGGTGTCCCAGCGCGGGCACGCGGTCGTCGTCGTCGCGGAGGGGGCGGGGCAGGAGATGCTGCCGCCGGTGGGGCGCACCGACGCCTCCGGCAACGCCAAGCTCTCCGACGTCGGCCCATGGCTCAAGGAGCGCATCGCCGACTCCTTCGCCGAGGCCGGGATGGAGACCACCGTCCGCTACGTCGACCCCAGCTACATCATCCGCAGCGTCCCCGCGAACCCCTACGACAGCGTCTACACCGTCCGGCTGTCCCAGGCCGCGGTACACGCCGCCATGTCCGGGCGCACCGCGATGGTCGTCGGACGGGTGCGACGCCGGTTCGTGCACATCCCCATGAGCCTGGCCGTCAGCCGTCGCAACCAGGTCGACCCGCACGGCGACCTGTGGATGGCCGTGCTGGAGTCGACCGGGCAGCCGTGGCGCTTCGGCGAGGACTCCGGCGCACCGACCCGGGCCCCGCACACCTGATCAGTTCAGGTGGGCCCGGTGCCGCATCGCCTCGGTGCGCACCTCGTCCAGCACCTCGGCGCCCGAGCGCGACCCGCGCCCCGGACCGTCCACCCAGGACTCCATCAGCCGGGCCGCCTCGTCCCACCTGGCCTGCGCGGCGAGCACCTCGCCGAGCTCGCGGATGAGCTCCGGGCCCTGGTGCCGCAGGCCCAGCCGCATCCGGAGCACCCACTCCAGACCGTCGTGGTCACGGGCGCGGCCGTAGGTCGCCCGCAGGTTCTCCAGCATCCGGGCGAGGATCTGGCGGGTCGAGCTGCGCGGCAGCATGCCGGCGTCGAAGGGCACCTCCGGGCCGGCGCCCGTCGTCGCGCGGAAGAGCTCCTCGCAGCCCGCCGGATCGAGGCGCCTACCGCCGTCGAAGGCGTCGACGAGGCGCTGGGTGCCGGGGACCCGCACGAGGAAGTGCCCGGGCATGCCGACACCCTCCAGCGGCACCCCGGCCCGGCGGCCGACCTCGATCGCGACGACCGACAGCGTGATCGGGATGCCGGTGCGGCGTTCGAGGACGTCGGGTAGGAAGGAGTTGCGCGGGTCGGCGTAGTCGGTGGAGTTGCCGCGGAACCCGGCCTCGGTGAACAGCCGGTGCAGCAGCGACTCGAACCCGGTCACGCCGTCGGCGAGCTCGTCGAGCGTCGCGCGGGCCCGCGCGGTGGACAGCGCCGCGACCTCCGGGTCCGGGGCGCCCCCGGCGGCGATCGCCAGCGCGGCCTCGTCGAGCGGCGGTTCCGGCCCGGTCACCATCCGCAGGAAGCGGGTCACCGGGTCGGCGCGGTCGTGCCGGGTCACCCCGGGACCGTACCGGGATTCACGGGGGCGACATCGTGACGCGCACGACCGTGCCCGTCACCTGACCGGGATCGTCCTCCGCGGTCCACACCTGCAGCACGTCCGACAGCTCCGAGGCCAGCCACATCCCGCGGCCACGCTCCCCGGAGACCGGCGGCGCGGCCAGCCCGGGGAACGCGAGCCGACACGTCGCGGCGTCGCTCATCTCCGAGACCAGCCCCGCCTCGGTGCGCCACATCCGCAGGACCGGGTGGCCCGACCCGTGCTCGACGCCGTTGCTGATCAGCTCGTTGACCGCCAGCACGAGGTCGGAGACCCGGGTGGGCCCCAGCCCCGACAGCTCGGCCTGCCGCTCGACGATGCGCCGCATCGACCCGAGGTCGTCCAGGGTCACCGGGAGCGTCATGATCGGCGGCCCCAGCTCGTCCGGCGGGCGCTGCGGGTTCTCCGCCAGCAGCTCGTGGTCGTCGCGCCGGCAGTCGCTCGGGACCGGGACGCCGTCGACGAGGAACTCGTCGTGCAGGGCCCCGGCGCGCGCCCGGTCGGCCTCGGCGTCGGGGAAGCAGCACAGCAGCTCGACGGGCAGCGCGCGCAGGGCGTGGGAGAGGGCGAGATCGAGGCGGGTCCAGTAGGCGGGGTCCGCATGGGGCAGCTCGACCGGCTGGCCGACCGTGCAGACCCCGGACGCGCCGTCGGCCAGTGCCTCGCGCACCGCGCGGCTCCAGCGCCCCGCGACCGTGAACGGCGGGGCCGAGTGCATCCGGTCCGGCGACCGGAACTCCACCCCGGCGTCGTGACCGAGGGAGCGGCGCAGCACCGCCGCGCACCGCGGGTCGACGATCACCAGCGCCCGGCGCCCGATCTCCAGCGCCTCGGCCACCGGCCCGGCGATCGCGACGGCCTGGTGCTCGGGGTCCCGGTAGGGCACGGCCCGATGGACGAGACCGTCCGGGCCGGGAGGCGGGGCGGTGGTGCTGGTCATCGGCGGCGGGCGGTCGGGGTCATGGGGGTCGGCCTTCCACGTCGAAGCGGTGCCCGTCTGCTCCAGGCGGCTCCTGACGAGGTGACCATAACCAAGCTGCACCGGTCGTGTGGTGCGGGGCATGTGTGTTCGACGACGTGGCGCACCCCGGACGGCCCCCGGTGCGGTAGGGAGAGCGGAAGACAGATCACCGACCACGCACCACGAACGGAGTGACAGATGCGCGTCTTCGACGGAGTGGACGAGCTGCGGGCGGCCAAGGGGACCGAGATCGGGACCTCGCCCTGGCTGACCGTCACGCAGGAGCGGATCGACGGCTTCGCCGACGCCACGGACGACCACCAGTGGATCCACGTCGACGCCGAGCGGGCCGCGTCCGGCCCCTTCGGGACCACGATCGCCCACGGCTTCCTGTCCCTGTCGCTGCTGCCCAAGCTGGTCCAGTCCGTCTACAAGGTGGACGGGGTCAAGATGGGCGTGAACTACGGCCTGAACAAGGTCCGGTTCACCAGCCCGCTGCCGGTGGGCAGCCGGATCCGCGCCAGGGTCGAGCTGACCGACGTCAGCGACGTCCCCGGCGGTGTCCAGCTCACCATCGGCGTGATCGTCGAGGTCGAGGGATCCGAGAAGCCCGCCCTGGTCGCCGAGTGGCTGACCCGGCAGTTCGTCTAGGAGGAGAGACCCCATGCGTGATGCGGTGATCTGTGAGCCGCTGCGGACCCCGGTCGGCGGGTTCGGGGGGTCGCTGCGCGACGTCCCGGCGCACACCCTGGCCGCGACGGTGATCCGCGCGGTGATGGACCGGACCGGGCTGGACCCCGATGTGGTCGAGGACGTCGTGCTGGGCCACTGCTACCCGACGATGGATGCCCCGGCGATCGGCCGGGTCGCCGCGCTCGACGCGGGCCTGCCGGTGACCGCGGGCGGCATCCAGATCGACCGTCGCTGCGGCTCGGGGCTGCAGGCGGTGCTCTACGCGGCCGCCCAGGTGCGGACCGGCGCGGCGGAGGTCGTGCTGGCCGGCGGTGCCGAGTCGATGTCGGGCGCGTCGTTCTACTCCACCGGGATGCGGTGGGGGGTCAAGGGCGGCGGGGTCATGCTGAACGACTCGCTGGCCCGCGGCCGCGTCACCGCGGGCGGGAAGAACTTCCCGGTGCCGGGCGGGATGCTGGAGACCGCGGAGAACCTGCGCCGTGAGTACGAGATCCCGCGCGTCGAGCAGGACGAGTACGCCGTCCGCTCGCACCGGCGGGCTGCCGCGGCCCAGGAGTCCGGGGTGTTCGGCGAGGAGATCGTCCCGGTGACCGTGCCGGGCCGCAAGGGCGACACCGTCGTCGAGCGTGACGAGCACGTCCGCCCCGACTCGACGGTCGCGAAGCTGGCGACGCTGCGCCCGATCCTGGGCAAGGACGATCCGGACGCCACGGTGACCGCGGGCAACGCCTCGGGTCAGAACGACGGCGCCGCGATCTGCGTGGTGACCAGCCCGGAGAAGGCGGCCGAGCTGGGGCTGCGCCCGCTGGCCAGGGTCGTGTCCTGGGGCCTGGGCGGGGTCCCGCCCAAGACGATGGGCATCGGCCCGGTCCCGGCGACGGCCAAGGCCCTGGACGCGGCCGGGCTGTCCCTGGCCGACATCGACCTGATCGAGCTGAACGAGGCGTTCGCGGCGCAGGTGCTGGCCTGCACGCGGGAGTGGAAGTTCACCGACGCCGACTTCGAGCGCACCAACGTGCACGGTTCGGGGATCTCGATGGGCCACCCGGTGGGCGCGACCGGCGGCCGCATCCTGGCGACCCTCATCCGCGAGATGCAGCGCCGCGACGCCCGCTACGGGCTGGAGACGATGTGCATCGGCGGTGGCCAGGGCCTCGCCGCGGTGTTCGAGAAGGTGTGACCCGGTGTCCGGGGCGGCCGGTGACGGCCGCCCCGGCGACCGATCAGTGCCCGGCGCTCTTCGCGCGCTCGTAGGACGCCTTGATCTCGCGCTCGGCGTCGGCCCGGCCGACCCAGGACGCGCCCTCGACGCTCTTGCCCGGCTCCAGGGTCTTGTAGATCTCGAAGAAGTGCTGGATCTCCGCCCGGTCGAACTCTGCCAGGTGGTGGATGTCGCGCAGGTGCTCCTGGCGGGGGTCGTCCGAGGGGACGCAGAGGACCTTGTCGTCGCCGCCCTTCTCGTCCTTCATCCGGAACATGCCGATCGCGCGGGAGCGGATGACGCACCCCGGGAAGGTCGGCTCCTGGACCAGGACCAGGGCGTCCAGCGGATCCCCGTCCTCGCCCAGGGTGTCGTCGATGAACCCGTAGTCGGCGGGGTACTGGGTGGCGGTGAACAGGGTGCGGTCGAGCCGGATGCGTCCGGTCTCGTGATCGACCTCGTACTTGTTCCGGCCGCCCTTGGGGATTTCGATGGTGACGTCGAAGTCCACGGTTCGTTGCTCCTTGAAGAGGGTCAGCGGTCTTGTGTCACGGCTCCACCGGATCCGGGGCGGGGCCGCTGGCCCGCCCGCTCCGGCGATGTCGGTGCTGCCCCCTAGTGTGAGGGACCGGGTGGGCACGGGTGCACGCCGGTGAGGGCGGAGCGGGCCGATGTGGCCCGCGTCGCACCCCCGTGCGGGCAGGTCGGCCGCCGGACGAGCAGGTACAGGAGGGTCCGTGGGACGCAGGCATCGCCGGCCGGAGCGCAGCTACCGGCGGTTCGCCGTGGTCGCCGTCGCGGTGATGGCACTGGCCTCGCTGTTCGGTGCCGTCGCACTCGCGGGGCCGGACGCCCGCAGCTCGTTCGGGCTCGGCACCACCGCGGCCCAGTACCCGCCGGTCCCGATGCCCGCCCTGCGCCCGCTCACGCCGACGGCGCCGGTGCCGAGCGCCGCCGGGATCACCCAGGCCCTGTCCTCCCAGCTCGACGCGCCCGAGCTCGGCGAGGTCACCGGGGTCGTCATGGACTCCGCGGCCCCGCGCGGGGTGAAGCCGATCTGGGAGCGCGACGGCAACCGCGGGATGGTCCCCGGCTCGACGACGAAGCTGCTCACCGCCGCGGCCGCGCTGCTGTCGCTGAACCCGACCGACCGGCTCGCGACCCGGGTCGTGCCCGGCCCGACCCCGGACTCGGTGGTCCTCGTCGGGTCCGGCGACCCGTCGCTGACCGCGCTGCCCGACGGCCAGGACGGGCTCTACCCCGAGCCCGCACGGATCGCCGACCTCGCCGAGCAGGTGAAGAAGGCCGTCGGCCGGCCGATCACCACGGTCTACACCGACGCGAGCCTCTGGAAGGGCCCGGCCGAGTCCCCGGGCTGGGGGCCCACCGACGTCGCGGACGGCTACGTCCCCCCGATGTCGGCGCTGATGCTCGACGGCGGCCGCACCGACCCGCTGCAGCAGGACGGCCCGCGCAGCACCGACCCCGCCGCGGCCGCCGGGAGGGCGCTGGCCCGCGCGCTCGGCGCCTCCGACGTCCGCGAGGGCGTCGCCGCGGCGAACGCGCCGGTGCTCGGCGGTGTGTCCTCCCCGCCGGTCGCGAGCCTCATCGAGTACATGCTCACCGCCTCGGACAACGTCACCGCCGAGGCGATGGCCCGCCAGGTCGCGGTGTCGAAGGACGCCGAGGCGTCCTTCGACGGCGCCTCGAAGGCCGTCACCGAGGCCCTGGTCCAGGCCGGCTACGACGTGTCCGGGCTCCGGATCGCCGACGGCAGCGGCCTGTCCCGGGACAACCTGATCCCGGCCCGGCTGCTCGGCGCGGTGCTGGCCTCGGCCGCGGCGCAGTCCGACAGCCCCACCGACGTGCAGTTCCTGCGCCCGATCCTCACCGGGCTCCCGGTCGCCGGTGGTGGCGGCACGCTCGCCGACCGGTTCGGCGACCCGCGGTCGGTCGCCGGGCGCGGCGTCGTGCGCGCGAAGACCGGCACGCTGTCCGGCGCCTCCAGCCTCGCCGGGGTCGTCACCGACGTCGACGGCAGGCTGCTGGTGTTCGCGCTGCTGTCCAACGGCACCTCGCCGGCCGACGCCCGGCCCGCGCTGGACCGCATCGCGGCGACGCTGTCGCGCTGCGGCTGCCGGGGCTGACCCGGTCTCGCGCACCCGTCGTCGAGGGTAGCGTGGGCCGCATGGAGACCGACACGACCGGCCCGGTCACCGGCCGCAGCCCCGCCCGTCCCGGCGCCGGGCTGCCGGTGAACTGGTCCCTGGCCGCGTCGACGGCGGCCTCGCTGATGCCCGCCGGGCCCCGCACCACCCCCGCGGTGGCGGGTGCGCTGGTGGAGCGCCTGCGCGCCGACTCCGCGCGCGCCGAGGGGCACGTCCGCGAGGTCACCGGCCTCGGGGCGGACCTGCCGCTGCTGCCCGCCGACGTGCTGGACCGGCCCGCCTGGGCGCGTGCCGCCGTCGGGGGGATGGAGGCGCTGACCTCCGGCGCCCGGCTGCCCGACTCACCGTGGCCGCTGCGCACGGTCACCGCCGCCGGCTCCGGGGTCCAGCTCGGCGCGCTGCTCGCCTACATGGGCGCCCGCGTGCTCGGCCAGTACGACCCGTTCGGCGGGCCCGGCAGGGCGGGCCGGCTCGTCGTCGTCGCCCCGAACGTCTACGCCGCCTCCCGATCGCTCGACGTCGACGGCGACCAGTTCGGCCTCTGGGTCTGCCTGCACGAGGCCACCCACCGGCTCCAGTTCACCGCGGTGCCCTGGCTGCGCGACCACTTCGCCGGGCTGGTCACCGAGCTGCTGTCGCTGCAGGAGCCCGACACCGCGCGGCTCGCCCGGCTGCCCGACGCGATCCGCGCGCTGCGCGGCGAGGACGGCCGCAAGGCCGACGTGCTCGCCCTGGTCGAGCTGCTGCAGGGCCCCGAGCAGCGGGCCGTGCTCGACCGCCTGCTGGCCCTGTCGACGCTGCTGGAGGGTCACGCGGACCACGTCATGGACGCCGTCGGGCCGGACGTGGTCCCCGACGTCGCGCTCATCCGGCGCCGGTTCACCGAGCGCCGCCGCGGCGGCGGCCTGATCGACCGGATCCTGCGCGCACTGCTCGGGGTCGAGGCGAAGATGCGCCAGTACGCCGTCGGCGCCGCGTTCTGCCGGGCCGTCGAGCGCGAGGCCGGGATGGCCGGGATCAACCGGGCCTGGGAGTCGCCGGAGACGCTGCCGACCCGCGCCGAGCTGGACGACCCGCCCGCGTGGCTGCAACGCGTCGCCTGACGGATCATGAGTCCGCCGCGGCGGCCCGGGTCCGGCGGGCGGTGCGGGCGGCACTGACCCGGCTGCCCGCCGCCGCGGCCGCCGCCCCGCCGCTGGTCGGCTGCTCCGGCGGCGCCGACTCCACCGCGTTGCTGCTCGCGGTCCGGGAGGTCGTCGCGGAGCCGGTGCACGCCGTCGTCGTCGACCACGGGCTGCAGGACGGGTCCGCCGGGCGGTCGGCCGCGCTCGCCGCGTGGCTGCGCGGGCTCGGCGTGACGGCGTCGGTTTGCCCGGTCGTCGTCGGTGACGAGGGCGGCCCCGAGGGCGCGGCCCGGACGGCCCGGTACGCGGCGCTGCGGGTGGCACGGCCGGCGCCGTCGTCCCCGGTGCTGCTCGGGCACACCCTCGACGACCAGGCCGAGACCGTGCTGCTGGGCCTCGGCCGGGGCTCCGGTGCCCGGTCGCTGTCCGGGATGCGCGAGTGGTCCGAGCCGTGGCTGCGCCCGCTGCTCGGGGTGCGCCGGGCCGACACGGTCGCGGCCTGCGCGGCCGCGGGCGTCGAGGTGTGGGCCGACCCGCACAACGCCGACCCCCGCTTCGCCCGCTCCCGGCTGCGGCACGAGGTGCTGCCGCTGCTGGAGGACGTGCTGGGCGGCGGGGTCGCGGCCGCGCTGGCGCGCACCGCGGACCAGCTCCACGACGACGACGCCGCCCTCTCCGCCGCCGCTGCCCGGTTGCTGTCCGCGGCCCGCGTGGCCACGGACGGTGAGCGGGCCGCGCGGGCGGGGGAGCCGGGGCCGGGTGATTCCGGTGACAACGGCCCACCGCCGGGTGCCGCCGTGACGGAGCCGGCCGGGCCAGGGGCGGGGGCCGGTGAGGTCGTCGGCACCCCGCTCGACGCCGGGGTCCTGGCCGGTGCCGAGCCCGCCGTACGACGCCGGGTCCTGCGGGAATGGCTCGCCGGAGCGGGCGCGCGGGCACTCACCGACGCGCAGCTGCGGGCCGCCGACGACCTCGTCGGGGCCTGGCGCGGACAGGGCGGACCGGCGCTGGGCGGCGGCTTGGTGCTGACCCGCGCCCGTGGCAGGCTCGTGCTGCGCCGCCACAGTCGGCCGCGTGACCGGGCGTGACCGTGGACCCGGTGGAGGCGTCGACCGGACCGGCACACGGTCCGTGCGAGGGGGTCGGGTGTACGACGGGGACATCTCCTCGGTGCTGGTCACCGAGGAGCAGGTGCGCGAGAAGACCGCGGAGCTGGCGCAGCAGATCGCCGGTGACTACGCCGACCTCGTGCGTGACGGCCGCGAGTCCGACCTCGTGCTGATCGGCGTCCTCAAGGGCGCGGTCATGTTCATGACCGACTTCGCCCGCGCGCTGCCCATCCCGGCCCAGCTGGAGTTCATGGCGGTCAGCTCCTACGGCTCGTCGACGTCGTCGTCGGGCGTCGTGCGGATCCTCAAGGACCTCGACCGCGACATCGCCGGGCGGCACGTGCTGATCGTCGAGGACATCATCGACTCGGGGCTGACCCTGAACTGGCTGCTGGGCAACCTGCAGACCCGCTCGCCCGCGTCGCTGGAGGTCGTGACGCTGCTGCGCAAGCCGGACGCGGTGAAGGTCGACGTCCCGGTCCGCTATGTCGGCTTCGACATCCCGAACGAGTTCGTCGTCGGCTACGGCCTCGACTACGCCGAGCGCTACCGCGACCTGCCCTACATCGGCACGCTCGACCCGTCGGTCTACGCCTGAGGGCGGCTCAGCCGAGCCCGGGCCCGGCGGGGGTGGCCAGCGCCCGCGGGTCCACCCCGGGCGGGGCGGCGGTGAACGCGTGCCCGCCGGCGAGCGCGAGGCCGGCCGGGCCGTCGGTGCGGGCGGCGTAGTCCAGTGCCTTCGCCAGGTCGGTGTACTCGATGCTGGGCAGGTCGTCGGTGGTGGTGAGGCTGGACAGCACGCCGATCGCGCGGCCCTGCGCGTCGAGCAGCGGGCTGCCCGACTCCCCGGCCACACCGTCCTGCACGGCGAAGATCGCGTGCCCCCAGCCGCCGCCGACCTCGGCGGCGGCTGCACCGGCGCGCACCCCGACCGTGCGGACGCCGTCGGCGTCGGGCGGGTTGGTGAGGCCGAAGACCGGGGTTCCGGCGGGCAGCGGCTCGGTGCGGACCGCGCCGGGGCCGCCGAAGAACGGCACCGCGGCACCCACCGAGGGGCCGGCGCCCGCGGGCAGCTCGACGAGCGCGAGGTCGTTGTAGGCGCAGACGTCGGGGTTGCGCTCCCCCCGGGCCTGCATGGTGTTCCACGAGCTCCAGGCCAGCGTCCCGGTGACGGTCCCGCCGCGGCCGTGCACCAGCACCGGAGTGCCCAGCGGCACCGCGTCGGAGGTGCAGCCGTCGGTCTCGGTCTCGTCGCCGGTGCCGCCGCAGTGCGCGGCCTGGCCGAGGAAGGTGCGCTCGCCCGCGGTGAACACGAACCCGGCGGTGCACAGGCCCGCGCCGGTGGTCTCGGTGACGGTGCCCGGCCCGATCGACCCCGGCCCCGCGACGACGGCCGGGCGCGACGCGAGCGGGCCGGCGTCGGCCCGGGCGGTGGTCGCCGGCAGCGCGGTGACCACCGCCGGCGCCGGTGCGGCGGCCGCGGGCGGCGTGGTCACGGGCACGGCGACGGCCGCCCCGGCCGGCGCGGTGAAGACCGCCAGTGCCGCCGCGGCGGCGAGTCCGGTGGCGAGCAGCGACACCGTCCGCCGAGGTCCGGCCACCGTGTCGAGCGCCATCCGATCGTCCCTCCCGGCCCGCAGATCGTCGCCGCTGGTCCGGACGGAGCAGGGCGCCGCTGCCCTCCGCCGCCGTCCGGGTACCGAGCGTGCTGCACAGTTGTCCCACACGACGGTGCCGACGTGTGCGTCGGGACACCCCTGTGGGGGAACCGGGCAGCTCGCCGGTTCGTTCACCGGACGTCCGCCCGCACACCGGGCGGTCCGGCCAGGTCCGTCCGGAGCACTCCACCCACCGTGGGGCTATCCTGACGGGTCAGGGCCCTCCGGCGGGGCGGTACACCGTCCGCCGCCGCTGCCGAGAACCACTCCCGGGAAGGTGAAGGCCACCCAGGCCGACGTTGCATGGACCGCAAGCGCCTGCTCCGCAACCCGCTGATCTGGATCCTCGTCGCGCTCCTGATCTATCTCGGGTTCAGCCAGCTGTTCGACGACACCCGTGGATACGCCGAGGTCACGACGTCGGTCGCGCTCTCCCAGGTGCAGTCGGACAATGTCAAGGACGCCCTCGTCGAGGACCGTGAGCAACAGCTCCGCCTCACGCTGGACCGCCCGATCGAGGTCAACGGCAACGAGACCACCCAGATCCTCACCCAGTACCCGGCGCAGATCTCCGGCCAGATCTTCGACCAGATCCGCCAGGTCCCGGGGATCGCCGAGTACGACACCGTCGTGCGCCAGGACTCCTTCCTGTCCACGCTGCTGATCACGATGATCCCGCTGGCGCTGGTGCTGATCCTGCTGTTCTGGTTCCTGAACAACGCCCAGGGCGGCGGGAACCGGGTCATGAGCTTCGGCAAGTCCAAGGCCAAGCAGCTGAACAAGGACATGCCGAAGAACACGTTCGCGGACGTGGCGGGCGCCGACGAGGCGGTCGAGGAGCTCTACGAGATCAAGGACTTCCTGCAGAACCCGGGGCGCTACCAGGCCCTGGGCGCGAAGATCCCCAAGGGCGTCCTGCTCTACGGCCCGCCCGGCACCGGCAAGACGCTGCTGGCCCGTGCGGTCGCCGGCGAGGCGGGCGTGCCGTTCTACACGATCTCGGGGTCCGACTTCGTCGAGATGTTCGTCGGTGTCGGTGCCTCCCGTGTGCGTGACCTGTTCGAGCAGGCCAAGCAGAACGCGCCCTGCATCATCTTCGTCGACGAGATCGACGCGGTCGGCCGCCAGCGCGGCGCCGGCCTCGGCGGCGGTCACGACGAGCGCGAGCAGACCCTGAACCAGCTGCTCGTCGAGATGGACGGCTTCGACGCCCGCGGCGGGATCATCCTGATCGCCGCGACGAACCGGCCCGACATCCTGGACCCGGCGCTGCTGCGTCCCGGCCGGTTCGACCGGCAGATCCCGGTCGGCGCCCCCGACCTGGCCGGCCGTCGCGCGATCCTGGCCGTGCACTCCAAGGGCAAGCCCTTCGCCGACGACGTCGACCTCGAGTCGTTGGCCAAGCGCACCGTGGGCATGTCCGGCGCCGACCTGGCCAACGTGATCAACGAGGCCGCGCTGCTGACCGCCCGCGAGCACGGGACGCTGATCAACGGCGCCGCGCTGGAGGAGTCGGTCGACCGGGTCGTCGGCGGCCCCCGGCGCAAGTCGAAGATCGTCTCCGAGCGCGAGAAGAAGATCACCGCCTACCACGAGGGTGGGCACGCGCTGGCCGCGTGGGCGATGCCGGACCTGGAGCCGGTCTACAAGCTCACGATCCTGCCGCGCGGTCGCACCGGTGGGCACGCGCTCGTCGTCCCCGAGGACGACAAGGGCCTCATGACCCGCGCCGAGATGATCGCGCGGCTGGTGTTCGCGATGGGCGGTCGCTCGGCCGAGGAGCTCGTCTTCCACGAGCCCACGACCGGTGCGTCCTCCGACATCGACCAGGCCACCAAGATCGCCCGCGCAATGGTGACCGAGTACGGCATGAGCGCCAAGCTCGGCGCCGTCCGCTACGGCCGGGAGCAGGGCGACCCGTTCCTCGGCCGCTCGATGGGCAACCAGGCCGACTACTCGCTCGAGGTCGCCCACGAGATCGACGAGGAGGTGCGCAAGCTCATCGAGGCCGCGCACACCGAGGCGTGGGAGATCCTCAACACCTACCGCGACGTGCTCGACGACCTGGTGCTGGAGCTCCTGGACAAGGAGACCCTGAACCGCAAGGACCTCGAGCGGATCTTCGGGTCGGTGGAGAAGCGGCCGCGGATCACCGCGTTCGACGACTTCGGCGTGCGCACGCCGTCGGAGAAGCCACCGATCAAGACCCGGCGCGAGCTGGCGTACGAGCGCGGCGAGGTGCTGCCTCCCGAGGAGGAGGAGCGCACCCCGGCCGAGGTCGGCTCGGGCTCCGCGAACGGCTACGGCGACGCACCCGGCACCCCCGGCGCCTCCCCGTTCCCGGCAGGCGGCCCGGTCGTGAGCCGCCCGGACGCCCCGAACGACGGCGGGTACGGCTCCGGCAACGGTGCCGGCAACGGGAACGGCAACGGGAACGGCAACGGCTACGGCGCGCCCGGCAACGGGCACGGTGCCCCGGCACACGGCTACGGCCGGGCCGGCTCCTACGGCGGCCCGGGGCAGCCCCCGCCGCCCGCCGTCGCCCCGAACTACGGTGCCCCGCCGGACTGGCGGCCCGCGACGACCCCGCAGGGGCAGAGCTGGCCGCCGCCGAACTGGGCGCAGCCGCCGCAGCAGGGCGGCCCGTGGTCCGGGTCCGGACCGGGCACCGGTGGTAACGGCAGTGGCAGCAGCAGTGGCAACGGTGCGCACGGCAACGGCGCGCCGGGTGGTGCGGACGACTCCGGCGCCGGCGAGCAGCGGCGCGGACACGACCCGGAGGCAGGACACTGAGCACGTCGACGACGGACGGACGCCTCGGTCCGGTGGAGTCCGCCGCGGTGGCGGCCGGGGTGACCCAGGCCGTGCCCGGCGGGATCGACCTGGACCGTGCGGAGCGCGCCGTCCGCGAGCTGCTGATCGCGGTCGGGGAGGACCCGGACCGCGAGGGCCTCAAGGAGACCCCGGCCCGGGTCGCGCGCGCCTACGGCGAGATCTTCGCCGGGCTGTTCGTCGACCCGGACTCGGTGCTGGAGAAGACGTTCGACGAGGGCCACGGCGAGCTCGTGCTGGTCAAGGACATCCCGATGTTCTCCACCTGCGAGCACCACCTGGTGCCCTTCCACGGGGTGGCCCACGTCGGCTACATCCCGGCCGTCGACGGGCAGGTCACCGGCCTGTCCAAGCTGGCCCGGGTGGTCGACCTGTACGCCAAGCGCCCACAGGTTCAGGAGCGGCTGACCGCGCAGATCGCCGACGCGCTGGTGCGCAAGCTGAACCCGCGCGCGGTGATCGTCGTGCTGGAGGCCGAGCACCTGTGCATGGCCATGCGCGGCATCCGCAAGCCGGGATCGCGCACCACCACCTCGGCGGTGCGCGGGCTGTTCAAGAGCTCGGCGTCATCCCGCGCGGAGGCGTTGTCGCTGATCAGGGGGCGCTGACGTGGTCGCCCCCGGCGGGGCGCTGCCCGAGCTCAGCCGCTGCGCGGTCTTGGGGATCCTGAACGTCACCCCGGACTCGTTCTCCGACGGCGGCCGCTACGTCGACCGGTCGCACGCCGTCGCGCACGGCGTCGCGATGCGCGACGCCGGCGCCGACCTCGTCGACGTCGGCGGGGAGTCGACCCGGCCCGGCGCGCAGCGGATCGACGCGGAGACCGAGCGGGAGCGCGTGCTGCCGGTGGTGCGCGAGCTCGTCGCCGCGGGCGTGCGGGTCAGCGTCGACACGACCCGGTCCGAGGTCGCCCTGGCCTGCGTCGACGCCGGTGCGGCGATGGTCAACGACGTCTCCGGCGGCCTCGCCGACCCGCGGATGGCCGCGGTCGTCGCCGAGTCCCGGACGCCCTGGGTGATCATGCACTGGCGCGGGCACAGCGCCGGGATGGCGCAGCTCGCGGGCTACGAGGACGTGATCGGCGAGGTCCGGTCCGAGCTCGTCGCCCGGGTCGACCACGCCGTGATGGCCGGGGTCGACCCCGGCCGGATCGTGCTCGACCCCGGCCTCGGGTTCGCCAAGAACGCCTCGCACAACTGGGCGCTGCTGCGGCGGCTGGACGTGTTCGTCGACCTGGGCTTCCCGGTGCTGGTCGGGGCCTCGCGCAAGCGGTTCCTCGGCGAGCTGCTGGCCTCGGCCGACGACGACCCGCGCACGCCGGCGGGTCGCGACATCGCGACCGCCGCGATCAGCGCGCTCGCGGCGAACGCGGGCGCCTGGGGCGTACGGGTGCACGACGTCGAGTCCACGATGGACGCCATCGCGGTCGCGGCCGCCTGCCGGCTCGGCGCCTCGCGCGCCCGCTCCCCGCGGGAGACCGGGCGGTGAGCGACCGGATCGAGCTGCGGGGGCTGCGGGTCCGCGGCCACCACGGCGTGTTCGACCACGAGCGCCGCGACGGCCAGGAGTTCGTCGTCGACCTGGTGGTGCACGCCGACCTCGCGCCCGCCGCCGCCTCGGACGACCTGGCCGACACGCTGCACTACGGCGAGCTCGCCGAGCTGGCCGCGGGCATCGTCGGCGGCCCGGCCCGCGACCTGATCGAGGCCGTCGCCGGGGAGATCGCGCAGGCCGTGCTGGACTTCGACGCCCGGATCGCCGCCGTCGAGGTGACGCTGCACAAGCCGTCTGCGCCGATCCCGCTGACCTTCGACGACGTCGCGGTGGTCCTGACCCGGAGCCGGGCGTGACCCGCGCGGTCCTGTCCCTCGGCTCCAACCTGGGTGACCGGGCCGCGCACCTGCGCACGGTCGTCGCGGACCTGGGGTCGGCCGTCGTGGCGGTGTCGCCGGTGTTCGAGACGGCGCCCTGGGGCGTGACCGACCAACCGGACTTCCTCAACGCGGTGCTCGTCGCGGACGACCCGGCACTTGACGCCCGGGGCTGGCTGCGCCGCGGGCAGGCACTCGAGGACGCCTCGGGCCGGGTCCGCGAGCAGCGGTGGGGGCCGCGCACCCTCGACGTCGACATCGTGCAGGTGACCGACGACGGCGCCCCGGTGACCTCGGACGACCCGGAGCTGCTCCTGCCGCACCCCGGCACCCCCGACCGGGCCACCGTGCTGCTGCCGTGGCTGCTCGCCGAGCCCGGCGCCGTCCTGCACGGGCACGGCCCGGTCACCGACCTGCTGGACCGGCTCGGCCCGGACGGCTGCGCGGGCGTGCACCGCCGCGACGACGTCGTGCTGCGGGACCCGGCATGACCGCGCCCGGACCGGGCGGTCGGCGTCCCGGACGCGGCCCGGACGACGACCCGCGCCCCACCGTGCGCCCGACCCGGGTCCGCGACGTCGCCGCCATTGCGGTGGTCGCGGCCCTGCTCGGCAACATTCTCGTCCAGCTGACCTACGGGATGCTGCCGACGTTGCCGGTCGCCGCGGCGGTCGTCGTCGCGGTGCTCGCCGCCGCCGAGGCCGCGGGCGGGGTCGTGCTGCGGCGCCGGATCGACCGCCGGAACGGGGCCGCGCCGGTGCCGCCGCTCGTCGCGGCCCGGGCGGTGCTGCTCGCGAAGGCCTCCGCGGTCGGGGGCGCGGTCGTCGCCGGGTTGTGGGTGGGCGTGCTGATGCACACGCTGCCGCGGGCGGCGGTCGTGGTGGCCGCGTTCCGGGACAGCGTCGTCGCCGGGGTCGGCGTGGTCAGCGCGCTGCTGCTGGTCGGCGCCGCGTTCTGGCTGGAGTACTGCTGCCGTTCCCCCGACGACCCGGACGACACCGACGGTGGGATCCGTGCCGGCTGAGGCGCGTCCCCCCGCGCAGCGGGGGGCGGTTCTCTACGCTGGAGGGTCATGACGTCCCCGACGCTCGGCCGCCCGTACGCTCCGGTGCCGGCGCCGTCGGCCAAGCGACGGGGCGTGCTGCTGCCGGTCGTGGGCCTGGTGGTGCTGGCCCTGCTCGCGGTGATCACGCTCGGGGTGCTGCAACGCGCGATCGGGACGCCGGGAGTGGTCGTCGGGACCCTGGCCGCGCTGCTGCCGGTCGTGCCGGTGGTGGCGGCGTTCCTCTGGGTGGACCGCTGGGAGCCCGAGCCGCCGCGGATGCTGATGGGGGCGTTCCTCTGGGGCGCCGGGTTCGCCGCACTGGTCGCCCTGCTGATCAACACCAGCGCCTCGGCGGTGCTCGACGCGGCCGCCGGGCGCGGCGCGGGTGACCTGTTCGGCCCGGTCGTGGTCGCCCCGGTCGTCGAGGAGTTCACCAAGGGGCTGTTCCTGATCGGGCTGCTGCTGTTCCGGCGCCGTGAGTTCGACGGGATCGTCGACGGCGTCGTCTACGCCGGGATCGTCGCCGCCGGGTTCGCGTTCAGCGAGAACATCCTCTACCTGGGCCGCGCGGTGTCCGAGCCGGAGTCGGCCGGGGTCCTCGCGACGCTGTTCGTCCGCGGCGTCGCCTCGCCGTTCGCGCACCCGCTGTTCACCTGCATGATCGGCATCGCTGCCGGGATCGCGGCGGCCAGCCGCAGCATCGGGGTCCGGGTGCTGGCGATGATCGCCGGCTACGTCGCCGCGGTGGTGCTGCACGCGCTCTGGAACGGCGCGTCGGTGCTGGCCGCGACGCCCGGCGGCTTCTACCAGATCTACCTGTTCGTGATGGTCCCGATCTTCGTCGGGCTGATCCTGCTCGTGGTGTTCGCCCGTCGCCGCGAGGCGCGGATCGTCGCTGCCCAGCTGCCCGGGTTCGCCGCCGCGGGGTGGATCGCGCCCAGCGAGGTGCCCCTGCTGGCCCGGCTGTCCCGGCGGAGGGGCTGGCGCACGCTGGTGCGGCGCCGCTCCGGCCCGGCCGCGGCGAAGGCCGTCGCCGACTACCAGTCCGCGGTCACCGAGCTGGCGTTCATGCGGAACCGGATCGCACGCGGCGCGGTGCGGGAGAGCGCCCACGCCCTGCACGACGAGAAGCTGGCCGCGCTGTTGCGGGCCCGCGCCGTCGCCGTCGGGGTGCCGGAGGCGCTGGTCGCGGCCTGGGCCCGGCAGCGTCCGTCGGACTGGGAGCCGCCGCCCCCGGCGGCGCCGGACGGCAGCTTCTCGGGCCAGTTCCGCATCCCGACCTTCCCCGACGGCGGCGGCTCGGCCGCCGCCGGCCCGCCCGTACCGCCGCTCCCGCCCGGCCCCGTCACGCTGGCGGCCGCCGCGCCGTGGGGACGGCCCGACGAGCTGCGCCCGCCCCGGTGGGCGGAGGCCCGGCGGAGCACCACCCCGCCGGCGCCGGATACCCGGCCCGCCGGTGGCCCGGGGGCTCCCGGCCGCGCACAGGACCCGACCGCGCGCCCCGGCCTCGGCAGCGGCACCGGCTCCCGGACCCCCGGCTCCCCGGGTGCTCGGCCCGCACAGTCCGGCTCCCCGGCCCCGGCTTCCCCGGCGTCGGGCTCCCGAGGGCTCGGCTCAGGGGGACCCGGTTCGGGAGGATCCGGTTCCACCACGGCCCGCTCCGCCGGGCACGACGGCGCTGCCCGTGGGTTCCGCTCCGGCACGTCCGGGCCTCCTGTCCCCGGTCCGGGGCCAGGTAGCGGGCCGGGTCCGGCGAGCCCCGGTCCGGGCCCGGGGGAGGACGTCACCCGGCCCGTCGGCCGCCCCGAGCCCCCGGCCACCGAGCACCGGGGCCGTCACCACGACGACCCGTCCGACCCCGGCCCGACCCGCCCGATGCGCCGCCCGGACGACGAGCCGGACCGCCCCCGCTGACCGGCCGTCGGTGACCGCCACCCGGCGATCACCGGTCGTGGAGCCCTGCGTCCGCCTCGCGAACGCTCCGCTCCACAACTGTCGATCACGGGCGGGGCCGGGGTGAGGCCGGTCTCAGGAGCGCGCCCCGGACCCGGGGCCCGTCTATCCTCGCGTCCGGCGCGCGGCCACCGGAGGTCGCGCCGACCGCGGATTGCCCGACCGGTACCCCACCAGGACCGGAACGGGAGGAAACGGATTCTCGTGATGGACTCTGCGATCGATGGCGGTCGCCCCGCGCGGCTCGCGGTCGGGGTGGTCTCGGCCGGTCGGGTCGGTGCGGTGCTCGGTGCGGCGCTCGCCCGCGCGGGCCACGTCGTCGTCGCGGCCTCGGGGGTCTCCCAGGCCTCGGTGCGCCGGGCGGAGACCCTGCTCCCCGATGTCCCCCTGCTCCCGCCCGACGAGGTCTGCTCCCGTGCCGACCTGGTGCTGCTCGCCGTCCCCGACGACGTCCTGCCCGGCCTGGTCCGCGGCCTCGCCGCTGCCGGCTGCTTCCGCCCGGGCCAGATCGCCGTCCACACGGCGGGGTCGCGCGGCGTAGCGGTGCTGGACCCGGCGACGGAGCAGGGCGTACTGCCGCTGGCGCTGCACCCGGCGATGACCGTGACCGGCCGCCCCGAGGACGTCGAACGGCTCGCCGCCTGCTGCATCGGCGTCACCGCACCCGGAGACCCGGAGCACGGCGACCCGCGCGACGCCGCCGGCTGGAGCGTCGCCGAGGCGCTCGTGCTGGAGATGTCGGCCGAGCCCGTCCGCATCCCGGAGGCGATGCGTCCGCTGTACCACGCCGCACTCGCGCACGGCGCCAACCACCTGACCACACTGGTCGGGGACTGCGTGCAGCTGCTGGAGACCGCGGGCATCGCGCCCGCGGAGCGTCTGGTCGCGCCGCTGCTGTCGGCCGCGCTGGACAACGCGCTGCGCCACGGCGACCGCGCACTGACCGGACCGGTCGCCCGCGGCGACGCCGGCACCGTCCGGACCCATCTGGCCCGCATCGGCGACGCCGACCCCGACCTGGCCGCCGTCTACCGCGCGCTGGCCGGGCGGACCGCCCACCGCGCCGCCGCCGCCGGGCTCCTCGGCCCCGACGGCGTCCGCGACATCGAGACCGTACTGGAGGAGAAGTGAGCACCCCCGGCTCCACCCGGAACGGGTACGGCACCGGCCGGCTGACCGTGCACAGCGACCCGGCGAAGCTCGCCGCGGTCACCCGTGCGCTGCGCGGCGCCGGCCGCAAGGTCGTCCTCGTCCCCACCATGGGCGCGCTGCACGAGGGCCACCGCGAGCTGATCCGGCACGCGAAGCGGATCCCCGGCGCCGTCGTCCCGGTCGTGTCGATCTTCGTGAACCCGCTGCAGTTCGGTGCGGACGAGGACCTCGACCGCTACCCGCGCCCGATCGAGGCCGACCTCGACGCCTGCCGCGACGAGGGCGTCGAGCTGGTGTTCACCCCGCAGGTCGAGCACATGTACCCGCCGGGCTCGCGGACCCGGGTCACCGCAGGACCGCTCGGCGACGAGCTGGAGGGCGCCTCCCGCACGGGCCACTTCGACGGCGTCCTCACCGTCGTGTCGAAGCTGTTCCACATCGTCGGCCCGGACGTCGCGCTGTTCGGCGAGAAGGACTACCAGCAGCTCACGCTGATCCGGCGGATGGTGCGCGACCTGGACTTCCCGACCCGGGTCGTCGGCGTCCCGACCGTCCGTGAGGACGACGGACTGGCCCTGTCCTCGCGCAACGTCTACCTCGACCCCGGTCAGCGCCGCGCCGCCGCCGTGCTGTCGCGCGCGCTGGCCGCCGGTGCGGCGGTGTCGGTCCGCGGGCACGACGCGGTGCTGGAGGCCGCCCGCGCCGAGCTGACGACCGAGCCGGAGGTCGACGTCGACTACCTGGAGCTGCGCGACGCCGACCTCGGCCCCGCCCCCGCTCCGGGCGGCGGGGACGGCCGCCTGCTCGTCGCCGCCCGGGTCGGCACCACCCGGCTCATCGACAACGCCCCCATCGCGTTCTGACCGCCTCCCGAGGAGGACCGCCGTGAACCGCACGATGATGAAGTCCAAGATCCACCGCGCCACCGTGACGCAGGCCGACCTGCACTACGTCGGCTCGGTCACCGTCGACGCCGACCTGATGGCGGCCGCCGACCTCCTCGAGGGCGAGCAGGTCAGCATCGTCGACATCACCAACGGCGCCCGCCTGGAGACCTACGTGATCACCGGTGAGCCCGGCTCCGGTGTGATCGGCATCAACGGTGCCGCCGCGCACCTGGTGCACCCCGGTGACCTGGTCATCCTGATCTCCTACGGCTCCTACGACGAGGCCGAGCTGCGCGACTACAGCCCGCGCGTCGTCTTCGTCGACGCCGACAACCGGATCGCGGACCTGGGCGCCGACCCGGGGCACGCCCCGGCGGGCTCGGGTCTGCTGACCAGCGCGGCCCGGTAGGGACGACGCGGTGCTGCTCTGCATCGACGTCGGGAACACCCACGTCTCGCTGGGGCTCTACCCCGACACCGGGACCGATGCGGAAGGGCTCGACCCGGTGCCGGAGCGGCGCTGGCGGCTGCGCACCGACACCTCCGCCACCGCCGACGAGCTGGACCTCACCGTCTCCGGGATGATCGGCGCGCGCTTCCCCGAGGTCACCGCGGTCGCCGCGCTGTCCACGGTGCCCGGGCCGTCGCGGGAGCTGCGCACCCTGCTCGCGCGCTGGTCGGACCGGATGCGGACGCTCGTCGTCGGGCCGGGGGTGCGGACCGGCGTGCCGCTGCTGGTGGACCACCCGCGCGAGGTGGGCGCGGACCGGGTGGTGAACTCGCTCGCCGCGCACCACCTGTTCGGCACCACCTGCATCTGCGTCGACCTCGGGACCTGCACGAACATCGACGTGGTCACCGCGAAGGGCGAGTTCCTCGGCGGCGCGCTGGCCCCGGGCGTCGACATCGCGATGCAGGCGCTGGCCGAGCGGGCGTCGTCGCTGCGGCCGGTGGACCTGGTCGAGCCGCGCTCGGTGATCGGCCGCACGACGGTCGAGGCGGTCCAGGCCGGGGTGCTCTACGGGGCGGCGGGACAGGTCGACGGGCTGGTCCGCCGGATCCTGGCCGAGCTGGGGCCGGACGCGCTACCGGTCAGCGTGATCGTCACCGGCGGGCTAGCGGAACTCGTCCACGGGCGCGCCGACACCGTCACCCACCATGTCCCGGACCTGACCCTGCACGGGCTGCGGCTGACCCACCTGCGTCACCACCGGGCCCGCTGACGGGCTGCCGACGAGGCTCAGGCGCGCCGGGCCCGCCAGACGATGGTGCGCATCGGCATCGTGAACCGGCCGTCGGCGTCGGCGACCCGCTCGCGCAGGAAGCCGCGCACGGCGGCGAACACCGAGTCGCGCTCGTCGGGGGTGCTCAGGAGTGCCCAGGAGCGGGTGGCGATGTCGGCGACGTGCTCCTCGACGCCGGTCGCCCGCGGCCAGGTGACCTGCTCCTGGTGGGCGTCGGTGAACCAGGGCTCGCCGGGCATCCGGGGCGGGGTGCCGCCCCCGGCCGCGTTCCCGGGGACCCGCCGTCCACGCTCACCCATCTCACCCAGCTCGCGGACCCAGCCGACGTCGGGGTCGCCGCTGTTCCACAGCCCGGCCAGCACCCCGCCGGGGCGCAGCACCCTGGCGATCTCCGGTACGGCCCGGTCCAGGTCGAACCAGTGCAGGGCCTGCCCGACCACCACGGCGTCGACGTCGCCGTCGGGCAGCGGGATCGTCTCCGCGGACCCGGCCCTGGCGTCGGCGCCGGAGGTGCGCGCCCGCAGCACCGCGAGCATCTCCGGGTCCGGTTCCACCGCCACGACGTCGAGCCCGCGCGCCACCAGCGACCGGGTCGGCTTGCCGGTCCCCGCGCCCAGGTCGAGGACCCGCACCCGCCCCGGGCCGGTCCCGGCCAGCGCCAGGTCGACGCCCGCGTCGGGGTAGGAGGGCCGGTGGTCGTCGTAGGCAGGGGCGACGGCGCCGAACGTGCGGCCGTGGTCCACCTCGTCGTCGGGCACCGTCCCACGGTAGGCCGGTGATCGGCCGCCGCGCGAGGTCCCGACGCCCGCCGCGTGCGCCGGTCGCCGGTCAGGGGGGTGACGACGGGCGCTCCCGGGTACCGCCGATAGCCTGACCTGCCGTGAACACTCCCGGCACCCCGACCGACCCGGCGACCGAGGCCGACCTCCCCGAGCAGATGCGGGTGCGCCGGGCCAAGCGCGCGGAGCTGATCGCCGCGGGCACCGACCCGTACCCCGTCGAGGTCCCCCGCACGCACTCGCTGCGCCAGGTCCGCGAGGCCCACCCGGACCTGCCCGCGGACACCGCGACGGGCGAGACCGTGGCCGTCGCCGGCCGGGTGATCTTCGTGCGGAACACCGGCAAGCTCTGCTTCGCGACGCTGCGCGAGGGCGACGGCACCGAGCTGCAGGCCATGCTGTCGCTCGACCGGGTCGGCGCCGACGCGCTGGCCGGCTGGAAGGCCGTCGTGGACATGGGTGACTTCGTCGCGGTGCGCGGCGAGGTCATCACCTCGCGGCGGGGCGAGCTCTCGGTGATGGTCGACGAGTGGTCGGTCGCCGCGAAGTCGGTCCGGCCGCTGCCGACCGCGCACAAGGAGCTCTCCGAGGAGAACCGGGTCCGGCAGCGCTACGTCGACCTCATCCTGCGTCCGCAGGCCCGCGAGACCGTGCGCGCGCGGTCCACCGTGCTGCGGACCGTCCGCGAGTCGCTCACCGGCCGCGACTTCATCGAGGTCGAGACGCCGATGCTGCAGAACCTGCACGGCGGCGCCACCGCGCGCCCGTTCGTCACGCACGCCAACGCACTCGACTCCGATCTGTATCTGCGGATCGCCCCGGAGCTGTTCCTGAAGCGTTGCGTGGTCGGCGGTATCGAGCGCGTCTTCGAGCTGAACCGGGTGTTCCGGAACGAGGGCATCGACTCCACGCATTCCCCGGAGTTCGCGATGCTGGAGGCCTACCAGGCCTACGCGACCTACGACGACATGGCGGTCCTGACCCGTGAGCTGATCCAGGCCTCGGCACGGGCGCTGTTCGGCTCCACCACGGTGCGCCACCACGACGGCACGGAGCACGATCTCGGTGGCGAGTGGCGTTCGGTGACCATCTACGGATCGGTGTCCGAGGCCGTCGGCCAGGATGTGACGCCGGACACCGAACTGACTGAACTGCAACGGATCGCGGACGAGCACGACGTCGACATCACCGATTATCCGACGGCCGCCCAGATCGTGCTCGAGTTGTTCGAGAAGCTGGTCGAGCACACCCTGCTCGAGCCGACCTTCGTGCGGGACTTCCCGGTCGAGGTGCGGCCGCTGACCCGTGCGCACCGCGACGACCCCCGGCTGTCGGAGTCCTGGGACCTCATCGTCTTCGGGGTCGAGCTCGCCACGGCCTACTCCGAGCTGGTGGACCCCGTCGAGCAGCGGGAACGCCTGTACGCCCAGTCGCTCAAGGCCGCGGCGGGCGACCCGGAGGCCATGCAGCTCGACGAGGACTTCCTGCGTGCCATGGAGTACGGCATGCCGCCCACCGGCGGCATGGGAATGGGTATCGACCGTCTGCTGATGACGCTGACCGGCCTCGGAATCCGCGAGACGATCCTGTTCCCGCTGGTCCGCGGGGAGTCCTGAACCGGTTCCGAACGCACATCCGACGACGTCCCCGGCCGCGAACGGCGACCGGGGACGTCGTGTTTGTCGGACCCGTACGAGTGGTGTGGGGCTCGTTTCACCGCATTCTCCCGACCCGGGTCGACGCCACGATCATTTCTCGGATACTCTCTGATTCGAGTCGGAACCGGTACCCGGTGGTGTCGTATTGCGTCCTGCTATTGCGTCGCGCAGTCGCCGATGTCGGCCCCGGTCCCTCATCATGAACGTGTTCGGCCATTCAAGGAGGCTGCGGAGATGGCGCAGATCAAGGAAGTCCGGCTCGTCGACGATCTGACCGGTGACGCGGCGGACGAGACGATCGAGTTCGGTATCGACGGGCGCAACTACGAGATCGACCTGTCGGACGGGAACGCGAAGAAGCTGCGCGACGTGCTCGCCGACTACGTCGCCGCGGCCCGCCGGGCCGGGGGTGCGACCCGGCGTCGCGGCAGCGGCTCGGCGAGCACGGCGGCCCGCCGTCCGTCGGTCGACCGCGAGCAGAACCAGGCGATCCGCGAGTGGGCCCGCAACCGCGGGATGAAGGTCTCCGACCGCGGCCGTATCCCGGCCGAGGTCCTCGAGGCCTACCACCAGGAGAACTAAGGTCTACCTCACCGAACGGGTCGGGGGAGGGGTACCGTCGCGACGGCCCCTTCCCCTTCGTCGTTGGGAGGCAGCCCGATGGCCCGCCCCGTCACCGATCTCCGGGTGCTCCGCACCGAACGCCTGAGCCCGCACATGGTGCGCGTCGTCGCCGGTGGCGACGGCCTGGCGGCGTTCCCCGACACGGAGTACACCGACCGCTACGTCAAGATCCTCTTCCCGCTCCCCGGCGTCGAGTACCCCGAGCCGCTGGACATGGACCGGGTGCACGCCGAGCTGCCGCGTGACCAGTGGCCCGCGCAGCGGACCTACACCGTCCGCTCGCTCGACCACGCCGCCGGCGAGCTCGTCATCGACTTCGTCCACCACGGCGACACCGGTCTCGCCGGCCCGTGGGCGGCCGCCGCCCGCCCGGGCGACCGGCTGCGGATGGTCGGCCCGGGCGGTGCCTACGCCCCGGACCCGGACGCCGACTGGCACCTGCTCGTGGGTGACGAGGCCGCGCTGCCCGCGATCTGCGCCGCGCTCGAGCGGATCCCGGCCGGCCGGTCGGTCGTCGCCGTCCTGCAGGTGGAGGCCCCCGGCGACGAGATCGCCGTGCCGACCGGCCCCGACGTGTACGTGCAGTGGCTGTACCGCAGCGACGCCGGGGGCGACCCGGACTCGGAGCAGCTGCCCGCCGTCGTCGCGGATCTGGAGTTCCTCCCCGGCCGTGTCCACGCCTTCGTGCACGGCGAGGCGATCGCCGTGCGCGAACTCCGCAGGCACCTCACCCGCGAGCGCGGCGTCGCCAAGGACGACCTGTCGATCTCCGGCTACTGGCGTCGCGGGCGCGACGAGGAGGGGTTCCGGCAGTTCAAGGCGGCCGAGCGGGAACGCGAGGAAGCCGCCGCCACGACCGGCTGACCGCCGCCGGGAACACGGCAGGTGTCCCCCGTGTTACCGCCGGCACCTATCCCGGTGCACGTCAGGTGGAGGCGCCGGGGCCCCTTCGACCGATACAGTGGTATGAGGTCTCCCGTGAGGGTGGCCTGGCGCGGTGTCACGCGAGGGCGCAGTGTCGGTTCGGGCGAGCCCCGGACCGTACGACAGATGCTGGTCGCGCCGTCAGTGAGGCGCAGCAGGCAAGGAGTGCGAATTGTTCGAGAGGTTCACCGACCGAGCGCGACGTGTTGTCGTCCTGGCCCAGGAAGAGGCCCGGATGCTCAACCACAACTACATCGGGACCGAGCACATCCTCCTTGGCCTGATCCACGAGGGAGAGGGCGTCGCCGCGAAGGCGCTCGAGTCCCTTGGTATCGCTCTGGAGGGCGTGCGACAGCAGGTCGAGGAGATCATCGGCCAGGGGCAGCAGGCCCCGTCCGGCCACATCCCCTTCACCCCCCGGGCGAAGAAGGTGCTGGAGCTGTCGCTGCGCGAGGCGCTGCAGCTCGGCCACAACTACATCGGGACCGAGCACATCCTGCTCGGGCTCATCCGTGAGGGCGAGGGCGTCGCGGCCCAGGTGCTGGTCAAGCTGGGCGCCGACCTCAACCGTGTCCGTCAGCAGGTGCTCCAGCTGCTGTCCGGCTACCAGGGCAAGGAGCCGCAGGAGAGCGGCACCGGTGGCCGTGGCGAGGGCACGCCGTCCTCGTCGCTGGTGCTGGACCAGTTCGGTCGCAACCTCACCCAGCAGGCCCGCGAGGGCAAGCTGGACCCGGTCATCGGCCGGGAGAAGGAGATCGAGCGGATCATGCAGGTCCTCTCGCGGAGGACCAAGAACAACCCGGTGCTGATCGGTGAGGCCGGCGTCGGCAAGACCGCCGCCGTCGAGGGCCTCGGCCAGGCGATCGTCAAGGGCGAGGTCCCGGAGACGCTGAAGGACAAGCAGCTCTACACCCTCGACCTGGGCTCGCTGGTCGCCGGTTCCCGCTACCGCGGTGACTTCGAGGAGCGCCTCAAGAAGGTGCTCAAGGAGATCCGCACCCGCGGCGACATCATCCTGTTCATCGACGAGATCCACACCCTGGTGGGTGCGGGTGCCGCCGAGGGCGCGATCGACGCCGCCTCGATCCTCAAGCCGATGCTGGCCCGCGGCGAGCTGCAGACCATCGGTGCGACGACGCTCGACGAGTACCGCAAGTACGTCGAGAAGGACCCCGCGCTGGAGCGCCGCTTCCAGCCGATCCAGGTGTCCGAGCCGTCGGTCGAGCACACGATCGAGATCCTGCGCGGGCTGCGTGACCGGTACGAGGCGCACCACCGCGTCACGATCACCGACGACGCGCTGACCTCGGCGGCGACGCTGGCCGACCGCTACATCAACGACCGCTTCCTGCCGGACAAGGCGATCGACCTGATCGACGAGGCCGGCGCCCGGATGCGCATCCGCCGGATGACCGCTCCGCCGGACCTGCGGGAGTTCGACGAGAAGATCGCGAACGTCCGCCGGGACAAGGAGTCGGCGATCGACGCGCAGGACTTCGAGCGGGCCGCGCACCTGCGCGACCAGGAGAAGACCCTGCTCGGCGAGAAGGCCGAGCGCGAGAAGCAGTGGAAGTCGGGTGACCTCGACGTCGTCGCGGAGGTCGACGGCGAGCAGATCGCCGAGGTGCTGGGGAACTGGACCGGCATCCCGGTGTTCAAGCTGACCGAGGAGGAGACGACCCGTCTGCTCAAGATGGAGGACGAGGTCCACAAGCGGATCATCGGCCAGGAGGACGCGGTCCGCTCCGTCTCGCAGGCGATCCGTCGTACCCGCGCCGGTCTGAAGGACCCGAAGCGCCCGTCCGGCTCGTTCATCTTCGCAGGCCCGTCCGGTGTCGGTAAGACCGAGCTGTCCAAGGCGCTCGCGAACTTCCTGTTCGGCGAGGACGACGCCCTCATCCAGATCGACATGGGTGAGTTCCACGACCGCTACACCGCCTCGCGGCTGTTCGGTGCCCCTCCCGGGTACGTCGGCTACGAGGAGGGCGGCCAGCTCACCGAGAAGGTGCGGCGCAAGCCGTTCTCGGTGGTGCTGTTCGACGAGATCGAGAAGGCGCACCAGGAGATCTACAACACGCTCCTGCAGGTGCTCGAGGACGGCCGTCTCACCGACGGCCAGGGTCGCACGGTCGACTTCAAGAACACCGTGCTGATCTTCACCTCGAACCTGGGCACCCAGGACATCTCGAAGGCCGTGGGGCTGGGCTTCTCCTCCGGCGGCGACGAGAAGTCGAACTACGAGCGGATGAAGACGAAGGTCAACGACGAGCTGAAGAAGCACTTCAGGCCGGAGTTCCTCAACCGCATCGACGACATCATCGTCTTCCACCAGCTCAACCAGGAACAGATCATCCAGATGGTCGACCTGATGATCGGGCGGGTGGAGAAGCAGCTGGCGAACAAGGACATGGGCATCGAGCTCACCGACAACGCCAAGAAGCTGCTGGCCCACCGCGGGTTCGACCCCGTCCTGGGCGCCCGGCCGCTGCGCCGGACGATCCAGCGGGAGATCGAGGACCAGCTGTCGGAGAAGATCCTGTTCGGCGAGATCGAGGCCGGACAGATCGTCATCGTCGACGTCGAGGGCCTCGACACCTCCGCGGAGGAGGGCTCCAACGCCTGGTCGGACAAGGCCAAGTTCACCTTCCGTGGTGAGCGCAAGCCGTCCGAGCCGGTGCCGGACTCCCCGCCGACCGCGCTGGCCGGCGAGGAGTAGCAGGACCCACGCACGACGACGGCGGGCCGTCTCGGGAGTTCCCGGGGCGGCCCGCCGTCGTGTGCGGGGTCTACGCCGAGCGCAGCGCGACGACCAGGTCGGCCCGGCCCCGGGAGGCCTCGACCAGGCGGGCGTTCGGCTCGTCGGTCCGTTCCACCCATGCCCGCGCCGCCTCCGGGGTCTTGCCGAAGTGCACGTGCCGGGCGACCAGGCGTTCCAACCGGAGCGCCTCGTCGGTCTCGTGGAACCACACCGCCTCGAACCCGGCTCGCACCGCCCGCCAGGTGGGGGTGTCGAGGAGCAGGTAGTTGCCCTCGCTGACAACGAGGCGGCACTCCGGGTGCACCGGGATCGACCCGGCCACGGGCTGCTCGATCTCCCGGTCGAACGCCGGGGCGTACACGGGGCCCGCGTCGTCGGTGGGGGTGGCCCGCAGGCGGGCGATCAGTGCGGCGTAGCCGTCGGCGTCGAAGGTGTCCGGGGCGCCCTTGCAGTGACGGCGGCCCAGCCGGTCCAGCTCGACGTCGGCGAGGTGGTAGCCGTCCATCGGGACGTGGGCGACCCGGTCCGGGCCGAGCCCGGCCGGGGGCGCGGCGGCGAGCGCGCGGACCAGGGCCAGCGCGACGGTCGTCTTCCCGGCCCCGGGCGGGCCCGCGATGCCCAGCAGCGCCCGTCGTCGTCCGGCGGTGAGCGCCCGCGCGCGCTCCACCAGCTCGTCGAAGCGGTCGATCCGTGCCGGGGTGTCCACGGCCGTCATTCTCGCCCCCCTGCGGCCGGGTCCCGCCCGTGGCAGGACCTCCTCCGAGGAATACGTCTGACCGGCTGACCGCTCATCCAGACGACGGCCCGGGCCCCGCACGGGATCCGGGCCGACCGGCGTTCTCGGGCAGGCCCAACAGCCGGGTGACGGCGGGGGCGAGGACCTCGGCGTTCGCGGCGGTCTCCGTCGGCGTCCAGTCGGTCGCGCGCTCGACGACGGCGCGGATGGCCCCCGGCGTCGCCACCAGGAGCGTCTCGAACTCGGCCGCACCCACGACGACGTCGGCCGCGGCCAGGGCGGCGCGCACGTCCGCCTCCATCCGTCGCGACAGGGCGTCCGTGCCCGCGGGCCGGTCTGCGCGGCTCAGGGCCTGCGCCAGTTCGGGCCGTTCGACGATGGGCCTGCCGGTGAGCCGGATGCTCTCGGTGAGCCGCCGCACCGGGTCGGCGTCGGGCTCGAGATGTGCGTCCAGCCAGGCGAAGTAGTCCGCGACGGTCTCGTCCCTCGCCGCCTCGAAGAGGTCTTCCTTCGAAGCGAAGTGGTTGTAGAACGAGCCGAACCCCACGTCCGCGAGCTCGGTGATGGTCTGGATGCTCGCCTGCCTGCCGTCCCGCTCGAGGAGGAGTCGTCGAGCAGCCCCGACGAGCGCCGTGCGAGTGCGTTCCTTGCGGCGCTCCCGACGGCCGCCGCGCGGCTCCTCCGGGGTGTCCGGTATGCCCCGGAACGTAGCACCGACGCCAAAGCCGATGGTGTCATCAGTAACCGGCGGTCTTCTTCGCCGCGGTGGACGAGGCGCACCGGCGCGGGCTGCGGATCGCGGGTCACCTGCCACCGGCGGTCCACATCGAGGATGCGGCCGCGGCGGGCTTCGACTCGATCGAGCACCTCGGGACGGGCCAGAGCGTGTTCCTGACCCTGTCGTCGGAGTCGCAGGCGCCGTGGGCCCAGGAGCCGACCGGCCTGCCGTTCCCGGCCTGGGTGGCCCGGCTGCAGTTCGCGGCCGAGTTCATCGACGCGTTCCAGAAGGAGACCTTCCTCGGTCCCGCCACGAGCACCACGGACGAGGCACAATCGCCCTGCTCCGACGGGCCTTCGAGACCTACTCCGAGGAGCGCACCGACGCGCTGGGTCGCTCCTTCGCGGACAACGGGGTCTGGCACTGCCCGACCCTCGTCGGCCTGCGTGGCAAGTACCGCCCCGATGGCCCGGAGTTCCGGGAGGATCCCTGGCTGCAGCGCGCGCCCGCCGATCAGCGCGAACGTCAGCAGGCCGACGCCGAGGCGTTCCGCGCGGCCCCGCAAGCCGACCGCGACGTGCTGCACGAGTACTGCGAGCGCTGTGTGCGGACGGTCGGTCGGGTCGCCGCGGCAGGCACGCGGATCATGAGCGGAACCGACACCAGCGGCCGCGGTGTCGCGCGCTCGATCCACGAGGAGTTCCGGGAGCTCGGTCGGGCGGGCCTGAGCCCCTCGAGGTGCTCCGCAGCACCACCACGGCGCCGGCCGAGTACCTCGGCCGCGGCGAGACGATGGGCCGCATCGTCCCGGGGGCCGACGCAGATCTCCTCCTGCTCGCCGCCGACCCGCTGCAGTCGGTCGAGAACCTCGCCACGGTCTCCACCGTGGTGCGTGCCGGGCACGTGCACCCGATCGACGCGCTCGACGCCCGGGTGGGCGCGCTCCTCGCGACGGCCTGACGCCGTCACCCCGCCACGACGCGGGGTGACGGCGTCCTAAGGTCGACTCCATGCGCTCCCTCGCCGTCCTCGGCCTGCTCGTCGCTCTGGCGGGCTGTTCCTCCCCGGCCCCCGAACCGGCACCGGCACCGGCGGCCGCCCCCGCGCCGCCGCCCGTCTGCACGGTGGACGACATCGGGGTGTCGGGGGACCCCGGCAGCAAGCCGACGATCACCGTGCCGGATACCTGCACCCCGCCCGCGCAGCTCCTGAGCAAGGACCTCGTGGTCGGCACCGGCCCCGAGGTCGTCCTCGGCTCCACCGTGCAGACCCACTACGACCTCGTGACCTGGTCGGACAAGCGGGAGCTCGACGCCTCCTGGTTCCGCGGCGAGACCTTCCCGCTGGAGAAGGTGGGCGACGCCCCGGTCATCGACGGCTGGAACGAGGGTGTGGTCGGCATGCGCGAGGGCGGCCGCCGACTGCTGGTGATCCCGCCGGACAAGGCGTACGGGGCGGGCGGTCGTGGCATCGCACCGAACGAGACCCTCGTCTTCGTCGTGGACGCGGTCCAGGTGTCCTGAGCTCCGTCCGGGCGGTCCGCCCGCACTCGTCGTCGCGGTGACGGCCCTGCTCCGGTTCGACCCGCGTCGCCGCCTCCCGGGCACCGACGACGACGGCATCCCCGACCACACCGATCCGGGATGAGCCCTCAGCCGAGCTCGTCGCGCCGCGGGTCCGACGACGGCAGCAGACCCCGCAGCCGGTGGCGCAGCTCCTCGTCGTCGGTGCCCGCGGTCCGACCGGCCCGGACCAGGGTCCACAGCGCGTCCGGGTCGTCGGCCCGCAGCAGTGCCGACCGGACCGCGACGGCGAGCTGCTCGCGGGCCCGGCGGATCTCCGGTGCGTCGGAGGTCGGCAGCAGCGGCCCACGGGCGGCCTCGGCCGCGGCGTCGCGGACCCGACCCTCCCGCAGCGCCGCGCGCAGCCGGAGGAAGTCGGCGTCGATGTCGGCGACGAGCCGGTAGGGCTGGGTCCGCACCGTGTCCTCGCCGACGGCGCGCCGCAGCCGGTGCACCTCAGCGCGCACGGTGATGGCGCGGCCGCCGTCGCCGTAGAGGGCGGCGGCGAGCTGGTCGGCGGTCAGTCCCTCCGGGTGCAGCGCCAGCAGCGCGAGGACCTCGGCGTGGCGCAGGCCCAGGCGCACCGGGCGCCCGTCCCGGCGGGCGACGACGGGGGTCCGCGCCCCGAGCAGCGGCAGGGTCAGCGCCGTCCGCGCGGTCCCCCCCGCGGACAGCCGCAGCAGCCAGCCCTCGCCCAGCGGCTCCAGCACCCCCGCGACGGACCCGCCGCCCGCCGGCGCCCCGCCGACCACGACGCCGTCGACGACGACCCGGTCCCCGCCGTCGGGCAGAGCGATCCGCTCCGGGAACTCACTGCCCGGCGACGCGGCCAGCACCCGCCCGTGCGCGGACAGGAGCGCGCCCGGGGTGCCCCCGAGCCGGGTCAGGTGCGGCCAGTACTCCTCGCGCAGCCGCCGGTCGTGGGCCTCGGCGATGGCCAGTAACCGGTGTTCGGCCAGCCGCGCGGCCGCGGTGACCAACGCCAGCGTCGTCGGGTGGAAGCTCTCCTCCGGACCGGTGACGTCGACGGTGCCCACCACCTGCCCGGTCGCGGGGTCCCGCACCGGCGCGGCCGCGCAGGTCCACGGGTGGTAGGCGCTGACCAGGTGCTCGGCGGAGTGGATGCGGACCGGGGCGGCGCCGGCCAGCGCGGTGCCCATCGCGTTGGTGCCGACGGCGTCCTCGCTCCACCGGGTGCCCTCCACCAGGTCGACCCGCTCGGCGCGGGTCAGTACCGCGCGGGCGCCCTCGCGCCACAGGACCCGCCCGCGCCCGTCGGTCACGACCATCATGTGCCGGGCCTGTTCGGCGGCGTCGGTCAGCGTGTCGCGCAGCACCGGCAGCACGGACGCGAGGGGGTGCGCCGCCCGCCGGTCGGTGAGCTCGGCGCGGTCGTAGTCGTGCGGGGGACGGGCGCGTTCCGGGTCGACCGCCGCGGCCAGCGAGCGGACCCAGGAGGCGCGGACCTCGGGCCGGACCCCGGCGGGGTGCGTGCCGGGGGAACCGCCGAGCAGGGCGTCGCGCGCCCGCTCGTACACCCGGCGATCCGCGTGCTCCGCTGCCACGTCCTCACCTTACGATCAGCTTTGCCTTACCTGAATCGAATCCGCGTGATCGGCACTCACCGGAGGGTGAGGTTCCGCATCTGCGTGCAACTTCTGTGCAACCCCCACCTTCCTAGTGTCGGCGGTCACGCGCAACGTGCGTTCCGCACCGCGCCCTCGGTTCGACGAAGCACCTCAGGGAAGGACCATTCATGGCCGTCTACGCCAACCCCGGTCAGCCGGGCAGCGTCGTCTCCTTCAAGCCGCGCTACGAGCACTTCATCGGCGGCGAGTACGTCGCTCCGGTGAAGGGCCAGTACTTCGAGAACCCGACCCCGATCACCGGTGAGAACTTCACCGAGGTCGCCCGGGGCACCGCCGAGGACATCGAGAAGGCGCTCGACGCCGCGCACGGCGCCGCCCCGGCGTGGGGGAAGACCTCCGCCGGTGAGCGGGCGAACATCCTGAACAAGATCGCCGACCGGGTCGAGGCGAACCTCGAGCTGATCGCGATCGCCGAGTCCTGGGACAACGGCAAGGCCTGCCGCGAGACCCTGGCCGCCGACATCCCGCTCGCCGTCGACCACCTGCGCTACTTCGCCGGTGCGATCCGGGCGCAGGAGGGCACGTCGTCGGAGATCGACGCCGACACCATCGCCTACCACTTCCACGAGCCGCTGGGCGTCGTCGGCCAGATCATCCCGTGGAACTTCCCGATCCTGATGGCGATCTGGAAGCTGGCCCCCGCGCTCGCCGCCGGCAACGCGATCGTCCTGAAGCCGGCCGAGCAGACCCCGGTCTCGATCCACGTGCTGCTCGAGCTGGTCGCCGACCTGCTCCCGCCGGGTGTGCTGAACGTCGTCAACGGCTTCGGCGTCGAGGCGGGCAAGCCGCTGGCGTCGAACAAGCGCATCCGCAAGATCGCCTTCACCGGTGAGACCACGACCGGCCGGCTGATCATGCAGTACGCCTCGGAGAACCTGATCCCGGTCACCCTGGAGCTCGGCGGCAAGAGCCCCAACATCTTCTTCGACGACGTCGCCTTGCAGCAGGACGCCTTCTACGACAAGGCGCTCGAGGGCTTCGCGATGTTCGCCCTCAACCAGGGCGAGGTCTGCACCTGCCCGTCGCGCGCGCTCATCCAGGGCGGCATCTACGACGAGTTCCTCCAGCAGGCCGTCAAGCGGGTCGAGCAGATCAAGCAGGGCAACCCTCTCGACACCGAGACCATGATCGGTGCGCAGGCCTCGAACGACCAGTTCGAGAAGATCCTGTCCTACATCGACATCGGCCGGCAGGAGGGCGCCAAGGTCCTCGCCGGTGGCGAGAAGGCCGAGATGGGCGGTGACCTCGCGGGCGGCTACTACATCAAGCCGACCGTGTTCGAGGGCAACAACCAGATGCGGATCTTCCAGGAGGAGATCTTCGGCCCGGTCGTCTCGGTGGCCCGCTTCACCGACTACGACGACGCCATGAAGATCGCCAACGACACGCTCTACGGCCTCGGCGCCGGCGTGTGGAGCCGCGACGCGAACACCGCCTACCGGGCGGGCCGCGAGATCCAGGCCGGCCGGGTGTGGGTGAACAACTACCACGCCTACCCGGCGCACGCGGCCTTCGGCGGCTACAAGCAGTCCGGCATCGGGCGCGAGAACCACAAGATGATGCTGGACCACTACCAGCAGACCAAGAACATCCTGCAGAGCTACTCGCCGAACGCGCTGGGCTTCTTCTGATGGGTGAGCCGGACGTCGGTGTCACCTCGACCGAGCGGGTGACGCTGACTCCGGCGGCCGCCGATCTGCTGGTCAGACTCACCGACCTGCACGGTCCGCTGATGTTCCACCAGTCCGGTGGGTGCTGCGACGGCAGCGCCCCGATGTGCTACCCGGACGGTGACTTCAAGACCGGCAACTCGGACGTCCACCTGGGCGACCTGCGGGTCGAGGGACTGGAGAAGCCGATCGGCTTCTGGATGTCGGCGTCGCAGTACGAGTACTGGAAGCACACGCATCTCACCGTCGACGTCGTGAAGGGGCGCGGCAGCGGGTTCTCGGTCGAGGCGCCGGAGGGCGTCCGGTTCCTGATCCGCTCGCGGCTGTTCACCGACGACGAGTGGCGGGCGATGCAGGACTGACCCACCACGGCCCGGGGCACCCCGCCCCGGGCCGTGGTCGTACCCGGGGCGAGGAGCACCGATGACGCACACCCTGCGCGGACTGATGGGCCTGCCGGCGGACCCGGCGCCGCTGTCCCGCTCCGCACTCATCATGATCGACCTGCAGAACACCTACACCGAGGGCGTGATGCGGCTCGAGAACGTCGAGCCGGCCCTCGGGGAGGCGGCCGAGCTGCTCGACCGCGCCCGCTCCGCCGGGTCCCGGATCATCCACGTCCGGCACGACGCCGGTGCGGGCAGCCCGTACGACGTCACCGCGCCGATCGGCGCCATCCACGACTCGGTGGCCCCGCGCGCCGGCGAGGCGGTGGTGACCAAGAACTTCCCCAGCGCGTTCGTCCACACCGGGCTGGCGGAGCTGCTGGAGGGCTACCAGGAACTCGTGCTCGCCGGGTTCATGACGCACATGTGCGTGAACTCCACCGCGCGCAGCGCGTTCTCGGGCGGCTACGTGCCGACCGTCGTCGCGGCGGCCACGGCCACCCGGGCCCTGCCCGGCGTGCACGGCACCGTCGCGGCGGCCGAGGTCCACGACGCGGCGCTGGCCGGCCTCGCCGACCTGCCCGCGATCGTGGTCCCGGACCAGAAGGCCGTCCCCTCCTGAGCCGCACCCGCCCGGGCCCGGGCGGGCCGGTCAGAGGGCGGCGTCGATCGCGGCGAGGGTCGCGGCGGCGGGGGCCGGGACGCCGACACCGCGGCCGTGGCGCACCTGCGGCTCGGGGACGTTGATCCGCACCAGCGCGCCGGTCGCGGCCGAGGCCAGCTCCGAGCGGCGACGCACCGTGGGCAGGGCCCCGCCCGCCCCCAGCTCGACGACGACCACCCCGGCCCGGTGCGCCGCCAGCCAGTCCACGTGACGCTGCAGCGCCGTCGCGGCGTGGGAGTCGTCCCAGCCGCCGTCGCCGAACATCAGGATCGCCGGACGGGCGAGCCCGCCGCAGCCCGGGCAGCGGGGCAGCCCACCGACGGTGCGCATGGTGGCCTCGTCGACCGGCACCTCGACGCCGTCGGCCGGCCACACGCCGTGGCCGCAGAGCCGTAGGCACTGCAGGTGGTGGATGGAGCCGTGGACCTCGGCGACGTCCTCCGGGGCGAAGCCCGCCCGCTGGAACTGGCCGTCGACGTTCGAGGTGAACACGTTCGACGGCATCCGGTCGGCCCAGCGGCGCAGCACCGCGAACCCGGGGTGAGGCACGGTGTCCCGGTAGAGGTGCAGGCGGTTGCCGTAGAAGCCCCAGGCCAGCTCCGGGTCGTCGGCGAAGTGCTCCGGGTCGGCCAGCTCCTCGAATCGCAGCCCGAGGCGCGCGTAGGGCGGGTAGGCCCGCCAGAAGCCCTCGTCGCCGCGGAAGTCCGGCAGCCCGGAGTCCACGCCCATCCCCGCGCCCGCGGTGATCAGCAGGGCGTCCGCGTCACGGACCAGGCGCGCCGCCGCGGCGATCTCGGTGGAGAAGGCCGCGGCGACCTCGCCGGGGTCGGGGTGAGGGTCGATCAGGACCCCGCCGCGATCTGCTGCAGGTCGACGACCTCGAACTCCAGCAGTGACGCGCCCTTGGCGACCGGCTGCGGTGAGCGCTCACCGGCATGCGCCTCGGCGGCCGGCCCCGCGCGCCAGGCCTGGAAGTCCTCCTCGGTCTCCCAGCGGGTCACGACGAAGTACCGGTCGTCGCCGGACACCGGGCGCAGCAGCTCGAACCCGAGGAAGCCGGGCTGCCCGTCGACGGTGTGCAGGCGGTTCGCGAACCGCTTCTCCAGCTCGGGGCCCGCGTTCTCCGGGACCTCGATCGCGTTGATCTTCACAATGGCCATGCCCGCCACGTTATCCCCGCCCGGCCTCGTCGACGCGCATGCGCCATGCGTCACCGATCAGCTCGGCCAGCCGGCCGGTGTCCACCTGCTCCAGGCGGACGAGCACCAGCGGCCACGGTGCGTGCCCGGGGTCGGTGAAGAACAGATCGGGCTCGCCGAGCAGCAGGGCCTGCTTCTCCGCCTCGTCGCCGACGTACAGCACCGCGACGTCGGTCCTGATCACCCGTCGTCTGCGGGGCACCCGCTCCGGCCACGACCACACGAAGCCCTTGCCGCACACCCGGAAGTCGAACCCCTCGCTCGGGTTCTCGACGACACCGTCGAGGGCGAGCGCGATCCGCCGCACGTCCTGTTCGTCCCCCACGGGGCAAGCCTAGGGGCGACGGGCGCGGCCCTCCGGCCGCGCTCCGAGGACCGCCGTCTCCCCGGTGCGTGAGTCGTGCAGCTCGACGGCGGTGATCCGCGCCCGCACCGGGGAGACCGGGTGCAGCAGCGCGAAGGCCTCGGCGGGCCGCCCGGTCGCCAGCACCACGTGCGGCAGCCAGGAGCCCGGCAGGTGCGCGGCGTGCGCTCCCCGCACCCGTCCGGCCAGCGCGTCGTGCACGGCGGTGTGCACGGCCAGCACCTCGGGGTCGGTGACGGCGGTCAGCGCCAGCACCTCCGGTGCGTCCGGGCCGACCGAACCGAGACCGGCCAGCCACAGCACCGGCAGCGCGACCAGCCGCAGCTGGGCGGTCAGCTCCCGCACGGCGGTCGGTGGGATCGTGCCCGCCGCGGCGACGGTCACGTGCGGCGTCCCGGCCGGGACCGCGATCCCGGCCGCGGCGAGCCGGTCGCGCAGCGCGGTGAGCGCGGCGGCGCCGTCGTCGTCGAGCCGGAACCGGACGGTGCTGGGCATCGGGGCCGCCGCTCAGACGGGGAGGGCGAAGCGGCCGTCGTCGGTCTGCTCGGCCAGCCCGTCGACCAGCAGCGAGTGCAGGCACCGGTCGCGCTGGCCCGCATCCGACCAGACGGCGTCCAGAGCGGTCCGCTCGACCGGCCCGTGCGCGGTGCGCAGCACGTCCATGAGCCTGCCGCGCACCTGGCGGTCGGTGCCGGCGAAGCCCTGGACCGGTTTGCGCGGGCCGTCGTAGGCGGGGCGGCCTGCCGCCACCCAGGCGCAGCGGGCCGCGACCGGGCAGTCCGCGCAGCGCGGCGAGCGCGCGGTGCAGATCACCGCGCCCAGCTCCATCAGGCCGGCGGAGACGATGGCGGCCTCGGCGTCGTCGTCGGGCAGCAGTGCGTCGACGTCGGCCAGGTCGGCCCGGGTGCGGGCCGGTCCGGCGTCGCCCTGTCCGTGCACCGCGCGGGCCACCACCCGCCGGACGTTGGTGTCGACGACGGCGGCACGCTGGCCGAAGCCGAACGCCGCCACCGCCCGCGCGGTGTAGGAGCCGACGCCCGGCAGGGCCTCGAGCGCCTCGACGTCGGGGGGGACGGCGTCGCCGTGCTGCTCCGCGATCGCCGCGGCCGCGTCGTGCAGCCGGATCGCGCGGCGCGGGTAGCCGAGCTTGCCCCAGGCCCGCAGCACGTCCGCGCGCGGTGCGGCCGCCAGCGACGACGGCGCGGGCCAGCGCTCCATCCAGTCCCGCCAGACCGGCTCGACCCGCGCGACCGGGGTCTGCTGGAGCATGAACTCGCTGACGAGCACGCCCCACGGGGTGGTCTCGGGGCGCCGCCACGGCAGGTCGCGGGCCTGCGCCCGGAACCACGGGGAGATCAGATCGGCCACCACGCCCCCAGTGTCGCGTGCCCCGGGCCGGGCCCGGCGACGACCCCACCGGGGGAACGGGTCGGGTGCGTCGGCGTCGCGGGATGCCGCCGCGGTCCCGGCATGTGGATCACGTCTATTACCGCGTCCGCCACCGGGGCGCGCGCCACGACCGGGGCGGTTCCCCGCCGCCGGGGACCGGTCGGGACGGTGTCGCCAGGCGCCGGCGATCACCCGAGGTCGACGAGTCACCTGCACGGGGGTCGGGCGATCCGGTTCGGCACCCCCGTCCGGGCTGGTCCGAGGAGTGCGTGGGCGACCGTTCCGCCGGTGCGCTCACCCGGTCGGGAAGCGCGGGTCGCCCCGCCGGGTGGACCTCGCCGGACATGTCCGGTCCCGGCGCGGCGTTGGCGACTTCGCGTAACCGGAGATCTACCGTCGGTGACATGCACCCGGTGGGTCCCCTGCCGGCGTCGGTCTACTGGCGTCGGCGCGCGTGCGCGGTCGGCGTCGCGCTGATCGCGCTCTTCGCGCTGCTGTGGCTCACCGCCTGGGTGCTGGTCCCGCGGGGCTCCGACGAGCCGACCGGGACGGCCGCACAGACGACCCCCCAGTCGTCGCAGACCACATCGGACACCGGGACGGCGGCCCCCGCGCCGTCCCCGGCGTCCCCGTCCCCGGCATCCCCAGCCCCGGGGACGGGGACGCCCCCGTCCGTGCCGCTCCCCGCCCCCGCCGCGCCCGGAGCGCCTCCGGCCGCCGCGGCGGGGACGTCCGCCGGGCCCGTGACCCCGAACGCGGGCCCGGCGGACGAGACGGTCCGCCCCGACGACACGCCACGCCCGTCCGTGCAGGTGCCGCAGGCGGCACCGTCCCCGCCGACCGGCCCGGTGCCCTGCACCGACGCGATGATCGAGGTGCGCGCCGAGACGGGACAGCCGACCTATCCCGCCGGCGCGCGACCCGAGCTCCGGCTGGTCGTCACCAACGTCTCCGGCCAGCCCTGCGTGCGCGACCTCGACGGCGCCCAGCAGGAGATCGCTGTGTGGAGCGGTGACGGGGCGACCAAGCTCTGGTCGTCCAACGACTGCTCCAACCCGTCGTCGGACGACCTGCGGACCCTGGTGCCCGGCCAGCCGGTGGCCTTCGCCGTGACCTGGACCGGGCTCGGCTCCGAGCCCGGCTGCGCGGGCGAGCGCACCCGGGTGGGCCCCGGCGGCTACCGGGTCCTGGCCCGGCTCGACCAGGTCGTGAGCGAGCCCGTCCCGCTGCTCATGAGCTGAGGCTCAGCGGATGCGGGCCATGATCTCGCGCAGCGACGAGGCCTCCGTGATCTGCATGCCGGTGCGGCCGACCTCGGCCCCGGTCGGGACGATCGCCCGGGTGAAGCCCAGCCGCGCGGCCTCCGCGAGGCGCCGGTCCACCCCGTGCACCCGGCGCAGCTCGCCGGCCAGCCCGAGCTCGCCCAGCACGACGAGGTCCGCGGGCAGGGCCGCGTCCCGCTTCGCCGAGACGACCGCGAGCGCGATCGCGAGATCGGCCGCGGGCTCGGTGATCCGCATCCCGCCGACGGTCGCGGTGTAGACCTCGGCGTCGTGCAGCTTGAGCCCGCCCCGCCGCTCGACGACGGCGAGCAGCATCGGCACTCGCGACGAGTCCAGCCCGGTCACCGCCCGGCGCGGGCTCGGGATGTTCGCCCCCGCCACCAGCGCCTGAACCTCGGCCAGCAGCGGGCGTCGCCCGTCCATCACGACGGTCACCGCGGTCCCCGGCTGCACCGCGTCGGCGCCCTGGCCGAACCGGCCGAGGAACAGTCCCGAGGGGTCGGCGAGGCCGACGATGCCCGAGTCGCGCAGCTCGAAGCAGCCGACCTCGTCGGCCGGGCCGAACCGGTTCTTCACCCCGCGGACCATCCGCAGCGCCGAGTGCTTGTCGCCCTCGAAGTGCAGCACCACGTCGACCAGGTGCTCCAGCACCCGCGGGCCTGCGATGCCGCCGTCCTTGGTGACGTGGCCGACGAGCAGCACGGCCAGGCCGCGCTCCTTCGCCAGCGCGGTCAGCCCCACGGTCACGGCGCGGGTCTGGGTCACCCCGCCGGGGCTGCCGTCGACCGAGGCGGTGGACATGGTCTGGATCGAGTCCACCACCAGCAGCGACGGCCGCAGCGCGTCGACGTGGCCGAGCACCGACTCCAGATCGGACTCGGCGGCGAGGTAGAGCTCGTCGTGGACGCCGCCGGTGCGCTCGGCGCGCAGCCGCACCTGGCCCGCGGACTCCTCACCCGACACATACAGGACCCGGGACCGGGCCGCGGCCTGCGCGGCGACCTCCAGGAGCAGCGTCGACTTGCCGACGCCCGGCTCACCGGCCAGCAGGACCACCGCGCCCGGGACGAGCCCGCCACCGAGCACCCGGTCCAGCTCGTCGACGCCGGTCGGCCGGGCCCTGGCGGAGTCCAGCTCCACCTCGGCGATCCGCCGGGCCGGGGTGCTGGGTGCCCCGGCGACGACGGTCCGGCCGCCCCCGCCGGTGCGCACCGGCTCGACCTGCTCCAGCGAGCCCCAGGCCTGGCAGCCCGGACAACGCCCCACCCACTGCGCCGTGCGGTGGTCGCACTCGGTGCAGCGGTAGCCGCCCGAGCGTGCGGCGCGGGACCGGGGGGTCAGTTGCCGGCGGCGCCGCCGGCGCCGCTGCCCTCGTTGCCGGGCGCGACGGGGGCGCCCTCACCGGCCGGGACCGGGTTCGGCCGGTCGACCGGCGGGGCCTCGGCCTGGCCGCCGGTCTCGGAGTTCACGCCGGTCTCGGCGCCGTTGGTGCCGGACTCCTCGGAGTCGAACGACGCCCGCTCCGGGGCGTGCCCCGGCGAGCCCGCGGCGTGCGGAACGCCGGTCGGGACGGTGACGGTCACCGAGCCGGCCTTCTCGAACACGAAGGTCATCGGAATCTGCGCCCCGGCCGGGACCGGACGGGTCAGACCCTCGGCGACGAGCTGGACCCGCTTGGCGTTGGTCGGGGAGAGCTGCAGGTTGCCCGGCGAGACCAGCGCGATGTCCTGCGGCATCGTTGGGTCGCCCTGGATCTGCACCGACGCCGCGGCGGGGGAGGTGACCGACAGCAGGCGGTCGGCGACCGGAGCGGTGTTGACCAAGGTGGCGACGAGCGGTGCGGCGCCGCCCTGGCGGTACAGCGCGTCCGGACCGGCGGGCGTGGTCGGGTAGGCGATCTGCACGTCGCGCAGGTCGACAGAGCCGACCGTGACGTTGGCGCCGTTCACGGCGGCGACCTGGCGGGAGGTCTGCGAGATCTGCCCGGTCCCGCAGCCGCTGAGCAGCAGGCCGGTCAGGGCGGCGGCGCCGGCGACCCCGGCCAGGGTCCGGGCGGAACGGCGGGTGCGGCTCACGGTCGTCGTGTCCTTCCTTGCCGGTGCCCCGAAGTGCCCCCGGCGCACGTGCGGGGTCTGTCGGGGGCAGCCTAGTCGCGCGCTCCGACAGGTTGCGCGGTCGGGCACTCGGCTGTGACGACCGCGTCCCCACTGGACGGCGGGGACGGAAGACCCGGTGGTCCGGGACGTGACGCGGCGGCGACCGGCACGTGGCCGGATGGCCCCCGACGGGCGCCACGCCCGCGGAGAACACGTTCCTCCGCCGTTGTCAACCCCCTGACCTGCGACGACGGTGAAAGCCGGTCGCCGTCCCGCTCTGACGACGTGTTAATCTGGACGCAGCGAAAGGGGCCAGAGGACACATGGTTTTCAAGGTCGGAGAGACCGTCGTCTACCCGCACCACGGTGCCGCGCTCATCGAGGCGATCGAGACCCGGACGATCAAGGGCGAGGAAGTGCAGTACCTCGTCCTGAAGGTCCAGCAGGGTGATCTGACGGTGCGCATCCCCGCCGACAACGTCGAGGTGGTCGGTGTTCGTGACGTCGTGGGCCAGGAGGGACTGGATCGGGTCTTCGAGGTGTTGCGCGCGCCGCACACCGAGGAGCCCACGAACTGGTCGCGCCGGTACAAGGCGAACTGGGAGAAGCTCACGTCCGGCGACGTGAACAAGGTCGCCGAGGTCGTCCGCGACCTGTGGCGGCGAGAGAAGGACCGGGGCCTGTCCGCCGGTGAGAAGCGGATGCTGGCCAAGGCGAGGCAGATACTGGTCAGTGAACTCGCGCTGGCCGAGGGCACCGACGAGGAGCGGGCCGAGGTCCTGCTCGACGAGGTGCTCGCCACCGCGAACGCCTGACCGGCGTGCACGGACCGTCCTCCGGGGCGGGTGTCGTCGCGGTGCTTCCCGCGGCCGGTTCCGGGGTGCGGCTGGGTGCAGGTGTGCCCAAGGCGTTCGTCGGGCTGGCCGGGGTTCCCATGCTGGTGCGCGCGGTCGACGGCCTTCTCGCGTCCGACGTGGTCGGGCACGTGGTGGTCGTCGTCCCCGCGGACCAGGTGGACGACGCCGCGGCGATGCTGCCCGGACGCCCGGCGACGGTCGTCGCCGGCGGTGCCGACCGCACCGCCTCCGTCGCGGCGGGTCTCGCCGCGACCGGTTCGGACGCCGAGGTCGTGCTGGTGCACGACGCAGCGCGCCCGCTCACGCCACCCGACGTCGTCCGTCGGGTGGTCGGCGCCGTGCGCGCGGGCGCACCCGCCGTCATCCCGGTGCTCCCCGTGACCGACACGGTCAAGCGGGTCGACGCCGACGGCACCGTCGTGTCCACCGTGGACCGCTCGGAGCTGCGCGCGGTGCAGACCCCGCAGGGATTCCGCGCGGCCGACCTGCGTCGCGCGCACGCGGGCACGCCCGACCCCCGCACCGACGACGCCGGGCTGGTCGAGGCGCTCGGCGACCCGGTCGCCACCGTCGCCGGGGACCCGCTCGCGTTCAAGGTCACCACCGCGTGGGACCTGCGCATCGCCGAACTGCTGCTCGCCGGGGCGGGCCGCGTCACCGAGCACGAGGAACACGCATGAGGGTCGGGATCGGAACCGACGTGCACCCGGTCGAGCCGGGCCGGGACTGCTGGGTCGCGGGTCTGCTGTGGACCGGCACCGACGGGTGCGCCGGACACTCCGACGGCGACGTCGCCGCGCACGCCCTGTGCGACGCCCTGCTGTCCGCGGCCGGGCTGGGCGACCTGGGCGCGGTGTTCGGCACCGGCCGTCCGGAGTGGACGGGCGCGAGCGGGGCGACCCTGCTCGCCGAGGTCCGCCGCCTGCTCGCCCGCGACGGCTGGACCGTCGGCAACGCCGCCGTCCAGGTGATCGGGAACGACCCGAAGATCGGCACACGCCGGACCGAGGCCGAACGGGTGCTGTCGGAGGTGGTCGGCGGCCCGGTGTCGGTGTCCGGCACGACCACCGACGGGCTGGGGCTGACCGGACGCGGTGAGGGGCGCGCCGCCGTCGCGACGGCGCTGCTGCTCGCCGCGGGCTAGAGCTGCGGGCTAGAGACGCCCGGTCCGCTCCTGGATCCGCTCGGGCGTCAGGTCGCCGGTGTGGGCCGCCACCATCCAGGCGTGGCCGAACGGGTCGGCGATCCGCCCGGCGCGCCGCCCGTAGTCGTGGTCGGTCACCGGGAACAGCACGCGGCCGCCGTGGGCCACCATCGCCGCGGCGACCGCGTCCGGGGCGTCGACCTCCAGGGCCATGATCACCGCGCCGGGCCCCGACGGCGCCGGGTCGACGGCGTCGCCGTCCTTGAGGGCCCACTCGGCGCCACCGGCCCGCAGCAGGGCGTGCACCACGGCATCGGAACCGTCGGTGTAGCGCTCCACGAGCTCCGCGCCGAATGCGGCGAGGTAGAAGTCGATCGCGGCGTCGGCGTCGTGCACGACCAGCCGCGGGTACATCCGCTCAACAGCCATGCCGGACACCTTGCCCCAGCCCCACCGCGCGTGTAGTGGACGAATCGGAGGCCCGTACCCTGGTGACGTGAGCCTCAGACTTCTCGACTCAGCGACCAGGGAGCAGCGCGCCTTCACGCCGCTGCGGACCGGAGCCGTGTCGATGTACGTCTGTGGGGCGACGGTGCAGGGCCTGCCGCACATCGGCCACGTCCGCTCGGGCCTGAACTACGACGTGCTGCGTCGCTGGCTGGCCCGGTCCGGCTACGACGTCACGCTGGTCCGCAACGTCACCGACATCGACGACAAGATCCTGCGCAAGGCGCAGGCCGCGGGCCGTCCGTGGTGGGAGTGGGCGGCGACCCACGAGCGGGCCTTCACCGCCGCGTACGACGCGCTGGGCTGCCTGCCGCCGTCGGTGGAGCCTCGGGCGACCGGGCACATCACGCAGATGGTCGAGCTGATCGAGCGGCTGATCGAGCGCGGCCACGCCTACGCCGCGGGTGGCGACGTGTACTTCGCCGTGCGCACCCTGCCCGACTACGGCGCGCTGTCCGGTCAGCGCGTCGACGACGTCCACCAGGGTGAGGGCGAGGGCGGTGCCAAGCGCGACGCGCTGGACTTCACGCTGTGGAAGGCGGCCAAGCCCTGCGAGCCCAGCTGGCCCACCCCCTGGGGCAACGGGCGTCCCGGCTGGCACCTGGAGTGCTCGGCGATGGCGACGGCCTACCTCGGCCCGGAGTTCGACATCCACGGCGGCGGCCTGGACCTGGTCTTCCCGCACCACGAGAACGAGCGCGCCCAGAGCCACGCCGCCGGCGACGGCTTCGCCCGCTACTGGCTGCACAACGCCTGGGTCACCATGGGCGGGGAGAAGATGTCGAAGTCGCTGGGGAACACCCTGGCGATCGAGAACCTGCTCGAGCGGGTCCGCCCGGCCGAGCTGCGCTACTACCTGGTCGGCCCGCACTACCGGTCGGCGATCGAGTACTCCGACGCCGCGCTGGACGAGGCCGTCGCCGCGTACCGGCGGATCGAGTCGTTCGTGCACCGGGTGCGCGAGCGGCACGGCCTGCCCGAGGTCGCGGCGGAGCTGCCCGGCGCGTTCACCGCCGCACTCGACGACGACCTGGGAACCCCGCTCGCGCTCGGCACCGTGCACACCCTGGTGCGCGAGGGCAACACCGCCCTCGACGCCGGGGACGTCGCGGGCGCCCTGCGGACCGCGTCCGCGGTCCGTGCGACGACCGAGGTGCTCGGCCTGGACCCGCTGGCAGCCGGCGGTGCGGCCGAGGAGTCGGGCGACGCCGCCCGGCAGGCACTGGGCACCCTGGTGGAGTCGATGCTCGAGCGCCGCCGGGCCGCGCGCGCCGAACGCGACTTCGCCACCGCGGACCGGCTCCGCGACGAGCTGCTCGCCGCCGGGATCGCCGTCGAGGACGGCGCCGACGGCTCCACCTGGACTCTCAAAGACGCTTAGGACTCGTAGAACTCATGGCAGGCAATTCCAAGCGCCGCGGTGCGATCCGCAAGGAAGGCACCAAGAAGGGCATGGTCGTCGGTTCCGGCGGTCAGGCCCGGCGCGCACTGAAGGGCAAGGGGCCGACCCCGCCCGCCGAGATGCGCCCCGGCCACCCGAAGGCGAGGGCGGCCGCGCGGCGTGCCGCCCAGGACCAGCAGCAGCGCCGACGCCCGGTCGCGGGCCGTCGCGGTGACGGGGAGACCCCGGAGACCGTGCTCGGGCGCAACCCGGTCGTCGAGTGCCTGCGGGCGGGCGTCCCGGCGACGGCGCTGCAGGTGGCCACCGGCATGTCCGCCGACGACCGGGTCACCGAGGCCGTCGCACTGGCGGCGGAGCGGGGCATCTCCATCCTGGAGGTGCCGCGCAACGACCTCGACCGGATCAGTGGCGGAGCGCTGCACCAGGGCGTCGCCCTGCAGGTGCCGCCGTACTCCTACGCCCACCCCGACGACGTGCTGGAGGCCGCGTCGCACTCCGGGCGCCCGGCACTGGCCGTGGCCCTGGACGGGGTGACCGACCCGCGCAACCTGGGTGCGGTCGTCCGGTCGGTGGGGGCGTTCGGCGGGCACGGCGTCGTCGTGCCGCAGCGGCGCGCCGCCGGCATGACCGCGGTCGCGTGGCGGACCTCGGCGGGCACCGCGGCCCGGGTCCCGGTCGCACGCGCCACGAACCTGACCCGCACCCTGCAGGAGTACGCCTCCGCCGGGCTGATGGTCGCGGGCCTGGCCGCCGACGGCGACGTCTCCCTCGACGACTTCGACCTGGCCACCGGGCCGCTGGTGATCGTCACCGGGTCGGAGGGCAAGGGACTGTCCCGGCTGGTCCGCGAGACCTGCGACGTGACCGTCTCGATCCCCCTGGCCGGCCGGGTGGAGTCGCTGAACGCCTCGGTCGCCACCGGCGTCGTGCTGGCCGAAGTGGCCCGCCGTCGTCGCACCCACCGCTGACCCGATCCCATGATCGCCGCGTGCCGTGCGGGATCAGGCGCGGACCGGGCCGCGGCCGCGCAGCCGGCCGACCAGGCGGCAGAGCAGGTAGGCGACGAACCCGATGGTCGCCACGTAGGCCGAGATCGGCAGCCCCGGCGCCAGCGACAGGATCGTCCCGCCGACCAGCGCGACCTCCGCGATGACGATCGCGATAATGGTCGCCAGCAACGGGTTCGCGGTCACCCGGTTCGCCGCGGCGCCGGGCACGATCAGCACCGACAGCACCAGGATCGCGCCGACGATCGGCACGGCCAGCGCCGTCACCAGCCCGATCAGCACGCTGAACACCAGGGTCAGCGCGCGGACGGGCACGCCGCGCGCCACCGCGACGTCGGGGTCGGTGCTGGCGAACAGCAGCGGCCGGTAGAGCACCGCCAGCGTCGCGAGCACGACGGCCGCGACGACCCCCAGAACCCACAGGTTCTGCTGGTCGACCGAGACGATCGAGCCGGTGAGCAGGCCGAAGCGGTTGGAGGAGCGGCCGTCGTAGAGGGCCAGGAACAGCACGCCCAGGCCGAGCCCGAACGCCATCACCACGCCGATCGCGGAGTCCCGCTCGCGTTGCCGCAGCCCCAGCACACCGAAGATCACCGCGGCGACGACGGCGCCCACCACCGCTCCCACCCCGACGGCGACGCCGAGCAGCAGCCCGGCCGCGGCGCCGGTGAAGGCCAGCTCGGCGGTGCCGTGCACGGCGAAGGCCATCCCGCGGCTGACGATCAGCGGGGCGAGCAGCCCGGCGACCAGCCCGAGCACCGCGCAGGCGATGAGCGCGTTGCGGACGAACGGGTAGCCCAGCAGCGCGCCGGTGCCGGACAGATCGAGGATGCGGGCCAGGAACTCGGTCATGCGCCACCCCCGACCGCGGTGACGCCGTGCTCGGCGTGCTCGTCGCGGGTGACCGGCGAGTCGTCGGCCCCGACCACGACCAGCCGGTCCCGGACCCGCAGCACGTCGACGTCGGTGCGGTAGAGCCGCGACAGCGTCTCCGAGGTCATGACCTCGTCGGTGGTGCCGATCGAGAACCGGCCGTCGACGAGGTAGAGGACCCGGTCCACCAGCGGCAGCACCGGGTTGATCTCGTGGGTCACGAACAGCACCGCGGTGTCCGCGGCGCGGCGGCGCTCGTCGATCAGCCGGGTCACGATCCGCTGGTGGGACAGGTCCAGGCTGAGCAGGGGCTCGTCGCACAGCAGTACCGCCGGGTCCCCGACGAGTGCCTGTGCGACCCGCAGCCGTTGCTGCTCGCCGCCGGACAGCCGCCCGACCGGGGCGTCGGCGTACCCGGTGCCGCCGACCTGGGCCAGCGCGCGGTCGACCCGCTCGCGCCGCTCGCGTCGCCGTCCCAGGCCGAGGCCGAAGCGGTGCCCGTCGAGGCCGAGACCGACGAGGTCGCGCCCGCGCAGCGGCAGGCCCGGGTCGAGCGGCTGCTGCTGCGGGACGTAGCCGATCTCGGGGCTGCCGCGTCGCGGGGTGTGCCCACCGACGGTCACGGTGCCCTCGGACAGCGGGAGCAGCCCCAGCAGGACGCGCATCAGCGTCGTCTTGCCGGAGCCGTTCGGGCCGAGGACGGCGACGAACTCGCCGGGTGCGACGTCCAGGTCGAGGCCGGACCACAGGGTCCGGTCCCCGAACCGCAGGCCTGCCCCGCGCAGCGACAGCGCGGACCGTTCCGGGAGCCCCATGTCAGCGGTTCAGCGCCGCGGACAGCTCGTCCAGGTTGGCGTTCATCCACTGCACCCAGTCGGTGGTGCCCGCGGGCAGGGTCTCCGACATCTGGATCACCGGGACGCCTCCCTCCTGGGCGGCGTCGCGGACCTGGTCGGTGGTCGGCGAGGTCGTCTGGCTGTTCAGGATCAGCGCGTCGACCGGCGGCTGGGCGGTGAACAGCCCCAGCATCTGCGCGACGACGGCGGCCGGCGGGTCGGTGCCCTCCTCGACGGCCGAGGAGAACTCCTGCGGGGTGGCGTTCGCGATCCCGGCGGCCTGCAGCAGGTAGTCGGGCACCGGCTCGGTGACGGCGACCCGGGCCCCCGGGTGCGCACGGCCGATCTCGGTGGCCTTCGACGTCAGCTGGGCGACGCCGCCCTGGAGGGTCTGGGCGTTGGTGCGGAAGTACTCCGCGGCGCTCGGGTCGATCCGGCCGAGCTGCTCGGCGAGCTGGTCGGCGACCCGGCCGACCGCGGCCGGGTCGTACCAGACGTGCTCGTTGAACGAACCGTGCTCGTGCTCGGCGCCCGCGGCGGGCTCGGCCCCGGCCTCACCGGCGTGGTCGTGGCCGTGGTCGTGGTCGTCCGCGGCGGCCTCCTGCGCCCCCTCGATGCCGGAGACCCCGACGGCGTCGATCAGCGGGGCCTTGTTGCCGGAGGCGGAGACGAGGTCGGTCATGAAGGCGTCGTACCCGCCGCCGTTCATGAGCAGCAGCTGGGCCTCGCCGACGGTGGCCGCGTTCTGCGGGGTGGGCTCGTAACCGTGCGGGTCGACGTCGGGGGAGCTGATGATCGACTGGACCTGGGCGTAGTTGCCGCCCACGGCGCGGGCGACGGCGCCCCAGGCGTCGGTGGAGGCGACGATCTTCACCTGCGGGGTGTCGGCGCTGGTGGGGGCGTCGACCTGGCCGGAGCCGCAGGCGGTCAGTCCCAGGGCGAGTGCGGCCAGCCCGGCCACGAGCGCGGCCGGGCGGAGCGGGGATCGGGACACGGACGGATCTCCCATCAAAACATCGACATACATTTATTGGAAATCATTCTCAGATTCACTCTACCGTTGCGCGGCGCGCCGGGCCCGCGCCCGCCGTGTGATCCCGTCACGGCCGGTCTGGGCCGACTTTCACGTGCGTGACCGCGCCGCTACCGTTCGGGGAATGACAGGACCCCAGCACCCGCGGCGCCCGGCGACGCTGGCGTCGCTGGCCGCAGAGCTCGGGGTCTCGCGGACGACCGTGTCGAACGCCTACAACCGGCCCGACCAGCTCTCCGCGCCGCTGCGCGAGCGCGTCCTGGAGGCGGCCCGCCGGCTCGGCTACCCGGGCCCGGACCCGGTCGCCCGCTCACTGCGCACCCGGCGCGCCGGTGCGGTCGGCCTGCTGCTCACCGAGGCGCTCAGCTACGCCTTCCGGGACCCGGGCGCCACCGGCTTCCTGGAGGGGCTCGCCCTGGCCTGCGAGAAGGCGGGCACCGGGCTGCTGCTGATCCCGGTCAGCCCCGAGCACTCCGACGTCGACGCGGTCTACCAGGCCGGGGTCGACGGGTTCGTCGTCTACTCGGTCAGCGAGGACGACCCGCACTTCCGGGCCGTCCTGCAGCGCCCGGTGCCGACGGTGGTCTGCGACCAGCCCACCGGGATCACCGGCGTGGACCGGGTCGGCGTCGACGACCGCGCCGGCACCCTCGCGCTCGGACGGCACCTCGTCGAGCTCGGCCACCGCCGCGTCGGCGTGCTCTGCATGCGCCTGTCGTCGCACCGGCACGACGGCCCGGCCGACATCGCACGCCAGGAGGGGAGCTCCTACGCCGTGCAGCGCGAGCGCCTCGCCGGGCTCCGCGCGGCGTTCACCGAGGCCGGTGTCGACTGGGCCGACGTCCCGGTCATCGAGCGGTTCGAGCACTCCCTCGACGCCGGCGCGGACGGTGCGGCCACCCTCCTGGCGTCGCACCCCGGCATCACCGCGCTGGTGTGCACCTCCGACATCCTCGCCCTCGGCGCGCTGCGCGAGGCCCGCGACCGCGGCGTGCGGGTCCCCGAGGACCTCTCGGTCGCCGGGTTCGACGGCGTGCCCGAGGCCGAGCGCCTCGGCCTGACCACGGTCCGCCAGCCGTTCCGGGAGAAGGGCCTCGAGGCCGGGCGGCTGCTGCTCGAGCGCGGCGACCGCCACGTCCCCGAGTACGTCACCCTCCCGACCGAGCTGATCGTCGGGTCGACCACCCGGGAACTGCGTCAGTCCGGGGAGTTCTTCTCCGGATGGTGAGTCTGTCCGGGCTGCGGCGCTACCCGGTGAAGTCCTGCCGGGGTGCCGAGGTGGCGCGCGCCGTCGTCGAACGGGCCGGTCTCGCCGGGGACCGGCGGTGGATGCTCGTCCGCGACGACGGCGCCGTGGTCACCGCGCGCACCCATCCCCGGCTCGTGCTCGTCGCACCCACCCCCGCCGCCGACGGGCTCCGCCTGACCGGGCCGGAGATGCCGCCGCTGACGGTCCCGGTGCCCGACGGCGAGCCGCTGCCGGCCCGTGTGCACCGCTGGGACACCGCGGGCGTCCCGGCCGGCCCCGAGGCCGACGCCTGGTTCTCGGACCTGCTCGGCTCCCCGGTGCGGCTGCTCCACCTCGACGACCCGGCCCGGCGCCGCCCCGACCCGGACTTCTCCCACGACGACGACCGCGTCTCCTTCGCCGACGGCTACCCGCTGCTGCTCGCCTCCGTCGCCTCGCTCGACGCGCTGAACGCACTGGTCGCCGAGGGCAGGCACGCGACGGAGGCGCCGCTGCCGATGACCCGGTTCCGGCCGAACGCCGTCGTCGAGGGCGCACCCGCGTGGGCCGAGGACGGCTGGCGGCGCGTCCGGATCGGCGCCGCGGAGTTCCGGGTGGCGAAGGGCTGCGCCCGCTGCGTGCTCACCACCGTCGACCCGGAGACGGCGGCCAAGGGCCGCGAGCCGATGGCGACCCTGGCCCGGCACCGGAGGTTCGACGGCAAGGTGTGGTTCGGGGTCAACCTGATCCCGGACGACCCGGGCGCGGAGATCACCGTCGGTGACCCGGTCGAGGTGCTCGACGCCGTCGACCCGGCCTGCGGCCCGCCGCGCTGACCGGACCGTCCACGGATCGTCCCGGCCCGTCGGTATCGTCGGGTTCGGGTCGCCCGTCCGGGTGGCCGGACCGGGCGAGGGGGGAGGCTGGGTTGAACGACGCCGGCCCGCCCCGACGCCCGCGCCGCGGCCCGCCGCACGGGCGTTCCGCCGTGCCGCCGGCCTCTCCGCCCATCGCACCGCGCCCGCCGTCGGGTCCGCCGCGCCCTGCCGGCCCGGACCCCGCGCGAGCCCCGGGACCGGGCGGCGCCCGGCCCGCCCCGTCGGACCAGCGCGGCCCGGGACGGGGCGGACCCCCGCGCGTCGCCGGCCGGGGTCCCGCGCCGCCTGCCCCGCCCGCCGGGCGTTCCGCGTCGCCCGCACCGCGCGTCGTCCCGCCCCGCCGCGGCCCGGCGTTCCCCCCGGCCGCCCCACGGCCGGTCCCACCGGCCGACGACCGCGTGGACGCCGACCGTCGCCGGGACGCGGCGTCGCAGGCGCCGGAGGTGCTCCACCCCGCCCAGCGGCCCCTGCCCTCCCGCCGCGGCGTCCGCCGGAGCGGCCCGCCCCCGCGACGCGGAGCGGCGGTCCCGGAACCCCGGCCGGAGGTCGGTCGCCCCTCGCGCCGCACGATCGGGCCGCAGGTCGCGGCGCTGCGGGAACGGCTGCGCCGGCTGCGACCGCAGCGGCCACCGGGGACCCCACCGCCGTCGACCCGGGCCCGGCTGCGCACGGTGCTGCGCTGGGCGCTGATCGCCCAGACCGTCCCGCTGGTCCTGGTACTGCTGTTCACGCTGGTCAACCCGCCGTACACGATGTTCCGGCTGTGGAACTTCGGGCCGACCGTCGCGCAGTGGACCGACGCCGAGCACGTGTCGCGCAACTTCCTGGTCGTGGTGATGGGGCAGGAGGACCAGCAGTTCCCGGAGCGGATGCTCGCCGTCGACTACGGGATGCAGTGGGCGCGCGTGCAGGCGTACCTGGACGGCACCGACGACCCGTCCGGGTCGACGATCACCCAGCAGACCTCGAAGAACCTGTTCCTGTGGGCCGGTCGCTACCCGCCGCTCGAACCGCTCCGCAAGGCACTGGAGATCCCGCCGGCCGAGACGATGGAGATCGTCATGTCCAAGCGGCGGATCCTGGAGATCTACGTCAACGTCGCGCAGTTCGCGCCGCGCGTCTACGGTGTCTGCGCCGCGTCCTGGTACTACTTCGGCAAGTCCAGTCGCTCGCTCAGCGTCGACGAGTCCGCACAGCTCGTCGGGTTGCTGCCGTCCCCGCTGCACGTCGAGCGCGCCCCCGGCGGCGGCATGCGCTTCCTCGGCGACGCCAACGGCAACGGCGTCGCCGACCCCGGCGAGCGCGGCTGGATCAGTGCGAAGGGCTACTGGCACGCCCGCGAGCGCGCCCCGCGCTGGTACGCCCAGATGGGCGGGCTCGCCGCGACCGAGGGCATCGGCATCGCGGGCGACGCCTCGGACCTGCCCGCGGCCGACGACCCGTGCCGCGAGCCCCCGGCCGCGCTGGCCGACCTCGACTGACCAGGCCCCGTCACGCCCCGGTGCGCAGCGCGGCGAGGCGTTGCAGGACCGCGGCCACCTCCTGCGGGTCCGCGACCCGGTACCGGGCCGCGGTGTCGCCGTCGCCGACCTTGAGCCCGACGTCGCCGTCGCCCAGCACCCGGAACGCGGTCTCGTCGGTGACGTCGTCGCCGGCGAACAGCACCGCGTCGACGCCCAGCGCGGCCCGCAGCGCGTCGACCGCGGACCCCTTCGTCGTCTCGACGACCGCCAGGTCCAGCACGTCCTTGCCGGCGGTGGCGTCCACTCCGTCCCGGACCCAGTCGGCGCGGACCCGTTCCAGCAGGGCCGTCCCGGCGCCCGGCTCCATCCCGCGCACGTGCACCGCACCGCCCGCGGGCTTGGTCTCCAGCCGGGCCCCGGGAGTCCCGTCGACCACGGCGCGCAGGCCGTCGAGGAGCGTCGCGCGCCGCTGCTCCTGCTCGGCGGTGAGGAGGCCGCCGCGGCCGAGCAACGCGCCGAGCTCGTCGTCGTACTCGGCGCCGTGGCTGCCCACCAGCCCGACCGGCGGGCCGAACCCGGAGACGGCGGCGAGGTCGTCGCGGCCACGCCCGGACAGCATCACCACGGTCGTGTCGTCGAGCGCGGCGAGACGACGGACGGCGTCGGCGGCGGCCGGCAGCGGCCGGGACGCCGACGGGTCGTCCACCAGCGGGGCCAGCACGCCGTCGAAGTCGAGCGCGACGAGCAGCCGCGGCACCCGGGCGAGGCGGATCAGCGCGTCGTCGAGGCTCACTGCTGCACCCGGATCCCGAGCGCCTCCAAGAACGAGGTCGCCCAGCGGTCGACGTCGTGGTCGAGGACCTGTCTGCGCAGGGTGCGCATCCGTTTCCTGCCCTCCTCGGCGTTCATGGTCAGCGCCGCGTACAGCGCCTCCTTGACGCCGTCGGTGTCGTGCGGGTTCACCAGCAGGGCACTGGTCAGCTCGATCGCGGCGCCGGCGAACTCGGACAGCACGAGACAGCCGCCGTCGTCCGGGCGGCAGGCGACGTACTCCTTGGCGACGAGGTTCATGCCGTCGCGCAGCGGGGTCACGAGCATGACGTCGGCGGCGAGGAAGAACGCGGCCAGCTCCTCGCGCGGCAGCGAGCGGTGCAGGTAGTGCACCGCCGGGTGCCCGACGCGGGCGAACTCGCCGTTGATCCGCCCGACGGCCTGCTCGATGTCGGCGCGCATCTGCTGGTAGTGCTCGACCCGCTCGCGCGACGGCGTCGCCAGCTGGATCATGACGGCGTCGTCCACGGTCACCCGATGCTCCTCCAGGAGCTCGTGGAAGGCGCGCAGCCGGACGTCGATGCCCTTGGTGTAGTCGAGCCGGTCGACGCCCAGGACGATCTTGCGCGGGCTGCCCAGCTCCTCGCGGATCTGCGCGGCGCGCTTCTCCACCTCGGGGGTTCGGGCCAGCTCGTCGAGCCGGTGCGAGTCGATCGAGATCGGGAAGGCGCCGAGCCGGATGCGCCGGCCGCCGTGGCGGAGCACGTAGGGGTCGCGCTCGGAGACGGCCCCGGCGAGCTCCTGGGCGAGCCAGTGGAAGTTGCGGACGCCGCCGTCGGTGTGGAAACCGACCAGGTCCGCGCCGAGCAGCCCTTCCATGATCCGGGTCCGCCACGGCAGCTGGCGGAACAGCTCGACCGGCGGGAACGGGATGTGCAGGAAGAAGCCGATCCGCAGGTCCGGGCGCAGCTCGCGCAGCTTCCCCGGGACGAGCTGGAGCTGGTAGTCCTGCACCCAGACCGTCGCGCCGTGCGCGGCGATCTTCGCGACCTCCTCGGCGAATCGCTGGTTCACCGCGGTGTAGGCGCGCCACCAGTGCCGGTGGAACTGCGGCGGCGCGACGACGTCGTGGTAGAGCGGCCACAGCGTGCCGTTGGAGAAGCCCTCGTAGTAGTCGGTGACCTCCTGGGCGGTCAGCGTCACCGGGAACAGCGACAGGCCGTCCTCGGCGAAGGGCTCGACCTCCGCGTCGGGCACCCCGGGCCAGCCGACCCAGGCACCCTCCCGGGCCCGCAGGGTCGGCTCCAGCGCCGTGACCAGGCCGCCCGGGCTGCGCCGCCAGGTGGTGCTGCCGTCCGGGTGCCGCTCCAGGTCCACGGGGAGCCGATTGGCCACCACCACCAGATCCGCCGCGGTCACCGGTTCCCGTGTGGACACATGCCCTCCTCGACGCTCGCCCCGCGGCCGACCCTACTTCGGATCGGCTCCGTCGGCCGTGCCGTCCGACACCGGGGAGCCGACGGCCGCTCCGCCGGTGGGTGAGTTCTCGGCCCCGCCGGGCCGGTCCTCCGGGCGGCGGCGCGGGCTGGCCACGAACTGCCCCAGGGCGACGCCCGCGGCCAGCGCCAGCCCGACGGCCAGCGCGATCGTGATCGTCACCAGTCCCTCGGACGGCCCCTCGATCGCCAGCTGGTAGAAGCCGCGGTAGGCGGCCAGACCGGGCAGCAGCGGTGTGACCCCGGCGAGGGTGACGACCATCGGCGGGGTCTGGGTGCCCCGGCGCAGCAGGCCCGCCGCCAGGCCGACGACGAGCGCCGCGGCCCCGGTCGCCGGCACCTGTCCGAGCCCGGCGTTCTGCGTGAGCAGGCCGTAGACGAGCCAGCTCGACGCGCCGACCGCGCCCGCGATCGGCAACGACCGCAGCGGCGCGTACCCGGCGAGCGCGTAGAACGCCGCCGCCAGCGCACCGGAGACCAGCGACAGCCCGAACTGGCCGGGACCGGACGGCAGGTCCCCGGACACCTCGATCTGGGTGCCCATCGCGAGCCCCAGCTGCAGCCCCAGCACGACGCCGGTCAGCAGCCCCGCCGACAGCAACGAGATCTCCACCATGCGCGCGGCCGCGGTCAGGTAGTAGCCGGTCAGCGCGTCCTGCACGGTCGAGACCACACTCAGCCCGGACAGCAGCACCGTGATGCCGGCCGCGACGACGTAGGACGCCCGGGTGCCCGGCGGGAACACCTCCAGCTGCACCAGGGCCACCGTCGAGGCGGTGACGAGGAACCCGCCGACCACCTGCTGGAAGAACGCCGCGACCCCGCGCCGCGCCAGCACCCGGCCGATCCGGTCGATGATCGCGGTGGTGACGAACGCCGTCGTCGCGGTCAGCGGGCCGCCGCCGAGCAGCAGGGCGATCGACGCGGCCAGCGCGGCCCAGCCGAACGTCGCCACCCAGCGCGGGTACGGGTGCGGATGCCGCACGACCTCCGACACCTTCGACGACGCCGCCCGCACGTCGAGCCGCCCCGCCTCGACCTCGCGGATGATCTCCTCGGTCTCGGCCAGCCGGGAGAGGTCGAGCGTCCGGTAGTGGACCAGCCGCATCGTCGTCACCGGCTGCGCGGCGTTGCCCCGGTGGCAGCACATGGTGATCGAGGTGAACGTGATGTCCACGTCGACGGCGGGCAGACCCGCCAGGTTGGCCAGCCGCAGCATGGTCGCCGTGACCTCGTCGACCGACTCGCCGGAGGACAGCGCGATCTCACCGATCCGCATGCAGAGGTCCAGGACCTCCTGCACGCGGGCGTCGTCGGGGACCTGCGGGCCGAGCATGAGCATCGGCACCGTCGACGGACCCGGGGTGAGCAGCCGTCTCGCGTCACGCCGCAGCGCGCCGCGCAACCGCCGCGCGAACCGGTCGGCCGGCGGCGTTCCCTCGGCCACGGGTCCCTCCCTCCGTCGGTGCTGTCCGCACCAGGCTAGGGGCGGGCCGACGGCGCCCTGCCCGGCCCCACACCCGGCGTCGGCCGGGCGGGCGGGAGGGTCGTGACGGTGCCGGGGCGTTAGGCTGTGGTCCCTCGCCGGTGTAGCTCAGTGGTAGAGCAACCGCCTTGTAAGCGGTAGGTCGTCGGTTCGATCCCGACCTCCGGCTCCATGTCTGACCAGCGGAAACGCTCGGATCCTCGAGTCTGCGGCGCGCAACGTGGAGTCATGCGTCGTGCGAGCGGGTCCTGCTCGCCGGCTCGCGGCGGACGGGTCGACCGCTTTCATCCCATTCGCGACGCAACGAGGAAGAACCCCGGGCGTGGGTCCAGCCGCGACGAATGCAGACATCGACGACGAGAATCGTCCGCACGACCTCGCCGGCATGGTCATCGCCACGACGCCGACCGCCGCGGGCGGGGTGCTCGCCATTGCGGAGCCTGCTCTCCGCAGTACGGGTGGAGAGCAGGTCGTTCAGCACCCGTCGGCCGCCGGGATCGTCGTGACCGAACCACGGCTGCGGTGAGGAGCGTTCCTTGCGGTCGATGCCGCCGGAGTGCGCTGACACGACCGATCTGCCGGTGTGCCAGCGGTGTCGGTATCTCCGAAGGGGCCCCGATGCCCGATGCGCCGCGAGATCCGAACCTGACCGCGCTCCTGGTCGTGTGGTTGACCGCTTGTGTGGGTCTCACCGCCCTGACGAACGACGTCCTGAACCGAGTAATCATCATTGTGGTGGCATCCGCGGTTGTGGGGAGCGTCGTGTTGGTGCAACGCCGACGCGATCGATCTTGACCTTCGATCCGTACGCCGGGCCCGATCATGTCGTCTGATGTGATCTGTGCGGAGATGCTCGGCGATCTCCGGATCCGGATGGGAACGGCGTACTCCGGCCCGGTCCGCCGCTGGAACAGTCCCTGATGGCTGCGCTCCTGGTGAACAGGAGCCGGCGCCCCGCCCACGGTGCCGCAGGCGTCTGGGCGCGGGCCGGCCGCCACCCCGGCCGCTCGGGCGGGCTCGGCGCCCGGGGACGGTCGCGCGTCGTCCGACGCCCGGGCGCCTGCGGTCACCCGGCAGTGATCTCCAGGCCGGCCGGCGAGCCGGCGAGCGCCGCCTTCAGGGCGCGGCTGGGGTCGTCGACCAGCACCTCCTCGTCACCGGCTGCGACGCCGTCGAGGATGGCGCGGGCGACCTCGGGTGCGGCGACCTTCGCGACGTCGAGGTCGGCGACCATGTCCGTGTCCATGAACCCCAGGTGCACTCCGACCACCTGTGTGCCCTGGCTCCGCAGCTCGGCCCGTGCGCCGTTGGTGAACGACCACGCGGCCGCCTTGGTCGCCGCGTAGGACCCTGCGAACGGCAGAGCAGCCCAGGACAGGGCGGAGAGGACGGTCACCAGGGCGCCGCCACCCCGGCGTGCGAGCGCCGGCGCGAAGGCCCGGGTCACTGCCACCGGCCCCCAGAAGTTGGTCTCCATCTCTGCCCGGGCGCGTTCGGGATCGGCGTGCAGCAGCGATCCCGCCCCGCTGACCCCGGCGTTGTTGATGACGAGGTCCACGTCGTCGGCGCGCTGCGCGGCCTCGTGGATCGTCACGGAGTCGGTGACGTCGAGGCGCAGCGGGACCACCCGGGGATCCTCGGGCCGCAGACCGCGCGGGTCGCGGGTGGCGGCGTAGACCGTGCCCGCTCCGCGGGCGAGCAGCTCGGTGACCAGCGCCGCGCCCAGGCCACGGTTGGCGCCGGTGACCAGCGCGTTGGCCCCGGAGACGATCATCGGACGATCCGCTCGACGATGGTGGCGTTCGCGGTGCCACCGGCTTCGCACATGGTCTGCAGGCCGTAGCGCCCGCCGGTCTGCTCGAGCACCCCGACCAGGGTCGTGGCCAGCCGGGCGCCGCTGGCCCCGAGCGGGTGGCCGATGGAGATCGCGCCGCCGTTCACGTTGACCTTCGCGGGATCCGCGCCGGTCTCGGCGAGCCAGGCCAGCACGACCGAGGCGAACGCCTCGTTGACCTCGAAGGCGTCGATGTCGTCCAGCGAGAGCCCGGCGCGCGCGAGCACCTTCGCCGTCGCCGGGATGATGCCGGTGAGCATGTGGACCGGGTCGTCGCCGGTGACGGTCGCGGTGTGGACGCGGGCCCGTGGGGTCCAGCCGTGCGCGGCGGCGATCTCGGAGGTGGTGACGAGCAGCGCGGCGGCGCCGTCGTTGTACGGGCTGGCGTTGCCGGCTGTGACGGTCCAGTCGATGGCGCCGAAGCGCTCGGTCCACCGCGGGTCGGCGAAAGGGGTGCGCAGCGCGGCGAGCGCCTCGGCCGTCGTGCCCGGCCGGATCGTCTCGTCGGTCTCCAGCTGACCGACGGTCCCGTCGGGGCCGGTGGTCTTGAGCGGGACGACCTCGCGGGCGAACCGCCCGTCGGCCCAGGCCGCGGCGGCCCGCTGGTGGCTGGTCAGGGCGAACTCGTCGAGCTGGCTGCGCGAGAACCCCCACCGGCGGGCGATGAGCTCGGCACTCACACCCTGAGGGATCAGTCCCGGTGCGTAGCGGGCGGCGACCGACGGCCCGGACACGTCCTGGGCGACTCCGTCGACGCGGGTCTGGCTGCCGATCGGGATGCGGGACATCGACTCCACCCCGGACGCGATCGCGATGTCGTACGCACCGGCGACGACACCCTGTGCGGCGAACGACAGGGCCTGCTGGCTCGACCCGCACTGCCGGTCCACGGTGGTGCCCGGCACCGATTCGGGGAACCCCGCGGCGAGCGTGGCGAACCGGGTCGTGTTGCCGCTCTGCTCGCCCACCTGCCCGACGGCTCCGCCGACGACGTCGTCGATCTCCGCCGGATCGAGCTGTGCGCGATCGACCAGCGCCCGTAGTACGTGTGCATGCAGCTCCACCGGGTGCACCCCGGCGTAGGCACCGTCGGCCTTGCCCTTGGTCAGGGGGTTCTGACCGTTTCGATGATGACTGCGTCTCTCATGGCTCTCCTCCGGTGGACCGATCGGTCCTGGACCGATCGGTCCGTATCGTGTCCCGTCGTGCCGGCCGGGTCAAGCGGCGCCTGTGCGGCGGACAGCGAGGTACTGGTGCCAGCAGCAGCGGGTGGCGGTCGGCGTCGGCGACCTCGGTCGACGGGGGGAGGCGGCGATTGGACCCGTCTGTCCGCCCCTCCATCGCCCGCGTTCGCAGGGGGCGCGATGGGTGAGGACGCTTGACATAGTCGAAACAGGAAAGACTATGTTGAGCGACGAGGGTGGTCGGTCCGGACCACCTCAACCACCGGAACGAGGTTCGGCGATGACGCAGACCACGTCCGTGACCACGCTCGTCGTGCACGGCTTCCTCGACGACGGCGCGGTGTGGGATCCCGTGCTCGACTCCCGGACGCGCCGATCGCCCACCGTCGTCGCCGAGCTGGCAGGCATGGCCGGACGTCCTGACGCGGCCGGGCCCTACACACTCGCCCGGCACACGTCCGACGTCGTCGACCTCGTCGACAGCACGACCGGCGCCCTGGTCCTGGTGGGCCAGAGCCTCGGGGCCCAGATCGTCGAGCTCGTCGCGACGCAGCGGCCGGACCGTGTCGCCGGGTTGGTCCTCGTCGCACCGGTCCCGCTCGCCGGTACCCGGCTCCCGGCCGACGCCCTGGCGCCGTTCAAGGCCCTCGGCGGCGACGTCGACGCGCAGCGCGCCGTGCGCAGCCGGCTCTCCGACGCGTTCCCCCCGGCGGAGCTCGACCGGCTCGCCGCGGCCGGGAAGCGGATCACTGCCGAGGCGTGCTCGGCCACAGTCGACGCGTGGAACGACGGCGACCCTGCGGGCGCGGCACCGTCGGAGGTCACCGCTCCCGTCGTCGTCCTGCGCGGCGGACGGGATCCGTTCATCACCGCCGAGCTCCTCGACGCCCGCGTCCTGGCGCGGTTCCCGCACGCGTCGACGGCCACCGTGGCCGACGCGGGCCACTCGCCCCACGTCGAGCGCCCCGGGACGGTGGCGGCCCACCTCGACGAGCTCGTGGACCGCGTCTCCGGCCCGACCCGGGGGAGCGGGGGCGGCAACACCGCCCACGGAGTGTCCGAGCAGGGCTGGACGAGGGCTTGCGCGCGGCACAGCGCGACCGCCTTCACCGAGGCGCTCGCACCGGACGTGGTGTTGCGTGCCTCGGTGCTGCGGACACCGGTCGAGGGCCGCGACGACGTCGCGGCGGTGATGGGTGCGGCGAGCGGCATCTACACGTCCCTGGTGTTCACCCACGAGGCACGCCACGGTGCGCGGACCTACCTCGAGTGGGACGCCACGCTGCACGACGGGACCGAGGTCAGCGGCGTCACGCGGCTGGTGGCCGACGAGGACGGCCGACACGTCGAGATCGCCATCCACCACCGGCCCCTCGACGGCGCACTGCGGTTCTCCGACGAGCTCGGCCGGCGCCTCGAGGGCCGCATCGAGCGCGACCGATTCCACCGCGCATGAGCACCGGCAACGGGTTCCGGCGCGAGGACGTCGAGTTCACCGCCGACGACGGCACCGTGCTGCGGGCCTGGCTCCACCTGCCCGACGGACCCGGGCCGCACTCGGCGATCTCGATGGCCCACGGATACGCCGGCACCCGCCACCACGGCATCGAGCGGTTCGCCGAGGCCTTCGCCGCCGACGGCCACGCCGTCCTGCTGCACGACCACCGCGGCTTCGGTGCCAGCGGCGGGGTACCCCGCCAGGACGTCGACCCCTGGACCCAGATCGCCGACTGGCGACGGGCCCTGTCCTTCCTCGAGTCCCGCCCCGAGGTCGACGCCGACCGCCTCGGACTCTGGGGCACCAGCTACGCCGGCGGGCACGCCCTGGTCCTCGGGGCGACCGACCCCCGGCTCCGCGCGGTGGTCGCACAGGTCCCCACCATCAGCGGGGCCGAGCAGACCCGTCGCCGGGGCCGGCAGGAGGACCTCCCCGCCTTCCACGCCGGCCTGCTCGACGACGAACGCGCCCGTGCGGCAGGACGGCCGGCGGCGCGCCGCGCGATCGTCTCGACCGACCCCGACACGCCGGCCTCCTACCGCGCCCCCCGACGCCGTGGCGTTCTACCTGCAGGACGTGCCCGACGGGGTCTGGGCCAACGAGGTGACGGTCCGTTCCACGCTCGCCGCCACCACCTACGAGCCCGGCGTGTACGTCGACCGGGTCAGCCCGACGCCCCTGCTGATGGTCGTCGCCACCCACGACACCGTCACCCTCACCGACACGGCCCTGGCGGCCTACGAACGCGCGCGGGAACCCAAGCGTCTGGTGCTGGTCCCCGGCGGCCACTTCGACCCCTACCTCGCCGGGTTCGACGCCGAGTGCGGCGCCGCCCGCACCTGGCTCGCCGACCATCTCGCTCCCCGGAAGGACTGACGATGTCCCACGTGTCCGTCACCACCACCGACGGCGTCGCGACGCTGGTGCTGCACAACCCGCCTCAGAACCGCATCGGCACCACCATGGTCGACGAGCTCGACGCCGCGCTCACCGAGATCGCCGCCGGCGACGCCCGCGCCGTGGTCCTGCGCGCCGAGGGTCCCGACTTCAGCTTCGGTGGCGACATCGAGCCCTGGCCCCACTGGGGACGCCGTGAGATGCGCGCGCACTTCGAGCACTTCCTGCAGACGTTCAACCGCTTCGAACGCCTTCCGCTCCCCACGGTCGCCGCGGTGCAGGGCCTGTGCTTCGGCGGCGGGCTCGAGCTTGCCGTCCGCGCCGACCTGATCGTCGCCGGCCGCACCGCCCGGTTCGGTCACCCGGAACAGTCGATCGCCATCGTCACCCTGCTCGGCGGGGTCTACCGCATCGCCGAGCGCGCCGGCCGCTCCCGGGCGATGCGCTGGGCGCTGACCTCCGAGCAGGTCCCCGCCGCGGATATGGAGCGGTACGGCGTCGTCGACCGGGTGGTGGACGACGAGACCCTCCACGACGAGGCCGCCGCGCTCGCCGCCCGGTTCGCCGCCGGTCCCACGCTCGCCCATGCGGCCCACAAGAGCCTCCTGCGGACCTGGGCCGTGGGCGGCGTCGCCGCGGCCGACGAGGCGATCGTCGACGTCGCGATCCCGCTGTTCGACAGCGCCGACACCCGGATGGCGATCCCCACCGCCGTCGAGGCACTGCACGCCGGCCGCCCGCGCCCGGCGATGTCGTTCGAGGGACGCTGACGACGACCGATCTCCTGCACATCGACGTCCATGTCAGCCCGTCGATCCCCACCGCGATCACCGACCTGCCGCCCGACCTCGACGTCCGGGTCCGGTCGCCCATCGCCACCACGCTCATCGGCAGCGAGCACGAGGCCGTCCTGGTGGACCCGCCGTTGACCGCCGCCCAGGCGGAGTCGGTCGTCGAGCGCGTCCTCGCCTGGCGCCGGGAACTGACGACGATCTACGTCACCCACGCCCACGGCGACCACTGGTTCGGCAGCGCAGCGCTGCTCGAGCACTTCCCCACCGCCCGCGTCCTCGCGCTGCCCGAGGTCGCCGCCCGCGCCAGGGCACGGACCCCGGAACAGGTCGCCGCGTTCTGGGAGCCCCGTTTCCCCGGCGGTCAGATGCCCGACAAGCGGGTACCCCCGGATCCGATGGAGGGCCGGGTCCTCGTCCTCGGGGGCCACGAGCTGATCGCCGTCCCGCTCGGGCACACCGACACCGACGGCACCAGCGCCCTGCACGTGCCCTCCCTCGGCCTGGTCGTCGCCGGCGACGCCGTCTACGACGACGTCCACCTCTACCTCGCCGAGTCCGACGCGACCGGGCGCGCGGCCTGGCGCGCGGCGCTCCGGACGATCCGCGACCTGGAGCCGCGGACGGTCGTGGCCGGGCACCAACGTCCGGGGAGCACCGGAGACCCGTCCGCGATCGACGCCACGCTCGCCTACCTCGACGACTTCGAGGACCTGCTCGACACCAGCGGCAGCGCGCTCGAGCTCTACCACGCCATGCGCACCCGGCACCCGGACCGGATCAACCCCGGCGCGCTCTGGGGCTCCGCCCGCGCCGCATTCCCGACGGAGACCCGAACACGATCATCGACACCGCCGAGCTGGACGCCACCGAGGCCTACAAGCTGCTCATCGGCAGCATCGTGCCCCGGGCGATCGCGTGGGTCAGCACCGTCTCGACCGACGGCGTCGCCAACCTCGCGCCCATCTCCTTCTTCACCGCCGTCGGGCGCAGGCCGCCGATGGTGTCGCTGACCATGCAGCCCCGCAGCACCGGTGAGCTCAAGGACACCCTCCCCAACATCCGCGACACCAGCGAGTTCGTCACCAATCTGGTCTCCCTGCCCCAGGCCCACCAGATGCACCGCACCGCCCACGAATTCGCCCCAGAGGTGGACGAGTTCGAGGCCGTCGGACTCGCCAAGGCACCGTCGGAGGTCGTGGCGGCCCCCCGGGGCCGCGACGCCCCCATCCACTTCGAATGTCGCGTCGACCGGATCATCCCGGTCGGCGACCTCGACGACCACGTCGTGTGGGGTGTCGTGGAACGGGTGCACCTGCGTGACGACCTGTACCTCGACCGCGGCCGGGTCGACACCGCGGCGCTGGCGCCCGTGGGCCGCCTCGCCGCCGAGTACACGCTGGTCGAGAACGTCTTCACCACGCCGCTCGACGACGCCGTGCTCCGCGGCCGCGGCGGGCGGATGCGCCGGCTCGACGAGCACGACACCACCTTCAGCCCGATCGAGAACGACGCCTGGTCGCCGTCGGGCTCGGTGCACACCGAGGGCTGACGGCCACCGGGAGCCGGTGGCCCGGATGCCGCGCGGGTGCCGACGGCCGGGGGCGTGCCGTCAGCCGTGCTCGGCGTCGGCCGCCTCCAGCGCCGCGCGCCGCCGTGCCCTGGAGGCGCGCAGGTTCACCGCGTTCCCACAGACCCGCACGTCGTGCCAGGCGCCGCTGTTGTTGCGGGACCGGTCGTAGAACGCGACCGCACACCGTTCGTTGCGGCAGGTCTTGAGCCGGCGCCAGCTGTCGGCGCGCTGGGCTTCGAGCACCTCGATGAGGAACTGGCCCACCACGGTGCGCCACCCCTGCCCACGCGGGCGCAGGACCACCGAGCCGTCGGCGGCCAGCACCAGGCCGACCGACGCGCTGCGCAGGTACTCGTCCTCGGCCGCGCCCTGACCCCGATCCGGTGCGGAGACCACGGCCCGCAGGTCGGCGCGCAGTGCCTGCAGCTCCTCCAGGCCCCGGTCGTCGAGCACCGCCGACGGCAGGGACCGGTCGGTGGTCGCGGTCCAGTCCGACAGTGCCGAGTCGAGCCAGGTCCGCGCGCTGTCGAGCTCCCCGAGCAGATCCGGCTGGCGAGGGCGACCTGCCGGGATGGTGTTCAGCAGGTCCTGTACCAGGGCCAGGCCGCCGTCGGCGACGGCGGTGTCGTAACGCGACGTGGCGGTCCAGGGCATGGCACGAGTCTAGCGCAGCTCACCCACTACGACGTAGGCGAGTAGGGAATGTATGCGTCGTATACCTCGCATCCAAGCGGAGAATCCGCTGCCATGGGCTTACGTCCGCCTCACTGTAGACGTAAGCTACAGCTGTGTGTTTACGTCGATACGAGTGGAGCTGAGCCATGAGCCGCCAGGACGCCCTGATCACCGCCGACTGGGCGGAGGAGAACCTCGGCACACCTGGTGTGGTGTTCGTCGAGGTCGACGAGGACACCACCGCCTACGACGGCGGGCACATCCCCGGTGCCGTCCGGATCGACTGGAGGACCGAGCTGCAGGACCAGGTCCGTCGCGACGTCGTCGACCGGGCCGGCTTCGAGGCGCTGCTCTCGACCAAGGGAATCGCGAACGACGACACGGTGGTGCTCTACGGCGGCAACAACAACTGGTTCGCCGCCTACGCCTACTGGTACTTCACGCTCTACGGCCACCCGGCGGTGAGACTGCTCGACGGTGGCCGCAAGAAGTGGGAGCTCGACGGCCGCAGGCTCGACACCGCCGTGCCGGCGCGCCCGCGGACGACCTACACCGCGCGTGAGCGAGACCGCTCGATCCGAGCCTTCCGCGACGAGGTCGTCGACGCGATCGGAACGGCGTCGCTGATCGACATCCGTTCGCCCGAGGAGTACGCGGGTCGGCTCTTGGCCCCCGCGCACCTCCCCCAGGAGCAGGCCCAACGTGGCGGGCACATCCCGGGGGCGGTGAACATCCCGTGGAGCCGCGCGGTCGCCGAGGACGGCACGTTCAGGTCCGACGACGACTTGCGGGCGCTCTACGGGGGTGCGGGCGTCGACCGCGACACCAGGGTCATCACCTACTGCCGCATCGGCGAGCGCTCCTCGCACACCTGGTTCGCCCTGCACGAGCTCCTCGACCACCCCGAGGTGAAGAACTACGACGGGTCCTGGACCGAGTACGGCTCGCTCGTCGGGGTGCCCGTCCAGACCGGCGACGAGCGGGGCTCCGCCGTCGCTCCGTCCCGGGCGTGACGACGCCGATGAGGACCCTGGTGCTCGGCGCCGGTGCGACCGGCGGCTACCTCGGCGCGCGTCTGCTCGCCGCGGGCCGCGAGGTCACCTTCCTGGCCCGCCCGGCCACCGCCGACCGACTGTCCCTCGAGGGGCTGCAGATCCGCGGGGTCGACGGGGTGACCCACTCCCACCTGCTCCCGTCCGTGGTGACCGCTGACGAGCTGCGCTCCCCGTGCGACCTGGTCGTCGTGGCGGTGTGCGGCAACGCGCTGCCGGACGCAGTGAAGGACGTCGCCGCCGCGGTGGGACCGCACACCCAGGTCGTGCCGCTGCTCAACGGGATGGCGCACCTGGACACGCTGGTCGACGCCTTCGGTGCCGGAGCGGTGCTCGGGGCGACCGCCCGGCTGGCGGCCACCCTGCTGCCGCACGGCGTGATCGTCGAACAGGCGGTCGGCGCCACGCTGGAGCTCGGACGTCCGGGAGCTCCGGGTGAGAACCCCGCGGTCGAGGCGGTCCGCCGCGAACTCTCCGTGGACGGGATCGCGGTGCGCGTCGTCGAGGACATCCGATCCGCGATGTGGGCGAAGTGGGTCTTCATCGCCGCGAGCACGGTGCTGACGTGCCTGGGCGGCGCTCGGGTGGGGGACGTCGCGGCGGCCCCGGGTGGACCGGGCCTCGTCGACGCCGTGGTCACCGAGGTCTCCGCCGTCGCCGGGGCCGACGGCCACGCCGGCGACCCCGCAGCGCTCGTGCGCGGTCTCTCCGATCCGAGCTCGGGGTTCGTGCCGTCGATGACCCGCGAGCTGTGGGCCGGGCGACCGGTGGAGGTCGAGGTTCTCGACGAGCTCGCGGCCCTCGCCCGACGCCGAGGGCTCGCCTCACCGCTGCTCGACGCGGCGCGGGTGCGCCTGCGGCTCGGCCGTGAGCCGAGGCCGGTGGGCTGAGCGGCGTCCCACCGCCAGGTGCATCGCGTCCGGCGACGGCGCGTCACCTCAGCGGACGGCGCGCGCCCGCAGGGCGGTGAGCCCCCCGTCGAGGCGCAGGTCGATCCCGTTCAGCCAGGAGGCCGCGGGCGACAGCACGAACTCGACGACGGCGGCCACCTCCTCGGCGCGCGCGTTGCGCCCGACCAGCCGGCTCGCCTCGTCGAGGGTGGGCATCGTCGCCCGGAAGTCGGCCAGGATCGGGGTCTCGACCGGGCCGGGGCTGACGCTCACCGCCCGGACACCGCGTGGGTGCAGCGTCGCCGCCAAGTCGGCGGCGAGGGCGTGGACCACCTGCTTGGACAGCTGGTACGCGCCGGGACCGTCGAGTGCGGTGGCCTCCAGCGCGGCCTGCAGGTCGTCGTCGCCAAGTGTGAGGTAGCGGTCGAGCTCGTCCGGGGTCGCGGTGCCCCGGTACCCGGCCATCGACGACAGCAGCACCACCGCGGAGCCGGGGGCTAGCAGCGGCGCCAGTGCCCCGACCACCCGGCGGAGCCCGACCACGTTGACCGCGTGCACGACCGGCGGCGGGACGCTCCCGGGCACCCCCGCGACGGCGGCCACCCCGTGCAGCGGGCCCGTGGCGCGGACCGCCGCCACCGCCGCCTCGACCGCGGCCGGGTCGGTGCGGTCGCAGACGAGCGGCTCGGCTCCGTCCGGGACCCCGGAGACCGCGCGGTCGAGGGCGACGACCTCGTGCCCGGACGTGACGAGCCGGTCGGTGAGCGCCGCGCCGATGCCCGATCCGGCACCGGTGACGACGAACCGGCGGACACCGGTCGGGTCGGTGGTCATGGGGCTCCTCGAGGTCGTGGCGGATGCGATCGGCGGGCTTCCGCGGGCTCGGAGTTTATGTATAGTCTCGTTCGCAAAACTGGTCCACAGTCGGACCGGACGTCGGTACGGGATGGAGATCGCCATGGCCGCCTCGACAGAGTGCCCCGTCGGTGGGGTGCGCGGCGTCGACCTGCTCGACGCGGGCGTGTTCGCCGCCGGACGGGACCCGGAGATGTTCCGCGTCCTGCGCGACGGGGCCCCGTTGCACTGGAACCCCGGCCCCGGCGAGGGGGAGGGGTTCTGGTCGGTGACCCGGTACGCCGACGTCGAGGCCGTCGCCAAGGACGCCGACCGTTTCGGCAACGGCCAGGGCACCCAGATCCCGGACCGGCGTGCCGAGGGGAACGGCCCGCGCCAGATCCACAACATGGACGCCCCCGACCACGTGCCGTTCCGCCGGGTCCTGACCTCCACCTTCACCCCGCGGGCGGTGGAGCGGCTGGCGGCACGTGTCGAGGAGGTCACCGGCGCGCTGCTCGACGAGGCGCTCGAGCTCGGCGAGTTCGACTTCGTCAAGGTCATCGCCTCGCGGCTGCCCCTGCTGGTGTTCGCGCCGATGCTGGGGGTGCAGGTCGAGGACGCGGACCTGCTGCTGCGCTGGACCAACGAGTCCTCCAGCGAGGACCCGGAGTACTCCGCGGGCCCGGAGACGGCGGCGCGGGCGCGCGACGAGCTGTTCGCGTACTACGCCGACCTCACCGAGCGGCGACGGGCCTGCCCGGCCGACGACATCGTCAGCACGCTGACCCGGGCCATGCCGAAGGGGGAGCCGCTCACCCAGGAGTGGCTCAACCCGTACTACATGGTGCTGACCGTTGCCGGGAACGAGACCACCCGCAACCTGCTCTCCGGCTCGGTCGCGGCGCTGTCGGAACACGGGCGGTGGGACGAGCTGCGTGCCGGCGGCGCACCGCTGCTGCGGTCGGGGATCGAGGAGATGGTCCGCTGGGTGTCCCCGGTGGTGCACATGCGCCGCACCGCCACCGAGGACGTCGAGCTGCACGGGCAGACCGTGCGGGCCGGGGAGAAGCTCGTGCTGTGGTTCGCCGCCGCCAACCGCGACGAGCGGGTGTTCGACGCCCCGGAGGAGTTCCGCCTGGACCGCACGCCGAACCGGCACCTCGGGTTCGGCGCGGGCCCGCACTACTGCCTGGGGGCCCACCTGGCGCGGATGGAGACCCGGGTCTTCTACGAGCAGGTCCTGGCCCGCGGGATCCGGATCGAGCCGCTCGCCGAGCCCGACCGCCTGCTGTCCAACTGGTTCCACGGGATCAAGCGGCTGCCCGTGCGGGTGACGCAGGGATGACCGCGGCCCCGGGCATCCGGCCGGGTGCGCACCTGGTCGTCGACCGGCTCTGCCACCGCATCGGCGGCGAGTGGGTCGAGGCCGGCGGGGCGCCGATCGCTGTCGGGTCCCCCGCCACCGGCGCGACCGTCGCCCACGTCGGCGGGGGCACCGCCGAGGACGCGGGGCGCGCCGTGACCGTCGCCGTCGCGGCCGGCCCCGCGTGGGCCGACACCCCGGTGGCCCGCCGCGCGGAGATCGTCCGCACCCTCGGGGACCTGCTCGCCGCGCACACCGACGACCTGGCCGGTGTCGTCACCACCGAGGTCGGGATGCCGTACCACCTGGCCGGGCCCGCACAGGTCGCGGTGCCCGCCAGGGTGCTGCACCTGACCGCCGACGCGGCGCTGTCCCACCCGTGGTCCGAGCCGGTCGCCGCGGGCGAGGTGCTGCGGGTCCCGGCCGGGGTGGTCGTCGCTATCACGCCGTGGAACATGCCCCTGCACCAGATCGCGGCGAAGGTCGGGCCCGCACTGGTCGCGGGCTGCACCGTGGTGCTCAAGCCCAGCGAGGTGGCGCCCCTGACCGCGTTCGCCCTGGTCGGACTGGCCGAGGAGGCGGGAGTCCCGCCGGGTGTGCTGAACCTCGTCACCGGCACGGGGCCGGTGGTCGGCGAGGCGCTGGTGCGCGATCCACGGGTCGCGGTCGTCTCGCTGACCGGCAGCGGCCCGTCCGGTGCCCGGGTCGCCGAGCTCGCCGCGCCCGGCATCACCCGGGTCTGTCTCGAGCTCGGAGGCAAGTCGGCCAACGTGCTCCTCGACGACGCCCCGTTCGACCGGGCGGTGCCTGCGGCCGTGGCGCAGGCGTTCTTCAACTCCGGGCAGGCCTGCAACGCCCTCACCCGGCTACTCGTGCCCGCGCACCGGCACGACGAGGTCTGCGACCTGCTCGTCACCGCGGTCCGGGCGCTGACGGTCGGCGACCCCTGGGACGCCGGGACCGATCTCGGCCCGCTGGTGAGCGAACGGCAACTGCGATCGGTGCGCGGGCACGTCGACCGGGCGCGTGCCGACGGTGCCCGCCTGCTCGTCGGCGGCAGCGAGCCCGACCCCGACCTGCCCGAGGGGCACTACCACCGCCCGACCGTGTTCACCGGCGTCGACCCGGGGTCCGCGCTGGCCAGGGAGGAGGTGTTCGGCCCGGTCCTCGCGGTGCTCACCCACCGCGGCGACGACGACGCGGTCCGCCTGGCCAACGACACCGAGTACGGCCTGGCCGCGGGTGTCTGGTCGGGTGACCCGGACCGGGCCCGCGCGGTCGGGCGTCGCATCCGGGCCGGCCAGGTCAAGGTCAACGGCGTCCGCACCCGCGACGGCCTCGACGCGCCCTTCGGCGGTCTGGGTCGGTCCGGTCTGGGCCGGGAGCTGGGCCGGTTCGGGATCGACGAGTACGTGGAGCTCGTCTCCCTGCTCGGGTGACCGCCGCACGCCCCGGGGCTCCGCCCCGGTGGGTACAGTGACGCGACTATCGCATTCGCGCCCGCGTACAGGGCGGCGCGACAGGGGGCCGGAGGTCGGGTGGCCGAGCAGGACAGCGCGCAGCAGGACGCGCCGGAGGCCCCACAGCGCCAGGTCCGGGGCAAGAACGCCCGGGGCATGCGGACCCGCCGGCAGCTCATCGACGCCGCCGCCGACTGCTTCGCCGAGTACGGCTACACCAGTACCCGGATCTCCGACATCGTCTACCGGGCCGGGGTCTCGCAGGGGAACTTCTACCGGCACTTCACCAGCAAGGACGAGATCTTCCTGGAGGCGCTGCGGCCGGGCCTGGACTCGCTCGTCGAGTCCAGCCGGCGCAGCACCGTCGGCGACCGCCTGGACCTGGCGACGATGGAGGAGCTCACCTCGGCCTACCTGGTCTCCTACACCCGCAACCGGCACCTGCTGCGGGTCATGCGGGAGGCCGCGGCCATCCGGTCCGACGAGGGCTTCACCGAGCTCTGGCTGCGCCAGCGCGCGTCGTTCGTCGAACGGACCGCGGGCTGGCTGCGTCGCCTGCACGCCGCCGGACGCATTGCGGAGACCGACTTCGGGCTGCTGGCCGACGTGCTCGGCTCGGCCGTCGAGCAGATGGCCTACGTGCACATCGGCCTGGCCGAACGGGCCCCGCGCCCCGAGGAGCTGCAGCGGCTCGCCCGCGGCGTCGCCGAGGTCTGGCACCGCTCCATCCCGATCCTCGCCGAGGGCCCGCCCGCCGGGTCCTGACCCACCCCGGTCGACCCGATGACTGCTTGGTCGCATCATGGCCGGGCGTCGACGCGTGTCCGGACCGGCCGGAGCTTGTCCGGGCACGCCCCACGCGGTACCTTCGGCTCGTCGTAATGTGAACGAACATTGCAAAACTGAGCGGAGGAAGCGTGTACCCCGCATCGTTCGCGGTCACGGTGCCCGACCGGACCGCCCTCGTCGTGGCGGGCAGCGGTGACGCGGTCACCTACGCCGCGCTCGACGACCGCAGCGCCCGGCTCGCGGGTCTCCTGCACGCGGCCGGCCTGCGCCCGGGCGACACCCTGCTGATCGCCTGTGGCAACGACGTCCGCTGGGGCGAGGTGTTCTGGGCCGCCCGGCGCAGCGGGCTCCACCTCGCCGCGGTCAACCGGCACCTGTCCGCCGCCGAGCTCGTCCCGATGACGGAGGACGCCCGCCCCGCCGCCGTCGTCGCGGGCGGGGCCGGGATCGCGACGGCGCTGGACGGCGCGCTGGCCCGCGCGGGCGTCCCGGTGCCCGCGGTCCGGCTGGTCATCGGCCCGGACGTGCCGTCGGGCTGGACCGGCCACGACGCCGCGGTGGCCGCCGCACCCCGGCTCCCGCGCGACGCCGAGACCACCGGCGGCCGGATCCTCTGGAGCTCGGGCACCACCGGCCGTCCCAAGCCCTTCCGGGTGGCCCCCACGGGCGGCCACCCGGCCGACGGACCGGTCCGCTCGGCCGCCCTCATGCGCAGCCTCGGGTTCCGCACCGAGCCCACCGGCCCGGGTGAGGCCCCCGACGTGCTGCTCGTCGCCGGGCCGGCCCACCACGCGGGCCCGCTCGGCTTCCTGCAGTCGGTCCAGGAGGTCGGCGGCACCGTCGTGCTCATGGATCGCTTCGAGCCCGAGGCCGCGCTCGCCGCGATCGAGCGCCACCGGGTCACCCACAGCCAGTGGGTCCCGACGATGTTCGTGCGCCTGCTCCGCCTGCCCGACGAGGTCCGGAACCGCTACGACCTGTCGTCGCACCGGGTCGCGGTGCACGGCGCCGCGCCGTGCCCGCCGGAGACCAAGCGTGCGGTCCTCGACTGGTGGGGGCCCATCGTGCACGAGTACTACGGCTCGTCGGAGGGCTACGGGCGCACCACCATCGGCCCGCACGAGTGGCGCGAACGCCCCGGGTCGGTCGGGCGTCCGGCCGGGAGCACCGTGCACGTCGCCGACGCGGACGGCCGCCCGCTCGGCCCGGGTGAGGTCGGCGCGGTGTGGTTCGCCCGGCCCGGTGCCGCCGAGCCGCAGCGACGTCCGGACGGCACCGCCGACCTGGCCGCGACACCGGGCTGGGGGACCGCGGGCGACCTCGGCCACGTCGACGCCGACGGCTACCTCTACCTCGACGGCCGCAGCGGCCACACGATCATCACCGGCGGGGTCAACGTGTACCCCCGGGAGGTCGAGGACGTGCTGCTCCCGCACCCGGAGGTCGCCGACGCCGCCGTCGTCGGGCTGCCCGACCCGGAGTTCGGGGAGCGGGTCGTCGCCGTCGTCGTGCCCGCCGCCGACGCCGACCGGACGGGGCTCGCCGATCGGCTCGTCGCGCACTGCCGCGCCCGCCTCGCCGGGTTCAAGACCCCCCGCGAGGTCCGTCTCGTCGAATCCCCGCCGCGCAGCGACGCCGGGAAGGTCAGGATGGGCGAGCTGCGCGCGTCGCTCGTCCCGGAGCCCGCCGGGAGCAGACCGTGGAGCTGATCGTCGTCCGGCACGGGCGTCCGGAGACCGTGCAGGGGCACGTCGCCGGCGCCGACCCCGGTCTCACCGAGGAGGGCCGCCACCAGGCGGACCTGCTGGCCGCACTGCTGACCGGGGCGGCCGGGCTGACCCCCGACCGCATCGTGTCCAGCCCGATGCGCCGAGCGCTGCAGACGGCACACCCGCTCGCCGAGCGCACCGGGCTGTCGGTCGCCGTCGACGACCGGCTCGCCGAGTTCGACCGCGGCGCGCACACCTACGTGCCCGTGGAGCTCAGTGGCACCGACCGGGCCGCCCAGTGGCGGGCGCTCGAGTCCGGCGTCTGGGGCGAGCACCGGTTCGACCCGGAGGCCTTCGAGCAGCGCGTGCTCGCCGCGTTCGAGGACGTCATCGCGGCGAACCCCGGGCAGCGGGTCGCCGTCGTCTGCCACGGCGGTGTGATCAACGCGTTCCTGTCCCGTCTGCTCGGTCGCCGACGCAGCATGTTCGTCCAGCTCGACTACACCTCGTTCAGCAGGTTGCTCGCCTCGAGCGGGGGTGTCCGCCAGCTGCGCAGCATCAACGAGACCCCACACCTGCTCCTCCCGGCCGCCGGGCCGGGGCTGCACAGCCGGTCCGCCTGAACCCCACCATGACCTCGTCGACACCGTTTTGACACCGTCGTCACCACGAACCGGAGGAAGCGCCGTGACCGCCGACACCACCACGTCGCCCGACCTGCTCGTCCTGCACACGCTGCGACTGTCCGGCTTCGTCGCCGCCCCGGTGATCGCCCGCTGGACGGAGCTCGACCACGTGACCGTCGACGCCGCCCTCGCCGCGGCCGCGGAGGCCGGCCGGGTGAAGGAGCGCACCGGACGCGTCGCGGGCTGGACGCTCACCGCCGAGGGGCGCACCGAGCACGCCCGGATGCTGGCCGCCGAGCTGGACGCGTCCGGGGCGCGCGCGGCCGTGGAGCGGGCGGAGGCGCGGTTCCTGGAGCTCAACCAGCCGTTCAAGGAGATCTGCTCGCGCTGGCAGGTCCGTCCCGACGGCACCCCGAACGACCACTCCGACCTCACCTACGACCGTGGTGTCGTCGACGAGCTCGGTGCCCTGCACCCGCGTGCGGTCGAGGTGACCGCCGAGCTCGCGGGGGTGCTGCCGCGGTTCGGCCGCTACCCGCGCGACCTCGCCGCGGCCTGGGAGCGGGTCGACGGCGGCGAGACGACGGCGTTCGCCGCGCCGCTGCAGGAGAGCTACCACGACGTGTGGATGGAGCTCCACCAGGACCTGATGAGCACGCTGGGCCGCGAGCGCGGCGCCGCCGACGGCCACTGAGCCGCACCGCAGACCGTGAGGACGACGATGACCAGCACGGCCACCGCGGCGTCCACCGCCGTGTTCGCCTTCGACCACCCGCACGAGCGGCCCCCGCGCGAGCTGGCCGACCTGCTCGGTGGCAAGGGCGCCGGGCTCGCCGAGATGACCTCGGTGCTCGGCCTGCCGGTGCCCCCGGGCTTCACCCTGGGGCTGTCCGTGTGCGCCGCCCATCGCGCCGGGGGATGGCCCGCCGGGCTCGACGAGGCCATCACCAGGCAGCTGACCGCCCTGGAAGAACGCCTGGGCCGCCGCTTCGGCGACCCGGCCGACCCGCTGCTCCTCGCGGTGCGCAGCGGCGCCCCACGGTCCATGCCGGGGATGCTCGACACCGTCCTCAACCTGGGGCTCGACGAGGCCACCACGGCGGGCCTCGCCGAGGTCTCCGGTGACCCGGTGTTCGCCTGGGAGAGCTACCGGCGGTTCCTCGCCATGTTCGCGACCACGGTGCTCGGGGTCGACCACGCCCTGATCGGGCCCGCCCCCGCCGAGCGCACCGAGGCCGCGCTGCGCGCCGAGGTCGACCGCGTCCGCGCGGTCCTCGACGCCGCGGGGACCCCGGTACCGACCGACCCGCGCGCCCAGCTGCGCGCCGCGGTCGAGGCGGTGTTCCGCAGCTGGGACAGCCCACGCGCCCGCGCCTACCGCGAGCGCGAGGGCATCCCGGACGACCTAGTACTCCAGCCGCACTTCGTGATGTGGGTCTGCGCTAGGCTTTGATCTTGTGCAGGTGGAGGAGGACCTAGAGGCGTGGGCCGGCGGCCTGGACGGGTTGTTCGGGCTGGTGGCGGGGCGGTTCTTCCGGACGGAGCCGCGGCGTCGGGCGCGGGCGTATGTGCGTGGATTGTTGGCGCCGTTGGCCGGGAAGAACGGGTGGACGCTGGCCGAGGTCGCCGGTGACACGACGCCGGACGGGATGCAGCGGCTGCTCAACTCGGCGGCTTGGGACGCCGACGGGATGCGCGATGACCTGCGGGACTACGTCACAGAACACCTCGGCGAGCCCGGCGGGGTGCTGATCGTCGACGAGACCGGGTTCCTGAAGAAGGGGGCCAAGTCGGCCGGGGTGCAGCGCCAGTACTCCGGCACTGCGGGCCGGGTGGAGAACTGCCAGCTCGGGGTGTTCTGCGCCTATGCCAGCGGCAGGGGCCGCACGTTGATCGATCGTGAGCTTTACCTGCCCAGGTCGTGGACCGGTGATCGGGAACGTTGCCGGGCTGCGGCGGTGCCCGACGAGGTCGAGTTCGCCACCAAGACCGTGCTGGCCAAGCAGATGCTCGGCCGGGCCCTCGACGCTGGTGTCCCGGCGTCGTGGGTGGCTGCGGACGAGGCCTACGGTCAGGACTACAAGTTCCGCTCCTGGTGCGAGAAGCGCCGGATCGGCTACGTCGTCGCCGTGCCCCGCAGTCAGTCGATCCCGCTCTCGCTCGAGGCTGACATCGCCGGGCTGGCCGGGTCACGACGCGCCGACGACCTGGTCGCTCGCGCGCCGGAGCAGGCGTGGAAGCGCCGCTCGGCGGGGGACGGGGCGAAGGGTGAGCGGCTCTACGACTGGGCCGTGGCCAGCCTGTCTCCGCCACCGGAGGCGCCCGCCGGGTGGGGGCGCTGGCTGCTGGTGCGCCGTCAGATCCTCACCGACACCCAGATCGCCGCCGGTGACGAGCCGGAGTTGGCCTACTACCTGTGCGCAGGCCCGCCCGGCACCAGTGACGACGACCTCATCCGGGTCGCCGGCGCCCGGTGGGCGATCGAGGAGTGCTTCCAGACCGCGAAGAACGAGGTCGGGCTCGACCAGTACCAGGTGCGGCGTTACGACGCCTGGTACCGCCACATCACCCTGGCCATGCTCGCCCACGCCTACCTCTCGGTCACCGCGGCGATCGCCCCAAAAGACCTGGCAGCGGGCTCATCCCGCTCACCCTCGCCGAGATCCGACGTCTCCTGGCATCTCTGATCCACATCCCCGCCCGCACCGTGGGCTGGGCCTGGTCGACCTGGCGTCGCCGTCACCAACACCGAGCCCGCGAAAGCCACTACCGACGACGAAGACGGGCCTGTCTCGTGATCGGTGTTTCGGCGTCGTTGCTCAGTAGGTCTCGGCTCCCGGCCAGCGGTCACCGAACGTGATGGCGAACGCGTTGATCACGGGCTTCCAACGCATCGTCCACCTCGTGCGGCCCGTCCCGGTCGGGTCCAGGCTGCGAGTCACAAGATACAAGCATTTCATCGCAGCCTGCTCAGTGGGGAAATGACCACGCGCCCGCACCGCGCGCCGGTAGCGGGCGTTAAGCGATTCGATCGCATTCGTAGAGCAGATCACCCTTCGAATCTCGACGTCGTAGTCCAAGAACGGCACGAACTCTTCCCACGCGTTGCGCCATAGCCGGATCATCGCCGCGTACTTACGGCCCCATTTCTCGTCGAGCTCATCCATAGCGATAAGTGCTGCATTCGGGTTGGGCGCGGCATAGATTGGTTTGATGTCGCGCTTCACCGCGTCCCAGTCCTGTCGACCCACCAGCCGGAAAGTGTTTCGGATCAGGTGCACGACGCAGGTTTGGACAATGGTTTGCGGCCACACGTTGGCCACGACCTCCGGGAGTCCTTTGAGGCCGTCGCAGACCAGGAACAGCACGTCACGCACGCCGCGGTTCTTCAGGTCGACCAGCACGCTCATCCAGAACTTCGCGCCCTCACTGCCGACGCCCATCCACAGCCCCAGCACGTCCTTGCAGCCGTCCACGGTGACGCCGATGGCTGCGTAGACCGGCCGGTTGGCGACCTGCCCGTCCCGGACCTTGACGTGGACAGCGTCGATGAACACCGCGGCGTACACCGAATCCAACGGCCGACCAACCCAGTCATTCATCTCGGCGACGACCTTGTCGGTGATCCGCGAGACCGTCTCCTTCGATACTGACGCCCCATAGATGTCAGCGAAATGTGCGGAAACCTCCCCGGTCGTCATCCCTTTCGCATACAGCGACAGTACGACCTCGTCGACATCTGTGAGGCGCCGCTGACGCTTCTTCACGATCTGCGGCTCGAAAGTGCTGGCCCTGTCTCTCGGAACGTCGATCTCCACGTCACCCGCGGCATCCGAGAGAACCGTCTTCGAGCGGGACCCGTTCCGCACGTTGGTGGATTCCCGGCCGGGGTCGGCCCGGTTCTTGTCGTGCCCGAGGTGCTCGGTCATCTCCTCGTTCAGCGCCGTTTCCAGAACATTCTTGGTAAAGAGCTTCAACAGGCCGTCCGGGCCGGTCAACGCCAGCCCGCGCGCCTTCGCCTCGGCCACCATCGCCGCCGCAGCGGCCCGCTCCGCCGACGCCTGCCGAGCAGGCTTCGGGTCACCCTCGCTTGGATCCACAAGGTCCGATGTCATCACTGTCCGTGCCCATCTCGCCGGACCTCAGCCCGGCGTGTCGGGCCGAAAACACCGATCTTGAAACAGTCCCGCCGCGCCGGTCAACCCACCCATGGGCCTGCTTGCCTCGCTTGTCGGGGGTCACAGTGAGCCTTTTTCAACCTGACCAGCGAGCTTCTGCGTCAGGAGATCGCGAAGGTTGCAGCGCAACTGCTCTGACCCGAATCCGCGAGTAGCGCTGGTGTCCGGACTGGGGAGATGGCGATAGGTGCCCGCTGACCTGCGATGATCGTGTTTGCGACGACACGACATTGCGGGTTGAGAGGACACCTATCAGGTGCGAACAGTACGCAAGCGACGCCCGCGGTGTGCGCGGGTGCGTCTCGGCGCGCCGGACGCGGCGCTGACCAGGTTCTCCGGGCTGGCCGCGGTGACCGAACTGATCGACCGGCTCGGGATCATCGACAAGCTCGACGCCGCGGTCGGGCCCATCAAGGACCGCGACCGCGGGTGCAGCGCCGGGCAGATGCTGGTCGGCATGTCGGCGGCGCAGCTGTGCGGGGAGGACTTCCTGGTCGGGCTGGACCGGCACCGCGCCGACACCGCCGGGCAGGCACTCACGCCGGTGCCGGGGTTGGCGTCCACGACCGCCGCCGGGCTCGCGCGCAAGTTCATCGAGGGGCAGTGGGCGGCGGTGGAGACCGGGCTCGGTGACGTGCACACCACCGCGCTGGACCTGCTCGCCCAGGTCGACCCGGACCGGGCCGAGCAGCTGACGGCGGACGTGACGATCGATCTGGACACCACCGATGTCGAGGTTTACGGCCGGCTCAAGCAGGGCGTGGCGTTCAACCACCAAGGCCAGCGGGTCGCCCGCCCGCACGTCGCGACCTGGGCCGACACCGCGGTGGTGCTGGCCGCTGACCTCGGTTCGGGCCGGGATGACCCCCGCGCCACCAGCGCCGAGCTGTTCTACCGGGCGCTGGCCGCGCTCCCCGCGCAGGCGCGGGCGGGGCGAGTCCGCGTGCGTGCGGACGCGGGCTACTTCGCCGGGCAGCTCGCCCGCGCAGCCCTGTTCGTCGGCGTGGAGTTCGCCATCGGCGCCCGACGCATCGCGCCGCTGTGGCGCATCCTCGACGGCGTCGCGGCCGACGGGTGGACCGACGCGATCGACATGACCGGCGCGCAGGTCGCGGTGGCCGACTATTGCCCGAACTGGTGGCCCGCAGCGACCCAGCTGCTGATCCGTCGGGTCCGGCTCGACCTGGACCACGGCCAGGTCTCCGGTGACCCGCGAGCGCGGCGCCGACGCACCCTGCACCCCGCCCAGCGGGCGCTCCCGCTCGACGACCTCGCTACGGTGGCCAAGGTCGACGGGGTGTTCGCCTACTCGTTCATCGTGACCAACCTCGACGTCTCCACACCTGCCGCAGCCGCGCAGGCCGAGTACTGGTACCGCCACCGCACGAAGGTGGAGAACCTGTTCCGCGACACCAAGCACGGCGCCGCGCTGCGCCACCTCCCCTCCGGACACCTCGCGGTGAACCGAGCCTGGATGTGGGGCGCACTCCTGGCCGCCACCACCAGCGGGTGGCTGCACCACCTCACCGCCCGCACCCGCGACGGGCGCCTGGTCGGGCACGGCGTCCGCGGCGGCCAGGCCATGATCGCCACCCTGCGCCGGCGGCTGATCACCATCCCCGCCCGCCTCGTGCGCCACGCCCGCGGCCTCACCCTGCGCCTACCACCCGGCGAGCACCTACTCGCCGAGGTCCTCGCCCGCGTCCGCGCCCTGCCCGCTCCGTCCTGACCCGGCCGCACCGGCCCCGACCAGCACAGGAACCCGCCACCCGAGGCGACACTCGGGCCGCCCGCTTGCCCACCACCCAACTCCCGACCCAAGCAACATCAACTTTGGCCGACCAAGATCAGCTCATAGCCTACTCGCGGATTCGGGTCAGAAGGCTCACGAACCGCCGGCCGGTGCTGAACGCGTGCTCCATACCGCTGGCGACTCCTGGCATTGCCGAAATAGTGTCCTGTCGGCGGGACAGTCGTCGTCGACAGCCATTGAGCCTTTTTCAACCTGCCGTTCCGGCAGCTCAGGGGCCTGGTTGTGTGGGTGCAGACGCCGAGCTAGCGAGCCGGTGACCTGTGCAGCTGTGGTCAGAGCAGTTGCGCTGCAACCTTCGCGATCTCCTGACGCAGAAGCTCGCTGGTCAGGTTGAAAAAGGCTCATTGACATACCGGATGGCAAGGGCGGAGCGGCCGGGTGGACGGCAAAGGCGGAACTCCCTGAGCGAGCTGGCCCCCGCACTCGAAAACACGCGAGTATCCGCGCAGACGACTGGCGATAAATCCGCTGGAGGAACCTGAATGTGCACCTGCAAAAGCGACGTATACGACGTGGTCGGAATCGGATTCGGCCCGTCCAACCTGTCACTCGCGATCGCACTCGGCGAGCATCAGGGAAATCGGGCGGGCCACCCGGTCAAGGCGGCGTTCTTCGAGCGCCAGCAGTCGTTCGGGTGGCACCGCAACATGCTGCTGCCCGAGACAACAATGCAGATCTCCTTCATGAAAGACCTGGTGACGTTCCGCAACCCGCGTTCACGGTTCAGCTTCGTCAACTATCTGCACGAGTCGGGACGCCTCACACAGTTCTGTAACAATCAGGACTTCTTTCCGACCCGGCAGGAGTTTCATCGGTATCTCGAGTGGGTCGGATCGAGCTTCGACGATCAGGTCTCCTACGATTCCGAGGTGCTGGGCGTCACCCTCGCACCTGAACCGTGTGAGTGCGCCCAGCTCTACCTGAAGCTGGAGATCAGCAACGGCGCTATCGGCGCCACAGAGATAGTGAACGCACGAAACATCTCGATATCCACGGGACTGGTCCCAAAGGTACCGGACAACGTCCCGACTGGCGACCGAATTTGGCACAGCTCACAGTTCCTGGAAAAGCTCCGGGACGTCGACCCAGCCGATCTGCGCAACGTGGCCGTCGTCGGAGGCGGGCAGAGCGCTGCGGAAATTGCGCGTTACCTGCACGCCACGCTCCCAGAAGCGCAGATCTACGCGATCGTCCCGTCCTACGGCTACTCCGTCGCCGACGACACACCGTTTGCAAACCAGGTCTTCGACCCGGAGGCCGTCGACGACTACTACTTCGGAAGCGACGAGACCCGCGACGCGTTTTGGCGCTACCACCGCAACACGAACTACTCCGTCGTGGACGACGACATCATCCGGGACCTGCACCGCGCCTCGTACGCTGAGCAGGTGACAGGGGAGCGGCGCCTGCACTTTCTCAACCTGACCCGGGTCCGTGCGGTCACCCGCAACGGTGCGACCAACCGGGTCTCACTGCACTCGCTGATCGATCGGGAGACGCGCGAGCTCGACATCGACGCGCTCGTGCTCGCGACCGGCTACACCGAGATGACGCCGACCGGGCTCATCGGCGACGTGGACCACTTCTGCCACCGCGACCCCGAGGGTCGGTACCGGATCGAACGCGACTACCGGCTGATGACCGACCCGGAGTTTCCCTGCGGTATCTATCTGCAGGGAGGCACGGAGCACACGCACGGCCTGACGTCGTCGCTACTGTCCAACGTTGCTGTCCGCGGCGGCGAAATCGCCGACTCGGTCATCACACGCACCCGCGCAGACGCGCCCACCATGCAGCGCTCCACCCGACGGATCGAGCAGGCGTGGGAGCGCGCCGGCTGACCTGGCCTCCGCACGACCAGACGCCCACGGCCCCGGGACTCCACAGAGTCCCGGGGCCGTTCCGCGTTACGGGGCTGTCCGGACAGCGTCGTGCATCCGGATCGCGGCTCGGCGACTGGCACGAAACCGGATCCGGACATGGGAGCGGAAGTCCGAGCCTCCCGGACCGGAGGTCCGGGAGGCCGGTTCCCCCGAAGGGGAACGACCGGGAGCACGCACCCGGGGGGACGGAGCGCGAACTCCCGGGGACCTACTTGTCGCCCGCGAGCGTGACCACCTGGGCGTTGTCGCCGGTCACCATGTCCTCGTTTCCGGCGCCATCGTCGACCACCGTGTTGCGGACCAGCAGGGACAGGAGACCGGCCACGACGGTGGCCCCAGCGGCCACGATGAACACGGTGTCCAGACCGTTCAGGAACGTGTCGTGCGCGGCAATGGTGACCATCTCGGCCACCCGGGCCGCCTCGGGCACACCCTGGGCGGACAGCTGCTGCTGCAGCGCCTCCTGCGTGGCCGGCTCGAAACCGAGCGCAACACCCGCCTGGATCTGCGGGTCCGAGCCCAGCTGTGCAGCCAGCGCGACGCCCTGGGCGCCGAGCGCGTCCCGCAGCGCGTCGGGCAACCGGGCCGCGACGACTGAGGCGATGATGCTCCCGAACACTGCGATGCCGAGCGTCCCGCCGAGCTGCTGGGTGGACTGCTGGATTCCGGAGGCGACTCCTGCCTTGTCGACCGGGGCGCTCCCGATCACCACGCCAATGGCCGGAACCAACATGAACCCGGCACCGAATCCGGCGAGTAGCAGCGCGGGCGCCATCCACAGCAGCGTCGTAGAAGCGTCCAGCGTCAGGAGCCAGATCAGCGAGACCACGGTGCAGGCCGCGCCGAACAGGAGTGTCAGGCGGTTGCCCCATGCGCTCGTGGCCCAGCCGGCCATCGGTGAGGCCGCGGTGAACACCGCGGTCAATGGCAGCAGGGCCACACCGGTCATGACCGCACTGCGGCCCTGCACGCCCTGCAGGAAGAACGTCAGGTAGAAGAGAATCGCGAAGAATGCGAGCATGGTGACAACCATCAGCACGCAACCGACCGAGAACGACCGGTCACGGAACAGCGACAGCGGCATCATCGGATGCTTACGCCGCTTCTCGATCATGACGAACAGCGCCACCAGCGCCAGGCCCAGCACCGCGGACCCGATTGTGCTCACCGACAGCCAACCCGCGGTCTGAGCATTCGAGATGGCCCACACCACACCAAGCATCGCCGCGGTCAGGGTCACCGCCCCCGGGATGTCGAGGGGCTCCTTGTCCTGCGGCGCGGACTCGCGCAGGACCAGGAAGCCGATCAGGATGCCGACCACGCCGAGCGGGAGGTTGATGAAGAACACCCACTCCCAGCTGGCGTACTCGACCAGCACACCGCCGAGCATGGGTCCGCCGGCCAGCGCTGCAGCGGTCACTGCTCCGAACACTCCGAGAGCCCGTGGCAGCTTGTCCGCCGGGAACACCGCGCGCAGCAGCGCCAGACCAGCCGGCCCCAGCAGGCCCGCGAAGACCGCCTGCAGGACCCGCGCCCCGATCAGGAACTCGACCGATCCCGCGAGCCCGCACAGCAACGAGGCCAACGAGAAGCCACCGATGCCGATCAAGAAGGCCCGTTTGCGGCCGATCCGGTCCGCCACTGTCCCGGCTGGAATCAGCAGTGCCGCGAACACCAGCAGGTAAGAGGTCGTGACCCACTGGATACCCGCGGGTGACGCATTCAGGTCGGCGGCGATCGCCGGGTTCGCCACGCTCACCACGGTGCCGTCGATCTGCACCACCATGATCCCGAGCGCGACGGCCAGGAGGCTCCACCACGCCCTCGCGGGCGTCCGTCCCCCTTCAGCCTTGTCCGGGCTCGGTGCCCGGGCCTTGTCGACAGTCATCAAACTCACCTCACGAACACTCACGCCGTCTCGGTCTCGCACACTGTACGACACACTTGTACAGTGTGCGAGGGGTGGGCGCGAGTTATCTTGCACGCTGTTCGATGAGGAAGAGGGCCGTCCTCTCGCACGACGTTCGACCTGGTGACTAGACTGGGCCTATGGCGGTGGACAGATTGAGCCGGGAGCAGATCGTCTGCGCCGCAATCGAGCTGCTCGACGCCGATGGCGTCGACGGCCTGAGCATGCGTCAGCTCGGGAGCCGTCTCGGTTCGGGGGCCACCTCGGTCTACTGGCACGTGGGCAACAAGGACAACCTCGTGGCGCTGGCCGCGGATGCCGTGTTCGGCGAAGTCGACCTTCCTGACCCGGCCGAGATCGGATGGCGCGACGCCATCGTTGCCAGCTCGCACGGGCTGCGGAACGTGATCCTGCGCCACCGGTGGCTGATTCCGGTCCTTGGCGCGCACCCGACCATCAACGGCAAGCACATCGCCAGCTATCAGAATCATGCGCTCACTGAGCCTTTTTCAACCTGCCGTTCCGGCAGCTCAGGGGCCTGGTTGTGTGGGTGCAGACGCCGAGCTAGCGAGCCGGTGACCTGTGCAGCTGTGGTCAGAGCAGTTGCGCTGCAACCTTCGCGATCTCCTGACGCAGAAGCTCGCTGGTCAGGTTGAAAAAGGCTCACTGCGTGCGAGCTCGCGGGCTTCAGTGGGCACGACCTGGACTGGGCCGGCGGCACCGTGCTCGCCTTCGTTGTCGGTGCTGTATGGGGAGAGACGTCCTCGACGGCGCCCGCGCTCGGGGAAAACGCAGGCGGCGACGCCGTCGCGCAGGCCCGTGAGCACGCACGGGAACATCCGAAGCTGCTCGAGCGCTACGACGCCCTCATGAAGGCCGACCCCGAAGAGGTCCGAGAGCAGAGCTTCACGTTCGGTCTTCGGACGATTCTCGACGGACTCGCAGCTCAGCTGAGGAACACCGCCACCTCAAACTGAGTCCTAGGGGTTTGCACCGAGCGACCCCTTCCAGCGTCAACTCCTGCGCACGGACGCCTGGCGCCTGTGCCGCTTTGACATGCGCATGATGCGGTCCCGTTGCGGCGGGATCTGCCACGGACATCACTCGTACAGCGTGCGAGTCTCCTGCTACGGTGCTACTCGCACAGTGTACGAGTTCCGGCTCGGGCCCCTTGGGCGTCGCCGGACACGCCCGTCCTTCCGCGAGCGGCAGCCGCCGTCCACGCCCGTACCCCACCGGAGAATGTCGTGGCCCCCACCGACCTGAACACACAACTGACCGACATCGTCGAGCGCCACCCTGTACCCGGCGCCGCTCTCGGGATTTGGCACGAGGGCGATGTCCGGTTCGCTTTCCACGGATACACCAATGTCGAGAACCCCCTTCCGGTGAACAGCAGGACCCGGTTCCAGATCGGCTCGATCAGCAAGACGTACGCGGTGACGGCGGTAATGCGGCTCGTGTCCGACGGCGTCGTCACACTCGACGATCCAGTCCGGCAGCATGTGCCCGAGCTGCGACTGGCCGACCAGGCGGCGCTCGAGACCCTCGTCGTTCGCAACCTGCTCAACCACACGGCCGGCTGGGACGGCTCCATGACCTCTGGGTGCCGCGACATCGATGCGCCACTGAAGGAGTTCGTCCACTGCATCAATGAGCTGGAGCAGCTCGACCCACCCGGAGCCCGGGTGGCCTACAACAACAGCGGCGTCGCGCTGGCCGGGCGGCTCTTGGAGAACGTCACAGGACAGGACTACGAGGACGCCATCCGATCACTCTTGCTCGAGCCGATCGGGTTGAACCGGACTGGCTTCACCACCGATGACCTGGTGGCAGAACGCTGCACAGTCGGCCACCAGGAGAACGATGACGGCAACTTCCATGTGGCGCGACCCTGGCGGTGGCCGCGGGCGGCCAACCCTGAAGGAGGGTTGGTCTCAAGCCTCGGCGACCAGCTGGCTTGGGCGGCATTCCACCTTGGGGATGGCACCACCGAGGACGGCTCGCGCCTAATCAAAGGCTCGCACCTGGCGGCCATGCGCCGCCCGACCAAGTGCTTGGTCGGAAGCTCGCTCGGGGACGCGGTCGGGCTCGGCTGGTTCCTGACCGAGATCGACGGGACCCTCGTCGCATCGCATCCGGGGAGCACGAACGGCCAGCACGCCGAGCTGTTGCTGGTGCCGGAGCACCGATTTGCCGTGGCCGTCGCTACGAACGGTGCTCCGAGCGGGATGAGATTCCTACGGGAGACGACGAACGCCGTCCTTGCCGACCACCTGGGTCTACACCGACCCCGACCGCAGCTGCGTCCCTACAACACGGATCGCGACGGAGATGTGGCCGGTGTGTTCGCCAGCAGTCTGCTGCGTCTGGAGGTTAGCGTCGACGACGACGGGGAGCTGCACATGTCGTTGGCTCTGCGGTCCGGCGACGAGATCGTCGCTTCCGACGGCATCGAGTCGTGTCGGCTCGGTGTTCTGTCCGGCGACCGCGGCGAGTTCCTTGTACTAGATGGGGCGCTCGAGGGACTAATGGGCGCATTCGTTCGCGACGCGAACGGCACGGTCACCGAGCTAAGCCTCGACACACGCCTGCATCAGCGCGCCGTCTAGTCCCGGGCCGTGATGCCGCGTCGCACTCGCAGCAGACGGCTGAGGTCGTCGAGCGGGCCCCGTCCGCATCATCGCCCACCAGGCCCGGACACGCTTGGCACAGACCGGACGCGGCGCTGTCGCACTCAGCTGACTGACTCGAGTACAGGCTGGTCCGGGTGTACCAGGACGGCGTCAAACGCCGCGTATGCGACGTGGGGCCGGTGACGGCGGTCCCCGTAAGAAAGCGACGACGTAGAGTCCACCAGATCCGATTTCTCACTAGCCTCACCAAGGTCCAGTAATCGCGAACAGGGTGCCGGGCTGCTGAATGCCAGCGAACAGCACCCGCCCGTCGGGAGAGAAGGTGGGACCGGTGAACTCCGAGCCCATCTGGCTGCGCGCGATCGCGAACACGTCCCCGTCGGCCGTGACGCCGGCGAGGTGGTTGTCGCCGTCTCCGTCGGTGGACACGATCAGTCCGCCGAACGGGGCGGCGACGATGTTGTCCGGGGCCTCGACGGTCTCCCCGCCGGCCTCGACGGCGAACACCGTGGTGAGAGTCAGGCTGGAGGCCTTGGGGTTGTAGTGCCAGATCTGGCCGCGGTGGGAGTCGGAGTAGCTGGACACCAGATAGGCGCCGGCGGCGCCGTCATGGGCGGCCCACCAGGCGCCCTCCAGCTTCTTCGCCCGGGTGATCCCGTCGAGGGAGCGCACCGAGCTCTGGGCGGCGTCGCGGTCGGTGACCGGCACCCACTTCACGGTGTAGGCGGTGCCGACGGCGTCGGCCTGGTCGAGGTCGGTGACGAGGTTGCCGGAGCGGTCGGTGGCCGCCATCGCGGCGAGCTCGCCGGCGTCGGCGTCGAGGGCCTTGAGCGCGCCGCTGCGGCCGCGGAACCCGGCGGGTGGTGCCCACCGGTAGACGGTGCCGTAGGGGTCCGAGGTGTCCTCGGTGAGGTAGATGGTGAGGGTGTCGGGGTCGACGCAGCAGGCCTCGTGGACGAACCGGCCGAGGGCCTTGATCGGCTGTGGGTCCTGGTTGGCCTGCAGGTTGACCGGGTCGACCTCGAAGACGTAGCCGTGCCCGTTCTTGTCGGTCTCCTCGCAGGTCAGCCAGGTTCCCCAGGGGGTGACACCGCCGGCGCAGTTGGTGGAGGTGCCGGCGAGGGCGACGGTCTCCCAGATGAGCTCGCCGTTGGGGGTGGTCTTGACGACGGTGCAGCCGCCGCCTGCGTCGTCGCGCCAGGTGTAGCCGCGCAGGTGCGGGACGGCGCCGTCGTCGTCGGGGCCCCCGCGGACCTCGTGGTTGAGCACCACGAGCACGTTCCCGTCCGGCGCGGCGAACGCCGCGGCGCCGTCGTGGATCCCGGGCGAGGGGTGCTCGGAGTACAGGCGGGTCTTCCCAGCCTGGGTGACCACGCGGTAGGAGAAGCCCTCGGGCAGCGCGAGCATGCCCTTCGGGTCATCGACGAGCGGCCCGTACCCGGCCGCCGCGACAGGCTGCGCAGCGCCGCCCCCTCGGCCGAGCAGCCCATGGACAGGTCCGGTCACCGCGACGCCGAGACCGACTTGCCCGCTACGACGTAGAAACCGACGTCTGTCGATCAGCACGAATCTCCTCCTCGAGGAACAGCGGCCAGCGCGCCGGAAAGGGCCACGGGTCCACCGAAGCTGGCCCGAGTCGCGCTAGCGCTCGAACAGATCGGTGCCGAGGTAGTTGTCCCAGTCGGCGTCTTCAAGGCCATGCCCCCCGGATCGCAGGTGGTAGCTCATACCGGGCCCCCGAAAGCTCTTCCCAGCCGTCGGTGGCCAGCTCGTCGACGGCAGCCCGGTGTCCCCCAGCCCGTAGAGCGCATAGACCCGGGCGGCACCGAGGTAGGACAGGAACTCGCCCTGGGGGTCCGCGTTGCCGTCGTCAGTGGCCGAGGCGACCACGACCCGGCCCGGCGCGATCAGCGCGAGCAGCTCGTTCTGATCCACCGGCAGGGCGCTGGCGTTTCCGCTGAAGCGCTTGTAGGTCTCGGGGAACCAGTGCGGGAACTGGGAGTTGATCGCCGAGATCGACTCCAACGGCAAGGGCGTGCCGGTCAGACGCGGACGGACGACGCCCGCTCCGCGGGACCCGCCGCGACACCCGCGCCCACCCCCGGACGCGGGCGTGTCCTCGGATACGGGGATCCTGTCTGGATGGGCAGCCAGCGCCGCCTGGCGGCACCGACACCACCGACCTATCTGGAGCGCCTGCGCGCGGAACTCCGCCGTCTCCACGAGAGCTATGACGCGGTCCTTGCCGACTCGGCGATCCACAACGTCCACCCAGGCCGGGGCGGTCACGGGGGGTTCACATTCATAGGCTTCGCGGCGTGGGACTGGGTCCCCAGTGCGGTTCCCCCGAGATCGTGGAGGGTTCTTATGCCGCGTCTCGGGTGAGGGCGGCGTTCTCGTAGTTGATCGGTGAGAGCCCGGCGGCGGCACTGTGTCGCCGCCGGTGGTTGTAGAAGCCGTAACACCAGTCGATGACCGCCGCCCGCGCCCTACTGATGGTGTCGAAGTCGTTGCGGGACAGCACTTCCCACTCCAGGCTGGAGAAGAACGCCTCCGCCGCGGCATTGTCGAAACACGACCCGACCCGGCCCATCGACTGACGGATGTCGAGCCGCCGACACAGAGCGGTGAACGCGCCCGCGGTGTAGGTCGACCCGCGGTCGGTGTGGAAGATCACCCCGGCGATTCGGTCCGCCCCGCCGCGGGCCGCCACCGCCATCCGGATCGCCGCACACGCCAGCTCGGGGTTCGGGTGCAGCCCCGTGGCCGCGCCGAGCAGCCGCCGCGAGTACAGGTCGATCACCGTGGCCAGATACAACTTCCCGGCCGCGGTGGGGATCTCGGTCATGTCCCCGACCCATCTGCGGTTCGGCTCGGCCGCAGTGAAACCCCGACGAAGCAGGTCCGGGAACTTCGGCGCCGTGCGGTCCTGGCGGGTCAGTCCGTTGTGCCGCTTGATCCGGCGGGCGACCAGGCCCTGGCGGCGCATCGAGTCCGCCACGGTCTTCTCCGACACCCGCCATCCGGCCTCACACAGGTCGGCGTGCAGACGGGGTGAGCCGTGTAGCCGCTGGGCGTCGTCGAACGCCACGGCCACGGCGGCGTCCAACGCGCAGCGGCGCTTCTCGGTCGCGGTGGCACCACCGTCGGAACGCGCGGCGCGGTCGAGCCACTTGTACAGCCAGGAGATCGACACCCCCAACAGGGCGCAGGCCAGCGTGTGCGGCACCCGGTGGAAGGTCCTCTGGTCGGCGATGAAACGGGCCACGCTCACTTCGTCGCCTCCTTGACCCACAGGACCACGGATCGCTTGAGGACATCACGCTCCATCCGCAGCTCGGCGTTCTCCGCGCGCAGCCGCTTGAGCTCCTCGACGCCGCCGCGAGACAGGCCCTCGGTGTCCTCGCGGGCCTCTCGTGCACGGGCCACCCAGTTGCCCAGCGTGCCCTCGTTGACCCCCAGGTCACGGGCGACCTGGGCGATCGGCTTGCCCGTCTCCTCCACGACCCGGTGTCGACGACGGGCTCAGACTGACCCCCTAGCGTCGGCTTGGGATTGACCCCCTCTGCACGACGCTGAGGGGGTGTTGTCGGTGGAGGACTGGGCCGAGATCCGTCGTCTGCATCGGGCCGAGGGTGTCCCGATCAAGGAGATCGCCCGCCGGCTGGGGGTGGCCCGCAACACGGTGCGCTCCGCGTTGCGGGCGCCGGGCCCGCCGAAGCGGGAACGGGGCCCGCGGGGATCGCTGGCGGATGCGGTCGAGCCGCAGGTGCGGGCATTGCTGGCGCAGTTCCCACGCATGCCGGCCACGGTGATCGCAGAGCGGATCGGGTGGGAGCACTCGCTGACCGTGCTCAAGGACCGGATCCGCCAGATCCGCCCCGAGTATGTCGGGATCGACCCGGTCGACCGGGTCGCCTACGCACCGGGCGAGATCACCCAGTGCGACCTGTGGTTCCCCGAGACCACGATCCCCGTCGGCCCAGGCCAGGAACGGGTCCTACCGGTGCTGGTGATGACGCTGGGCTACTCGCGGTTCTTGTCCGCGACGATGATCCCCTCGCGCCAGGCCGGGGACATCCTGTCCGGGATGTGGCAGCTGATCAGCGACGTCGGGCGGGTGACCCGCACGCTGGTCTGGGACCGGGAGTCTGCGATCGGCGGGACCGGGCGGGTCTCGGCACCGGCCGCTGCGTTCGCCGGCACTCTGGCCACCCGGATCCGGCTTGCCCCACCGCGGGATCCGGAGTTCAAGGGGCTGGTCGAACGCAACAACGGCTACTTCGAGACCTCGTTCCTGCCCGGACGTCGCTTCGCCTCCCCAGCCGACTTCAACCACCAGATCGACGACTGGCTGGCCCGGGCCAACACCCGCACCGTCCGAGCGATCGGCGGCCGCCCGGTGGACGTGCTCGCCCACGACTACGCGGCGATGACTCCGCTGCCGCCGCTGGACCCGCCGATCGGGCTGGCCCAGCGGATCCGGCTGGCACGGGACTACTACGTCCGCGTCGATGCCAACGACTACTCCGTGGATCCGCAGATGATCGGCCGGTTCGTCGATGTCGCCGCCTCACCGCGCGAGGTCGTCGTCTACTGCGCCGGCCAGGTCGTCGCCCGTCACGACCGCAGCTGGGCCCGCCACGCGGTGATCACCGACCCGGCGCACCAGCACACCGCCGCGGCGATGCGCCGCGCCCTGGCCCACGACCGCAACACCCGACAGGCCGCAGCACGCCGTCACCTCGACGGCCACCCGGTGACCCTGCGCGCACTGCCCGACTACGACGCCCTGTTCGGTGTCGACTTCGTCTCCACTGCCGAGGAAGCGAGCAGCTCATGACAACCACACCACCGAAGATCACCACCGACCCCGCTGGGAGCTCGGGGCCGGCCGGTCCGGTGCTGGCCGCGGTCCCCGACGGACTGCCGGCGATGATCGCCTACCTGACCCGGGTCCTGAAGACCCCGACCATCGCGGCCAGCTGGGAACAGCTTGCCGCCCAGGCCCGTGAGGAGAACTGGTCGCACGAGGAGTATCTGGGCGCGCTGCTGCAGCGCCAGGTCGCCGACCGCGAGTCCAAGGGCACGGTCATGCGGATCCGCACCGCGCACTTCCCCCAGGTCAAGACCTTGGAGGACTTCAACCTCGACCATCTGCCCTCGCTGCGCCGCGACATCCTGGCCCACCTGGCCACGAGCACGTTCGTCGCCAAGTGCGAGAACGTGATCCTGCTCGGCCCGCCCGGGATCGGGAAGACCCACCTCGCGATCGGGCTCGGCGTCAAAGCCGCCCACGCCGGCTACTCGGTCCTGTTCGACACCGCCAGCAACTGGATCACCAGACTCGCCGCCGCGCACCAGAGCGGCCGGCTCGAGGCCGAGCTGAAGAAGATCCGCCGCTACAAACTGATCATCATCGACGAGGTCGGCTACATCCCGTTCGACCAGGACGCAGCGAACCTGTTCTTCCAGCTCATCGCTTCCCGCTATGAACAAGGCAGCGTCATGGTCACCAGCAATCTGCCCTTCGGCCGCTGGGGCGAGACCTTCTCCGACGACGTCGTCGCCGCAGCCATGATCGACCGCCTCGTCCACCACGCCGAAGTCCTGACCCTGTCCGGGGACTCCTACCGCACCCGCGCCCGACGCGAGCTCCTGGCCAAACACAACCGCGCCAGCAACGACTGACCATCACCACACCACGCCGGGGGTCAGTTCCAATCCGTCGCTACGGGGTCACTCCCAACCCGCCGTTGACAGCAGCGGCATGCGGTTCCCCCATGATCGGGGGGACTGTTTCAAGATCGGTGTTTTCGGCCCGACACGCCGGGCTGAGGTCCGGCGAGATGGGCACGGACAGTGATGACATCGGACCTTGTGGATCCAAGCGAGGGTGACCCGAAGCCTGCTCGGCAGGCGTCGGCGGAGCGGGCCGCTGCGGCGGCGATGGTGGCCGAGGCGAAGGCGCGCGGGCTGGCGTTGACCGGCCCGGACGGCCTGTTGAAGCTCTTTACCAAGAATGTTCTGGAAACGGCGCTGAACGAGGAGATGACCGAGCACCTCGGGCACGACAAGAACCGGGCCGACTCCGGCCGGGAATCCACCAACGTGCGGAACGGGTCCCGCTCGAAGACGGTTCTCTCGGATGCCGCGGGTGACGTGGAGATCGACGTTCCGAGAGACAGGGCCAGCACTTTCGAGCCGCAGATCGTGAAGAAGCGTCAGCGGCGCCTCACAGATGTCGACGAGGTCGTACTGTCGCTGTATGCGAAAGGGATGACGACCGGGGAGGTTTCCGCACATTTCGCTGACATCTATGGGGCGTCAGTATCGAAGGAGACGGTCTCGCGGATCACCGACAAGGTCGTCGCCGAGATGAATGACTGGGTTGGTCGGCCGTTGGATTCGGTGTACGCCGCGGTGTTCATCGACGCTGTCCACGTCAAGGTCCGGGACGGGCAGGTCGCCAACCGGCCGGTCTACGCAGCCATCGGCGTCACCGTGGACGGCTGCAAGGACGTGCTGGGGCTGTGGATGGGCGTCGGCAGTGAGGGCGCGAAGTTCTGGATGAGCGTGCTGGTCGACCTGAAGAACCGCGGCGTGCGTGACGTGCTGTTCCTGGTCTGCGACGGCCTCAAAGGACTCCCGGAGGTCGTGGCCAACGTGTGGCCGCAAACCATTGTCCAAACCTGCGTCGTGCACCTGATCCGAAACACTTTCCGGCTGGTGGGTCGACAGGACTGGGACGCGGTGAAGCGCGACATCAAACCAATCTATGCCGCGCCCAACCCGAATGCAGCACTTATCGCTATGGATGAGCTCGACGAGAAATGGGGCCGTAAGTACGCGGCGATGATCCGGCTATGGCGCAACGCGTGGGAAGAGTTCGTGCCGTTCTTGGACTACGACGTCGAGATTCGAAGGGTGATCTGCTCTACGAATGCGATCGAATCGCTTAACGCCCGCTACCGGCGCGCGGTGCGGGCGCGTGGTCATTTCCCCACTGAGCAGGCTGCGATGAAATGCTTGTATCTTGTGACTCGCAGCCTGGACCCGACCGGGACGGGCCGCACGAGGTGGACGATGCGTTGGAAGCCCGTGATCAACGCGTTCGCCATCACGTTCGGTGACCGCTGGCCGGGAGCCGAGACCTACTGAGCAACGACGCCGAAACACCGATCACGAGACAGGCCCTCGCTACCCCTTATAGCTGATGCCTCCCCGATCATGGGGGAACCGCAGTGAGGTGGTGCAGCCACCCGCTGGTGGTGGCGGCCAGGAGTGCGCCCCACATCCAGGCTCGGTTCACCGCGAGGTGTCCGGAGGGGAGGTGGCGCAGCGCGGCGCCGTGCTTGGTGTCGCGGAACAGGTTCTCCACCTTCGTGCGGTGGCGGTACCAGTACTCGGCCTGCGCGGCTGCGGCAGGTGTGGAGACGTCGAGGTTGGTCACGATGAACGAGTAGGCGAACACCCCGTCGACCTTGGCCACCGTAGCGAGGTCGTCGAGCGGGAGCGCCCGCTGGGCGGGGTGCAGGGTGCGTCGGCGCCGCGCTCGCGGGTCACCGGAGACCTGGCCGTGGTCCAGGTCGAGCCGGACCCGACGGATCAGCAGCTGGGTCGCTGCGGGCCACCAGTTCGGGCAATAGTCGGCCACCGCGACCTGCGCGCCGGTCATGTCGATCGCGTCGGTCCACCCGTCGGCCGCGACGCCGTCGAGGATGCGCCACAGCGGCGCGATGCGTCGGGCGCCGATGGCGAACTCCACGCCGACGAACAGGGCTGCGCGGGCGAGCTGCCCGGCGAAGTAGCCCGCGTCCGCACGCACGCGGACTCGCCCCGCCCGCGCCTGCGCGGGGAGCGCGGCCAGCGCCCGGTAGAACAGCTCGGCGCTGGTGGCGCGGGGGTCATCCCGGCCCGAACCGAGGTCAGCGGCCAGCACCACCGCGGTGTCGGCCCAGGTCGCGACGTGCGGGCGGGCGACCCGCTGGCCTTGGTGGTTGAACGCCACGCCCTGCTTGAGCCGGCCGTAAACCTCGACATCGGTGGTGTCCAGATCGATCGTCACGTCCGCCGTCAGCTGCTCGGCCCGGTCCGGGTCGACCTGGGCGAGCAGGTCCAGCGCGGTGGTGTGCACGTCACCGAGCCCGGTCTCCACCGCCGCCCACTGCCCCTCGATGAACTTGCGCGCGAGCCCGGCGGCGGTCGTGGACGCCAACCCCGGCACCGGCGTGAGTGCCTGCCCGGCGGTGTCGGCGCGGTGCCGGTCCAGCCCGACCAGGAAGTCCTCCCCGCACAGCTGCGCCGCCGACATGCCGACCAGCATCTGCCCGGCGCTGCACCCGCGGTCGCGGTCCTTGATGGGCCCGACCGCGGCGTCGAGCTTGTCGATGATCCCGAGCCGGTCGATCAGTTCGGTCACCGCGGCCAGCCCGGAGAACCTGGTCAGCGCCGCGTCCGGCGCGCCGAGACGCACCCGCGCACACCGCGGGCGTCGCTTGCGTACTGTTCGCACCTGATAGGTGTCCTCTCAACCCGCAATGTCGTGTCGTCGCAAACACGATCATCGCAGGTCAGCGGGCACCTATCGCCATCTCCCCAGTCCGGACACCAGCGCTACTCGCGGATTCGGGTCAGATCAGGTCTTCCTGCGCATCGCAGGGCGGGCCGGGGCCCGTACCCCCGTGGACAACTCCGCGGCGAGCTCGGCAACCGTAGGCTTTCGAAACAGCGTCCGGATCGGCAGCTTCACACCGAGGGTCCGTCGGATGCGGCTGATCATCCGACCGGCAAGCAGCGAGTCGACACCGAGGTGAAGCACGTTGTCGTCGATGCCGACCCGCTCGATGCCGAGAATCTCAGCGAACATCGCGCAGAGGGCGGTCTCACGCTCGTTGCGCCCGTCGCGGTGCGGCACCGACGCGTCGCCGAGGGGTTCCACGCCCCCGGACGGGGTGTCCGCTTGGTCCTCCCGCCCGGCCACTGCCACGTCCGGAACCATGTGGTGCGGCAGGTGCCGGGCTGCGAAGGCCCGGATGCCGGCCTCGTCCGCGCTGGGCCCCCGCGTCGCAACCAGGGCTAGAACGCGGCCGTCGATGTCGGACACGGTCGCGGAGGTGACGTCCGGGTGGTCGGCCAGGACCACCTCGATCTCGTGCGGCCAGAACCGGTGCCCGGCGATCGTGAGCCGGTCGGTCGAGCGTCCGAGAACCTCCACCCGCCCGCTGTCGTCGCGCCGGGACAGGACGCCGGCGCGGTGCATGCGTGCACCGGGCGGTCCCCACGGGTCGGCGACGAAGTACTCGGCGGTCGTGCCCGGCAGCGCGTGGTATCCCTGCGCCAGCGTCCCGGCGACGTAGAGTTCGCCGATCGCCCCGTCCGGCAACGGCCGCAGCGCCGGGTCCAGCACGTAGACCCGCTGGTTACCGATCGGGTGCCCGACCGGCACCGCATGCGGGTCGGAGTTCGGTGCAGCGCGCCCGGCAAGGCTGTATGGCACAGCGGACGTCCCGCCCGTGGTGATCACGTCGGTGCCCGGTACGGCTTCCCGGATCCGGTGCACAAGCGCGCTGGGCACGACGCTGCCGCCGGTCATGTCACCGGCAAGAACCACGACACCGATGCTCGCCCCGTCTGCGGTGCCTCGCGAAAGCTCTTCGGCCATGCGAGGTGCGGTTGTGCTCAACACGTCGGCCACGAGGTCCGGCCCGCCGAGCCCGTCGGGGGCGCGGACCAGCTCGACGACGGCTCCGCGGCACAGCCCGGCGAGCACTTCGAAGGCGGTCTGGTCGTCTCCTGAGACGCCGCACACCAGCCTGGCCCCGGGGCTGATCCCGGTCACCAATGCGTAGCGCAGCACCTCTTCGGCGAGTACCTGATGCCCGACTGAGATCCCCTTTGGATGGTCGCCGCACCGGTCCGGGAACCGGATGCTGGCTACGGTCAGGGGATGCAGGGCGGACGTCCGGTCCTCGTCGGTCGGGTCCAGCGCGGAGGCGGATGCGGAGGTCTCGACGTCTAGCCAGCCCAGATTCCGCACGGTGCCCGCAGCAGCCAGAATCTCATCGCGCCGCGGATCCGACGGGTCCACGACGACGTGGGCGGCGCCCGCCTTCAGCACACCCACCATGGCGATGGTGAGCTGGGTCGAGGGCGGCATCACGACGCCGACCGCCGAACCCGGGCCAACCCCGCTCCCGATCAGTTCGTGCGCGAGCCGGTTCGCCCGGGCGTTGAGTTCCGCGTAGGTCAGGGAAACACCGCCGAACACGACGGCCGGGACGTCCGGCGTCGCGGCCGCGTACCGCTCGACGAGCGGGGGCAGCGTCCTCGGCGCCGATAACGACGCGGGCCGATGTGTCGGGGTGTAGCGAGACCGCTCGGTGGGCAGGAGCGCGTCGAGCGAGCCGATAGACCGGCTCGGATCGGCCACCATCTGCGCCAGCACCGCCGCAAACCGCTGCACGATCGCATCCACCGACGCCGACCCGAACCGGTTGGGGTGGAACTGCACGACGATCCGGTCGGGCTCGGCGAGCAGGGCGAGCGGAAAGCTCACTCCGCCAAGCGACTCGACGCCGGTGATCGTGAACGAGCCGTTGGAACCATCGGAGTCACCGGTGCCGGACGGGTAGGACTGGAACACCACGAGAGTGTCGAACAGGGTGTCCACACCGCAGGTGCGATGTGTGTCGGCCAGGCTGTGGTGGTGATGCTCGGATAGGGCAGTCTGCCGCCGCTGAAGGTCCACCAGTAGATCCGCGACAGTTAGGACGGACCCAGGCGTGACGCGGACCGGAACCGTGTTGATGAACGGCCCGATCATCGACTCGACGCCGGCGAGCCCGGCCGGACGGCCGGACACGGTCGCGCCGAACACAACGTCGTCACGCCCGGTCAGCGCGCACAATACGACCCCCCACGCGGCCTGGACCATGGTGTTCACGGTGACGCCCAACTCCCCGCAGGCACGGGCTGCGTCCCGCGACGCCGTCGCGGGGTCGGGCAGGACGATCTCCGAGACGGTCTCGGCGGAAGCGTGCACGTCCGCGGCGGGGGCGATCAGGGTCGGCCCGCCGACCCCCCGCAGCTCCTCTGCCCACGCGCGGCGGCTGTTAGCAGTGTCGAGCCTGGCGCACCAGGCCATGAAGTCGCGGAAGTCCCGGGTCGGCTCGACCTCCACGCCGGCGTAGAGTTCTTGCAGCTCCCGGCCGACCAGCTGCTCCGACCAGCCGTCGAGCAGCGCGTGGTGCGCCGAGACGACGAGCTCGCAGTGCGACGGGCCCAGACGCAACAGGGTGGCGCGCAACAGCGGCGGGGCGGCCAGGTCGAAGCGCTCGGCCCGGTCTGAGTCGAGGAACCTGGCAATTGCGTCGTTCTGCGCCGAGCCGATGAGTTGGGTGAGGTCCAGCTCCGACCAGGGAACCTCGACATCGTCGACGACGATCTGGACGAGCTCGTCCGACGCGTCATGGGTGAACGCCACACGCAGCGCGCTGTGGCGCGCGACCAGCGCTGCGCACGCCTTCCTCAGCCGGTCAGAGTCGACTGTGCCAGCGATCCGGTAGACGGTCTGGATCTGGTAGGTGTCTCGCCCGGTCTCGTTGAGCATCGACTCGAACAGCATCCCGGACTGCATCGGCGTCGGCGGCCACGCCTCCCGGAAGCCGGGGTAGCGGTCGCGCCACTCGGCCAGCTGCGCGCCGTCGGCGTCGACCAGCGGCCCGGTCGGAAGGTCCGGCTCGGCGCGGACGTCCGCGAGCCGCGCAGCGAGTGCGGTGACCGTGCGCAGAGCAAGAACGTCTTGCGTGGTGGTGTCCCGGCCACGCGCCCGCAGACGGGTCACGACCTGGATGGAGCGGATACTGTCCCCCCCGAGAGCGACGAAGTCGTCGTCCGCGCCCACCGGCCCCTTCCCAAGCACATCGGCGAACACGTCGGCGACGATCTGCTCGTCTGGAGTGGTCGGCGCGCGGTAGACCGCGCCCGGGACATCGACGGCCGGCAGTCCAGCCCGATCAACTTTTCCGTTCGGAGTGAGCGGCAGCGCGTCCAGCCCGACGAACGCCGCCGGGATCATGAACTCCGGCAGCCGCTCGGCCGCCAGCTCGCGCAGCTCGTCGACCTGACCGTCGGCGGGGGCGTCTCCCGATGGCGCGAGGTAGGCGATGAGCCGGCCATCGCGCACGACGACGGCCACCTGCCCAACGTCGGGGTGCGAGCGCAGCACGGCCTCGATCTCGCCTGGCTCGATCCGCAAGCCGTTGATCTTGGCCTGGAAGTCGATCCGGCCGAGCAGCTCAATCATCCCGGACGCGTCGTAGCGGGCGAGATCTCCGGTGCGGTAGACGCGGTCGTGCGCGACGTCGGCGTAAGACCAATCGAAGAACCGCTCGGCGGTCCGCTCAGGCTGGTCGAGGTAGCCGCGTGCGAGACCGATCCCAGCCAGGTGCAGCTCGCCTGCGACACCCGGTGGGACCGGCTGGCCCGCCCCGTCGAGCACGTAGGTGCGCTGGTTGGACATCGGATGGCCGTACGGGATGCTCGGCCGCCCGGTGTCGGTCTCAGTGGCATCGGTGATCGTGGAATGGATCGACGCCTCGGTGGCACCTCCCATCACGATCACCTGTAGCGAGGGCGCGATGGCCCTGGCCCTGGCGGGCAGCGTGACCGGGACCCAGTCGCCGCCCAGCAGCGCCAGACGCAGGTCGTGCAACGGTTCGCCGCCGGCCTGCTCTCGCTCTTCGACCAGCAGGCCGAGCAGGGCAGGCGCGGAGTTCCAGATGGTGACCGCCTCGTCGGCGATGAGCTGGGCCCAGTGCGCCGGGTCCGCCGCGCGGGCTCGGTCCGGGACGACGGTGGTACCGCCCGCCGCGGCCATGCCGAGGAACTCGTAGACCGACATGTCAAAGCTCGGCGACGAGAGCGAGAGGACCGCGTCGCCCGGACCGACGTCGAAGCGCCGGTTGAGGTCGGCCAGATTGTTCATCACTCCGCGATGGCGCAGCGCGATCGGCTTCGGCGCCCCGGTCGATCCTGAGGTGTGTATGACATAGCAGAGGTCGTCCGGCTCGGCGAGCGGCACCGGGGGGTGTTCAGGCAGCTCGGCTAGCATCCGGGTGTGCCGGTCGAGCAGCAGCAGCGGCCGCGACGCGAGCGTCTCCACGGGCAGACCGTCGGCCAGTTCCTCGCGGCTGACCATGGCGGCGCAGGACGTGCCGCCGACCATGGTGGCGATCCGCTGGGCCGGGTAGGCCGGGTCGATCGGCACGTAGGCGCCGCCCGCCTTCATAATGCCCAGCACGCCGACGAGCAGTTCGGGTGACCGATCGAGGCACAGCCCGACCCGGACGTCCGGGCCGACGCCGAGTGAGCGCAGGTGGTGTGCGAGCCGGTTCGCCTCGACCTCCACCTGATGGTAGGACCAGCTGCGGCCCTCGTGCCGGACCGCGACAGCTTCGGGGGCCATGGCCGACTGTCGCTCGAACGCCTCGTGCAGACAGACATCGTGCGGGAGATCAACGGCAGTCCGGTTCCAGTCCACCAGGATCTGCTCCTGCTCCGCGCAGGTCAGCAGCCGCAGCCGGGAGACCGGACGGCCCGGGTGCTCAGCTGCGTCGGCGAGCAGCACGGTCAGGTGGGTGAGCAGTCGGGCGGCGGTGCTCTCGTCGAACAGCGCGGGGTCGTAGTGCAGCTCGAACGCGACAGAGCCGCCCGTCCCGTCGCCGGAGACAAGCATGAGCTCGTGGGGCTGGTCACCCGCGACCGGCTCATCGGGCGTCTCGAATCCGATGCCGACTGGCCCAGTTGGGCCCTCCGCCATGAGCGGGCTGCGGTTAGCCAGGCCCGTCAGTGCCTCGTTCGGCCGGACGTCGATTTCCACGCGTTCGGCGCCACGCGCGCCGTGCCGATCCAGCCCGACGACTGTCTGCCCGGTGTAGCGGTACAGCAACACAGCAAACCCGGCGAGCACGATCGCGTCGCGGAGCGGCCCGGACGGTGCACGGACGAATCCGCCCGCTCGCACCGCTGCCGAGCAGCGCGGTGCCCGGCCCGGTCGCCGCGTTCGGTCGACTGGCACCAGAACCGGTACCCTCCGTGTGCTGGTCTCAGCACCGTTCATCAGCCGACTCCCTTCAGAACGTCGGGCTCTCGCTCGTCGGGCAGCGGGTAGCGCTCGCACAGCTCGCGGACGGCGGCCCGCACCCGCGCGGAGACCGCCTCGTCGACGTGGCCCTTGTTATCGCTGTGCAGAGTCGTAGCGGCGAGCGTCTCGTCAAGCAGACGCGCGCACTCCCGCACCGCGTCTGGGCCCATTCCTCGCTGCGCCAGGATGTTCGTCCCCAGCCGCAGACCGCTCGTGACCAGCGGAGGCTTGTCGTCGTCCGGGATCCGGTTGCGGTTGGCCAGGATCCCGCAGCTCTCTAGGGCCCGCTCCGCGACGACGCCGGTCAGCCCACGTACCCGGATGTCGACCAGCACCATGTGGTTATCGGTGCCGCCAGTCAGCACCCGATGGCCAAGCCGCTTTAGCTCATCGGCCATGGCCCGCGCGTCCTCGACGATCAGCCTCGTGGTGCGGGCGAAAGCGGGCCGCGAGGCGAGGTCGAGCGCACGGGCCTTCGCCGCGATTGACGCCGGGGCGGGGGTGCCCTGCGTCTGGGGAAACACAGCTCGCTGAAAGAGCGTGGACAGCGGGGTCCGGCCGTCCGGGCCCGGGGTCCGGTGCTCACGGCCGCTAAGGATCAAACCGCCGCGCGGGCCGCCGAGCTGCTTGTAGGTGCTGGTCGTGGTGACGTGGGCGAGGTCGATAGGACTCGGGTGCAACCCGGTCGCGACGAGGCCCGCGATGTGCGAGATGTCGGCCAGCAGGTAGGCGCCGATCTCGTCGGCGACGGCCCGGAAACGCTCAAAGTCCAGCGTGCGCGCGTACGCGCTGGCGCCGGCGATCACCAGGTGCGGTCGGTGCTCGCGGGCCAACTCGACGACTTGGTCGTAGTCGATCAGTCCATCCTCGCCAAGTCCGTAGTGGACGGCTGTGTACTGACGGCCGGTCACGGAGGCGGGTGACCCGTGGGTGAGGTGACCGCCAGAGTCGAGGTCGAGCCCGAGCAGGGTGCCGCCGGGCGGCACGATCGCGGCGAGCACGGCGAGGTTGGCAGACGAGCAGGAATGCGGCTGTACGTTCGCGTAGCGGGCGCCGAACAGGACCCTGGCCCGCTCGATCGCGAGCCGCTCGACGCCGTCGAACTGCTTAGCCCCCGGGTGGTAGCGCCGGCCGGGATACCCCTCTGCCGTGACATTGGACAGCGCCGCGCCCCCGGCCGCGAGGACCGACGGGGCGGCGACGCTGGCCGATGCGATCATCGCGAGGGTCGTTCGCTGCGCGTGGACCTCGGCATCCAGCAGGCGGGCCAGCTGCGGGTCATCGCGACGTAAGGTCTCCGCGCCGTCCCGGAGATGCTGGGGCTGGTCACCGGTCGTGCCGGTACGGGACCGTTCGGATAGCCCGTCCTCGGTGAGGGGCGGCGCCCCGAACCGATCCGTAATTCTCGACGGACTGGTCATGTCATCGCCTCGTTTCCTTCGCTCGGCCGGGATTGCCGGTCGGGCTGTGTGCCCCGATGGCCGCGGTGGTGGGCAGCGCCCCCTTCGCCCGTGCCCCAGAATCGAGCAGGCCGGTAATGCCACATCCGACGGCGAGATGCTTGACAAATCACATCCCGTTCTGCCCGGGGTCCTTGGACTCAACCGGTCAGCGCAACAGTGCTCCGAATCTATCAGCCGGGGTGTCGAAATCAAGCGTTTTGCGCGGTCGGGTGTTGAGGCGTTCCGCGACGCGGTCGAGTTGGGCCTGGGTGATGTGGTCGAGCCGGGTGCCCTTCGGGAAGTACTGGCGTAGTAGCCGGTTGGTGTTCTCGTTCGTGCCACGCTGCCAGGGGCTGGCCGGGTCGGCGAAGTAGACGTCCAACCCGGTCCGGGCGGTGACGATGGTGTGGCGGGCCAGTTCCATCCCGCGGTCCCAGGTCAGCGACTTGCGGACGTGTTCGGGCAGTCGGGCCATCTGCCGGGACAGTTGGTGGGCGACGGTGTGCATGTCGCGCCCTCCGAGCGCGACCAGCACGGTGAACCGGGTCGCGCGCTCGACCACGGTCGCGATCTGGGTGGTGCCACGCCCGAGCAGCAGATCACCTTCCCAGTGCCCGGGCACCGCCCGATCAGTCACCTCGGCGGGCCGGTCGTGGATGGAGACCGCGCCGGGGATCTGCGAGCGCCACTGCCCACCGGTGGTGTTGTGCACGTTACGCCGGATCGGACGGCCCGACCGCAGGTGTTTCTGCAGGTCTTTGGCCAGCACACCGCGGGTCTGCACGAACAGCGACTTGTAGATCGTCTCGTGTGACACCCGCATCCCCGATCCCGGAGCGTAGTGCTTGGCCAGGTGCCCGGCGATCTGCTCGGGCGACCAGTCCTCACCCAGTCTGGCAGCGACGAACCCACACAGCAGCGGACGACGGGCGAGCAGACACGTCTTGGGGCGCTGGGCCCGGCGCCAGGCGCGGTCCTCGGCGTCCACAGCACGGTAGGCACGCCGACCCTTGTTGCGGGCGACCTCCCGGCTCACCGTCGAGGCCGGACGACCGAGCCCAGCCGCGATGGCCCGGATCGAACGATACTGGGCCAGACCACGAGAGATCTCCTCCCGCTCGGCCGCGGTCAGCGTCCCCGGTCGGCGACGACGTGATGGCGGCACGTAGCCACCGGTGGACTTGAGCACCGTGAACACCGACCCCGGCGGGCGTCCGATCGCCCGAGCGATGTCACTGATCGACTCCCCACGCCCCCACCGGACCCACAGATCCGCGCGGTCGGCATCGGACATCCCAGGTCGTCCCAGTCGCGCCATCCCACACCCCTATCATGATCAACTACCCGGGTGTTGCGCTGACCGGTTGAGTCCAAGGTCCAGGTCTTTAAGAAAGCTGTGTCGTGATAAGTGTAGCTCCACTCGCCACCCCCGAAGAACGCTTCTCGAGCCGTTCGCGACGACGTACCCGGCGTTCAGATTTATCTGGTCGACGTTCAGAGTTGTCTGGTCGACAGGACACGGACGGTCCCGATCTACCGTGCAGACAACGTTCACAGATCGGCTGCGGCCGCCACGACCGAAGCGTGGAGCAGGGCTGCAAGCTGCATTAAGGCGTCCGCCATCGTTGCCCCGTCCCCCCAGTCCGTGCGTATCGTCGTCGAGCGGAGCCGACCGAGGTCGAATCGGTCTGGCGATGACACCACGAGCGGTTAAACGCGAGTCAACGAACCGCCCCACGAATGCCAGGAATCGGTCGCACCACCGGTTCGATCGGATATAACGAGGAGATCGAATACCATGGCCCAGTTGTCGTTCGCGCAGCGCCGCCTGTGGTTCATCGACCGTTTCGAGGGCCCGTCGGCGACGTACAACATCCCGTTGGTGCTGCGCCTGTGCGGCGTGGTGGACACCGGCGCGCTGGGTTCCGCGGTGTGCGACGTCGTGGTGCGGCACGAGGCATTGCGGACGGTGTTCTTCGAGGACGTCGACGGCGTCCCGCACCCGCAGGTCATCCCAGCGGACGAGCTCGACTGCGATCTCGTCGTGCGTGACGTCGACGCCGGTGACGTGGACGCCGCGATCGACGAGGTGTGCGGGCACGTCTTCAATCTCTCCCGCGAGATCCCGATTCTGCCGGTGCTGCTGCGGACCGCCGTCAACCGGTCCGTGCTCGTCCTGCTCGTGCACCACATCGCGATCGACGGCGAGTCGATGGTGCCTCTGGTGCGCGACCTGTCCCGCGCCTACGACGCGCGCTGCGTCTCCATGGAGCCAGCGTTCGAACCGCTCCCGGTGCAGTACAGCGACTACGCGGTGTGGCAGCGCGAGGTCCTCGGCGACGAGGACGACCCGGACAGCGAGATCTCCGCGCAGCTCGGCTACTGGCGCGAGGAGCTCGCCGGCCAGCCCCCGCGGATCGACCTCCCGACCGACCGGCCCCGTCCCCCCGAGCCGAGCCACCGCGGCGGCGTCGTCGAGTTCCGTGTGGAGCCCCAGCTGGTAGCGGCCGCGCGTGAGCTGGCCTACGCCGAAGGCGTCACGATGCCGATGGTGCTGCAGTCGGCGCTGGTCGTACTACTGCAGCAGCTGGGCGCCGGCTCAGACGTGTCGGTCGGTTCTCCGAACGCCGGTCGTTCGGACGAGACACTCGAGGACCTTGTTGGGTTCTTCGTCAACACCTGGGTGCTGCGAGTGGACCTGTCCGGCGGCCCGTCGTTCCGGGACGTGCTGAGCCGGGTGAGAGATAAAGCACTGGCCGCCTACGACAACCAAGATGCTCCGTTCGAGCGGCTGGTGGAGGTGGTGAACCCGGAGCGGTCACGCTCGTATCACCCGTTGTTCCAGGTGATGTTCGCCTGGCAGGACCACTTCCGTCTCGATGTGAAGATGGGTGGTTTGACCGGTTCGGGAGAGACGGTCTCGTCGAAGACCTCGAAGTTCGATCTCGAGCTGGCGATCGGCGCGGACGAGTCGGGCGACGGTCTGTCCTGCTTCCTCGAGTACGCCTCCGACCTGTTCGACCGGTCGTCTGCCGACGCCATCGCCGAGCGCTTTGTGCGACTGCTGCGCCACGCGGTAGCCGAGCCGTCGCGGCGGGTCAGCTCGCTCGAGGTGCTGGCGCCCGCCGAGCGCGACGAGCTGATCGAGAGGATCAACGACACCATCGTGGCGGTGCCGCACGCGAGCGTGCCCGAGCTGGTCGAGGCGCGCGTCGCCGAGACGCCGGACGCGGTGGCAGTGGTGTGCGGTGACGTGTCGCTGTCGTTCACGGAGCTCAACACGCGGGCGAACCGTCTGGCCCGCGAGCTGGTGGCCCGAGGTGTCGGGGCAGAGTCGCTGGTCGGGCTCGCCTTGCCGCGGTCGGCCGATCTGGTGGTGGGGATGCTGGGGATCCTCAAGTCGGGCGCCGGGTACCTGCCGATCGACCCGCGCTACCCCTCGCGGCGTCTGGATCTGGTGCTCTCGCAGGCCTGCCCGGCCTTGGTGCTCACCGACTCCGGGACTGCAGGTGTGCTGCCCCCCGACGGCACCTCACGGCTGCTCCTCAACGAGGTGGACCTGCGCTCCGGCCCGGGCCACGACCTGACCGCCGCCGAGCGCTGCCTGCGGCCGGACAACGTGGCGTATGTGATGTACACCTCTGGGTCTTCGGGGACGCCGAAGGGCGTGGCGATCACCCACGGCGGTGTCGTGAACGACGCGTTGTCGCTGGCCGAGATCGTGGGAGCGTCAGCCGGATCCCGGTTCCTGGCGGCAACGTCGGTGAACTTCGACGTGTCCGCATTCGAGGTGTTCGCCGCGCTGGGATCGGGAGCCTCGGTGGAGGTGGTGCGCGACGTCCTCGAGCTCGCTGAGCGCGACACGTGGTGCGGAGACGTCGTCAGTGCAGTGCCGTCAGTCTTCGTGGAGATGCTCGACGACGTCCGCGACACCGTCGACATCGGTACCTTGATCTTTGCCGGTGAGGTGCTTTCCGCGCCGGACGTCGAGCGCGTGCGGAAGGCGTTCCCGCACACCCGCATCCTGAACGGATACGGCCAGACCGAGACATTCTACGCGTCCGCATACGAGCTCCCGGCCGGACGGGATCTCACCGGGAACGCGGCGATTGGCACTCCACTGTGGAACGTGCGGACCTACGTTCTGGGTCCGGAGCTGACCCCGGTGCCGGCTGGCGTCGTCGGCGAGCTGTACGTGGGCGGGTCGATCGGTCGCGGCTACTACGGTCGCGCGGGCATGACCGCGGAACGATTCCTGGCGGACCCGTTCGGCGCGCCGGGCGGGCGCATGTATCGCACAGGAGACCTCGCGCGCTGGCGGTCCGACGGGATCCTGGAGTGCGTCGGCCGCGCTGACAGCCAGGTCAAGCTGCACGGTCTGCGGATCGAACCGGCCGAGGTGCAGGCGGCGATGGTCGAGCACCCTGACGTCTGCGCCGCCGTCGCCGTCGTGCGCGAGGGTCGCGCCGGCAAGCAGCTCGTCGGGTACGTTGTACCCGCCGGAGGCGTCATGGATCTGACGGCGGTGCGCCGGTTCGTGGCGGAGCGGCTGCCGGAATACTCGGTCCCGTCGGTGCTGATGGAGCTCGACCGGATCCCGCTCGACTTGAACGGCAAGGTCGACCGGTCCGCGCTGCCTGAGCCGGAGACGGTCGCCGGCGCATACCGCAGCCCGCGCACGCCCGAAGAGCAGGTGCTGGCGGAGGTGTTCGCCGAGGTGCTCGGGGTGGAGCGGGTGGGCGTGGACGACGACTTCTTCGCCGTCGGCGGCGACTCGATCCGGTCGATCCAGGTGGTCGCCAGGGCACGATCGCGCGGGCTCGAGGTGACCCCGCGGACGGTGTTCGACCGCCGCACCGTCGCCGAACTGGCCTCCGTCGCGACCTCCACCGCAGCGGCCAGGCCCACCTCCTTGGACGAGCTGGCCGGCGGTGGCGTCGGCTCGATGCCGCTCACCCCCGTCGGCAGGTGGCTGATGGACCTGGTCCCCGACGGCGGCGCGAGCCGGTTCGCCATGTCGACAGTCGTGGACCTGCCGATCGGCATCGACGACGACGGCCTGGCGGCTACGCTGCAAGCCGTTCTGGACCACCACGACGTGCTGCGCTCCCGGCTCGTGACCGACGACGACGGCGAGTGGGGTATGCGCGTCGACCCGCCCGGTGCGGTTGTTGCGGGGGGCCTGGTGCGCAGGGTCCCCTGGGACGGGTCGTCGGATGTCGTCGAGTCCGAGCTGGACGCGGCGCCCGGCCGGCTGGACCCCCGTGCCGGCGTGATGGCGCAGTTCGTCCGATTCGACGCCGGCTCGGATGTCGCGGGTCGGCTCGCGGTCGTTCTGCACCACTTCGCCGTCGACGGTGTGTCCTGGCGGATCCTGCTACCGGACCTGGCCGCAGCTTGGGGTGCGGTGCAGGAGGGCCGTCCGGTGGCGCTCCCGGCCGTCGGGACGTCGATGCGGCGGTGGGCGCACGCGCTCACCACCGCGGCCGTCGCCCCGTGCCGGACCGGCGAGCTGGAGCACTGGCGCGGGGTGTTGGACGGTCCGGACCCGGTGCTGGGCCGTCGGCGCGTGGACCCCGCGCGGGACACGATGTCCACGGTCGGGACGGTCCGGGTGGATATCCCGGCCGACGTGACCGACGCGCTGCTCACCGCGGTGCCGGCCGCGTACCACGCCGGTGTGAACGACGGCCTGCTCGCCGGACTGGCGGTCGCGGTCGCGCGGTGGCGCGGTCGTCGTGGAGTCGAGGAGCCGTCCACACTGGTCCGTCTGGAGGGCCACGGTCGCGAGGAGGCGCTGGCACCGGGCGCGGACGTGTCCCGCACTGTGGGCTGGTTCACGTCAATGTTCCCGGTGCGGTTGGACACCGGCGACGTCGACCTCGACGACGTTGCCGCAGGCGGGGACGCGGCCGGCGCGGTGCTGAAGGCGGTCAAGGAACAGCTGGCGGCGGTGCCGGACAAGGGCGCGGGCTTTGGGCTGTTGCGCTGGTCGAACCCACGGTCCGCGCCGATGCTGGCGGCCTACGCGGACCCGCAGATCGGGTTCAACTACCTCGGCCGGTTCTCGGCGGCCGACATGCCTGAGCACCTGCGGGGGCTCGGGTTCACTCAAGTACTCGACGTGGACGACAGCGAGGTCGCTCTGGATCCCACAATGCCGGCGCTGTCCTCGCTGGAGATCAACTCCGCGGTGACCGACACGGACCGGGGGCCACGACTCGAAGCGGTGCTGAGCTTCCCGGCCGGCGTGCTCACACGCGACGAGGTGACCGAGCTGGCCGGACTCTGGCGGGAGGCGCTGACCGGGCTGGCCCGGCACGCGCGCACTCCCGGCGTGGGCGGGCTGACGGCGTCGGACCTGCCGCTGCTGCGCGGGGTGGCGCAGTCCGAGATTGACGGCTGGGAGCGGCGCCGGCCCGGCCTCGTCGACGCCTGGCCGCTCACCGCGCTGCAGTCCGGCCTGCTGTTCCACCGCGCGCTCGTTGTCAACCCATCCGAGGTGGATGCCTACCAGGTCCAGCTCGTCCTAGAGATCTCTGGCGCGGTCGATCCAGACCGGATGCGGATGGCCGGTCAGAGGCTGCTGGATCGGCATCCGAACCTGCGTGCGGCGTTCGAGCCGCGCATCGACGGGGGCTGGGTGCAGCTCGTCGAAGATCGGGTGGAGCTGCCCTGGAAAGTCCTCGACCTGCGAGGATGTGTCGAGGGGGAGCGGGCGGAGCGCATCGGGCGGTTCCTGGCCGACGACCACACCCGCCACTTCGACCCGGCCGCGGCGCCTCTGCTGCGCCTAGGCCTGATCCGTATCGCCGAGGACACAGCCGAGCTCGTATTCACCGCGCATCACGTGTTGTTCGATGGCTGGTCAATCCCGCTGTTGATGCAGGAGCTGCTGCGGCTCTACGGATCCGCAGGTGCGCCGGGGGACCTGACCGTAACTCGCGGCTATCGCGACTTCCTGGACTGGCTGAACCGCCAGGACCACCATGCCGCCGCGCAGGCCTGGCGCGACGAGCTGGCCGGCGTCGAGGAGCCCACGCTGATCGCTCCCGGGCCCCCCGAGCACACGGAGATCGGGCTGTGGACGGTGAACGTCGACTTGCCGGAGGCCAGCTCAGCCGCACTGGCCCGCCGGGCCGCTGAATGGGGGGTCACGGTGAACACGATGGTGCAGGCCGCCTGGGCGATCCTGCTCGGGCAGCTTACTGGCCGCGACGACGTCGTGTTTGGTGCCACCGTGTCCGGCCGTCCCGCCGAGCTCGACGGCGTCGACAGGACGATCGGCATGTTCATCAACACGGTGCCGGTGCGGATGCCGTTGGATCCGGCCACGCCGCTGCTCGAGGCCCTCGCCGGCCTGCAGAGCAGGCAGGCGGCGTTGCTCGAGCACCACTACCGGGGCCTGATCGACATCCAGCAGGACCTGGGCATGTCCTCGCTGTTCGACACGTTGGTCGTGTTCGAGTCCTACCCGGTCGACACTGACGCTGTGGCCGACGCCAACGCGGCCGCTGGCATCGAGGTGACCGGCATGCGGCCATTCTCGGCGACGCACTACCCGCTAACTCTGACCGCCGAGCTCGACCCACACCTGCACCTGGCCCTGCAGTACCAGCCCGGTCGGCTGGAGCACGAGGCCGTCGAGCAGATCGCGGTCCGACTCGGGCGGCTGCTGCAGTTGCTCTCCGGCACCGTCGATGGGGCCGCGAGCGACACCAGTGCAGCGACAGCGCTGGGCCGGATCGATCTGCTAAGCCCTGCCGAGCGTGAGCAGGTCCTGACCGGGTTCAACGACACCGCGGCGCCGTTCGCGGTGGCGACCGTCCCGGAGCGTTTCGAGCGCCAGGTCGAGACCCTGACCGATGCCGATGCGCTCGTCGTGGGTGGGACCTCGCTGACCTACGTCGAGCTCAATGCGCGGGCGAACCGGCTGGCGCACGAGCTGATCGCGCGCGGGGTGGGCCCGGAGACGTCGGTCGCGCTGATTCTGCCGCGCACGGCGAACTTGATTGTGTCGATCCTCGCTGTGCTAAAGGCGGGAGGGGCCTACGTCCCGATCGACCCGTCATACCCGACGGACCGGATCGCGCACCTGCTCGCAGACTCAGAGCCAGTGCTCGTCGTGACCGACACCGACCGGCCCCGCGGACGCGGCGGGCTCGGCGGACGCGACGTCCTCGCACTGGACGATGTGGGCGTCCGCCGCGCGCTCGCGGATCGGCCGGACCACAACCCGGTCGACGCAGACCGGACGGCGCCGCTCACTCCGCGGCACCGCGCCTACACGATCTACACGTCCGGTTCGACGGGGCGTCCGAAGGGCGTCGTCGTCGAACACGCGAGCGTGTCCAACCTGGCCGACTGGGGCGTCGCCGAGCTCGGCGCGGCCACATTCGACCGCGCGCTGGCTACGACATCGATCACCTTTGACGTGTCTGTGTTCGACACGATCGTCCCGCTGCTGGTGGGCGGCAGCATTGTGCTGCTCTCCGACGTCCTGGAGCTCGCCGATCGCGATGTCGGTCCCGGCGGGCTGTTGTGTGTCGTCCCGTCGGCGCTGGCCGCCGTCGGCGAGCAGGCCCGGCTGGACCAGATCGGCACGATTGCGCTGGCCGGTGAGGCGTTGCCGGCGAGCCTCGTCCGGTCGTTGCGCGAGACCGCGCCGGGGGCCCGGCTGGCCAACATCTATGGGCCGACTGAGAGCTGCGTCTACGCGCTCGCGTGCGTAGAGGAGGAAGTCGATGGCACCATCCCGGTCGGCCGCCCGGTGGCGAACGTCCGCGCCCGGATCCTCGACAGCGCCCTGCGGCCCGTCCCGATCGGTGTCCCAGGCGAGCTTTACCTGGTCGGCGCCGGTCTCGCCCGCGCCTACCACCTACGCGCCGGGCTCACGGCGGAGCGGTTCGTCGCCGACCCGTTCGACGGTGCCGGGGACCGCATGTACCGCACCGGTGATCTGGCCAGGTGGGACACCGACGGCCGCGTCGAGTACCTCGGCCGCGCCGACCAGCAGGTCAAGGTGCGCGGTTTTCGAATCGAGCCGGGGGAGATCGAGTCGGCGCTGACCGAGCACCCGTCAGTGACCCGGGCCGTCGTGCTGGCCCGCGACGGCGGTGCCGCCGGGCCGCGGCTAGTTGCCTGGGTGGTGCCGGAGGTCGGTACGGAGGTTGACACCGACGAGATGCGCACGTTCGTGGGCCAGCGCCTGCCCGAGTACATGGTTCCGTCCGCCGTTGTAGCGGTCGACGGGCTCCCGCTCACACCGAACGGGAAGCTCGACCGTGCCGCCCTGCCCGAGCCGTACCTCGCCGCCGGGACATACCGGGCTCCGACCACGGCCTCTGAGCAGCGGCTAGCGGAACTGTTCGCTGACGTCCTCGGCGTTCCCCGGGTCGGTCTCGACGACGGGTTCTTCAGTCTCGGCGGGCACTCACTGCTAGTAACGCGGCTGGTCGGACGTGTCCGCGAGGCGTTCGGGACCGACCTGCTGATCCGGACCGTGTTCGAGGCGCCCACGGTCGCCGAGCTGGCGGGCCACCTGGGTCGTGTCGGGGAGCGGGCGCGACCGGTGCTGGAGCAACGTGCCGGGACCGGCCCGATGCCCCTGTCCTACGCGCAGCGCCGTCTGTGGTTCATCCACCGATTCGAGGGATCATCCGCGACGTACAACATCCCGGTCGTGTTCCGGCTCTGCGGCATGGTGGACGCCGACGCGCTGGGCGCCGCGCTGCGCGACGTCGTGGTGCGGCACGAGGCATTGCGGACGGTGTTCATCGAAGACGTCGACGGCATTCCGCATCAGCAGGTCGTGTCGGAGGACGAGCTCGGGCGTGTGCTGGAGTTGACCGACGTCGCTGCCGAGGAGGCGGAAGCGGCCGTTGCCGCGGCGATGGAGTATCCGTTCGACCTGGCCGACGAGATCCCGGTGCACGCCGTGCTGTTCCGAATCGACGACGGCCGCAGCGAACTCGCACTCGTCGTGCACCACATCGCGGCGGACGGCGAGTCGATGGTGCCGCTCGTGCGCGACCTGTCGATCACGTACGAGGCGCGCAGTAGTGGTGTCGCACCAAGGTGGGAGCCGCTGCCGGTGCGGTACGCGGACTACGCGCTGTGGCAGCGCGAGGTCCTCGGCGACGAGGACGACCCGGACAGCGTCATGGCTGCCCAGTCCGAGCACTGGCGGGCCGAGCTGGAGGGTGCGCCGCAGCCATTGATGTTGCCGATCGACCGCCCCCGGCCCCGAGAGGCGAGCCACCGGGGTGCGGGCGTCCGGTTCGGGGTCGACCCTGGGCTGGTCGCCAGGGCGCGGGAGCTGGCCGCCGCCGAGGGCGTGACGATGCCGATGTTGCTGCAGTCAGCGCTGGTGGTGCTGTTGCAGCAGCTGGGTGCAGGGCCGGACGTGTCGGTCGGTTCCCCGATCGCCGGTCGTTCGGACGAGGCGCTGGTGGATCTCGTTGGGTTCTTCGTGAACACGTGGGTGCTGCGGGTGGACCTGTCCGGTGGCCCGTCGTTCCGGGACGTGCTGGGCCGGGTGCGGTCGAAGGCGTTGGCCGCCTACGACAATCAGGATGCTCCGTTCGAGCGGCTGGTGGAGGTGGTGAACCCGGAGCGGTCACGTTCATATCACCCGTTGTTCCAGGTAATGATTGCGTGGCAGGACAGCTCCCGCGTCGAACTCGACACGTCGTCGCTGACCGGCCGGATGGAGATGGTCCCGACCGGTACAGCGAAGTTCGACCTCCAGTTCGCGTTCGGGCCGGACGGCGACGGCCTGTCCGGATACCTGGAGTTCGCCACAGACCTGTTCGACCGGTCGTCGGCCGACGCCATCGCGGACCGCTTCGTGCGGCTGCTGGACCGGGTGGTGACCGCACCGGGCGACCGCGTCGCGTCGCTGGACGTGCTGTCCGCCGACGAGCGGGATCGGCTGCTGACCCGGGTCAACGACACGGCCGTGCCGGTACCGGACGTGACGGTGCCGGAGCTGGTGGAGGCGCGTGTGGTGGAGGCTCCGGACGCTGTGGCGGTGGTGTGCGGTGACGTGCGGCTGACGTTCGCGGAGCTCGACGCGCGGGCAAACCGGCTGGCGCGCGAGCTGGTTCGCCGCGGGGTCGGCCCCGAGTCGTCGGTGGGGCTGGCGCTGCCGCGCTCAGCGGAGCTGGTGGTGGGGATGCTGGGGATCCTGAAGTCGGGGGCGGCGTACCTACCAATCGACCCGCGGTACCCATCGAAGCGGTTGGACCTGATCCTGGCCGAGGCACGGCCGGCACTGGTGCTCTGCGACGCCTCCACGGCCGGCGTGGTGCCCGGCCACGGGACGCCGCTGCTGTCCCTGGACGGAATCGACCTCTGCTCGGGGCCAGCAGGGCCTCTCACGGACGAGGACAGGGCAGCACCGCTGCGCCCAAGCAACGTGGCCTACGTGATGTACACCTCGGGATCATCTGGGACTCCGAAGGGCGTCGCGATCACCCACGCCGGCGTCGTGAACGACGTGCTGTGCCTGGCTGAGGTGGTGGGGGTCGCGGCGGGGTCGCGCCTGTTAGCTGCGACATCGGTGAACTTCGACGTGTCGGTGTTCGAGATCTTCTCGGCGCTCGGGTCGGGCGCCTCGGTCGAAGTAGTGCGCGATGTCCTCGAACTCGCCGAGCGCGGGGGTTGGTCGGGCACCGCGATCCACGCGGTCCCGTCCGTGTTCGCTGAGATCCTCGAACAGGTGTCGGGCGGCCTCGACGTGGAGACGCTCGTGTTCGGTGGCGATGCCCTGTCTGCCGACCTGTTGGCGCGGATCCGGACGGCGGCACCGCATGCCCGGCTCGTCCAGGCCTACGGCCAGACCGAGGACCTGTACGCGACGACACACTCGATCCCGGCCGACTGGTCAGGTCCCGGCAACCCGCCGATCGGCAAACCGCTGTGGAATGTACGAACCTACGTCCTGGGCCCGGAGCTCGCGCCGGTGGCCCCGGGTGTGACCGGGGAGCTCTACGTCGGCGGATCAATCGGCCGCGGCTATCACGCGCGTCCTGGTCCGACCGCCGAGCGGTACGTCGCGGACCCGTTCGGTGAGCCGGGTGGGCGCATGTACCGCACGGGGGACCTCGCGCGGTGGACTACCGACGGCGATCTGGAGTACCTGGGCCGCGGCGACGCGCAGATGAAGGTCCGTGGCTTCCGCGTAGAGCCCGCCGAGATCGAGTCCGCGCTGGTAGAGCACCCGAGCGTGTCGGCGGCCGTCGTGGCGGTGCGCGGAGGCCGCGGCTCCGGAGCCGGTCAACTCATTGGATACGTCGTGCCCACCGGCAGCGGAGGGGGATCGGGCATCGTCGACGTCAACGCGCTCGTCGATGTCGCGTCGGTCCGCCGGTTCGCGACCGGACGGCTACCGGAGTACGCGGTGCCCTCGATTCTGATGGTGCTCGATCACCTGCCGCTCGACCTCAATGGCAAGGTGGAGCGCGCGGCCCTGCCGGAGCCGGAGGTCGCCGCCGGGGCGTACCGCGCCCCTCGTTCGGAGACCGAGCGGGCGCTGGCGGAGGTGTTCGCCGAGGTGCTCGGGGTGGAGCGGGTGGGCGTGGACGACGACTTCTTCGCCGTCGGCGGCGACTCGATCCGGTCGATCCAGGTGGTCGCCAGGGCACGATCGCGCGGGCTCGAGGTGACCCCGCGGACGGTGTTCGACCGCCGGTCCGTGGCGGCGCTGGCCGAGGTTGCAGTCGCCACGTCCGCCGCGGTTCCGGCGGTCTCCGAGCTTGACGGCGGTGGGGTCGGCCGGATGCCACTGCCACCAGTCGGGTGCTGGCTGATGGACCTCGTGCCCGATGGCAACATGAGCCGGTTCGCGATGTCCTCGCTGGTGGACCTTCCCGTCGGGATCGACGAGCACGACCTGGCGGCGACGCTGCAGGCGGTGTTGGACCACCATGACGTACTGCGCTCCCGGCTGGTCGGCGACCACCGGGCCATGGAAGTCGCGCCCGCTGGGACCGTCCGGGCAGATGAGCGGGTTCACCGTGTGCGGTTCTCGGGTGATTGGGACCGTCCGGAGTGGCCGTCGACGTACGCGTCCGAGTTGGATACGGCGACGGGGCTGCTCGATCCGCAGGACGGTGTGATGGGGCGATTCGTGTGGTTCGATGCGGGCCCGGACCGGCCGGGCCGTCTAGCCGTGGTGCTACATCATCTCGTCGTCGACGGCGTGTCATGGCGGGTGCTCCTTCCGGATATGGCCGCGGCGTGGTCGGCGGTGCGCGACGGCCGGGTGGCCGCGTTGCCCGCGGTCGGGACGTCGGCGCGCCGCTGGGCGCATGCGCTGGCCGACGCGGCCGTCGCGCCCGCACGCGAGGACGAGCTCGCGTTCTGGCGTGATGTGCTGGACGGACCGGATCCGGTCCTGGGCCGGCGCCGGGTGAACCCCCTTCGGGACACGATGGCCGCGGTCGAGACGGTCCGTCTTGACGTGCCGGTCGAGGTAACCGAGGGCCTGCTCACGGCTGTCCCAGCCGCGTACCGATCCGGGGTCAACGACGGCCTGCTGGCCGCCCTCGCGGTTGCGGTCGCCGGCTGGCGCGCCCGTCGTGGGGTGGACGAGTCATCGGCGCTGATCCGGCTGGAGGGACACGGCCGCGAGGATGCCCTGCTGCCGGGTGCGGACGTCTCACGCACGGTGGGCTGGTTCACGTCGATGTTCCCGGTGCGGGTCGACGCAGAACGCGCCGACCTGGACGAGGTGTGCGCCGGTGGCGCCGCCGCCGGGACGGTCGTGAAAGCGGTCAAGGAGCAGCTGGCGGCAGTGCCGGACAAAGGCGTCGGATACGGGCTGCTGCGCTGGTCGAACCCCCGCACCATGCCGCTGCTCGCCGGTTACGAGACACCGCAGATCGGGTTCAACTACCTGGGCCGGTTCTCAGACACGGATATGCCAGAGGATCTGCGGGGCCTCGGCTTCACGCAGGTCACCGACGTCGACGGGGCAGACGCCGCGATGGATGCCGACATGCCGGCCTTGTCCTCGGTCGAGATCAACTCACTGGTCACCGACCGGGCGGACGGACCCCGGTTGACGGCGTTCCTGAGCTTCCCGACCGGTGTACTCGACCGCGACGAGGTGGCCGAGTTGGCCGACCTATGGGCCGATGCGCTGGCCGGGCTGGCCCGGCACGCCGCCAGACCGGGCGTGGGCGGGCTCACCCCGTCCGATCTGCCGTTGGTCGACGCCGGGCAGGACCGCATCGAACAGTGGGAGGCGGCGTACCCGGGCCTGGCCGACGTCTGGCCGCTGACGCCCCTGCAGTCCGGCCTACTGTTCCAGAGCATGCTGACCCGCGAGACGGTCGACGCATACCAGATGCAGTTCGTGTTCCGCCTCAACGGCACCGTCGACCCGGCCCGGATGCGGGTGGCCGGGCAGGCACTGCTGGACCGGCATGCGACGCTGCGGGCCGCGTTCGCCGCCGGCGCCGACGGTGGTCAGGTACAGCTGATCCAGGACCGCGTCGAGCTGCCGTGGCAGGTTGTGGACCTGCGCGGGTACGACGAGCAACGGCGCAGGTACGAGTTCGAACGGTTCCTCGCCGAGGACCACGAGCTGCACTTCGCCCCGGCGTCGCCGCCGCTGCTGCGGCTGTCGCTGGTACGCACCGGCGACGACGGCGGCGAGCTCGTCCTGACCGCGCACCACGTGCTGTTCGACGGCTGGTCGATCCCGGTCCTGATGCAGGAGCTGCTGCGGTTGTACGGGGCCGCGGGGGACCAGGGCGCGCTACCCGCCGTGCGGAGCTATCGTGAGTTCCTGGCCTGGCGGGACTGTCAGGACAACGGTGCCGCGACGGCCGCCTGGCGGGATGCTCTTGCCGGCGTCGACGAGCCGACGCTGCTCGTCCCAAGCGGCGCGGCCGACGGGGGTGACACCTCGGTGGCCCATGTCGAGGTCGCGCTCACCGGGGAGGAGACCCGCGCACTGTCGCGACGGGCCGGCGAGTGGGGTGTCACGACGAACACCATGGTGCAGGCCGCGTGGGCGATCCTGCTCGGGCAGCTCACCGGCCGCGACGACGTCGTGTTCGGCGCGACCGTGAGCGGACGCCCGGCCGAGCTGGCCGGTGTGGACTCGATGGTCGGGTTGTTCATCAACACGGTGCCCGTGCGGATGCCGTTGGCCCCGGCCACGCCGCTGCGCGAGGCCCTCACCGACCTGCAGAGCAGGCAGGCGGGGTTGCTTGAGCACCACCACCGGGGCCTGGTCGAGATCCAGCAGGACCTGGGTCTGGCCTCGCTGTTCGACACGCTGGTGGTCTTCGAGTCCTACCCGTTCGACGGCGCCGGGTTCGTGGACGCCGACGCCAACGGGGGCCTCACCGTCGGCGGAATGCGGGTCGCCTCGGGCACCCACTACCCGCTGACCGTGATGGCGGTGACCACCCCGCAGCTGCAGCTCTCACTCGACTACCGGCCGGACGTGCTGGAGCACGGTGCGGTCGCGGGGATGGCCGAACGGCTAATCCGGATCCTGCGCGGCTTCGCCGAGGCCCCGGCCGGGCGGCTCGGTGACGTCGACCTGCTGAGCGCGGCCGAGCACCACGAGCTCGCCGAGCGCAACGACACAGCCGCCGAGCTGCCCGCGGGAACCGTGCCGGAGCTGGTCGGGCTCCAGGTCGGGCGGACGCCGGACGCGGTGGCGGTGGAGTGCGGCCCGGTGTCGCTAACCTACCGCGAGCTGGACCGCAGAGCACGACGGCTGGCCGGCGAGCTGGCGGCTCGTGGTGCGGGACCGGAGACGTTGGTGGCCCTCGCGTTGCCGCGGACGGCGGACCTGATCGTCGCCCTGCTCGGGATCCTGCACTCCGGTGCCGGGTACCTTCCGCTCGATCCGGCCTACCCGTCGGACCGACTGGCAACGGTGCTCGGCGAGGCTCGTCCCGGACTGCTGCTGACCGACAGGGCGACGGCGCCGTCGTTGCCACCGGGCGACGTCGTCACCGTGCACTTGGAGGACCTTCACCTCGACGACGGTGCGCCTGCGGGGCATCACCGAACACCGCGTCCGGACAACCCGGCGTACGTGATGTACACATCGGGTACGTCCGGGCGGCCGAAGGGCGTGACGATCACCCACCACGGCGTGGTCAATGGCGTCACAGCGCTGACGGGGGTGACCGACCGGCCGGCCGGCTCGCGGCTGTTGGCCGGCACGTCGATCAACTTCGACGTGTCCGTGTTCGAGATCGTCACGACGCTCTGCTCCGGAGGGATCGTCGAGGTTGTGCGCGACGTGCTCGTGCTGGCTGAGCGCGAAGACTGGGACGGCGGAGTGATCAGCACCGTGCCGTCGGCGTTCGCCGGACTCGCCGACCGAGCGGGTCGCACGTTTCGCGCGGACACCCTGGTGTTCGCAGGGGAGGCGCTGCCGTCCGACCTGGTCCGGAGGGCCCGCGAGGCGCTGCCGGGCGTGCGAATCGTCAACGGCTATGGCCAGAGCGAAACGTTCTACGCCAGCGCATTCGCGCTGCCCGCCGGCGACGACCGTAAACTCGGTGACAGCGCGCCCATCGGGACCCCGCTGAGCAACATGCGCACCTACGTGCTCGGGCCGGGCCTGACCCCAGTCCCGCCCGGCGGTGTCGGGGAGCTGTACGTCGCCGGAGCGGTCGGGCGCGGGTACTACCACGCGCCGGGCCTGACGGCCGAACGGTTCGTCGCGGACCCCTGGGGTCCTCCTGGTGACCGGATGTATCGGACTGGGGACCTGGCCCGGTGGGACGACCACGGGATGCTGGAGTACCAGGGCCGCGCCGACCAGCAGGTCAAGGTGCGCGGCTTCCGGATCGAGCCGGGCGAGGTCGAGTCGGCGTTGACCGCGCACCCGTCGGTGGAAAGGGCGGTGGTGACCACCCGCGACGGTACAGCCGGTCGCCGTCTGGTCGCCCACGTAGTGCCCGCCGGCGACGACGGGATCGACGGGACCGCGCTCACCGCGTTCGTCGGGGAGCGGCTACCGGAGTACATGGTGCCGTCGGCGGTGATGGCACTCGACGCGCTGCCGACGACACCGAGCGGGAAGCTCGACCGGGCCGCGCTGCCCGAGCCGGAGGCCGACACGCGACCGTACCGGGCGCCGGGCACGACATGGGAGGCCCGCCTGGCCCGGTTGTTCGCCGACACACTCGGAGTGCCCCAGGTCGGTGCCGACGACGGGTTTTTCGCTCTCGGCGGACACTCCCTGCTCGCGACCCGGCTGGTCGGGACGATCTCCGAGGAGTTCGGGATCTCCCTGCCGATACGCATGGTGTTCCAGTACCCGACGGTGGGCGAGCTGGCCGCGGAGCTGGAGTCCGGTGCCGAGTCCCGGTTCGAGGACCCCTACGCGCGGGTGCTGACGATCCGGTCCGGCGGGGAGAAGGCCCCGCTGTGGTTCGTACAGCCCGGCTTCGGGCTGAGCTGGTCCTACCTGAACCTGGCCCCGCACATCACAGACCGGCCGATCTATGCGTTCCAGGCAGCCGCGTTCAGCGGTGCGGCCCAGCCCGCCTCGCTGCTGGAGATGGTCGACGACCACGTCGAGCGGATCCTCGAGGCCCAGCCCGAGGGGCCGTACCTGCTGATGGGCTGGTCGTTCGGCGGGACGGCCGCGCACGCCATCGCCGCAGAGCTGGAGCATCGCGGCCGCGAGGTGGGGCTGCTCGGGTTGCTGGACTGCGCGCCCTGTAGGTACTTCCACGACGTCGAGGAGATCCCGAAGCACAACGTGGAGGAGATCCTCGCCGACTACATCGGACACATGGTCGGCTCCACCGGCTACCGGCACGTCCTCAGCTGCTCAGCGGACGCTCTGATCAACCACATGTCGCTGCTACGTACCGCGGACTCGCCGGTGTTTACCGGCCGCGCGGTCTTCTTCAAGGCCGCCCACAGCGTCGACGGCTACTACTCCGGGGACTCGTCCGAGTGGCTTGAGTACATCCTGGGCGGGATCGCCGAGCACGTCGTCGACACGACCCATCCCCAGATGTGCGACGCCGGGCCAGCGGCCGAGATCTGCGCCATCGTCAACCGGGAGCTCGACGAGCTCCGGTAACCGCACGGGGTTCTCGAGACCCGACCAACGACGGGGTCCCCGCCCGGCGCATTGCCGGGCGGGGACCTCGTCGTCTGGAGGGGTCACCAGGACACGGGGAGCTCCTCGAGCCCGTAGACCCCGCGGTCGTCGGTGAACCGCAGCTCGTCGAACGCCACCGCGGCCCGCAGCCCTGGGACCCGCGCGAGCAGCGAGTCGAACGCAATCTGCAGCTCGAGTCGGGCTAGGTTTGCGCCGATGCACTGGTGCGGGCCGTACCCGAACGCAAGGTGCCGGTTGGGCCGGTCGATGTCGAACGAGTCTGGGTCGTCGAAGCCGTCTGGGTCCCGGTTCGCCGCGTTTGTCAGCGCGACCACGCCGTCACCGCGGGGGACCGTCGTGCCGCCGATCCTGATGTCTTCGGTGGCGACCCGCACCATCGCCTGCTCGCCGACGGTGAAGAAGCGCAGCAGCTCCTCCACGAACGCGCGGGTGCACGACGGATCCCTCCGGACCCGTTCGGCGATGTCGTTGCGTCGCAAAAGGACCAGCGTGCCGAGCGATAGCATGCCTGCAGACGTCTCATGGCCGGCCACCAGTAGCAGGAACGCGAGGCTCACCAGCGCCTCACGGTCGTACTCGCCGTTCTCGCGCAGGCTGATGATCTGGCGGCCGACCAGGTCGTCGGTCGGCGTAGCCTCCTTGCTCGCGACGAGATCGGTCATCATCTCGACGAGGACGGCGAACGCGTCGTCGCGCTCCCGCTCGGACGAGGAGATACTGACCAGACGCGTGCTGTTCTCCAGGAAGCGAGCTGTGTCGTCAGGCGCCACCCCCAGTTGCTCGCTCATCACCAGCGCCGGCAACGGCACGGAGAACTCGGCAACAAGGTCGGCCGGTGCCGGCCTGGCCAGCATCCGGTCGAGCCGGTGGTCCACGAGGCGTTGCACGACAGGGCGCAGCTCGCGGACCCGTCGTGCTGTGTACTCGCCCATCACCCGCTTGCGCGCCGAGTGGTGCTCGTCGCCGTCGAGGTTGATCAGAAGCCGGATCGGTTGCTCCGTCGGCTGCTCGCTCGTGAAAGTCGGGTAGCCCGGGAGCGTGTTGTCCGAGCTCAGGCGGGAGTCGGTGAGCAGCGCGCGGATGTCGGCGTAGCGGGTCACCGCCCACGCCCTCGCACCGTTCGGCATGTCGACTGGGCAGACCGCCGATTCTGCGCGCATCCGCGCGTACTCCAGGGGAGGGGAGAACGGGCACTCCCGGCGCATCGGGAGCTTCCGTGTCGACGATGGAACCGCCGCGTCGGACCCGCTCACGCCGACCGATTCTGCAACCGAGTGGCGAACCGCACGGGGAGGCCCAGCAGGTGGTTGCCCTCGCCCGGCCAGAAGTCATACTCCAGCCGGTCACGGGGGACCGCGAGCTCGAGGTCCCCCCCGGACAAGAGCAGCCGGTCGAAAGCCACCTCGGCCTGAGCCTTGGCCAGCGCCGCCCCGAGGCAGTAGTGGGCGCCGGCGCCGAACGCGAGATGTTCCTCACCGCGCGCCGGCGTCTCCCGGGTGATGTCTAGCCGGTCAGGGGCATCGAAGACGGCCGGGTCGTGATCGGCGGCGAGCAGGCCGTACGTGACGGCCTCGCCACGGCGCACCGGACATCCAGAGATCTCCAGGTCCTCCCTCGCGTACGCGGTCGCACCGATCGTCACCGGTGTCGTCCAGCGCAGCAGCTCGTGCATCGCGGACCCTAGCAGCGCCGGCTCCGCGCGCAGGCGCGCCAGCTGGTCCGGGTGATCCAGCAGGGTGAGCACCGAGTTCGTAACGAACAGCACCGGCGGCGTCTGGCCGGTGTTGATCAGCAGGAAAACCATCGAGATGATCTCGTCATCGGTAGTCGGATCCGCGTCGGCGATCATCGCGGAGATCACGTCGTCGGCCGGTTCGTGGCGCCGCACCGCGATCATCTCCCGGCTCAGCTCGACGATCCCGTCGAGGCCCTCGACGACATCGGCGGTCGTCGCGCCCGAGACGAACTGCCGGATCCAACGCGATACCTTCTCCCGGTGTCGCTCCTCGATGCCGAGCAGGTCAAACACCGCCCGGCTCGCGAGCGGGTAGCAGAAGTCGGTCATCAGGTCGAACTGCTCCCGGCCGGCCAGCTCTGCCACGAGCTCGTCGGCCAGGCTCTCAACGCGGGCCCGGCCCCGGCTTACCCGCCGGGCCGACATCGTCCGGACGACCTTGGCCCGCAACCTCGCGTGCTCCGGTCCGTTCATCATGACCAGGCTCGTTAGGTACGGCTCGTACTCGGGCGGGATGCCCCATGCGGAGTTCATCTCGGCGCCGAGGTCCGGAACCTGCTCACCGGGGACCTTCGCCCGATCACGCTCGAAGCGCGGATCCGTCATGATCGCGCGGACGTCGGCGTAGCGTGACGCCAGCAGCACTGGTGAGGTGGTCCCCGGCAGGATCACACGCACGAGCGGCGCCTCCTCGCGCAGCTCGGTGTACCCGTGCACTGGATCGCTCGCCTGTTCAGGCGTCAGTTCGATGATCGGTCGCGTCATGGCTGCTCTCTCCTCGGCCGTCGTTCGGCAACGTCACCGTTCTCGACCGTAACTTGACCAAACGCCCATCGAAACGTTTCGCGGAACGCGAAGGACCATTCCGCTCTGTGGTCCTCACCATGCGGCTACGGTTTTGTCACGTGTCCTGTCAGCGGGACAGCGGGCGCGTCGCCGATCCTTTCCGTCGGGTCGTGATAATTGCCGGAAAGCGCATCTGTGTCGCATCGTCGAATCAGGCTCCGCATCGCCGGCGACGTCCGGCGCGCGAGCGGCTGATCAGCTGCACGTCCACCCAACCACGAGACGAGGTGCCCCGATGTACTCGGAGACCGCCGATCGGGCGACCAGCCCGCGCCGTTACCTGATGTGCCGTCCGACCTATTTCGACGTCACGTACTCGATCAACCCCTGGATGGACCCGAAGCGGTCCGTCTCGACCGATCTGGGCATCGAGCAGTGGAAGCGCCTGCACGACGTGTTCGTGACCCTCGGCCACGATGTGGAGCTGCTCGAGCCACGGCCCGGGCTACCGGACATGGTGTTCGCCGCCAACGGCGCCACCGTCTGCGACGGCCGTGCGCTGGTGGCGCGGTTCCGACACTCCGAGCGCGCGGACGAGGCCGACTACTACGTCGAATGGTTCCGCAGTCAGGGATGGTCGGAGGTGGAGCGCGCCACGTACGTCAACGAGGGCGAGGGCGACTTCCTCTGCGCTGGCGATGAGATCCTGGCCGGGACCGGCTTCCGCAGCGATCCCCGCGCGCACGACGAGGTTCGCGAGTTCTTCGGCCGGACGGTCGTGTCGCTGGAGCTCGTCGACCCGTATCTTTACCACCTCGACACCGCCCTGGCTGTGCTCTCCGACGACGACGTCATGTACTACCCCGCCGCCTTCTCGGACGAGAGCCAGAAGGTTCTGCAGGACCGGTTCCCCCACGCGATCCACGCCGACCTGTCCGACGTTAACGTGTTCGGCCTGAACGCGGTCTCCGACGGCCAGAACGTCGTCCTGCCGGCCGAGGCCGTCGGCCTGCGGGACCAGTTGCGCGATCGTGGATACACCCCCGTCGGCGTCGAGCTCGCCGAGCTGTTGAAGGCGGGCGGCAGCGTGAAGTGCTGCACTCTCGAACTGCGTACATGAGGCCGGCGGGAGGCAACGACAGGAGACGCGCATGACCTCGTCGTCGATCACTGCTCAACCCGACGCCCAGCTACGGTTCTGGCAGGCCGAGCTGGCCGGTGCCCCGTCGCCGCTACCTCTCCCTACCTGCCGGGTACGCAGCGCTGACCGGCAGGGGAACGCGGGCCGGGTTGGGTTCGTCGTTGGGACACGCTCGGCCGACGCCCTCGGCCGCCTGGCCGAAGAGGCTGGCACTCGCCCTGTCATCGTGCTTCAGGCGGCGTTCGCCGTGCTGCTGCATCAGGTGGGGTGCGGTGCCGATGTGCCGATCGCGACCGCGTCCGCCGGCATCGTGACCGCGGTGCTGCGCGCCGACCTGGCGGGAAACCCGTCGTTCGGCGAGTTGGTCGGGCGCTTGCGGGACCGGGCGGCGGCCGCGGTGCAGCATCCGGTGCCGTTCGACGAGCTGGCCCGCCACCTCGAGCCGGACACCCCGGTCGGATGCCACCCGCTGGCTCAGGTCGCCGTCGAAACCGGCGGATCGGGCCGAGCCAGTGAGCCCCTAGCTGGAGACCGCTCCGGTGGTGTCGGACCCGACCTGGTGGTTCGACTCGACGAGAGGATCGGGCCGGGTCGCTGCCGGGCGGGCGAACTCACGTTCGCCCCCGACCTGTTCGCCCGCGCGGGCGCGTCCGCGCTGGCACGCGGGCTCGTGCGCGTGCTGGACCGTGTGACCGCGGACCCGGCTGTCTTGGTCAGTCGGATCGATGTGCTCGACCCGGCCGATCGGAACCGTCTGCTGGTGGCCGGGGCAGGTTCGGTGAAAGTCCGGACCCGGGTCACGGTCGGAGACCTGGTGCACTGCCAGGTGCTCGCGACGCCGGACGCGGTCGCAGTGCTCGACGGGGACCGGTCGCTGACCTACCGCGAGCTCGATGCCCGCGCGAACCGGCTGGCCCGGTGGCTGGCCGGGCGGGGGATCGGGACCGAGTCCCTCGTCGGTGTCGCGCTCGACCGCTCCGCCGATCTGGTGGTCTGCCTGCTCGGGATCCTGAAGTCCGGCGCCGCCTATCTCCCCATCGACCCTGCCTACCCGGGCCGCAGGCTGGCGCAGCTGCTCACCGACGCCGACCCCGCGCTGCTTATCACCGAGGTCGCTGTCGCCGACGCGCTGCCCGCGCATGACGGACCGCTCCAGCTGCTCGACGAACTCGACCTCAACACCGGGCCAGAGAGCGCACCGGACGTCGACCGGCACCCGGACGCCCTCTGCTACGTGATGTACACGTCCGGATCCACCGGCTCGCCCAAGGGCGTCGGTGTGTCGCACGCGGCTGTCATCAACGGTCTCGCCGGTCTCGCCGACGTCGTCGGCGCGCGCCGCGGGGCCCGGCTGCTGGCCGGGACCTCGATCAACTTCGACGTGTCCGTATTCGAGGTCTTCACCGCCCTGTCCACCGGCGGCGTGGTGGACGTCGTACGCGACATACTCGCGCTCGGCGAGCGCCGGTCGTGGACCGGCGCCGTAGTGCACACAGTCCCGTCCGTGTTCGCCGGAGTACTCGAACGCCTCGGCGGCCGGCTCACCGTCGACACCCTTGTATTCGCCGGCGAGCGGCTGCCGTCCGAGCTAGTCCGGCGCGTGCGCGAGTCCGTTCCGGGCGCGGCGCTCGTGAACGCCTACGGCCAGACCGAGAGCTTCTACGCCACTACCTGCACGCTGCCGGCCGGCCACGACCCGGAAGCCGGTGTGCCGATCGGGACGCCGCTGGCCAACATGCGGGCCTATGTGCTTGGAGCCGGCCTACAGCCGCTGCCGCCGGGAGCGGAGGGTGAGCTCTACATCGCCGGGATTGTGGCGCGCGGGTACCGCGGACAGCCGGACCTAACGGCGGAACGTTTCGTTGCCGACCCGTTCGGCCCGCCGGGGGAGAGGATGTACCGGACCGGTGACATGGCCCGGTGGAACGACGACGGGCAGCTCGAGCACCTCGGCCGCAGCGACGGTCAGATGAAGCTGCGCGGTGTCCGAATCGAGCCGGCTGAGATCGAGTCTGCTCTCACCGAGCACCCGTCGGTCCGGCATGCCGTGGCCAGGTTGTGGCGCGGCGACGGCGATTCCGAGGACCTGCTCATCGCCTACGTCGTGCCTGCCACTGCCGCGACGCCGTATCCGCGTGAGCTGCGGCGTTTCATGCGCGGTCGTCTACCCAGCGCAATGATCCCGTCCCGGTTCGTGACGCTGGACCACCTCCCGTTGACACCGAATGGCAAGTTGGACCGTTCCGCGCTGCCTGCTGTTCCGCGCCGCGCCTGATCCCCCCGGACGCCAAAGGCCCCCGCCGACGTAGCGGGGGCCTTCGGCGTCCGGGGGGTGTCTCTATGTGGTTGTCAAGCCGCGGCGAGGGCCGGATCGGGTTCGGTAACCGTCGGTGGGGTGTAGGGCGTGTGGTCGCGGAGCATCGCGAACAGGACGTCCGTGCGGCGGCGGGCCAGGCAGATCAGGGCGGCGTTGTGGCGCTTGCCCTGGGCTCGTTTGCGGTCGTAGTAGGCGCGGCTGGTCGGGTCGGCGAGACTGGCGAACGCCGAGAGGAACAGCGCGGACTTGAGGGCATGGTTGCCGCGTTGGGAGCGGGTCTCGCCCTTGATCGAGGTCCCGGATCGACGCGTGACGGGTGCGAGCCCTGCGTAGGCGGCCAGGTGCCCGGCGGTGGGGAACGCGGATCCGTCGCCGACGATGGTGAGAATCTTGATGGCGGTCCTGACTCCGAGTCCGGGCATCGAGGTCAGGACCGGCCCAAGAGGGTGGGCCTCCAGGCGGGCCTCGAGCTCAGCCGCCAGATTGCCTCGTTCGACGTGGACGTCACGTAGCTGCGCGGCGACTCCGCTGATGACGCGGGCGAAGGCGGCCGTGCCGGCGACCACGAGTGTCTGGGCGTCGAGGGCGGCCAGGATCTGGGTGGGCAGGGTCCGCGCCAGGCGCGGCGAGCGCGGTCGCATGAGCTCGGCGATGCCGCTCTCGCCGAGCTGGCGCAGAGCCGCGGGGGTGGGTGCGGCGGCGAGCAGGTCCTGGACCCCGCCGCGATCCAGACGGGGTCCGAGCAGCCGTTCCAGAGCCGGATGAATGTGCAGCAGGGCGTCACGCAGCCGGTTGGTCAGCCGCGTGGATTGCCCGGCGAGGTCGTCGTCGTAGCCGGCCAGCACCGACAGCTCGGCGAGGGTCTCGTCGTCGCTGCCGACCCGGCGCAGCGTGTGCGGCATGCTGCGTGCGGCCTCGGCGATGACGTGAGCATCGCGGGCGTCGGTCTTGCCCTGTCCGGGGTGCAGGTCGGCGATCCGGCGCATCGCCAGCCCAGGCAGGTAGGCCATGTCGATACCCAGGCTGCGGGCGACCGCGACGGCCAGCGCGCCGATCGAGGCCGGTTGATCGACTACCACCAGCACCCGACCGTGCTCCGCGAGCGCGGTGAATACGGTGCGCAGCGCGGTCTCGTCGTTGGGCAGGGCCTTGTCGTGCACCCGCTTGCCCGCAGTGTCGAGCGCGCAGGCGTGGTGTTCGGGCTTGCCCACGTCCAGCCCGCAGAACACTGCGAACGGCACCGCTTCGATCTCCTCGGACAACCGGCGCCCTTCCGTCGTCGTGGCAGACCAGCCTGGACACCCGCGCCGGCAGCCACGTTACGAGCAGACCACGCAAGCGGGTCAGGTCTCTATCAGCGGTCGTTGGCGCCCTCCGACCACGGTGACAACACCCCCCAGATCATCAACGACAGGGGCAACGAGTCATGCCGTGGCCGGTGGCCTGCAAGCCCTCACCGGGCTTGATCAAGAAGGTAACGGGATCAGCTGGGGGACGGACTGAACCGCTGCTCGCGGGCCCGTTCGGCGTCGGTTGTGGGGATGCCACGGGTCGCCAGACGCAGTAACGGCGGCGTCATCACCGACGTCGCCACCGCCACCACGATCACGATCGCGTACATGGCTGGGCTGAGGATGCCGAGCTGGAGGCCGACAGTGGCGATCACGATCTCCACCACGCCGCGGGCGTTCAGGCCGGCGCCGATCGCGAGACCCGTACGGTGGCTGAGCCCACCGACCCGTGCCCCTGCGTAGCCCCCGCACAGCTTCGCGACCGACGCGATCAGCACCGCCACCACCGCTACCAGCAGGGTGGGGCCGTGGGCAAGGACGCCAAGGTCGAGCTTGAGCCCTGCGGTCGCGAAGAACAGCGGTGCCAGGAACGACATCACGACCGGGCGCAGCGACTCCAGGTACCCGCGGGCGTGCCTGCCCAGCGAGCCGATGGCGAGCCCGCACAGGAACGCGCCCAGGATCGGTTCCAGGCCGAGCACGAGTGTGCCGGCGGCGCAGGCCACGACGAGCACCACAACCACGGCGGTGCCGACCTCGGGGTGGGGCGACCGGCTTGAGCGATCCAGCAGCACGCGGCCCAGCGGCCGGACCACAACCACGGTGACGACGAGCGTGCCCAGCAGGTACACGACGCTCAGGCCGACGGAGCCAAGGCCGCCGCCTGCCACGACCATCGTCGACACCGCGGACAGCAGCAGCCATCCGATAATGTCGCTGATCGCGGCCGCGCCGACGATCAGCTGCCCCACCTCGCGATGCAGCAGCTGCAGGTCGATCAGCGTCTTGGCGATCACAGGGAGCGCGCTCACCGCGATCGCGACGCCAGTGAACAGCGCGAAGGTCATCGGGTCGGCGGTAGGGCCACGCAGCCAGGCGGGTAGTAGTAGGCCCAGACCGACGCCGGCAGCCAGCGGGAGCACCACGCTGCCAGTACTAACGAACGCGAGCGCCCGCCGGCTGCGCCGCATCCCCGGCAGGTCGATGTGGCCGCCGGTCAGCGCGATCAGCATCAGCACACCGAGCTGGGCGACGGCCAGGATCAAGTTCATCGGGCCGTTAGGCGACCCGGACGGAGATGCCAGCGTGACCAGCGGTTCCCCGAACAGCGTCGGCCCGAGTAGTACCCCGGCGCTCAGCTCACCGACCACGGCGGGCAGTCCGATCCGGGCTGCGAGCCGGCCCAACAGCACGGCGACGGCGAGCAGGATCCCAATCTGGACCAGGAACGCCAGCATGTCGTCGTCGCTGATGCCCGCGGCCGGTACGGCGTTCGCGAGGGTCACGGCTTTGTTCCTTTCCAGCGTAGGCCGCCCGCGGCAGGCCGGCAGAGGACCGCCCTGCGGCTGGCCACGTGGGCCACTGCATCGGCGACGGCGGCGGGATTGCCTGCGGACAGCAGGTGTCCGCCTTGAAGGGAGGCGACCATGCAGGAACCACTGGTGTGGACAGCCCACGACGCAGGCCGGTACAGCGTTGGGTCAGACCGCCCGGCAAGCACGACGATGTCGGCCGCTACCCGGATGCCGTGGAGATGGGTGGCGAGCGAGCGTGAGAGGTGCAGATCGTCCCGGATCAGGCTGACAGCATCGCGGGCGTCGTCGGTGTCGGCCAGCACCTCCGGCGGGACCTCGCCGCCCATGGTTCGCAGCGCGGCCACCACCCGCTCGCCGGTGGACAAGTCGGCTGGGATGTCGCCGCTGCGGGCCGACGGCGGCGAGTTGGACGCGGCGACTAGCACCACGCCGTCGGCACCGCGGTCGCGAGAGCTCAGCACAGCGAGGCCGAGGTAGGCCCCGAGGCTCTCGCCGTAGATGACGTCCACATCGGCGCCGATGCGGGCATCGAGGTCAGCCACAGCGCTATCGGCGTGCACGACGCGGGGTTCGTCGTAGCGATGGCCACGCCCGGGGAGTTCGACTGCCCGGGCGGTGACGCGATCGCCGAGCGCACGACGCAACGGGCGGAAGTATCCCGCGCCGCAGCATGACGGCGGGATCAGCACGACCGTCGGTCGGCCGCCGGGATCAGGCATCGCCGGTCCCTCCAGGAGATCAGGCGGGATCGGACCGGCCCGCGGCGTCGTCCGCCGCGGGCGCGGTCCGGTCACGCGGGACGGATCGGGGTGCCCTTAAGCGTCGTCGTCGTGATCTTGTTGTGGCCGAACTCGTCGCGCCCGTTCACCAGCACGGCCGACCAGCGGTCCAGCGAGATGTCGCCGCCGTACTCCTCGATGCGGTCGGTGTCCGGGTAGACGCGCACCTTCGTCGGCACATACCGGCTGGCGAAGCCCATCCGGTAGTTCTTGCCGGTGGAGACATTCGGCAGCGACGCGTGCATCAGGGTGGACCAGAAGATCACACACTGTCCTCTCTCCATGACGAGCGAGACCGCGTCCTCCTCCGATGGCTTCCAGTCCGGATCGATCTGGAGCTGGCGGTAGTCGTAACCGAAGAACCCGCGCGGGATGCCGTCCTTGATCTCGGAGTTAATCCGGTCCTCGTCGAACGTCATCTGCTTGGTCTCGTCATAGTTCATCCGGTGCTGGGTCCCGGGCATCACTTGCAGGCAGCCGTTCTCTCGTGTGGAGTCGGTAAACGCGGTCCAGACAGTCAGCGTGCCGGCGCCGAAGTCATCCTCGGACTCGCCGGGCCACAGCAGCTGTGGCTTCCCGCTGGCGTTCGCGAACGTGTCTGCCTGGTGCCAGTCGGTGCCCTCGTCTCCGGGGTACTTAGGGAAGAACTCGGATCGCCAGCACAGCAAGTCAGGCCCGAGGATGGACGCCACCCGGTCGACGATCCGATGGTGGCCGATGTGCCGGGCCAGCCCATCGACGTCGAGATGGCGGTCGTAGTTGAAGATGTTCGGCGAGCCGGCACCGAGCTCCACCTCGGGGTATGCGGCGTGGGTTCGGTCGAGAGCTTCGCGCTGGACCGAGCGCCACAGCTGGTCCATCTCCTCCGGCGTGTAGACGGTCAGCGGTCCGATATAGCCGTTGTGGTGGAAGAAGTCCATCTGCTCTCGGCTGAGCGGGTAGGCGGTCTCGGTGTTCGTAGCGGTCATCTGGAACCCTTTCAGTGCCGGTGGTCGTGGTGCTCAGGTGACGGGCTGCGCTCCGCGGGCGGCGTCACCGAGTGCCTCGGAGTAGGTGGTCTTCCGGTCGAGCGATAGCCCGAACCGCTGGCCGACGTGCTCGTTCAGGCGCGCAAACGTCATCGAGTGACCGCCGACGTCGAGGAAGTTGTCCGTCGAGACGATGTCCGGATCGTCGAGCTCGGCGCGCAGCCACTCGACGAGCCCGTCCTCGACGATGGCTGTCGCGTGGGTTTCGGACGGTGCATTCATCGGATTTTCTCCTGTCGTTCTCCACGGCACGTCTCCCGAATCTCGGGCGTCGTGGATCTGGCCCTGATGCGCAACGGCGACGCTAGGTCCGACAGGAAAGGTCCTTCAAGACTTCGCGATGGGCTGCGCATTGCTGTCCCGTCGACGGGACGTGACGCCCCATCATCCCTTTATGATCCATCCCGAAACTGTAAGAGTGAGGCCACCGACCGCCGTTCGCTTCGCGTAGCGCGGCCCTGATCATGAATGACAGGAGAATGGGATGATGAATCCGTTCGAGGACGAGAACCAGACCTATCTGGTACTGATCAACGACGAGGGCCAGTACTCACTGTGGCCTTCATTCGTCGAAGTGCCGGCGGGGTGGACGGTCGTCAAGGGTGAGGACTCGCGCGCAGCCTGCCTCGACTACATCAACGAGAACTGGACCGACATGCGGCCGCGGTCCCTCGCTGAGGCAATGGACGGCGCCCGTCTGTGACCCCATGATGCCGGTGACGGCCAGCGCGCCGTCACCGGCATCGGTGAGCTCGCCGTCACGCGTCGACAGTCAGCGCGTCCTCTGTGTCGAGAACCCTCTTGGCCGCGTTATCCAGTGTGGAGAGAACCCACTGGTCCAGGTCGATGCCGATCTGCTGCGCGGCCTCGCTCCACTGGGGGAGCCGGTTGCGCGGCACGACGAGGCGCCGCGTCTCGTTGGGCGTGCCGTTGCCGACCGCACCGGTCCGTTCGGCGCAAATCGCGGCGCGCAACTGCTTGGTGGTCCACTGCATCTGCTCGGAGCGGTCCAGCCAGCGCTCCTGCTCCTCGACCGGCAGCGAGGCGAGCTCGGCGTGATGAGCGAAGCTCAGTGCCGCACGTCGCCTCTGGAGGTCGAACCGCCGGGCGACCCACGCGTAGTTTCGGAGGGTCTGGTAGCTCAGACCAGCAGCCTGAATGCCGCGCTGGTAGCGATCGGAGTAGTGCGACTTGCCGTAGACGAGCCAGTCGCCCAGCCACCAAGACGACGAGTTCAGCAGCCCAGACAGCTGGCGACCAGCCCGTTCCCACGCCTCGAAGGACAGGTCGCGCGGAATGCTGAGACCCACATCGGTCGTCACGACCCGCTTACAGTTGACGCCGCGGGCGGTGACCTCGGGTGGCACGGTGGCAACTTGATCGCGGTCGGTCTCGGTCGCTTCGTGTTCGAAGATCATGCTTGACATCGGTCTGTCCTCAGCCCCCCAGATGAATCTCACGCCCGCGACGACGATGCGGTCGTGATCGTCATTCCGTGAATCTTCAGGTCGACCTCGTGGGTGAGACGTGCCGAGGAGTAGCTCTTCGGACATGTTCCAGACTGCATACGAAAAGCCATCGCGCACCAAGCTTGGGCGCCACGACGCGCTGCCTCCGACAGTCGGAGGACAGGTCCCACCCGAGCGACATCGACGTCCGACCTCGTACTATCTCATTCCCGGGGTAAACACCTAGGGAATTTCTCCCGTACTTGATCATGACGGTCCGGACTCCCTGCCGCTCCGCGTCGAGACGAGATCGCATGATCGATCTCGTACGCTGTTCGTGACAGTGGACTCTAACGGCTGAACCAACTCTCGTACAGTGTGTGACATCGAGTCGCCTGGGCGACCTCTGAGTCGGCGAACGCCGCGCCTGCGTCATAACGCCGCGCCTGCGGCAGGATGTGCAGGTCCCGAAGGGCAGGCAGCGCAGGACTCAACCAAACAGCAGACCTCGGGTATCCGGCGGACGCAAGAAGCCTCGCCCTGTCGAGAGAGCAGGTTGGTGGGTGCAGGTCGGACGGTGCATCCCGCGGAGTTCCACCAACGAAATCCGAGTGAATGACGACCTCGATCCGCTTATGCGGACCGCGACGATCATCGTTACCCCGTGTTCGACTCGAATCGTCCACCATAATTGCGACGACAACGCCCGCCAGACGGGCGGTGCCGTCTCATGCGAAACAGGAAGCTGTCCCGTCGACGGGACGTGTCAGAGATCGAGAACACGCGCTGCGTCTTTGCATATGGATTCGACGCGCAGTGAGCCCTTTTCAACCTGCCGTTCCGGCAGCTCAGGGGCCTGGTTGTGTGGGTGCAGACGCCGAGCTAGCGAGCCGGTGACCTGTGCAGCTGTGGTCAGAGCAGTTGCGCTGCAACCTTCGCGATCTCCTGACGCAGAAGCTCGCTGGTCAGGTTGAAAAAGGCTCAGTGGCACCCACCATGGCGTTACCTTCCGGGGCGTGAGTTGCATGGGTTTCACCGCCATTCGCTCCGCTGCTGTCGCCCGAGCTACGGACGCCTACCGGGGGAGAGACGAGAGGAAGTCAGCCGATGTTCGTCCCTGAGCAGTACCGCGAGCAGGACAGCAACTGGATGCTCGACATTGTCCGGAGCAACCCGCTGGCGCTCATGGCATCTGATGGGACTCCAGAGGGCTGCGGACCGGCCGCGACGCACCTTCCGTGCATTCCTGACCCGTCGGCGCCGCACGACTGGAGCGACGGCCCACGTGGAGCCGTTCTGCTAGGGCACATGAACCGCGCAAACCCCCAGTGGCGTCACCTGCACGACGGGCAGACCGTGCTCCTTGTGTTCACCGGGCCCCACGCCTACGTGTCACCGGCCGTCTACGACACCACCCCCGCAGCGCCAACGTGGGACTTCACCGCGGTGCACGTGCACGGCGTCGTAACGAAGCTGGAACCGCACAAGGCGGAGCGGACCACGCTCGACGTCGTCACGGACACCGTGACGGCTCTCGAGGGACGATTCGGCGCGGGCTGGGACATGACCGACTCGATCGAATACTTCCACCGGCTCCTGCCAGGAGTCGGGGCCTTCCGCGTCAGGGTCGGGTCCGCTGAGGGAATGTTCAAGCTCAGCCAGGAACAGCCCTCGGACATACGCGACCGCGTTCGCTGCCACTTCGCAGCAGCCCAGCACGGACGCAGTAGCGAGATAGCACATCTCATGACCACTCTCGACGGCCACTGATCTACGGCCACTGATTCCGACCACGAAGAGGGGAGCGACCGTGTCCAGCACCGAACTGGCCGTCGAGAGCCCGTACGTCTGGCGGGCCCGGAGACCAGGCCATGTCCACCGCTTGATCTGCTTCCCGCACGCCGGCGCGGGAGCAGGCGTGTTTGCCGATTGGGTCGGCCGCCTGCCGAGCTCGGTGGAACCCATCGCCGTCCAGCTCCCGGGACGACAGAACCGGATCGCCGAAGAACCGTTCACCGAGGTCGCCCCCCTGGTGCGCGTGCTAGTCCAGGCACTGCGACCGGTGCTGACCAGGAGGTTCTCCTTCTTCGGACACTGCGGCGGTGCTGTGCTGGCCTTCGAGCTAGCTCGCGCGCTGCGCGACCGTGGCGGCCCCCAGCCGTCACACCTGTTCCTGTCCGGACAGCCCTGTCCAGAACGGATGGATGAGGTTCGGGAGCTGCACGGCCTGAACGACGACAAGTTCCGAGACGAGGTGGTCAGCTTGGGAGGCGTCGACCCCGAAGTCGCCGAGGACGAGGACGTCATGGACGCGCTGATGCCCGTCATGCGCGACGACTTCGTGCTCTGGGAGCGCCATCGCATCACAGCCGGTGAGCCGCTTGACGTCCCGATCATCACGATGGCGGGCGACGACGATCCGCGGACCCGGCCCGACTCCGTCGAAGGTTGGCGCCGGCAGACCACCGGGCCAGTCACTAGCCACCGGTACCCCGGCGGCCACTTCTTCTTCCTCGACGCCGCTTCCGGTGTCCCGGAGCAGGCGGCACGCACGATTCTGGCATCTGAGGGGACCAAATGACCGCCACGTCACCGGAATCATCAAGCGTCGAGCTGGACCCAGGCGTCGTCGCCGGCGTCTCCGCCGCAGCCCTGGCGGTTCCGGGCGTGACCGCCGCCGCGGCGGTCCCTCGTCATGGGATCCGACGCGTCCCTGAGCCAGGTGCCCTCGTGCTGGCCACGGGTGACTCCTCAGCCTGTGAAGTGGCCAGCACCGTGTCCTCCGAGGTGTACGGGGGTGACTTGGCCGTCCCGCCGGGTGCCCCAATGACGTTGCAGGATGCGCTCGAGCAGGCCGTCACCCAGAGTCCGGAGAAGGGAACAGTGTTCATCCGCCGCGACGGCACGGCGTCGATGCAGACATTTTCAGAGCTGCGTGAGGAGGCGCAACGGGTGCTCGGCGGTCTGCGTGCCGCTGGACTGCGCCCCGGGGACGCAGCCATGTTCCAGTTCGACGACAACCGCGCCTACGTCACAGCGTTCTGGGCCTGCGTACTCGGCGGCTTTGTGCCGACGCCGGTCGCCGTGTCCCCGACCTACCGCACGGCGAACGCGACCACCCGGCGCCTGTACAACTCTCGCAAGCTTCTCGGCGACCCGGTCATCCTCACCGACGCCACCACCGAGCCGGCGCTGCGCGAGGTCGGCAGGCTGTGGGACGAGCAGAATGTGTCGATCCTAGTGGTGGAGGAGCTGGCACAACACGCGCCAGACCACGAGCGTTTCCCCACCCAGCCCGACTCCCCGGTACTCAATCTCCTCACCTCGGGCAGCACCGGCACGCCCAAGTGCGTCCAGCACACGAACGCCAGCGTCGCCGCCCGGACCTGGTCGGTAGCGCAGGAACGGGGCTATTGCTCCGACGACGTGACCGTAAACTGGATGCCGCTCGACCACGTCGCAATCGTCATGTACAACGTGCGCGACGTCTTCCTCCGATGCCTGCACGTCAACGCCCGCGTCGACCACTTTCTCGCCGACCCGCTCGCGTGGATGGACTGGATCTCGGAGTACGGGGCGACCAACACCTGGGCCCCGAACTTCGCGTTCGCGATGGTGAACGAGCGGGCCGCCGAGATCGAGGGGAGAGACTGGGACCTCTCATCAATGCGGGCTATCTGCAACGCTGCAGAGCCGGTCATCGCCTCCACCAGCAGGCGCTTCCTAGAGCTGCTCGCGCCGTACGGCATGCCGGCCGATGCCATGTGGCCCGGGTGGGGGATGTCAGAGACCTGCTCCGTGGTCACCTACGAGTGCCAGCACCGGGACCGGGCGGACGCGGCGACGGTCGCGGTCGCCCAGTCCTCGCTCGGCGGCAATATCCGTCACCTCGACACCACCGACCCGGACGCGATTGTCTTCTCCTCGGTCGGTCCACCGACGCCCGGTGTGACCATGCGGATCGCCGACGCCGACGGGCGCACCCTGCCCCAGGAGCGGATGGGCGAGCTGCTGGTGCGGGGCGAGACGATGATGAACGGCTACCACGCAAACCCCGTGGCGAACGAGGAGTCCTACGATGACGAAGGCTGGTTCCGCACCGGCGACCTTGCATTCGTTACCGGCGGATCGGTCGTCATCGCGGGCCGCATCAAGGACCAGATCATCGTCCAAGGCGTCAACTACATCGCCCACGAGATCGAGAGCGTGGCCGAGCAGTGCGAGGGCGTTCGCGTCACGTTCTCCGCGGCGACCGGTGTGCGGGAGCCGGGGGATGGCTCTGACCGTCTGGTTCTGTTCTTCGTGCCGCTGTCCTGGGACACCGACCGCCTAGCCGCAGCCGTCGTCGCCATCCGCGGCTCGATCGCCCGCCAGGTCGGACTCGTCCCTGACCTCATCGTCCCGGTGACCGAAGCAGAGTTCCCCAAGACCGGCAGCGGGAAGATCCAGCGCAGCGCGCTCGTCTCCGCGCTGCGCGAGGGTCGCTTCGACGACCGCGTCGAGACCGGCGGGCTGGCACCGGAGGCGGCCTGGACCCTCTCCCGGCGCTGGACCGTCCTGCCGGATGTCTCCGCGACCGACGACGGGAGCAGCCGGGGAGCCGTTGTCGTCCTCGCTGACGGCGACGTCCCGGTCGATGACGGGCGCCGAACCGTGGTGGCCGTCTCGCGAGGTGATACAGAGAGCGTGTCCGCGGCACTCACCGGGGTCGCGCGCCGGTACGGATCGATCGACTCGGTCGTACTGGCCTGGACGCTGCCGAACCAGTCCCGAGGAGTGGCAGAGGCCGCGGAGGAGTACACCGCAATGTTCCTTTCCGCGGTACGGGCGACCGCTGCCGCCGCGCCGGACGCGAGCCTCCTGGTGCTCACGCAGGGCGCAGTTCACGCTGTCGACGGTGACCATGTCGACCTTGGGGCGGGTGTCCTGACCGGTCTCGTGCGCACAGCCGGTGCGGAGTCACCTGTAGTACTGACTCGCCTTGTCGATCTCCCCGAGAACCGCTCCGAGTGGGGCCGCGCGCTGACCATCGAACTCGGCGACCGCGAGACCGCCGGTGTGGTCGCCGTCCGCGACGGCGTGCGATGGGTGCGACGGCTACGTCCACTCTCCGGGGACGATCCGGAGGGATCGTCTCCATTGACCGCGGGTGGTCTCTACGTTCTCACCGGCGGTCTCGGAGGTCTGGGCTACGAACTCGCGAGCTACCTCCTCGGCGCCTACAACGCGAAGGTGCTCCTGCTGGGACGGTCGCCGGCCGAGGGTGAGCGGGCCGAGCGGCTCCGCGAGCTCCATGAGCTGGGCGAAGTCGGGTACCACGCGGTGGACATCGCCGACACCGGCGCAGTGGTCGACGCAGTCCGCGAAGCCGAACAGCGGTGGGACCGCACCACCGATGTCGTCCTACATCTGGCTGGGGCTGACCCTTCCGGACAATGGGCCGAGCTTGAGCGCCACACGCTGCTCACCGAACAGCAGGCGACATTCGATTACTTTTACCGAGCTAAGGTCGCTGGCACGGTCACGGTCGGTTATCTATTGGAAGACCGGCCACAGGCAAAGGCCGTGCTGTTCGGATCGGTCAACGGGGAGTTCGGCGGTAACTCGTTCGGCGCATACTCTGCGGCGAACTCGTTCCTCACCGCGTTCGCCGACCACTGGCACCACGAGCGCGGCCGCGATGTCAGGTGCCTGGCCTGGAGTATGTGGGCCAAGGTCGGCATGAATGCCGGCCAGGCCACGGGCGCCGTCGAACAACGTGGGTTCCGGGTGATCCACCCCGACGAGGGGCTCGAGACGCTGGTCGAGGTGCTGCGGTCGGGGCATCGTCAACTGGTGATCGGGATCGACACCACGAACCCGCAGATCATCCCGGAGATGGACGGCGATGTGCTCGGCGCGAACGAACTCGTCGTCGCCTGGACCGGTGCGGACTGCGACCCCGTGGCCGTAGAGCGTGCGGTGGCCGACGCCGGACGCACCTGCCCGGTTCCGGTGCGTCCGGTCCGGTTGGCGAAGCTCCCGGTCACTGTCCACGGTGCGGTCGACGTCGCGCAGCTGCTGCTCGACACCGCCGCCACGGCCTGCGACGGAGGCGAGGTCGTCGAACCGATCGACCCGCTCGAGGTGCGAGTGGCAGCCGTCTGGTCGGAGATCCTCAACCGGGCTCGGGTCGGGCGCGACCAGTCTTTCTTCGACCTCGGCGGTAGCTCATTGAGGGCCTCGCAGCTCCTGTCGGCGCTCGACGACCGGCTTTCGGTCCGGGTACGGACCCAGGAGCTCTACGAGAACCCCACCGTCGCTGGGCTCGCCGAAGTCCTTGAGCAGCGGGGACTATCCCGCGCGAGTTGAGCCCGCCCCACCTCTACAGCTTCCGCTGCAATCGACAGACGCCGTGGCTAGTGAGCCTTTTTCAACCTGACCAGCGAGCTTCTGCGTCAGGAGATCGCGAAGGTTGCAGCGCAACTGCTCTGACCACAGCTGCACAGGTGTCAACGGCGGGTTGGGAGTGACCCCGTAGCGACGGATTGAACCGTCCCGGCTTTACTGCCGGTGGTTTGGTGGCCAGTGATCATCTGGCCGATGGTTCTGTGTCAGCGTAGTGGGCTGCCTCGAACTCGGTGGGGCTGATCATGCCCAGACTTGAGTGCAGTCGGCGGTTGTTGTACCACTCGACCCAGCTGGCGGTGGCGTACTCGACGTCGGCGATCGTGCGGTAGGGGCCGTCGTGGAAGACTCGGGTGCGGATGCATTCGGCCTTGTAGAGGCCGTTGATGGTCTCCATCAGGGCGTTGTCGTAGGCGTCGCCGACGCTGCCGACCGAGGGCCGTATGCCCTCGAGGTGCAGGTGCTCGGTGAACCGCAGACTCGTATATTGCGACCCGGCATCGGAATGGCAGATCAGCTGGTCCCGGGCCACGGCTTTGCCCTCGTGGGCACGTCGCCACAGCGCCATCCGTAACGGCACGTCCACCAGCTCGACGTCACGAGTGAGCGCGGCGTGCCAGCCCACGATCTTCTGCGAGAAGCAGTCCACGATGAACGCCACGTAGGTGAACGACTGATACGTGCGCACGTAGGTGAAGTCGGTGACCCACTTGCTGTCGGGTGCTGAGGCGGTGAAGTTGCGGTCGAGCAGATCAGCGGCCCGCTGGGCGGTCGAGTCCGGGATGGTCGTGCGCGGCCGTTTCCCGCGGACCACTCCGGCCAGCCCCACCGAGCGCATCGCCCGGTCGACCGCTCCGAACCCAGCCTCGGGCAGCACCGTTCGACGGATCAGGGCCAGCATCTTGCGACGCCCATAAAGTCCCTCTGGGGCCAGCACCGGTTCGCCGGCGCGGTTGGTGGTGAACGCCGCCGCACGGACGGCGTCTTCGACCAGGGCGTCGGTGACGGTCCGGGCCGCGACCCGGCCGGCGGCGCCGTTCCTGGTGCCGGTCCGAGCGCACCAGGCCCGCAAGGTTCGTGCCGCGATCGTGAGCCCCAGGGTGTTGAGGGCAGCAAGGATCGACTCGACGGCATGACCAGCAGCCCGCATCTGATCGACGAACGCGACGATCAGCGGTTTCGGGGGTCGAGCTCCCCCACGAAGAAAATCGTCGCCGACTTGAGGACCTCGTTGACCTCGCGCAGGCGCTTGTTCTCCGCCCGCAACCGCCGCAGCTCCTCGCGGTCATCGCTGGTCACGCCCGCTACGACGCCGGTGTCGACGTCGTGCTGGGACACCCAGCGACGCACGGACTCACGCGACACCCCGAGTGACTCAGCGACCTGGACATGCACGGCACGCTCGGTCGAGTACGCCGAACGATGCTCGGTCACCAGACGCACAGCCTGGCTCCGAACCGCTGGGTCGATCTTCTTGGGCACGACACCCATCCTCTCAGCCTGCTCACAACGGAGCGGCAGAGAAGCCGGGACGGTTCACCTGTCTCGTGATCGGTGTTTCGGCGTCGTTGCTCAGTAGGTCTCGGCTCCCGGCCAGCGGTCACCGAACGTGATGGCGAACGCGTTGATCACGGGCTTCCAACGCATCGTCCACCTCGTGCGGCCCGTCCCGGTCGGGTCCAGGCTGCGAGTCACAAGATACAAGCATTTCATCGCAGCCTGCTCAGTGGGGAAATGACCACGCGCCCGCACCGCGCGCCGGTAGCGGGCGTTAAGCGATTCGATCGCATTCGTAGAGCAGATCACCCTTCGAATCTCGACGTCGTAGTCCAAGAACGGCACGAACTCTTCCCACGCGTTGCGCCATAGCCGGATCATCGCCGCGTACTTACGGCCCCATTTCTCGTCGAGCTCATCCATAGCGATAAGTGCTGCATTCGGGTTGGGCGCGGCATAGATTGGTTTGATGTCGCGCTTCACCGCGTCCCAGTCCTGTCGACCCACCAGCCGGAAAGTGTTTCGGATCAGGTGCACGACGCAGGTTTGGACAATGGTTTGCGGCCACACGTTGGCCACGACCTCCGGGAGTCCTTTGAGGCCGTCGCAGACCAGGAACAGCACGTCACGCACGCCGCGGTTCTTCAGGTCGACCAGCACGCTCATCCAGAACTTCGCGCCCTCACTGCCGACGCCCATCCACAGCCCCAGCACGTCCTTGCAGCCGTCCACGGTGACGCCGATGGCTGCGTAGACCGGCCGGTTGGCGACCTGCCCGTCCCGGACCTTGACGTGGACAGCGTCGATGAACACCGCGGCGTACACCGAATCCAACGGCCGACCAACCCAGTCATTCATCTCGGCGACGACCTTGTCGGTGATCCGCGAGACCGTCTCCTTCGATACTGACGCCCCATAGATGTCAGCGAAATGTGCGGAAACCTCCCCGGTCGTCATCCCTTTCGCATACAGCGACAGTACGACCTCGTCGACATCTGTGAGGCGCCGCTGACGCTTCTTCACGATCTGCGGCTCGAAAGTGCTGGCCCTGTCTCTCGGAACGTCGATCTCCACGTCACCCGCGGCATCCGAGAGAACCGTCTTCGAGCGGGACCCGTTCCGCACGTTGGTGGATTCCCGGCCGGGGTCGGCCCGGTTCTTGTCGTGCCCGAGGTGCTCGGTCATCTCCTCGTTCAGCGCCGTTTCCAGAACATTCTTGGTAAAGAGCTTCAACAGGCCGTCCGGGCCGGTCAACGCCAGCCCGCGCGCCTTCGCCTCGGCCACCATCGCCGCCGCAGCGGCCCGCTCCGCCGACGCCTGCCGAGCAGGCTTCGGGTCACCCTCGCTTGGATCCACAAGGTCCGATGTCATCACTGTCCGTGCCCATCTCGCCGGACCTCAGCCCGGCGTGTCGGGCCGAAAACACCGATCTTGAAACAGTCCCGCTTCGTGCGATGAAGTTCGATAAAAGACGGTGTAGCGGGCGCCACGTCCGCCGCGCCGCGCCGGGACCGGCCGGAGGCCGCACGCTCGGCGCGGCGCCGCAGGCGCCGCCTTGATACCGAATGGAAGGTCTAGACACGGCGAGCGCTGTCGCCGCCCGATGGTGCGATTCGTGCTGTTCAGGAGGGGTGGACGATCGTGCCGTCGTGGGCCCGTGAGCAGGGTTCCGTGGTGAGCGCGTCGAGAACCCTGACGGCGTAGGCGGGCATCATGCGGTCTTCGACTTCGTCGACTGTGAGCCACTCGACGCGCTGCGATTCGGCGGTGGTGGTCGGTTCGCCGGAGAGGAAGTGGCAGCGGTAGACGATGGCGACGACGCCGATGGTCATGTTCTTGTAGACCCCGCTGAGGTGGTCGACGGCGACGGTCACACCCGTCTCTTCGGCGATCTCCCGGACGACGCCTTGCTCGAAGGTCTCGTCCTGTTCGAGGACTCCGCCCGGTGCTTCCCAGCGGCCGTTGTCGCGACGCTGGACTACGAGGATGCGTCCGTCTTCGCGGACGGTGACCCCGGCTACGGCCACGGAGTGGCGCGGCATGCTGGTCATGCTCGGTTGGGCTGCCAGACGACGAGGGTCTTGTCGTCGTGCGGCTTGGCTCGTGGGAGGGCCTGCCCGTTCGGGTCGTTCTCGGTCTCCCAGCGGTGCAGCCGGTCAAGCAGGGCTTGGAGCTCGTCGTCGTCGCTGGTGGCGACATCGGCCCAGGGCAGGCCGAGATGGTCGATGACCCGTTGAGCGCCGTCGGTGGCGATGACGGCCCAGGAGACGGATTCGTGAGGGAGATGCATGGTCTCGGCATGGTGTCCAGCGTCGGGATCGGCTTCGGCGATCCAGTAGCCGTCCTGGGTATTGCGGGCCTGGACTTCGCTGCGCTGGATGGTGGTGAGGAGGTCGCGATGTCCGTCGTCGTAGCCGTGGCCGTGGCGTAGGCGTTCGTGGTAGGTCCGGCGGGCGGCTGGGTCGACGGTGGAGAGGCGATCGTCGCGTAGGCGGACCTCTCCCCCGCTGGTCAGCCCGAGCACGATGGTGTTGTCCCCGAGCGCCGCCACCTCGATGGTTGTCTCCGTCCACCGGAGCAAGGCCACAGTCGATGACGGGCCCACCCCGGGTGTGATTCCAAGGGTGCTCTTGGCATCCGCGATGGCCTCGGCGATGACCTCGGGCAGCTCGTCGCGGCCTGCGAGTCGCGTAGTCAGTGCGTCGAGCAAGGTGTCGACGTAGCGCTCGGCCGGTGGGACCTCGGGAGCGCGTGCGGTGGCACCGTCGAGCACGACGATGCCGTGCGGTGTTGCGGTCCACCGGTCTTGCCCCGGAGGTGATCCGCCTGGCAGCACCGCGCCGTAGACGCTCACTGAGGCCACCGTCGGGGTGGCACTACGACGTCCAGACCGATGGGAGTCAGCTCGTGGAACTGTCCTCCGATGGCCATGCTGAACGAGTCGTCACCGAATTCGGCCCACAGCTCGGGCACGTGCTCCATGAGGTAGTGCGCCGCTCCCACCGATCCGAGGGCGTGAATCCCGGCGATGTGGATCACCACAGCGCCGGAGGGCATCGCATGGCGGGCCAGGTAGGCGACATCGGCGCGGTGGGGCTGCTCGTCGTCCATCGGGGACAGGAACCGCTCGCCGGTCTCGTGGTCGATGATGGCCCAGCGGGCCCCGTCGCCGATCGACATCGAGAGCAGCGGGTCGCGCTGCATGAGCACGTTCCCGATGTGGGCTGACGCGGGGCCGCAGACCACCACGGCGTCGCGCTCGGGTTCCCATTCCTGCCGCGGGTCGATGATGCGACGCTCGACGGTGAACGCCAGGCGCTCGGTCTCCTCGGTCAGGTAGGTACCGGTGGCGTCGTCCTCGGTGGCGATGACGACGTCCTGCCGGTCGAGCAGGCGCCGGCCGGGTAGCGCGACGTCGAGCGGGCCGACGCCGAAGAACGCCCGATGTGGCGGAGGCGCGGTGTTGCGGATCTGGGTGATCCGGCCCTTGGTCAGGCCGAACGCACGGGCCACCTCGGTATAGCTGCCGCCAAGCTGGTCACGGGCCTCTTCGACCGCGGCGCGACGGATGCGCGCGAGTTCCACCGATCGCTGCTGGTAAGTAGCCAGCAGGTCGGTTGCACGCCGACCGCGTCGGACCGGATCCGGCTCCGAACGCAGCGCGTGGAACTCCTCATCAACATCAACCACGCCCGCCAGTTTAGGCCCCTTGACAAGGGCTCTGCTCGGCGCCATGCTTGTTTAGCCCCCTGAACGGACTGTCTGACCGAGCAGGGGTTTAGAGGTATCAACGACGAGAGGTGGAGCGATGAGGGATCTTCCGGTGGTGCTCGACGGCTACAAGCTCACGGTGGTGGAGCCGCCCGCACCCAAGACCCGGCAGGACGCGAACGGTGCGGAGGTGCCGGTGACCGACCGGGACGGGGTGACGCAGTTCGTGGTGTCACTGTTCGCGAAGCTCCAGGTCCAGGCCGGGCAGCGAGCCCCGAAGGGCGAGGAGATCAAGGTGACCCTCACCGCCGACCCCGGGGACGGGTTCGGGGAGGACGCCCGGGTCCAGCTCATCGATCCGAAGATCAACCCGTACTCCATCGAGTCCGCGGATGGCCGGACGGTGTCGGGGATCGCGTTCAAGGCGATGGGCCTCAAGCACGCCCACCCCGCTCCCGCGCCGATGCGCCGGGGCAAGGACGACGAGAACCACTCCTGACCGACCTCTGAGTCGTCGGTGTCGCCCGCGGTGATGTGCGGGCCGGCCGCCTGATAGAGCGGCCCAATTCATGCGCCGGAATGGTGTTCCGGCAATTCCCAGTAATTCCGAGACGGGGACACCTGTGTCCTCGATCAGGGGTGATCTGCGGTGGTGTGTGGCGAATGCAGCGGTAGCGGGGCGTGCGATGTGTGCGACGGCTACGGCGACTCGACCTGCGGTGTCGAGTGTGGGGCGTGTGGTGGTTCCGGGGTCTGCCCGGGCTGCTTCGGAGACGGCGAGACCAGCAGCCCGACGGCTGCGGTGGAGATGGAGACGACGCGATGAGCACAACGACGAGTGTCCGTCCGCGGGTGACGACCGGGGTGGGTCGGCTGGTGCGGCGGTTGGAGATCGAGCGGCGCCGCTGGGCCCGCACCGATCACCCCGTCGTAGCGACGGAGCAGGCGTGGCGGGCCGGGGTCGCCGAGGGCCTGCGCCTGGCCCAGCTCGCGATCCGCAAGGGGGTCTGAGGCGGTGGCGATCAACCTGGGCCCGCGGGATCGGATCAAGACGCTGCCGAAGGTCAACCGGCGGGCGCTGCGGAAGTACGGCGAGTTCTGGCGGGCATTGCAGCTCGTCGGGGACGCCCTCGCCGAAGCCGACAAGGTCGCGGCCAAGGCCACCGACACCAAGGGCAAGCGCTCTGGGAAGGGCGTGTCGGCCAAGAGCGGTGCGGGCGGGGAGCACTGGTCGACTGCGTCGCCGGAGGAGATCCGGGCTTCGGCCAAGACCGCGCATGCCTCGCTGCGGGTGATGGCGTCGGCGGCGAAGAAGTGGGAGGCCGAGTTGGTCTCCCGCGAATGGAGGAAGTGATGTCGAAGGCTGTGGACCGCACGGTTGAGGAGCTGGATGCCGCGATGCGCGAACTCAAACGGTCGCTGCATGGGATTCCGTATCGGACGGGTGGGTTCAAGAACACCCACGACAACCTCGCCCGCGACGTCGCCCACCTGACCGTGCACCTCGATTCGGCGCGTGGGGCTTTGCGCGAACAGAAGTGACCCATCTCTGGGTGGTGGGGTCGCCCGCTGCACTGATTCTTGGCGGAAACACACAGCGGGCGCCCCTGCTACCCGACAACTCTCGTGAGGACTGGTAGCAGTGAACAAGCGTAGTAGCTCTGCAACTCGTATGAACGGCCCGGCCCGCACTCATGTGGGTCGTGCCTCGCGGCCGCCGGGGCGGGAGTTCCAGGCGCTGGCCTGGACGGCCCGTCATCCTGGGTTCGTCGCCGTACCCCTGATCGTCCTGGGGCTGGTGCTCGTCCTGGGGCCGGTTCTGGCGGCGATCCTGCTCGGCGCTCTGGCGGGCTCCGTGGCGGTCTGGGGCCGTGCTCACCCGGCCACCTTCGACCGGTTCGCCGCACCCGCCCTACGGGCCACCTGGCGCCGTTGGACGGTCTACCGCGGACGTCGGTGGACGCAGTTGATGTCTGAGAGCGTGTTTGAGACGGGTCGGCGTGTCTGCGCTGGATGCGTCCGGGTGTGGTCCATCGTGGAGGAGTGGCTCGGCGTAGGCGGCGGTACCCCTCGGACACCAGCGATGAGCAGTGGGCGTTGATCGAGCCGCTGCTGCCAGCGGCGGGGGCGGGAGGCCGGCCGGAGAAGCACGCGCGCCGTGATGTGGTGGATGCGATCCTCTATGTCGTGCGCGCCGGGTGCGCGTGGCGTGCTCTACCAGTTGATTTCCCGCCGTGGCAGACGGTGTACTGGTACTTCAACCGGTGGGAGCAGCAGAGGGTCACCGAGCAGATCCTCCCGATCGTGCGCCGTCAGCTACGCGCTGATGAGGGCCGCGACCCCGAACCCAGCGCGGGGATCATCGACTCGCAGTCGGTGAGGAGCGCTGACACGGTCGGGCGGGACACCCGCGGCTACGACGCCGGGAAGAAGATCAACGGCCGGAAGCGGTTCATCGTGACCGACACCCTCGGCCTGCTGCTGACCACGATGGTGTGCTCGGCGTCGGTGCAGGACCGCGATGGCGCCAAGTCGACCCTGCTCGACCTCTACCTGCGCACGAGGGTGCGGTTCGTCTACGCCGACGCCGGGTTCGCCGGGCGCCTGCTGGACTGGGCGACCACGATCCTGCACACCAGCGTCGAGATCGTGCGCAAACCGCCTGAGCAGCGCGGATTCGCCGTCCTCCCGCGGCGGTGGGTGGTCGAGCGGACCCTGGCCTGGGTCACCGCGCACCGCCGCCTGGCCCGGGACTACGAACGCCACCCCGCAGTGTCCGAGGCCATGATCCGCTGGGCGGCGATCAACACCATCACCCGCCGCATCGCCCGTGGCGAACCCGCCCGACGCCAGCAGAAGTACGTAGTCACACCCTCAACATGATCTTCTCAAACACTCTCTGACACCGGGCTGACGAAGGAGCACCAACACACCGGCGATCTGCTCGTGCCCCGCGTGCTGCGGGTGCGGTCGTCGTCGCGATCGATCGACACCGTCTACGTGCGCATGGTCCGCGGCCAGGACGTCGCCTACTGGCAGGAACGCTCCTCCGTGCTGTGGGAAGCCCTGATCGCCCACCGGGTCGCCATCACCCGCCACCGCCCCGGCGTCGTCGCGATCGTCATCGAGTGGGAGCTGCCCTTCACCCGCACCATCCCCGCACCCGACATCCCCGAGCAGGTCGACGACGTGGACCTGGGCGCGGTGGAGATCGGGGACAACGAGCGCGGCGAGCCCTTCACCGCACCCGTCATCGGCGGACACCGCCTCGTGGCCGGCGCCTCCGGAGCAGGCAAGGGCTCCGTGCTCTGGTCGACGCTGCGTGGGGTCGGTCCGTGCATCTGCGACGGCATCGTGCGGGTCTGGATGGTCGACCTCAAGGGCGGGGTGGAGACCGAGCAGGGCGCCCCGCTGTTCCACCGCTACGCCACCACCATGCCCCAAGCGCTGGAGCTGCTCACCGAGTTCCGCGACGCCATGCGCGACCGCCAAGACGACATGCGCGACCAGAACATCCGCGCCGCCACCCCCAGCATCGGGACGCCGGTGGAGCTGCTGGTGATCGATGAGATGGCGATGCTCACCGCCTACGGCGACCGCACCTCGGTCCGGGACGCCCTGCGGCTGCTCGCGGAGGTGATGACCCAGGGGCGGGCGTCGCTGTTCGCCGTCCACGGCTACCTGCAGGAGCCCTCCAAGGACGTCGTGGACGTGCGGGAGCTGTTCACCCAGCGGATCTGCCTCGGCGTCACCGCCGCCTCCCACGTCGACATGGTCCTCGGGGAAGGCGCCCGGGAGCGGGGGGCGCTGGCCGATGAGATTCCCGGCGACGCCCGCCACGCCGGGATCGGGTTCGTGATCGACAAAGGGTCCCGGCTCCCGGTCCGCTTCCGGGCGGCATTCGTCTCCGACGACGACATCACCGAACTCGTGACCCGCTGCACCCCACCGCCGGACGCGGACGTGATCGACCTCGACACCGAGCGGGGCGCCGCCTGATGGGCACCACCACCGCATGGGTGCTCCGCACCTGGGCCAAGTTCACCCTGCTCTTCGCCCTCATCGTGGCCGGGACCTGGCTCTACCTCGGATCGGGGTCCGGCTGGTTCTGGATCGTCCTCGCCGGGGCCGTCGTCGCCGAGTGGTATGTGATGCGCCAGCTCGCCCGCGAGTGGTCCTGGGAAGCCCGCGCCACCTGGTGGTGGTCGGCATGACCGCCGAGACGAGCACCGTGCAGGGCGCGCTGTTCGGGGACCCGGCCGTCATCGAGACCACCGACCACGGGCCCACCGCGACGCAGGACCCGCGGGAAGTCGCCCGGGTCGTCGGGCTGGCCCAGGACCCGGGGCTGTTCGTCGTCGAGCGCACCGGGCTCGTACTGCGCGCCGACCCGGCCCGTCCTGGCTGCGCCGACGCCCTGGCCCGGCATGACGGGGACACCGTGGCCCAGCTCCTTGACACCGGGCACCTGCGGCTCGGCGGTACCCACCACGTCCACCACAACGGTGATGAGGGCCCGGCCCGCTCGGTGCTCGTGCCGAAGGCGACCCGGGACATGGTGTCGCGCTGGGACCACCTGCGGCCCATCCCGGAACCCACCCGGGCACCGGAACCGACCAAGGCCCCGCAGCGCTCCACCGGGTTGATCGGCGTCGACGTGGTGGAACCCGGTAAGGCGCTGGTCTGCCTCGGCACGACCGGGCAAGGCGGGACCGTGCTGCGCGACGGCGGCCGCTACCGGGTCGAGAACGACCACGGCGCACTCGTCGGCCACGCCTCGTCCTACCGGGCCGCCGCGCGGCTCCTGGCTCGCTACCACGGCTACGCACCAGGGCCGGTCGAGATCGAGCACGAGCACCGCCTCCACCGCCGCTGACCCCGGCAATCTGGCCCGGCCCCGCCATTGCGAGTCCAGCTCCCGGCGGGGCCGGCGCCCACCCCGCACCCACTCGCCCCGTCCCTCGGAGGGATGCCGTGATGACGGCTGCCACGACCGCTCCACACGACCACGATCTGTCCCACTTGCTGCGCTCGACCGGTTTCCAGACCTGGCGCCGGGAGGTCACCGCGATCGGCGGCTGCGCCGCCCCCATCCACCTCGCTGGTTCCTCCCACATCTACGACCGGACCACCGGCACCGTCCTCGCCGAACGCGACGGCGAGATCCTCGCCCCCTGCGGCAACCGACGAGCGTCGGTGTGCCCCGCGTGCTCGGACCGCTACGCCTCCGACGCCTACCACCTGCTCCGCTCCGGGATGGCCGGCGGCAAGGGCGTCCCGGACACGGCCGCCGCACACCCGCGGCTGTTCGTCACCCTCACCGCGCCCTCCTTCGGCCCCGTGCACACCCGCCGGGTCACCGCCCGCGGCCTGATCGTCCCCTGCCGCTGCGGGGACAAGCACCACCGCGACGACCCCCGCATCGGCTGCGCCCTCGACCCCGACACCCACGACTACACCGGCGCCGTGCTCTGGCAGGCCCACTCCGGCGTCCTCTGGAACCGCTTCGCCATCCGCCTCCGCCGCCTGCTCGCCCACGCCCTCGGCGTCCGGGTCCGCGACTTCCGCGACCACGCACGCCTGTCCTACGCCAAGGTCGCCGAGTACCAACGCCGCGGGCTCGTCCACTTCCACGCCGTCGTGCGCCTCGACGGCCCCGACGGACCCTGGACCGCACCACCGCCCGGGACCACAGCCGACGCACTCCATGCGGCCATCCGGGACGCTGCGCACGACGTGTCGCTCACGGTGGACCGGCCCGACGGCACACCGCAGACGCTGGCGTGGGGCAGCCAGGTCGACATCCGGCCCATCACCTCCACGACCGCGGCGGCGCTGGAGGACGACGACGGGGAGATCACCGACTCAGCCCTGGCCGCCTACGTGGCCAAGTACGCCACCAAGGGCACCGGCAAGTCCGAAGCCACCGACCGGCCCATCCGCGACATCGCCCACCTCGACCACCTCGACATCACCGCGCACCACCGGCGCCTGATCGAGACCGCGTGGGAGCTCGGCGGACGCGAGGAGTACGAGGGGCTGAACCTGCGCCGCTGGGCGCACATGCTCGGGTTCCGCGGCCACTTCCTCACCAAATCCCGCGCCTACTCCACGACCTTCGGCGCGATCCGCGGCGACAGGCGCACCTACCGCCTCGGCGAAACCCTCGCCGCCCTCGACACCCCCACCGAGCCCGGATCGGTGCTGGTGGTCAACGACTGGTCCGTCGTCCACATCGGCCACCGCAACGACGCGGAACGAGAGATCGCACTCGGCATCGCCGAACGACGACGCGAACAGCGCACGAGTAGGAAGGAGGCCCGTCATGGCTGACTCAACCGCGCAGTACTTGACCGTCCCGCAGGCGGCCGAGCACCTGAACACGTCGGTGCGCTTCGTCCGCCGGCTCATCGCCGAACGCCGCGTCGCCTTCTTCCGGGTCGGTCGACACGTGCGCTTCGCCGTGGCCGATCTCGACGCCTTCGTCCAGGCCGGGCGGGTCGAGCCGGTGACCGCCGCGAGCGTCTGGCGTGACCTCGGCGGGGTGGCCTGATGGCGAACAAGCGGGGTCACCGTCGGTTCGGGCATGTCCGCAAGCTGCCCTCCGGCCGCTACCAGGCGAGCTACCTCGGTCCGGACGGGCAGCGCCGGAGCGCTCCGACCACGTTCGCCCGCAAGACCGATGCCGACGTCTACCTGTCCCGGGTCGAGGCGACGATCAGTCAGGGCGAGTGGACGGACCCGTCCCGGGCCAAGGTCCGCCTCGTCGACTACGCCGGACGCTGGGTCGAGCAGCGCGCGGGACTCCGGCCGCGCACCGTCGAGCTGTATCGATGGCTGCTGGCCAGGCACATCGTCCCCACCCTCGGCGGGGTCGCGCTCGGTGAGCTGACCACGGCGCTCGTCCGACAGTGGCGGGCCGACCTGCTCACCGCCGGGGTGTCCCAGACGATGGCGGCCAAGGCGTACCGGCTCCTGCGGGCGGTGCTCAACACCGCCGTCGACGAGGACCGCATCCTTCCTCGGAATCCGTGCCGGGTCCGCGGCGCCGACCAGGAGAACCCGGCGGAACGCCCGGTCCTCACCGTGCCGCAGGTGTTCGAGCTGGCCGACGCGATGCGCTACCGCCGACTGCGGATGCTGATCATCGTGACCTCGTTCGCGACGCTGCGGTGGGGCGAGGCGACCGCCCTCCGGCGCCAGGACGTCGCCGCAGACGGGAGCTGGGTCCGGGTCAGCGTCGCCCACACCGAGGTCGTCGGGCGGGGGATCGTCGTCGGACCGCCGAAGTCCCGAGCCGGGGTCCGGACGATCAGCATCCCGACGGCCGTCCGCCCGGACCTGGTGGAGCACCTGCGCGAGTACGTCGGCCCGGAGCCGGACGCGCTGCTGTTCACCGGGCCCAAGGGCGGGGCCTTGCGCCGGGCGCACTTCAACAACCTCGTCCGCTGGGTCGAGACCGTGAAGAAACTCGGGGCGCCCGGCCTGCACTTCCACGACCTGCGCCACACCGGCAACCTCTGGGCGGCGCAGACCGGCGCGAGCACCAAGGACCTGATGTCCCGGATGGGGCATGACGACATGCGAGCGGCCCTGATCTACCAGCGTGCGACCAGCTCGGCCGACCGCCGGATCGCCGACGGGCTGAGCGGCCTGGTCGACGAGCACCGACGCGGGCCCGCTCGACCACAGAGCGCCGAGCCGGATCCGCCGGTCGCCGGATGAGAGACCCGAATCGCACGGGGATCGCACGAAGGACCGTTCCCCGGGAACGACGAAGGCCCAGGCGCGGCGGTGATCCTGCCGCTGACCTGGGCCTTCGTGTTCTGAGCGGATGACGGGAATCGAACCCGCGTATTCAGCTTGGGAAGCTGATGTTCTACCATTGAACTACATCCGCATGTCGCGAGATCACCCTAGCACCACGATCCGTGGACCTGTCACGGACCTCCCCGCCCCGGCCACCGCACGAACCGACCACCGGGCGCGCATGTCTCGACCGGGCCACCCGCTCCGCGCACACTCGGCACCGTCGGTCACGCCTCGGCCGGAAGGTGACTGCGATGACGGTGTTCGACCCGATGTCGGTCGATGCGTCCGGGTTCCCCCCGGACCACGAGCACGACGTACTGCTCATCGCCGGCAGCCGTCCCGAGGTCGCACGGCTGGCCCCGGTCGCCGGGGCCGTCGCGGCGGCGGACCGCATCCGTGGGATCACCGTCGCCACCGGGCCGGACCCGATGGCCGTCCACGAGGCGTTCGAGGCGCTCGGCGTCCCCACCGACATCACGATCCTGCTGCCGCTGGACACCGGGCCCGGCATGGCCGACGTCGCCGCGGCGCTGTTCACCCGGCTCGACCAGCTGCTCGTCGACCAGGACCCGTCCGCGGTGCTGGTGCACGGCGGCGGGCTGGCCGCCGAGGTCGCGGCGACGGTCGCGTTCTGGCGGCGGATCCCGATCGTGCACATGCAGGCCGGCATGGGCACCGACGACCTGCTGTGCCCGTTCCCGCAGGAGGCGCACCGGCGGGTCATCGGCCAGCTCGCGTCGCTGTTCCTCACCACCAGCGGTTCCGCGCTGGGCAGCCCCCTCGGCCCGAACGTGCTGACCATCGGCGACACGATCAACTCGCTGCCAGGGCCGCAGCACCAGGGCTGTGTCGACGCGCTGGAGCGGGTGCACGACGAGCACCGCAGGCTGATCGTCGTCGACCTGGCGCGGGCGTCGTCGTCGCCGGTGCTGCGCGGCGTCGCGGACCTGCTGGAGCGCTACCCGCGGATCGAGATCGTGCTCTTCGGTGCGCTCGCCGCCGGGGAGACGGCCCGATCGCTCGGCACCCACCCCCGGGTGACGGCCGTGCTCGAGCCCCAGCTGCCCGACCAGCTGGCCGTCCTCGCCGCGGCGACCGTCCTGGTCAGCGACGATCACGAGCTCGTCGTCGACGCGCCCGGCCTCGGCACCCTGGCGGTGCTGGTCGACGGGCCGAACGTGCCGCAGCCCGGCGACTCGATCCGCAGCATCGCCGCCCACGACACGGCCGGCGCCGTCGCGCAGGTGCTCGACGGTGACCACGGGCGTCGCGCCGCCGCGTCGGACGGTTTCGAGGCCGCCCGGGCCGAACAGGCCATCGCCTGGATGTTCGGGCTGACCCGCTCGCCGCAGCTGCCCGACGACCTCGTGGGCGGCCGGCACGGTCCCGGCGAGGTGGAGTCTGACTCCGAGGAGTCCTCCGAGGCGTGACAACCGGTCCTGGATAGGGTGTCGGCGTGCTGCTCTCCGACGGCGACCTGCGCAAGGACATCGAGTCCGGCCGGCTCGTGCTCGACCCGTGGGACGTCGAGATGCTCCAGCCGTCCAGCGTCGACGTCCGGCTGGACCGGTTCTTCCGCGTCTTCCAGAACTCGCGCTACACCCACATCGACCCCGCCCAGCAGCAGGACGAGCTGACGACCCCGGTGGAGACGCCGGACGGCGAGTCGTTCGTGCTGCACCCCGGCGAGTTCGTGCTGGGGTCGACGTTCGAGCGGGTCGGTCTGCCCGACGACCTGGCCGGCCGGCTGGAGGGCAAGAGCTCGCTCGGGCGCCTGGGTCTGCTGACCCATTCCACCGCCGGGTTCATCGACCCGGGCTTCACCGGGCACATCACGCTGGAGCTGTCCAACGTCGCGAACCTGCCGATCACCCTGTGGCCGGGGATGAAGATCGGGCAGCTGTGCCTGTTCCGGCTGTCCAGCCCGGCCGAACGGCCCTACGGCACCGAGGGTGTCGGGTCGCGCTACCAGGGGCAGCGGGGGCCGACCCCGTCGCGCGCGTTCCGCAGCTTCCACCGCACCGACACCCGGCGGAGCTGAGCTCACCCGTCGACGACGGCCGCCACGAGCCCGGGGAACCGCGCGTCGAGATCGACGCGCCGCAGCCGGGTCCGCAGCACCCTGCCGTCGCGCCGCTGCTCGATCACGCCCGACTCCCGCAGCGTCCGCCAGTGATGGCTCGCGCTGCTCTTGGTCATGTCGGGGAGGATCTCCTGGCAGGTGAGCGTCTCGTCCTCGCCGAGGGCGGCCAGGGTGCGGACGACCCGCATCCGCACCGGATGGTCGAGTGCCGCGATCACGGTCTCGATGCTCAGCTCATCGCGGCTCGGATCGTCCTGCATGCACCCATGGTACGACTGCGTTCGAACTGATGTGGCGGCGGTCATCTGGGAGGCGGCCGGGTTCGAGGACTCCGGTTCGAATTGATTCGAATAGTTAGAGGAGCCATGGACGGCCGTCACCACATCGCCACCGAGTTCCACTCCGCCCTCACCACCGGGGACAAGAACCGGCTGCGAGCGGTTCTCGACCGTGCGGCGCTGATCGCCTCCTACGGGGTGGACTTCGCGCTCGAGCACGTCCTGGTGAGCGCCGACAACGTCGCGCTCGGTCTGCACAACACGGCCCGCCGCGGGCACCGGGTGCTCGACGAGCACCTCGCCACCGTCTGCCGGATCGGGGACGGCCGGATCGTCGAGATCGAGATCTTCCTGTCCGACGAGCCGGGCATGAACGCGTTCTTCGGCGCTTGAGCGGGCTCCCGCCTCGCTACGCTGGGAGGTGATGGACGCCGACCGCAGCTCCCCGGACCCGTGGGCCACCGGCCGTCGCCGCAGCGGACGACCCGACCGCGGCGTCCGCCCCGCCGCCCGCCGGCCGGACGCTCCCGATCCGCCCGCCCGCGCCGCCGCGGACCGACCCACCGGGCCGGGCGACGCTGCGGACCGCCCCACCGGACAGGGCGACGCTGCGGACCGCGGCACGGTGCACCCGCCGGTGCCCGGGACCGAGCTCGTCGTGCCGACCCCGGAGCAGCCCCGGACACCGCCGGAGGCCGACCCGCGTGCCCTCGTGCTCCCGGACGGGCCCGCGACGGGAGGCTCCGGACCCGGGCCGGGGGCTGCCGACCCACCCGGGTCGGGGCCCGACGACCCCTGGGCCCCGTGGCGGAAGCTGCGACCCCGCAGCCTCCGCGGTGCCACCGCGCTGGGCCTGGCCGGCGCAGCGCTGCTGCTCCTGCCCTTCCTCGACGACCCGGACCGCTGGTGGGTCCCGGTCGGACTCGGCTTCGGCACCCTGCTCCTGCTCGCCCTGCTGCGGCTGGACCGGCTGCTGCAGGGCTGGGCACCGCACGTCGCCGGGGTCGTGCTCGTCGCGGCCCTGGTCAACGGGACACGCGAGAACCCGTGGGCGTGGGCGCTGGCCCTGTCGGTCGGGGTGATCGTCGCCGGGGCGCTGCTGCTGCCCCGCTGGAAGGTGCTCGCCCTGGGCGTGGTCCTGCTGGTCGTGTCCGGGGTCGGCTACTCGTTCCGCTCCGCGGAGATCCGCCAGGACCAGGCCCGGATCGACGCCCAGGCCGGTACCCAGTTCCGCACCGATCTCGGCGTCGCCCGCCCACAGCTCGCGCTCGTCTCGCTGGACACCGGGGTCGCCTCACCGAACCCGGCCCGGGTCTGCCGGCTCGTGCAGCCCGCGGCGCTGGACCAGGTGCGGGCCGCCACCGGGGCGCCCACCTGCGAGGACGCCGTCGCCGTGCTGCACGGCCGGGTGCCGGCGGGAGCCGGGGTCACCGAGCCGGACCGCCGCCCCGACCCGGTGGTGGCGGTCGGCGCCACCACCACCGTCGACGCCTGCCGCTCGGCCTGGGGCGCCGCCGCACCCCAGCTGGGCCGGGTCGTGCTCACCCGGACCACGCCGTCGACGTTCCAGGTCAGCTCCTTCGCACCCTGCTGACCCCCGCACACACGACGACGGCCGGGTCCCCGTGCGGGGTTCCCGGCCGTCGTCGGTGGTGGGTCAGTTCTCGTTCGAGCGTTGCTGCTCGGCCTGCTCCGGCGACGAGCCGTTGGTCGAGCCGTTGCCGTTCCCGTTGCCCGACGACGCCGGGGTGCCGGTGCTCGACGCCCCGTCCGAGCCGGCCGGGGTGGCCGGGTCCTGCGTCGCGGCCTCCTCGGCGACCTCCGCGTCCGGGGTGGCGACGGCGGGGGTCTCCGTCGTCGGCGCGTCCTCGGCGGTGATCTCGGGGGTGGTCTCGGTGATGGTCCCGGCCGCGACGGGCTCCGGCTCCGGAGCCGGGTCGCCTCGCTTGACCGCGGCGAGCAGCATCTGCGAGACGTCCTGGACCTGCACGGCCTCACCGGCGGTCTGGTTCACCCCGTCGGTCATCATCGTGCGGCAGAACGGGCAGCCGACCGCCAGCGTCCCGGACGGCTCCGAGCCGCCACCGGCCTTCGTGAGGGTCTCGGCGGCCTCCTCGGCGCGGGTGAAGTTGATGCGCTTGCCGATGCGCTCCTCCATCCACATCCGGGCGCCACCGGCACCGCAGCACATCGACCGGTCACCGTGCCGCGGCATCTCCGACAGGGTCGCTCCGGCCGCGCTGACCAGGGCGCGCGGGTCCTCGTAGACCTCGTTGTGCCGGCCCAGGTAGCAGGGGTCGTGGTAGGTCACCGGGGCGGCGTCGGCGGCGGGGGCCGAGACGGGGACGAGCTTCTTCTCCCGCACCAGCTTGTTGAGCAGCTGCGTGTGGTGCACGACCTCGTAGTGCCCGTCGAGCTGGGGGTACTCCCGGCCCAGGGTGTTGAGGCAGTGCGGGCAGGTCGTCACGATCTTGCGGGTCCCGGTCTCACGGCCCTCGAAGACCGTGTTGAGGACCTCGACGTTCTGCTGCGCGAGCATCTGGAACACGAACTCGTTGCCCGAGCGGCGCGCCGGGTCACCGGTGCAGGTCTCACCCGATCCGAGGACGGCGAAGTTCACCCCGGCCCGGTGCAGCAGCTCCGCGGTGGCGCGGACGGTCTTCTTCTGGCCGTCGTCGAACGCGCCGGCGCAGCCGACCCAGAACAGGTACTCGGTGTCGGCGTCGAGCTCGCCCTCCACGACGGGGACCTCGAAGTCCAGGCCCTTCGTCCACTCCAGGCGGTCCTTGGCGTTCTGGCCCCAGGGGTTGCCCTTGTTCTCCAGGTTCTTGAACAGCGAGTTGAGCTCGGTGGGGAACTCGGTCTCGATCAGGACCTGGTAGCGGCGCATGTCGATGATGTGGTCGACGTGCTCGATGTCGACCGGGCACTGCTCGACGCAGGCGCCGCAGGTGGTGCAGGACCACAGGATGTCGGGGTCGATGACGCCGTTCACGTCCTCGCCGCCGATCAGCGGGCGGCCCGCGGCCTCCAGCGCGTCGACCGGGATGGCCTTGAGCCGCTCCTCGGCGCCCTCGCCGGTGATGCCGACCTCGTCGCCGGCCATGTCACGGCTGCCGCCGGCGAGCAGATAGGGGGCCTTCTCGTAGGCGTGGTCGCGCAGGGCGTTGACCAGGAGCTTCGGCGACAGCGGCTTCTCGGTGTTCCAGGCCGGGCACTGGGACTGGCAGCGGCCGCACTCGGTGCAGGTGGTGAAGTCGAGCAGGCCCTTCCAGGTGAAGTCCTCGACCTTGCCGACGCCGAACGTGTCGGTGTCGGGATCGGCCTCCTCCAGGTCCAGCGCCTTGCCCTGGCTCATCATCGGCCGGGTCGCGCCGAGGGCCTTGTAGCCGTCGTCGTTGCGCTTGAAGTAGATGTTCGGGAACGCGGTGAACCGGTGCCAGGCCACACCCATGGTGGGCTTTGCCGCGATCACGATCAGCCAGATCATCGCCGACAGGACCTTCACCGCGGCGAACACGCTGACCAGCGCGGTGGAGGCGGGGAGGATCGTCGACAGGGCGTAGGACACCGGAGCCGACCACACCGGCACGTCGAAGGCGTTCAGCGAGATCTTCGCGGCCCGCACCACCAGGATGCCCAGGCCCTCGAGGAACACGACGCCCTCGACGAAGTACGCCCGGCCCATGTTCGACCCGTAGAACCGCGACATCCGGCCCTGCGAGCGCGGGTTGTTCAGCTGCCGGATGACGATCAGCGCGGCGATGCCCACGACGGTGGCGACGCCGAGGAACTCGACGTAGATCGAGTACACCGACCACACGCCGATCACCGGCAGGTGGAAGGTCGGGTTCCAGACCTCCACGAACGCCTCGACCAGCGCCAGGATCAGGCCCAGGAAGCCGACCATGACCAGCCAGTGCAGGATGCCGATCTTGGTCCACTTGAGCATCCTGGTGTGGCCCAGGGTCTCCTTGAGCATGGTCACGAGCCGCGGCCCGAACGGGCCGTTGCGCGTCGGGTCGGACTGACCGAGCCGGATGATCCGGACCATCCGGGTCACGGTCATGGACACGAGCGCGACGGCGACCACTGCCGACACCACCGTGATGATGCCGAGCGTGTACTGCACCCAGGTCATCTGGAGGAACCTCCCTGTAGAACACCCAGCGGTCCCTGCCGGAGCGTGGTGCTGCCGTGACGGATCGGGACGGGAAACGGTGAACCGGTCCTGGGACGTGCGGAGGCGGGGGTGCGGTCGTGCGCGCACGGCGTACCGTCCCGCCGGGACCGGACGGGCCTCGTCATCGCAGTGCCTCCTCGGACCTCGTCGTCGCACTGGTGTGGTGGGGTGCGACGACGGTCGGGCGAAGGGTAGTGCGCCCGGCCGTGGGTCGCCCGACCCCGTCACGGTCGGGCCATACTTGTTACCGAACAGTAGACAAAGCCGACCATGACATCTCGGGCCGGGGGCGGGTCGCCGGGGAGACGCGAGTCACGCCCGATCGACACTGCTCCGACCGTGTCGACCCGATCGCGCAGCGTGGCGCAGGCGTGGGCCGGGTGGCTCAGCCCCTAGGATCACGTACGGGTCTCGTGGTCTACTCGCCTGCGGGAGCGACCGGGACAAACGGACTGCCGCAAGGAGGAGCTGTGAAGACCTCGTACGAGGCGATCCAGCTGGTACTCGCCCAGGGCGGACAGCTGACCACGGTCAACCTCCGCGACTGGATCACGAACAACATCGTGCCGCTGATCCTGCTCGCGATCGCCGTCATCCTGCTGTGGATCGGTGGTCGTGGTGACAACGCCGGCGTGGCCCGGCGGAGCATCGGACTACTGGTGGGTCTGATCGCACTGGGCATCGCCGTGACCGGCAGCGGTCCGGCCATCGGACAGGCGCTGGCCAACCTGCTCGTGACCCCGGGCTGACCCGTGCTCGTTCGCACGGACGACGAGGTCTACCGCGTCGACGCCGTCTGGCTCGGGCCGCCGCGTGCCACGTTCCCCTGGCGCGCCCGCTACGTCAGCTACGGCGTGGGTCTCCTCGTCATGATGCTGATCATGTTCGTCCAGCGCCGGCTCGGCATCGGGCTGGACTTCTTCTCCGTGGCCTGGGCGCTCGTCGGCACGATCGCGATCACCCGCCTGCTCGGCAAGAAGATCGACTACGAGCGGCCGCTCGGCCAGGTGCTCGCCCAGTTCTGGGCCGAGGTGACCGGTCCGCGGGCCGGGCGCAAGGCCGCGGGTGGTTCGGTGCGTGCGTCCCACGTGCGTGTCCACACCACCCGTGCCCACCCGGGCGCCTCCTCCTCGGGCGGCCGGGCCCGCGCACTCGGTGCGCCCCGCCGGTCCTCGTTGACCGCGGCGGACGCCACGCCGCGCCCCGCGTCCGGCACCCTCGTGGAGTCGGTCCCCGACACCGCCGGCCCGGTGGTCCCGGGGTTCGAGGCCCCGGTCGCGGCACCCACGCGCGTGGTCCCGCCGTTGCCGGAGCCGGGGAGCGCGCCGCGGCGCAGCCGTTTCCGCCGGGCCCGCGGCAGCAGCAGCGGTCGTGGGGCGAGCCTCCCCGCGCGCACCGGCCGTCCCGACCCGTGGCGCCGGAGTGGCCACCGTGGCCGCACCTGAGCGAACCCCCCGCCGGAGGGCTCGGCGTGGCCGGGCCCGTGCCGGCGAGGGCGGTTCGGACTACACCCCGTCGATCGCGCTGCGCTCGATCGACGGCCACATCACGCGGACCAACGGCCAGGTCATGGCCTGGTACCGGCTCGCGGCGCAGGCGTGGAGCTTCCGCAGCGACAACCAGCGCGAGGTGCTGATCCGCCAGATCGCCGCGCAGCTCGGCGAGCTGCAGGGGCGCTGGCTGCACCTGCGCGTCACCACCCGGCCGTACCCGGTGCACATGTGGGCCGAGTCGTTCGACCAGAACGCGATCGGCCGGATGCCCGACGTGCCCGGCGCGCTCGGCTGGGACGGTTTCCTGGAGGGGGAGCAGCGCCACCTCATGGGGCTGTCGATGGCCGACAAGGAGGTCTTCCTCGGCATCGAGGTCTCCGGCCGCGGGCTGATCGACCGCTGGGTGGAGCGCGCCGCGCCCGTCCTCGACCGGCTCGTGCCGTCCGCGGTCCGGGCCGAGCTCGCCGCGCTGGAGTCCGAGGTGAACCACCTCGACGTGCTCGTCGCCGGATCCGGCCTCGACGCCGTCCCGGCCAGCGCCGAGGACATGGCCTGGCTGATGCACCGCTCCGTCGCGCTCGGTCTGCCCGCGCCGCGCGGGCTGTCCTCGGTGCCGCGTGGGGTGTCGACCTGGGAGCCGGAGGACCTGGCCGCGTTCACCGAGGGCGTCGACCTCCACCAGGAGCCGTACGCGCCGACCGTCCAGGTCGTCGGGCGGATGCGCAGCCAGACCGTCACCCGCAACGTCGCGGTGCTGAGCGTCGGGCTGATGGAGGGCCTGCGCATCCCCGAGATCGACGACCCGTGGATGCAGCACTCCGACCGGCTGCCGTTCCCGGTCGAGTGGTCGGCGCGGATCTACGTGCGCCGCCCGGAGGACGTCACCGGTGAGCTGCAGCGCCAGATGGGCAAGGTGCGCAGCCAGATCCGGCACTACACCCACGACCACGACCTCGACCCGCCGATGTCGCTGGCGCGCCAGGCCGACCGGGTCCTGGAGGTCGAGGACGAGCTCACCACCGGGCTGACCCAGCTCAACACCCGGCTCTACGGCTGGTGGCGGATCGCGGTCTCCGGCCGCGACGAGGCCGAGGCCACCACCCGCGCCCAGCAGGTCGTCGACCTGTACCGGCCCAAGGTGCAGATCGAGCACCCCGAGGCCCAGTACCGCTACGCCCGCGAGTTCATCCCCGGCGAGCCGCTGGCTGCGACGGCCTACCGCCGACGCGGCTCGGTCACCTGGGCGGCGGCAGCGGTCCCGGCCGCGACGGCCAGCGTCGGCGACCGGCGCGGGATCATGCTCGGCGAGACCTGCACCGCGACCCGGCGTCCGGTCGCCTGGGACCCGTGGCTTGCCCAGGAGGTCCGGCGCGCGTCCGGCCTGACCGCGATCGTCGGTGGCCTCGGCTCGGGCAAGTCGTTCCTCACCGGGCTGGTCGTCTACAAGACGCTGCGTGCCGGGGCCCGCTGGACGGTGCTCGACCCGTCCGGCCCGCTCGCGGAGCTGACCCGGCTGCCGGAGCTGGCGCCGTTCTCCCGGCACATCAACCTGCTCCGCGCCGACCCCGGCATCCTCAACCCGTACCGGGTGGTCGCCGAGCCGCGCCCGGACCACTTCCTCGACGACGAGGACCCCGAGCGCGCCTGGAAGCGGGAGCGCTCGCTCGCCGCGGCCACCCGTCGCCGCCTGGTGCTCGACGTGCTGTCGGGCCTGCTGCCCTACGAGATCGCCCGCCAGCCGCACACCCGGATCGTGCTGCTCCGGGCGGTGCGCGAGGTCGGCGGCTCGCCCGACCGGCACCCCGGCATGGTCATCGACGCGCTGCGCCGGCACGCCACCGAGGGTGAGGACCACGCCGGCGTCGTCGCGGACTTCCTCGACGAGCGGCGCGAGCTGCCGCAGGCCGCGCTGCTGTTCCCCGACGAGACCCGGGCGGACCCCTGGCAGGCCGACCGCGACTACCGGCTCACCGTGCTGACGATGCAGGGCCTGTCGCTGCCGCGTCCGGGCAGCCCGCGCGAGGAGTGGACCGACAACGAGTCGCTCGGCGTCGAGCTGCTGAACCTGGCGTCCTGGCTGACCCAGCGCACGATCTACGATGCCGACCGCAACCTCCGCAAGGGCGTCGCGCTCGACGAGACGCACTTCCTGTCGCAGGTGCCGACCGGCAAGGTCCTCATCGACCGGCTCGCCCGCGACTCCCGCAAGTTCAACGTCCGCGCGCTGTTCGCCTCCCAGCTGGCCGGCGACCTGCTGCGGGTGTCGGGCTTCGCGTCGCTGGTCAACGCGGTGTTCGTCGGCCGGACCGACGACGAGGAGGCCCAGTCCGAGGCGCTGCGGCTGCTGCGCGTGCCCACCGGTGTCGGCTACGAGGAGATGCTCGGGACGCTGTCCCCGCGCCCCCGCCACGACGACCGGCCCGACGACGCGCCCCGCCAGTTCGTGTTCGCCGACGGCCACGGCGGTGTGGAGAAGGTGCGCATCGACCTGGAGGCGCCGCACCTGGAGCACGTCCGCGAGGCGCTCGACACCAACCCCGACGCCGCCCGGGTCGTCGCCCCGCGCCCGCCCGGCGGGCCGGCGCTCACCGGGCCGGGGAGTCCCGAGATGACCGCACCCGACGAGCCGAGCCCGCTGCCCGCGCGCCGCGTCCCGGCCCCGGTGGCGGTGCCCGACCTCGACGGCGACGAGATCGACCTGACCACCGACACCCGGATCGGCCCCGGCGACGCCGACCCGGTCCTGGCCGGCGGGATCCGCGCCGGTGGGGTACAGGTCGTGTCGGTCGCCGCGACCGACGCCGCCGTCGGACGTGCGGAACTCTACGACGACGAGCAGCTCGACCTGCTCGACGAGCTCGACGACGACTGGATCGTCGACGAGCCCGCCGCGGCGCCCCCGAACGCGGCGCCCTCGAACGGGACGCCCCCGAACGGTGGCCCGAACGGCACGGCCCCGCACGGCGCGCCCTCGGACGGGGCTGCTCCCACGAACGGCCACACCCCGCCCACGCCCCCCGACGGGGACGGACGGTGACGGCGGGGCTCGACCCGTCCGGCGGCGCAGGGATCTGGGTCGTCCTGGGTGTGCTGCTCGCGGCCGTCGTCGTGTCGGTGCGCAGGACCCGCCGCGCACGCCGGCCGGACACCCCGGGGACCACCCGGCGCCGTCGCCGGCGGACGGCGATTCTCGTGGTCACCGCGATCGCCGGCGGCACACTGCTGCTCGGCTCGCCCGCGATGGCGCAGGCGCTGGACTGCAAGACCCCGCCGGAGCCGGACCGCCCCGGCACCGGGCTGGTCGGCTCGCTCGACCGGCCCTCGGCGCTGCACGGGGAGGCAGGCAGCGTCTACGAGGAGGTCGGCTACGCCGGTCTCGTCTGGCACAACTACGACCTGGGCTGCGCCGCGTCGGGCGTGCTGAACCCCTCGGTCACCACCGACACCTGGCTGGGCAACCAGGTCTTCAACCTGGCGAAGCTGACCGTCGGCGGGGTGAGCTGGGCGCACTACCTGATCGCCGACGGCGGGTCGCTGTTCGAACCGCTCGACCAGGTCATTACCACCGCGACCCGGGCGATGTACGAGACGGTGTTCACCACCTGGGTGGGCCTCGGCCTGCTCGGGTTCGCGATCATCGTGTTGCTGCTGGCGATGCGCGGCGAGCTCGCGCGCCAGGCCCAGCGCACCGGCATCGCGGTGCTGGCGCTGATGATCGGCTCCGCCGCCTATCTCGCACCGGTCGACTGGTCCCGCGCGGCGGACAACCTGCTGCTCGACGGCGTCACGCAGATGCAGGAGGGCTTCCTCGGGCAGGTAGGGCTCGGCACCCGCGACACCCTCCCCACGGTGCTCGTGGACCAGGTGGCCTACCAGAACTGGCTGCGTGGGACGTTCGGCGCACCGGACGTCCCTCAGGCCCAGGAGCTGGGACGGGACCTGCTGCGGGCCCAGGCGTTCACCATCGACGAGATCGACCGCGGCGAGGACACCAGCGAGACGGCCGAGCGCAAGAAGGGCGAGTACGCCGCGATCGCCGACCGCATGGGCGACCGCTACGCGTACTTCACCGGGGCGTCCGGCAGCCGGATCGGAGCCGGGACGCTCGCGCTGATCCAGGCCGCGTGCATCGCGCTGTTCCAGCTGCTGTCCAAGGTCCTGGTGCTGGTCGCGTTGCTGATCATCCGGCTGATGGTGGTGACGGCGCCGGCGATCGCCGTCGTCGCGCTGCTGAAACCGGACGTCATCCCGGCGATCCTGCGCATCGGCGGCGCCGCGATCGTGAACACGCTGGTCGTCGGGGCGCTGGCCGGGCTGCACGCGCTGCTGGTCGTGTCGCTGTTCGCCCCGGGGTCCGGGGTCGATCTGTGGCTCGCGCTGCTGGTCACCGGTGTGGTCACGCTCGTGCTGTGGGCCGTCGCGCGACCGTTCCGGCGGCTGGTGTCGATGGTGACGCTCACCCGCGAGCAGTTCGGCGGGATCGTCCCCGGCATCAACGGCGGCCCGGTGTCGCGCGTCTGGAACCGGATGCGCGGCCCGAACGACGCCGACGAACGCCAGTCCCGCTGGTGGTCCGAGCGCGGCGGCAACGGCGGGTCCGGTGACCCGGGTGCGGTGCGCCCGGAGGCCGAGACCGCTGCCGGGCCGGGGGCCCGGGTCCGTCGTCGCGCGGCGACCGACGTGCCCTCCCCCCAGGCGGCCAGGATCGCCGAGCCACGCCGCGGGGCGCTGCCGGTCGGGCTGTCCGGGCGGCCCGACACCGGGTTCGCGACGCGGGTCGACCCCGGCGAGGTCGACGACCGCTCCATCTACCGCCGCGACGACACGGGCCCCCGCCGCCCCGGCGACCCGGCCCCGGTGACCCCGGAGCTCGTCGACGGCGTGCCCGTCTACAAGATCTACCGCCCGCGGGCGGCGCACACCGGCGGTGACCGTGCCGATTAGGTCCTCCCGCGGCCGTGCCGGCGCCTATCGCGCGGTGTGGCAGTGGCCGCTGCGCTCCCCCGTCCGGCTCGCCGTGACGGTGGTGGTCCTGGGCGCACTCGTGTTCGGGCTGGTCTCGCTCGGAGGTTCCGGCGGTGCGGCGTCCGGCGGGCTCGTCGCCGGGGGAGGATCCGGCGGCAACCGGTGGGACAGCGGGTCGTCCGGGGTCTCCGCGACGCCCACCCCGACGCTGCTGCCGCCGGTGCCCGAGCTGACCCCCGAGGCACTGCCGGTCTCGCAGGCACCGCAGCAGGCCCTGGAGACGGCCCGGGTGTGGGCGTCGGCCTGGGTGAACCACCCCGACGGGATGACCTCCCAGCAGTGGGTCGCCGGGCTGCGGCCGTACACGACCGACGAGTTCCTCGGCGTGCTCGCGAGCGTCGACCCGTCGAACGTGCCCGCCTCCCGGGTCACCGGGCCGGCCACCCCGACCCGGGTCGCGCCGAAGAGCATCGAGGTCACCGTGCCGACCGACACGCTGACCCTGCGGATCCTGATCGTCGACACCGAGGCGGGCTGGAAGGTGTCCCGCTACGACCGGGCATGAGCACCCCGCTGACGCGTGCGCTGCGGCCGTTGCGGCTGCTGCTGCCGTTCGTCGCGATCGGGATGACGCTGGTGCTGTTCCTGACGGTCGGCTTCCTCGCGTTCAGCCCCAACCTCGGTGGCGGTCGGTCGAACGCGGCCTGGTGCGACACCGGCATCTCGACGGCGACGGTCGGCCGCGGTGGCGGAGGAGCCACCCTCGAGACGCTGTCCGACGAGCAGGAGCAGAACGCCGCCGCGATCATCTCGGTCGCCAAGGACATGCAGCTCCCGCCGAAGGCCTGGCTCATCGCGCTGGCCACGGCGATGCAGGAGTCGACGCTCCGCAACATCAACTACGGGGACCGGGACTCGCTCGGGCTGTTCCAGCAGCGTCCGTCGCAGGGGTGGGGGACCCCCGCGCAGGTCACCGACCCCGCCTACAGCAGCCGGATCTTCTACGAGCGGTTGATGGAGGTGCCCGGCTGGGACTCGCTGCCGGTGACAGTGGCAGCTCAGAGAGTCCAGCGCTCCGGTTTCCCCGACGCCTATGCCAAGTGGGAGGGCCTGGCCGCGTCGCTGGTCCAGAACATCGGCGACGTCGCCAACCCGACCGGCTGCGCCCCCGGCACGACCGGCGCGCTGCCCCCGGGCGTCGCCGGCGCCGCGATCGGGTTCGCGCTCGGCGAGCTCGGCAAGCCCTACGTGTGGGGCGCGACCGGCCCGGACGCGTACGACTGCTCCGGCCTGCTCATGCGTGCCTACGAGGCCGCCGGGCTCACGATCCCGCGGGTCTCGCGCGACCAGTACAAGTCCGGCGGGCACCTGCCGGTGCGCGACGTCGCGCCGGGCGACTTCCTGTTCTACGCTCACGATCCGTCGGATCCGAGCACGATCTACCACGTCACGATGTACATCGGCGACGGGAAGATGGTCGAGGCGCCCAACAAGGACCACCCGGTCCGGGTGCAGCCCGTCCCGTGGGAGTTCGGCGACCTCGTGCCGCTCGCCACCCGGCCGGGGACCACGCCGAACCCGGCCTGAACGGGGTCGAGGCGCCATCATGGGCGGCATGCGCTCCCCGCTCTCGGACTACCTCGACTCCGCGGCGCCCGGTGCCTGCCCGGACCATCTCGTCGTGCCGCGCTCACTGGCCCAGTCGATGCCGCTGCGCTGGCAGCAGGTCTTCGTCGGGCTGCTCACCGACCTGCACGAGGCCTACCCCGATGTCGTCTGGCCCGAGTACGCGGTGTCCGCGGTGCGCGCCGAGCCCCTGACCGAGCTCGACGACGCCCAGCTCGCGACACACGGCTACGTCACCGAGCTGGGTCCCGACGGGGATCTCGAGTACCGCGACGTCGACGACCGTGTGGTCCCCGGGTCGCTGCCGGTCCGGGTGGAGGTGCCGGACACGGTGCCGCCGGCGTCGGCGGGGCAGGTGCCGCGGGGGACCGTCGTCCTGCGCTGACTTCACGGGACCCCGCTGCGCTCACGCCGCTGAGCCGATCACGCCGCTGAGCCGATCACGCTGCTTGCGGCGGTCGGTTCCGGCGGACCTGCGCGGTCCGTGGCCGAGCGACGGCGAGATGCACCCCAGCGGGAATCGTCGATCCCCACGGCCTGCTGAGCTGCATCTCGCGGTGCGACAGGGATACCTTCCTGCCGAATTCGCTTACCCGGTAAGCGAGTTCCGGGCTGACCGTCAGCAGGTCCGGTGCGCCCCGACCGGTGCGCGACGGCGCCGGGCCGCGTCGGCGAGCCGGTCCAGCTCACGGACCAGGTACGTCGCGTCGGCCGGCCCGGCGTGCACGACGGCGTCGTCGGGCAGCGGGCCGCCGACGCCGTCCGGGGTCGGGCGCCGCTGGACGTAGCAGCCGTCCGGGGTGGCGTGCACCAGCAGGACACCCGGCGCGCGGCACGGGTCGGGTCCCTTGCGCCCGGCGCCGAGCTGGGCGACGCCCTCGATCCGCCCCATCCGCCGCAGCACCTCGGTCTCGGCCGCGGTGCAGCCCCGCCGCAGGAGCTCGTGGACGAGCCGGTCGGCGTCGCCGTCGGCGCGCTCGACGGCCTCCCCCAGCACCGTGACGGGGATCTGCACCCCGACACCGGGGCCCGGGACGACCTCGCCGAGCAGCTCGACCAGGACGGCGGCCGCGTCCTCGGGGCGGACACGCACGAGCGCGACGTCGTCGTCGATCCGGGTGGCCAGCACCGCGCGCCCGGCCCGCCGCGCGACCAGCGCACGCTGCCACGACAGGGGCGCGACCACGAGGTCGTGCTGGAACTCCGGTGCGACGACCGTGCGCAGGTCGTCGACCAGGTTCGGCTCGAACGTGGTGCCGGTGAACAGGCCACGCGCCGCCAGGGTGTCGAGGCACTCCCGTACGACGCGGGCCCGCTCGACGTCGGTGAACCCGGGGCTGAGCAGCTCCAGGACCGCTGGGTTGCGACCGAGGTCGAGGAGGTCCCGGGCGACGTCGAACTCGGCGGCGGTGAGGACGGTGGCGCGGTTCCAGTCGATCATCGGTGGGGCTCCTCGGGTGCCAGGACGGCGTCGGTCGCGGCGATCTCGATGTCGAACACCTCGTCGGTGGGGACGACATAGCGGTTGCGGTGGTCCTGGGCGTCGCGGCCGCCCACGCCGCCGGCCGTCGGGCCGTAGCCGCTCGGGCCGGTGCTCCGTCCGGTGGTCTCGCCGGGGCGGGCGGACCAGGCCGGGTCGGCGGACCGGGTGCCGTGGCCGAACGGCTCGAACAGCCGTCCGCCGCCGGTCCCCGTCCCGCCGGGGAGGCGCTCGCCGTACCCGGGGCCGCGGGCCGACGGCGGGAGGAGCGGCTGCGCCCGGGTCCGCTCGCCGAACTGGCGCCCGAGGTCGACGCGGGTGCCGAACGGACCGGGACCCGGTGCCGTCGACGTGGGGTACGCGACCTGGGGTGGCGCGGGCCGGTACGGGTCCGGGGCGGGCGTGGTCGGTGGGTCGAGGCGCTGGGGTGCGACGACGTCGACCGGTCCGGGCAGCCCAGTGCGGTCCCGGTCGGTGCCGTCCCCGCTGGTCCCGGGCCCGCCGGGGCCAGCGGGCCGCCCGACGTCCGGCGTGCCGGGACCCGATCCGCCGCTCACCCGCCCGCCGTATCCCCACTCGCCGGGAGCCTCGACGCCGCCCGGTCCGGGCCGGGGCCCGACACCCGGTGGATCCGGTTGATCCGGTGCACCGTCGCCCGGTCCCCCGCCGCCGACACGGGTGGCTCCGCCGCCGTCCCCGACGGCGGCCGGGCCGAGCCCGCCGGCCCGGTCCGAGCTCGGCGGCGGACCTCCGGCACCGGTGGGCGCCGCAGCCGACGCCGGGTCGACGGTGCGGAAGCGGTCGTCGATCGCCGACGCGGTGTCGAGGTGCTCCTGCAGCACACGGTCGGCCTCCTCGCTGTGCCGCTGGTCGCGTTCGAGCGAGGTCACGTAGTCGGCGACGGTGGCGCCCAGACCGGTCAACGGGGCGCCCGCCAGCAGGTGGGCGTTGCGGACGCCGCTGGTGAAGATGCCGGGCGGGGTGGGGTCCAGGGCGGCGATGGCGGCCTGGGTGCGGTCGAACGACTGCCCGTAGGCGTCCAGCTGGGTCGCGCCGTTCGCGGTGACGGGTGCGGTGCACGCCATCGAGGTGGTGATGCCGTCGAGGGACTGCTGGGCAGCGGCCGCGGCGGGGCCCTGCCAGGAGACGCCGAGCTCGGTCATGCGCTTCCTGGCCTCGTCGGCCGCGGCACGGAGTTCGGTGTCCGCGGTCCGGAGCGCGGACGCGGCGTCGACGACCGCGGACGAGCCGGGTTTGCCGACCACCCAGGCGTACTTCTCCTGGAGGGACTTGGCAGCGAAGTTGAAGCCCTGGTGGAACGCCATCGTCTGTTCCGGAGTACCGGGTTCAGATCGTGAACGAACGAGCGATGGCGGCCTCGCCGAGTTCGAAGTCGACCGCAGTCGCACGAAGGCGTCGGACTGCCTCCTCCAACTCTGTCTGGTGCTGCGCGTGCGTCGTGATCATCCGCTCGAACCTGTCCTGGAACGCGGGTGTCGCGATTCCCGAGATCGGGTCGTCTCCACAGGACCCGACCCGCGTCCTCTGCGCGCTGCGGAGAGAATCGCGGATGGCGGTGATCTGGGCGGACAGGACGCGACCGACCTCGAGCACGTTGTCCGGCGAGATCTGGCTCATCAAGACGTCCGACGAGCTGCTCACAGTCCCGCGTTGGTTCTGTTCCACGGACCGGAACGTAGTGTCACCGGGACCAGGGGACGGCGGTTTCCACAGCTCCGGTCGCGATCGCGAAGTCGCGGAGTCGGTTCAGTGGTGCAGGAGTGAGGACAGAGCGGCCGACACCACGGCGCGGGCCCTCGCGCACAGGTCGCTGTCGGTCATTCCGGAACGTTGGAGGTTCGACGACGTCGCCATGGCCTGTGCTCTCAGCGAGGTCGAATCGTCGATATCAACACCTACCTCGCATGAGGGGTACGAGCCCGACGGGTACACGGTCTCGGCGGCGCGGTATCCCGCCACATCGATCGGCACCGCCCTCGGGTCGGACAGGAGTCGAGACACCGGAACCGGGATGAACTGAAGGTTCACGTCGACGGTCTCGTCCGACCCCAGATACCCGCATGTGGGGGCTGGAAGATCTCCGATCGTCGCGTCGTCGACCTTCCCGTCCCTGAGATCGAGGTCCGACCGCTGGGCGGTGTCGAGCAGTTCACACGGATGGCGCCCGCCGACATCGACTGCTGCTGGGCGCGCAGGCAATGCGGGGTCCCCTGCGGAGTCAGGTGACTGCGACATACAGGAAGTGAGGCCGACGATCGCAGCGGCGCTCACGACGCCGAGGACCGTGCGACGCGCAGCCGGTACGAGCACGTGATCCTCCGTCGACGATCGAGCGGCCACAGGCTAGCCCGCCCCACGGACCTGCACACGTGAACGTCGCGGATAAAAGTTGAGTCCTCTGGGAACAAGTCTCCCGGGTGGTCCGTTGACCCCCACGAGAGCACGTTGAGCAGAGTCCACTCAAGGGCGATGCGCGAGCTGCTCCCCGGTTTGGTACAACTTGAGCCGGACGCACTCATACCCCACACATCTCGGAGGCAGTCACCATGGCTCGTACGGTCGGTATCGACCTCGGGACCACCAACTCCGTCGTCGCCGTCCTCGAGGGTGGCGAGCCGACGGTGATCGCGAACTCGGAGGGTGCCCGCACCACTCCGTCGATCGTCGCGTTCGCGCGCAACGGTGAGGTTCTCGTCGGCCAGTCGGCGAAGAACCAGGCCGTCACCAACTCCGACCGCACCTTCCGCTCGGTCAAGCGCCACATCGGCACCGACTGGAAGACGCCGGAGATCGACGGCAAGACCTACGCGGCGCAGGAGATCAGCGCCCGCGTCCTGCAGAAGCTCAAGCGTGACGCCGAGTCCTACCTGGGCGACGAGGTCACCGACGCCGTCATCACGGTGCCGGCCTACTTCGAGGACGCGCAGCGCCAGGCGACCAAGGAGGCCGGTCAGATCGCCGGCCTGAACGTGCTCCGCATCGTCAACGAGCCGACCGCGGCCGCGCTGGCCTACGGCCTGGACAAGGGCGACAAGGAGCAGACCATCCTGGTCTTCGACCTGGGTGGCGGCACGTTCGACGTGTCCCTGCTGGAGATCGCCGAGGGCGTCGTCGAGGTCAAGGCGACCAACGGCGACAACCACCTCGGTGGTGACGACTGGGACGAGCGGATCGTCACCTGGCTCGTCGACAAGTTCAAGTCCTCCCAGGGCATCGACCTGACCAAGGACAAGATGGCGATGCAGCGGCTCCGCGAGGCTGCGGAGAAGGCGAAGATCGAGCTGTCCAGCTCGTCCTCGACCAGCATCAACCTGCCCTACATCACGGTCGACTCCGAGAAGAACCCGCTGTTCCTGGACGAGACGCTGTCCCGCGCGGAGTTCCAGCGGATCACCCAGGACCTCCTGGACCGCACCCGTCAGCCGTTCAACCAGGTCATCAAGGACGCCGGCATCTCGGTGAACCAGATCGACCACGTCGTGCTCGTCGGTGGCTCCACCCGGATGCCCGCCGTCACCGAGCTCGTCAAGGAGCTGACCGGCGGCAAGGAGCCCAACAAGGGCGTCAACCCGGACGAGGTCGTCGCCGCCGGTGCCGCGCTGCAGGCCGGTGTGCTCCGCGGTGAGGTCAAGGACGTCCTGCTGCTGGACGTCACCCCGCTGTCCCTGGGTATCGAGACCAAGGGCGGCGTCATGACCAAGCTGATCGAGAAGAACACCACGATCCCGACCAAGCGCTCGGAGATCTTCTCCACCGCGGACGACAACCAGCCGTCGGTGCAGATCCAGGTCTACCAGGGCGAGCGCGAGATCGCCGCGTACAACAAGAAGCTCGGCATGTTCGAGCTGACCGGCATCGCGCCGGCCCCGCGCGGCGTCCCGCAGATCGAGGTCTCCTTCGACATCGACGCCAACGGCATCGTCAACGTGTCCGCCAAGGACATGGGCACCGGCAAGAGCCAGGAGATGACGATCACCGGCGGGTCGGCCCTGTCCAAGGACGACATCGACCGCATGGTCAAGGAGGCCGAGGCCCACGCCGAGGAGGACGCCAAGCGTCGCGAGGAGGCGGAGACCCGCAACCAGGCGGAGACCCTCGTCTACCAGACGGAGAAGTTCGTCAAGGAGAACGACGACAAGCTCCCCTCCGACGTCAAGGACTCGGTCAACGCCGCCCTGGGTGAGACCCAGGAGGCGCTGAAGGGCACCGACCACGAGGCGATCAAGTCCTCCATGGAGAAGCTCGCCACCGAGTCCCAGAAGATGGGGTCCGCCCTGTACTCGCAGCCCGGTGCCGAGGGCACCGCGGGTGCCGGTGCCGAGGGTGGTGCCGGCGCGGCCGGTGCCTCCGACGCGCAGGACGACGTCGTCGACGCCGAGATCGTGGACGACGACAAGGACGCCAAGGGCGGCAAGTGACGGCCGGCGGCCATCCACGGGACGACAGGACGGTCGACATGGCAGACGAACAGAAGCAGGACGAGCCGGTGACGTTCCGGGACCGCCGCAAGGTGGACCCGGAGACCGGCGATGTCCGTCCCGACGCCGACGCGACCGGGGCCGCCGACACGGCGGCCCCGGCCGGTGACGGCGAGCAGGTCGCGGGCCCGGCCGACGGGGAGGACCCGGAGGTCGAGAAGCTGCGGGCCGAGGTCGCCGAGCGCACCGCGGACCTGCAGCGGGTCAGCGCCGAGTACGCCAACTACCGGCGTCGGGCCGACCGGGACCGTGAGCAGACGAAGGTGGACGCGAAGGTCTCCTTCGCGAACGACCTGCTGGTCGTGCTCGACGACTTCGAGCGCGCCGCCCAGCACGGCGACCTCACGGGACCCTTCAAGGCCGCTGCGGACAAGGTCACCGCGGTGCTGACGAAGCTCGGTCTCGAGCCGTTCGGGGCCGAGGGCGAGCCCTTCGACCCGCAGCTCCACGAGGCCGTGCAGCACGAGCCGGCCGAGGGCTCCGGCCCCACGGTCACCGTGCTGTCGACGGTGCTACGTCGTGGCTACCGCATCTCCGACCGGGTCCTCCGGCCGGCGATGGTGACCGTGCAGGACCGCCCCGAGGCGGAGGCCGAGACCGACGCCGCGGGCGGCGCGGACGCCGGCGACGGCGAGCCGCAGAACCCGGCCTGACCAGGACGGGTAGGGACGTGACCACGCGGTGCGGCGGGAGACGACAGGTCACCCGCCGCGTCGCGGGCGTGAACGGAAAGGAGGCGGAGTGACCCAGCGCGACTGGATCGAGAAGGACTACTACCGCGAGCTGGGCGTCTCCTCGACGGCGTCCCAGGACGAGATCAAGAAGGCGTACCGCAAGCTCGCCCGTGAGCTGCACCCGGACGCGAACCCCGGCGACGAGAAGGCCGAGGCCCGCTTCAAGGCGGTCTCCGAGGCCTACGGCGTGCTGGGCGACGAGTCCAAGCGCAAGGAGTACGACGAGACCCGCGCGATGTTCGCCGGTGGCGGCGGCTTCGGCGGGTTCGGCACCGGTGGTGGCTTCCCCGGCGGCGCGCGACCCGGTGGCGCCGGCCAGGGTGGCTTCGACATCAACGACCTGTTCGGCCAGGCCGGCCGCCCAGGCGGCGCCGGGGCCGGTGCGGGCGACTTCAGCGACATCCTGGGCGACATCTTCGGCCGCGCCGCACGCAACAGCGCCGGCGGTGCCGGCGGGTACGGCACGGCCGGCGCCCGCCGCGGCCAGGACGTCGAGAGCAGCCTGACCATCTCCTTCGAGGACGCGGTGCGCGGCGCGACGGTGCCCATCAAGCTGTCCTCGCCGGGCCGCTGTGAGCGCTGTGGTGGCACCGGGTCCCGGCCCGGCAGCACCCCGCGCACCTGCCCCACCTGCGCCGGTCAGGGCCTGGTGAACCGCAGCCAGGGCGCGTTCTCGTTCTCCGAGCCGTGCCGCGACTGCCGCGGGACCGGGCGCATCATCGACGACCCGTGCCCCGAGTGCCACGGCGACGGCGTGTCCACCCGGACCCGGTCGCTGTCCATCCGGGTCCCCGCGGGCGTCGACGACGGTCAGAAGATCCGGCTCCCCGGACAGGGCGAGCCCGGGCGCGGCGGGGCCCCCGCCGGGGATCTCTACGTGACCGTGAGCGTGACCCCGCACCGGATCTTCGGGCGGTCGTCGAAGAACCCCGACGACCTGACCCTCACCGTGCCGGTGACCTTCCCCGAGCTCGCTCTGGGCGCGACCCTGACGGTGCCCACACTCGACGGCACCGTCTCGCTGCGGATCCCGCCGGGGACCACCAGCGGTCGCACGTTCCGGGTGTCGGGGCGTGGGGTCGAACGCAAGAACGGGAAGAAGGGCAACCTGCTGGTCACCGTCGAGGTGGCGGTGCCGCAGAAGCTGGACGCGGCGGCGAGGAGCGCGCTGGAGGCCTACGCCGAGGCGACGTCGTCGTTCGACCCGCGGGCCGACCTGCACGGTAGCGCCAGGAGGTGATGGCGGTGTCCGGACGACGCACCCCCCGTGACGGGGAGGAACCGCCGACGGTCGACGTGGCACACGACAGCCCGGTGTTCGTCATCTCGGTTGCCGCGCAGCTGTCCGGCCTGCACGCCCAGACCCTGCGCAGCTACGACCGGATCGGCCTGGTCAGCCCGGGCCGGTCCGCGGGCGGCGGACGTCGCTACTCCCAGCGCGACATCGCCCTGCTCCGCGAGGTGCAGCGGCTCTCCCAGGAGGAGGGCGTGAACCTCGCGGGCGTCAAGCGGATCATCGAACTGGAGCAGATGGTCGACCAGCTCTCGGCGCGCTTCGAGGAGGTGACCGCCGAGCTGGACGCGGTCCGCGCCGCCGCTGCGCAGGCCACCGCGGCGGTGCACCGCTCCTACCGGCGCGACCTCGTGCCGGTGGACCGGCGTCAGGCCGTCGTGCGCTGGCGCCCGGCCGACGACGGCTGAACCCGCTCCGTCGCGCACCCCGGCGTCCTCCGTCGGAACCGGGGTGCGGGACCGTCCCTCGTGCGGCGACGACCGTCGTGCCCGGGCCACGAGCCGGTCAGGCAGCCGTCAGCGCTCCGCGCCGGGCCAGCAGGCCCAGCATCACGGCTCCGGCCAGCGGCACCGCCGCCAGGACCAGGAACGGCAGGGCGGGCGGGAACGCGGGGTCGAGCAGCGCCCCGACCCCCGTCGAGCCGACGAGCACCATCAGCCCGCCGAACGACGCGAGCACCCCGAAGTGGGCACCCAGCCTGCGTTCCCCGGCCAGCCGCGGGACGAGATCCTGCGCGACCGGCACGGCGAACATCTCGCCGAAGGTCAGCAGCAGCACCATCAGCACCGCGGGCGTGAGCGCCCACCACCCCGGCAGGTCCGGCAGCAGCCGCGCCACCGCGACGACGGTGAACGACGCGGCCATCAGGCAGAACCCCAGCACCACCGCGCGGCCCGCCCCCATCCGGCTCCCCCAGGCCGCCACCCGCATCTGCAGGCAGATCACCAGCACCGACATCATCACGAACAGGAAGCCGAGCGCGGCGGTGCGCCCCACGCGCTCCAGCTCGTCGGGCAGGGCCAGGTAGAGCTGGTTGTAGCAGAGCAGCCAACCCGAGTAGCCGACCGCGAACAGCAGGAAGCGGCGGTTCCCCAGCACCTCGCCCCAGCCGGCGAGCATCGGCTGCCCGGCCTGCTCGGGCTCGCGCCACGGCAGCCACCGCCAGTGCGCCAGACCCACCAGAACGAAGCCGGCCGCGGCGACCAGGCAGGCGAGCTGGAAGTCGACCACCATGAGCGCGGTGCCGACCAGCGGCCCGGTGACGGTCCCGACCTGACCGGCGACGGCGAACATCGAGAACACCTCGGTCCGCGCCGGGCCCTCACCGGCGCGCTCCCGCTCCCCGGCCTCCCGCGCCAGCGACGACTCGACGGCCGGGGAGAACAGGGCCGCCGCGAACCCGGTCAGCAGCGCCCCACCGATGACCGCGGGCAGCGACCCGGCCGCGCCGAGGAGGATGAAACCGATCACGCGCAGCGAGCACCCGACGAGCACGACCGGCTTCGCACCGAACCGGTCGGTCAGGGTCCCGCCGATCACGAACAGTCCCTGCTGGCTGAACGTCCGCAGCCCCAGCACCAGCCCGACGGCCGCCGCGGCGAGCCCGAGGTCCTCGGCCAGGTGCGTCGCCAGGTAGGGCAGCACCATGTAGAAGCCCACGTTGAAGGCCATCTGGGTGCTGATCAGCAGCTTCATGACCGGGGGGAGCCCGCGGAACTGGACCCACCGGCCCGGTCGGAGCGGCGTCGGGGGACGCGGGTCCGACTCGGGATCGGCGGGTCGGCGGAGCAGGCTGCGGAGCACCACGAAGTGGTACCAGGTCGACGTCAGCAGTCGCGACTCGATGGCAACAACGACATATGCGCATGCGTGAAGATGCTTGACCGTCTGTACAGGCTTACCGAAGATCTCCCGGGCGCCGGGTGACACACGGTCGAGGGCGCCGGAGAGGCCAGGTCGTGATGCCCGCCGCCGTGCGCGCCGTCGTAGCACCCCGTCGTTCCCGCTTGCGGGTCGCCGCCGCCCTGGTGGTGAGCGCCGCGGTCCTCACCGCGTGCGGCGGCACCGGTGGCGGGAGCGGTCGGGTCGTGCCGGACGGGCAGGCCACGATCGCGATGGCCTTCGGCCCGTCGGCCGGTTACGGCGTGGACACCGACGACGCGTTCGTCCTCTCCCAGCTCGGGGTGACCGAGTCCCTGGTGGCGTCCGGCCCGGACGGGCAGCCCCGACCCGCGCTGGCGACGGCGTGGGCCCAGCAGTCCGACCCGCGGACCTGGCGGTTCGAGCTGCGCCCCGGCGTGACCTTCCAGAACGGCGAGCCGCTCACCGGGCAGGCCGCCGCGACCGCCCTGAACTGGGTGGCCGGCGTCGCCGCGCCGCCGCGCGCGGTGCGCGGGATCGGCCTGCAGGCCGCCGCGGACGGCGCGGGCGCCGTGCGCGTCACGACGACGAAGCCCGACCCGATCCTGCCGCTGCGGCTGTCCGGCGTGAACACAGCGATCCTGGCGCCGTCGGCGTACCGGGCCACGCCGCCGTCGGTCCAGCAGACCGGCACCGGCCCGATGACGATCACCCGGACGAACGGCACCCAGTCGGTGACCCTCGCCCGCAACGACCGCTACTGGGGTGAGCGCCCGCAGCTGGCCGGTGTCACCGCGAACTTCGTGCCCGACCCGGCTGCCCGCGCACTGGCCCTGCGGGCCGGCGACGCCGACATCGCCCAGGAGCTCCCCGAGTCCAGCGCGCTGGAGTTCACCGGCGACGAGTACGTGAACCAGACCGTCGCCGCGCCCCGGACCGCGTCGCTGGTCCTCAACCAGTCCCGCAGGCCCTTCGCCGACATCCGGGTGCGGCAGGCCGTCGCGGCCGCCGTGGACCGCACCGCGCTCGGTGAGCAGGCGCTCGCCGGGTCGGCGGTCCCGGCCTCGGAGCCGTTCGGCCCGGCCGTGGCGTGGGGCTCGCAGGACGCCCCGCCGCCGGCCGACCCCGCGCGCGCCCGGCAGCTGCTGGCCGAGGCCGGCTACGGCCCTGGCAACCCGCTGCGCATCGAGCTGGGGTCCTACGGCGCCCGCCCGGAGCTCCCGACGCTGGTCACCGCCGTCCAGGAGATGCTCCGCGGGGCCGGCATCGAGGTCACCGTGCGCATCGGCGACTACGACGCCCGCGAGCCACAGCTGCTCGCCGGTGACTTCGACATGTACCTGCTCTCGCGCAGCTACCTGGTCGACGTGCCGGACGCCGGCGCCACGCTGGCCACCGACTACACCTGCCAGGGCTCCTACAACCTCAACCACTACTGCTCGCCCCAGTTCGACGCCCTGCTCGCCCCGCTGGCCACCGAGACCGACCCGGCGGCGCGGCAGAAAGTCTTCACCGAGGCCGCGGCGAAGCTGAACGCCGACGTCGTCGGGGTCCCGCTGGTGCACACCAACGCCAACGGCGTCGGGCACCGGGTCACCGGCTACACCGTCGACCCGCTGGCCAAGTCGCTCGTCGTCCCCGGGCTGGCGACCACGGAGTGACCGCACTCGTCGCACGCAGGCTGCTGGCGCTGCCGCTGGTCGCCGTGGCCGCGGCGGTGCTGGTGTTCCTGCTCCCGCGGTTCTCCGGACAGGACACCGCGCTCGCGATCATGCGCAGCCGGACAGGGGAGTCCGACCCGGACCCGTCGGTACTGGCCGCGCTGCGGGAGCAGTACGGCCTCGACGGCACCTGGTGGGACCAGTTCACCGGCTGGGCCGGCGCGCTGCTGCGCGGCGACCTCGGGATCTCCTGGACCAGCCGCACACCGGTCTCGGGCCTGCTCTGGCCCGCGCTCGGGGTGTCGCTGACCCTCACCGTCGCCGCGCTGGTGCTCGCGGCCCTGGTCGGGATCCCGCTCGGGGTGCGCGCCGCGTGTCGCCCCGGTGGGCGGCTCGACCGGGCCCTGACCACCGGATCGGTGCTGGGCGTCGCGATCCCCGAGTTCGTGCTCGGGACGGCGCTGGTGCTCGCCTTCGCCGTCACCGTGCCGGTGCTGCCCGCGACCGGCTGGGGTGACGTGGAGCAGGCGGTGCTGCCGGTGGTCACCCTGGCCGCGTTCCCGGCCGCGCTCGCCGCCCAGCTGGTGCGCGCCGAGACCGTCGACGCGCTGGCCCGCCCGCACGTCGCCGTCGCGCGGTCCAAGGGGATCAGCGACGGACGGGTGCTGTGGCGCCACGGCGGCCGCCTGGCCCTGACCTCGGTCACCTCGCTGTCCGGGCTGTTCCTCGGCGGGCTGCTCGGCGGCTCGGTCGTGGTGGAGGTGCTGTTCGCGATCCCCGGCCTGGGCCGCCTGCTCTACGACGCCGTCCTCGCTCAGGACCTGCCGGTCGTGCAGGCCGGGCTGCTCGCGCTCGTGCTGATCGCCGCCGTCGCCGGGATCCTCGCCGAGCTGCTCGCGCTCGCGCTGGACCCGGTCGCCCGGAGCGCCGTCCGGTGACCGCCTCGGTCATGGCCCGCCCCGCGGGCGCCGCCGCACGCACCACCCGGCGCGCGGCGGTCCTGCAGGTCGGGGCGCTGGTCCTGCTCGGTGTGCTGGTGCTGATCGCCCTGCTACCGCTCGACCCGGTCGCCAACGACCTGTCCCACCGCTTCGCCGGGCCGTCGGCCGCGCACCCGCTCGGCACCGACCAGCTCGGTCGGGACGTGCTGGCGCGGCTGGCCGTCGGCGCCCGGCTCTCGGTCGGGTTCACCCTGGTCGCGCTCGCGCTGTGCGCGGGGATCGGAACGGTGCTGGGCGTGCTCGCCGCCTGGTGCGGACGGGCGGTCGGCCAGCTGTTCCAGCGCACCATCGACGTGCTCGTCGCGATCCCGGCGGTGCTGATCGGGCTCGTGGTGGTCGCCGCGTCCGGCGGGGCGCCGGGGGTGTGGTCGCTGCTGGTGGCGATCGTCGTCGCCGGGTGGACGCCGTTCGCCCGGCTCACCTACCAGCTCGTGGTGCGCGAACGCGCCCGCGAGTACGTCGAGGGCGCCGTCGCAGTCGGCGCGGGGCCGCTGCGGATCGCGTTCCGACACGTCCTGCCGAACCTCGCCCGGCCGCTGCTGTCGCACCTGTGCCTGCGGTTCGCGAACGTCCTGCTGACCGTGGCCGGGCTGTCCTTCCTCGGGCTCGGGCCGCAGCCGCCCACCCCGGAGTGGGGGGCGATGCTCGCCGACGGCCGGCAGTTCCTGTTCAACGCCCCGCAGCTCGTCCTGCTGCCCGCGCTGGCCGTCGTCGGGACGGCGCTGCTCGTCACCGCACTCGGCCGCGGGCTGGAACGCCGGTGGACGACCGGTCCGACCGGACAGTTCTGACAGAGCTTCGTTCCTGCCACACTGCTGCGAGTACGGATGAACGGCAGGAGGTACGTCGTGGCGAGGATCGGAACCGACGGGCGGCGCACGGGTGAGGCGCGCCCGGAGCTCAAGAGCCTGGTGGACGAGACCGGGGTGGTGCCCCGCGCGGCGGAGCTCGACGAGGCCCGGGAGGTGCTGGCCCGCGACGGCGTCGTCCACATCCCCGGCGCCGGTCCGGACCCGGAGGCGATGGTCGTCGCCGCGGCCACCCTGCTCGGCGGGCGGCTGCGCGAGCTGTTCGGCATCCGGCCGCAGGGCGGGACCGACTCCCCGGTCCTGGGTCTGCACAACGACGGCGCTTACCTGGAGGCCGACGTGCACGGCCGAACCGTGCGGCTGCGCGACCCCGACGAGGACTTCCTGTTCATGCACTGCACGTCGCCGGCGCCGTCGGGGGGCGACTCGGTGCTCGTCGACGGCTACGCGCTGGCCGACCGGCTCGCCGCGGAGCACCCGTCGCTGTACGGGTTCCTGACCGGCAGCGACGTCGACTTCTTCGGCAGCCGCATGAACCCGCCGCGCGGGGTCCCACTGACGCCGCTGCTGCGCCGGATGATCGAGCACACCCGGGGTGGCCGGCGCGCGGTCCGGGCGAGCGACTACGTGCTGCCGGTGCCGCGCGAGCCGTACTGGGACGCCCACCTCGCGCACATCGAGTCCTACGCCGACGTGCTCGCCACCGCATTCGACGTGGCGCCGCGGTTCCGGCTGGAGAGCGGCGACCTTCTGGTCCTGGACAACTACCGCTTCCTGCACGGCCGGGACGCGTTCACCGGCACCCGGGAGCTGCACGTGCTCTCGGTCCGGACGACCGAGGCGTTCTGAGCCCACCCGCCCGACGGCAACGGCCGCCCTCCCGGTGCGGGAGGGCGGCCGTCGTGGCGTACGGAGCCGCTCAGTCCATCGTGAACGGGTCGTAGGTGATGCGGTCGAGCGGCGTGCCCGCGACCAGCATCCGCGACACCGTGGAGCGGATCATCGTCGGCGACCCGCAGACCAGGACGTCGTGGTCGCTCCAGGCACCGAACCGGGTCACGACGTCGGCCAGGGTGCCGGTCTCGGCGCCGGAGGGCTCGTCCTCGTACTCCACGACCGGGATGACGTCGAGCCACGGGTAGTTGTAGGACAGCTTGCGCAGCGAGGTGAAGTCGTACAGGTCGTCCCACGTCCGGCCGCCGACGAAGACCTGGGTGCGCGGCGGCTGGGGGCGCCGGCCGACCTCGTCGAGCAGGGCCTTCATCGGCGCGACGCCGGTGCCGCCCGCCACCATCAGCAGCTCTCGCCGGGTGTTCTGCGGGACCGCCATCCGGCCCATCGGCGGGCCGATCCGCCAGGTCTCGCCGACCCGGCTGTGCGCGACGATCGCGCGGCTGACCCAGCCGCCCTCGACCGCGCGGACGTGGAACTGGATGGTCCCGTCGCGACGCGGCGCGTTGGCGGGGGACAGGTAGCGCCACAGCCGCGGGCGGTGCGGCGTCTCCACCGAGACGTACTGGCCGGCCTGGTACGGCACCGGCTGGTCGGTCGCGACGGTGACCACGGCCAGGTCCCAGCCGATCCGGCGGTGCTCGACGACCCGGCCCAGCCAGGACGCCGGCCCGCGCTCGGCCGCGGCGGCCTGCTGCATCGCGTCCGCGACGATCCCGTACGCGCCGACCCAGGCCTTCTCGATCTCCGGGGTCCAGTTCTCGCCCGCGAACGTGGCGATCGCCGACAGCAGCGCCGCGCCGACCGCGTCGTAGTGCTGGGACAGCACGCCGAACTTGCGGTGGTCGCGGCCGAGCTGCTGCAGGAACGGGACGAGGTCGTCGGGCTGGTCGACCATCTGCACCACGTGCACGAGGGCGCGCAGCAGCCGGCTGCGCTGCACCTCCATGTTCACGGGGAACAGGTCACGCGTCTCGGGTACCTTGCTGAACAGCGTGGCGTAGAAGTGCTTGCCGATCTCCTCGGCCTGCGGCTCGACGAGGGCGAAGCTGGTCCGGATGAGCTCGACGGTGCGATCCGCCTCCGAGGCGGGGCGTCGCGGCGGGGCGACGTCGCCGGCGATCAGCTGGTCAGCAGTCATGCCTGGCGGACACTCTCCTCGGTCGTGCTCCGTGCCGCGGTGACACCGGGCGTCGACGCCCGCGTTCCGCCGGTTAGGGTACGCGAGAGTCTCCGTCCGCCGGTACGGCGTACGCCGACCGGCTCACCAAGGTGCGGTGAGCGGGTACGCATCGTCACTCATCATCCGTTCGGGGACGGCGGTCACTCGTCATGGCGTGGGGGGCGCCGGGCTCAGGATAGCGCCCATCGTGCGGAAAGCCGACGTGGCGGTGGCCCGGTCGGTCGGAACGGTGATCGTTTGGTCCTGGCCGTGCCGGATGGCACGGTTGTCCCGTGCCGTTGCGAATCCCCGCCGTCGTCCTGCCCGGACGGGGCCGTCCGGCCGTGCCGCGGGTCGTCGTCCCCGCCCCCTCGGAGCGGGGCCCGTCCGAGGTCCCGGAGGTCCCGGACGGACCGCACCGGCCCGGCTCCGCGGGTGAGCACGCGGTGCAGGCCGAGGTGGGCAGCTCCGCCCGCGCCGACCGGTTCTACGACGACCAGCTCCGCGACCGGCTGCTGCCCCGGATGATCGAGTTCGTCGGGCGGATGGAGATGGCCTTCGTCGCGACGTCCGACGCGCACGGCGAGTGCGACAGCTCGCTGCGGGCGGGCCCGCCCGGGTTCCTGCACGTGCTGGGCCCGCACACGCTGGCCTACCCCGAGTACCGGGGCAACGGCGTCTACGCGAGTCTCGGCAACCTGACGGAGAACCCGCACATCGGGCTGCTGATGGTCGACTTCACCGAGTCGCTGATCGGGCTGCACGTCAACGGCCGCGCCCGGATCATGGACGACGACGCCTTCCGCGCCGTCTACCCCGGGCGCGCGCGTGACGACCACGCCGCGGGCCGCCGCGCCGAGCGCTGGGTGGTGGTGGACGTCGAGGAGGCCTACATCCACTGCCGCAAGCACATCCCGCGGATGGAGCGGGTGACGCAGCGGCGGGCCTGGGGCACCGACGACCCGGCCCGCAAGGGCGGCGACTTCTTCGGTGCGCGGGGGACGGCGCCGCGCGTGCCGCGACCGCCGCGCCGGCGGTTCCCGAGCACGACCCATCTGGTGTCGGGCGCATCACGTTCGTTGCGCGGTCGTACCACCCGTCGCTGACCTGCGGTGACGAGCATGGCGCCGACAGTCCGCCGATTAGGTGACGTTCGGACCGTCACTTCCGAGGCGCAGCCTCGTTGATTGCTGCAGATCGTCACCGACCGGGCACTTCTGGTCGAATCCGGGCGATCGGACGGGTTGCGGCTCCCACGGGCTCCGGGAGCTGCGACCACCCGTCCTGAATCGGATACACAGGAGAAGCAGGAATGCTGTCGAAGAAGAAGCTGGGCATGGTCGTGGCCGGCTCCGCCGCCGCCCTCGCCGCCGCCGCACCGTTCGCCTTCGCGGGCGACTACGGGAACGACAAGGGTCACCACCACGGTGGCGGCGACAAGAACTGCGCCTTCGAGGGTGGCGACGCGTCCGCCCGCGGCGGTGCCGAGGGTGGTCTCGCCGGCCTCAACGTCCTCGCCCCGATCGCGGGCAACCAGATTGCCAACATCGGCAACTGCAGCGACTTCCTGAACGACGTCGTGGACGTCGAGGACAACCTGAACGGCACCCAGATCGCGGTGCTCGGCGACAACCACCGCTGAGCGCGCCCTGCGCCACCGTTCCACCCCGCGGCCCGTCCGGATCCTTCCGGGCGGGCCGCGGTCGTTCCTCCGAACTCCCTCACCCTGAGCGGAACAGACTCAACTTTCCTGCTGTTGAACCTGTCGAGAGGCGTACCCTCCGGCACACTGTGAGAGCAGTGGCCCGGGGTGCCGCTCCCCATGCACAGATCGTCGACACAGAAGGACCGGGAGGAACGCGGAGCATGGACTCCTTCAACCCCACCACCCGTACCCAGCAGGCCATCTCCGCAGCCGCCCAGGCCGCGACGCTGGCCGGGAACCCCGATGTCGGGCCCACCCACCTGCTGGGTGCCCTGCTGGCCCAGGGCGACGGCATCGCCGCGCCGCTGCTGGCCGCCGTCGGGGCGGACGCGGACGCCGTCCGATCCGAGCTGACCGCGCTGGGCAACCGGCTGCCGTCGGCCTCGGGGTCGTCGGTGAGCGCGCCGCAGCTGTCCCGTGACGCGCTGGCCGCCATCACCGCGGCCCAGCAGCTCGCCACCGAGATGGGTGACGAGTACGTCTCCACCGAGCACCTGCTCGTCGGGCTCGCGCGGTCCGGCGGCCCGGTCGCCCAGCTCCTGCAGCGCCACGGCGCCACGCCGGACGCGCTGCGCGAGGCGTTCGGCAAGGTCCGCGGCTCCGCCCGGGTGACCAGCCCCGACCCCGAGGGCAGCTACCAGGCCCTGGAGAAGTACGGCCAGGACCTCACCGCCCGCGCGCGCGAGGGTGAACTCGACCCGGTCATCGGCCGGGACACCGAGATCCGCCGCGTCGTCCAGGTGTTGTCGCGGCGCACCAAGAACAACCCGGTGCTCATCGGTGAGCCGGGCGTCGGCAAGACCGCGATCGTCGAGGGCCTGGCCCAGCGGATCGTGGCCGGTGACGTGCCCGAGTCGCTGCGCGGCAAGCGGGTCGTCGCCCTCGACCTGGGGTCGATGGTGGCCGGCGCGAAGTACCGCGGCGAGTTCGAGGAGCGGCTCAAGGCCGTCCTCAAGGAGATCACCGACTCCGCGGGCGAGGTCATCACCTTCATCGACGAGCTGCACACGATCGTCGGTGCGGGCGCGTCCGGTGAGGGCGCGATGGACGCCGGCAACATGATCAAGCCGATGCTCGCCCGCGGTGAGCTGCGGATGGTCGGCGCGACCACGCTCGACGAGTACCGCCAGCACATCGAGAAGGACCCGGCGCTGGAGCGCCGCTTCCAGCAGGTGCTCGTCGGGGAGCCGTCGGTCGAGGACACCGTCGGCATCCTGCGCGGGCTCAAGGAGCGTTACGAGGTGCACCACGGCGTCCGGATCACCGATGCCGCGCTCGTCGCCGCCGCCACCCTGTCCGACCGCTACATCACCGCCCGGTTCCTGCCGGACAAGGCCATCGACCTGGTCGACGAGGCCGCGTCCCGGCTCCGGATGGAGATCGACTCGCGCCCGGTGGAGATCGACACCGTGGAGCGGGCCGTCCGTCGCCTCGAGATCGAGGAGATGGCGCTGGAGAAGGAGTCCGACGCGGCCTCGGCCGACCGGCTCGTCGCGCTGCGCGCCGAGCTGGCCGAGAAGCGCGAGGAGCTGGCCGCGCTGACCGCGCGCTGGCAGAACGAGAAGGGCGCCATCGAGGCGACCCGCGAGCTCAAGGAGCAGCTGGAGCAGCTGCGCGGTGAGTCCGAGCGGGCCGAGCGCGACGGCGACCTGGGCCGCGCCGCGGAGCTGCGCTACGGCCGCATCCCGGCGCTGGAGAAGGAGCTCGCGGAGAAGACCGCCGTCGTCGAGAAGCACGAGGACGTGATGCTCAAGGAGGAGGTCGGCCCGGACGACGTCGCCGACGTCGTCAGCTCCTGGACCGGCGTGCCCGCCGGCCGGATGCTGGAGGGCGAGACCGCTAAGCTCCTGCGCATGGAGGACGAGCTGGGCCGGCGCGTGGTCGGCCAGGCCGAGGCCGTGCGCGTGGTGTCCGACGCGGTGCGCCGGACGCGTGCCGGCGTCGCGGACGAGAACCGGCCCACCGGGTCGTTCCTGTTCCTCGGGCCCACCGGCGTCGGCAAGACCGAGCTGGCCAAGGCGCTGGCCGAGTTCCTGTTCGACGACGAGCGGGCGATGATCCGCATCGACATGAGCGAGTACTCCGAGAAGCACTCGGTGGCCCGCCTCGTCGGTGCCCCTCCCGGCTACGTCGGGTACGACCAGGGCGGTCAGCTCACCGAGGCGGTGCGGCGGCGTCCCTACAGCGTCGTGCTGCTCGACGAGGTCGAGAAGGCCCACCCGGACGTCTTCGACACGCTCCTGCAAGTGCTCGACGACGGCCGGCTCACCGACGGCCAGGGCCGCACGGTGGACTTTCGCAGCACGATCCTGGTGCTGACGTCCAACCTGGGCAGCCAGGCCATCGCCGACCCCTCGCTGGACGACAAGGGCCGCAAGGACGCCGTCATGTCGGTCGTCCGGTCGCACTTCAAGCCGGAGTTCCTCAACCGGCTCGACGACGTCGTGGTCTTCCACGCGCTGTCGACCGAGGAGCTGACCCACATCGTCGACATCCAGGTCGGCGTGCTGGCGCGGCGGCTCGCGAAGCGGCGGCTCTCGCTGGAGGTCACCGACGCGGCCCGCGAGTGGCTCGCGCTCAACGGGTTCGACCCGGTCTACGGGGCGCGTCCGCTGCGCCGGCTGGTGCAGTCCGCGATCGGCGACCAGCTCGCCCGCGAGCTGCTGTCCGGCGGCGTCCGCGAGGGCGACACGGTCCGGGTGGACCTGGACCCCTCGGCCGACGGCGGGACAGGTGCCCTGGTCGTCGGCAAGGCACTGGAGCCGGTCGCGATCGCGAACTGATCCACCGGTTCGCCCGTGGAACCCGACGGTGCACGTCATCGTCGGGGCCCATGGAGTCCTTCACCGCCGAGCAGCCCTCCGCCGGGCGGACCTGGCTGGACGAGTACCGCACCCGCATCGACACGATCCGGCTCCGGGCCGAGGAGGCCCGGGACCGGGTGGCGACGGTGACGGCGACCGCGCGCACCCGCGACGGCGCGGTCGTTGTCACCGTCGACGCGTACGGGACGCTGACCGACCTGCAGCTCGGCGTGCGGGCCGAGGAGCTGCCGCGGGCCCGGCTCGCCGAGACGGTCCTGCGGCTGAGCCGGGAGGCCGCCGCCGACGCCGCGGCGCAGGTGGCGGCCATCGTGGAGCCGCTGACGGCGGGCGGCGGGCGGTGACGGGCCCCGGCTTCTCGGTCGACACCGACACGGTCTCGACCCATGCCGGGGTCCTCGACGACGCCGGTTCCACCGTCACCGGGATGCGCCCGGCGCTCGCCGAGCTCGACTCCGACGCCTACGGGGTCATCGGCGACTTCTTCTCCGCCCGCGCCACCTCGGCCATGCGGGCCGGGGTCGAGGCCGTGGACCGCCTCTCCTCGGAGCTGCACGAGCTGGCGACCGCGGCACGGGAGTCCGTCACCGCGTACCTCGAGGTGGAGAGCCGGGTGGTCGACGGGCTGCTCGGCGTCGACGTCCCGACGGCCCCGTCACCGGTCGGGGCGGACCGGTGACGGCGCCGGTTGAGGTGGAGGGGCCCGGCCCGCTCGAGGGTGCAGGGGTGTTCTCCTCGTTCGACGACGTCGGGAAGGCGGTCGGGGAGCAGGACACCGGCGGCATCGTCGTGGCCACGGCCGTCGCTGGGCTCGACACGCTGAGCGTGGTCGCCGACCCGCTGAAGGAGCTCGGGGCGGCCGGTGTCGGCTGGGCCATCGAGCATGTCGACTTCCTGCGCGAACCGCTGGACTGGCTCTGCGGTGACGCGAAGCAGATCGAGGCCCGGGCGAAGGACTGGCAGCAGATCTCCCGCGAACTGGCCACCCTCGTCCCGGAGATCGAGACCGTCCTCGCCGCCCCCGGCGCCTGGACCGGCGCAGCCGGGGACGCGTTCCACGGTGCCGCCGCGACACGCGTCGAGGCCGCGCGACGCCTGTCCGAGACCGCCCACGAGGTGGCCGATGTCGTGCTGACCTCGGCCTCGATCGTCGGTACCGAGCGCGCGGTCGTACGCGACATCATCGCCGAGTTCGTCGTGCGGCTCATTCCGAAGCTGCTCGCGTGGGCCGCGGGCGCCGTGGTGACGGTGGGGGTCGCCGCGCCGGTCGGCATCGCGGTCCTCGTCCTCGACGCCGTCGACCTGGCGCGCACGATCGTCCGCCGGGTCGAGGAGGTCATCGGGCTGCTGGAGAAGTCCGCCGCGGTGGCACGCCGGCTGGAGGACACGATGCGGACCGGGCTGCTGCCCGGGATCGCGGACCCCGCGGCGCGGAAGGCCGTCGAGAAGGCTGTGACCCTCGGGCAGGACACGGTGCTGGAGTACGGCAAGAACGACACGGCTCGCCGGGCCACGGCGGCCGAGTGGGACGAGGAGACATCCGGCTGAGGTCCCCGACCGCGTCGAAACGTGCACGTCCGTGTCGTGGCGTTACCACTCCACGAGCCCGGTCGGGACTACGCTCCCCGGCATGTCGGTCTGGTTCGTCATCGCCCTCGTCGCGATCGTCCTCGGCGTCGGTCTGCTGCTGTTCGACCGGTTCCGCGGGGGGGCGACGCGGGACCGCCGCCGCTGGGCCTCCATGCGGGAGTGGGAGTACCTCGAGTCCGATCCCGTCCTGCCCAGCCGCTGGCGCTACGGGACGATCCACCAGGGCGGCCCCGGCGTGGCCCGCAACCTGGTCTCGGGCGACGTCCCCACCCCGGACGGCCCGCGCAAGGCCTACGCGTTCGACCACGAGCAGGCCGGCCGGATCAGCTCGGTGCTCTGCGCCGTGCAGGTGCACGAGTCGCTGCCCGCCGCCGTCGAGCTGCGGCTGCCCTCGGCCCCGCTGCCCGACGACGCAGGCCTCGACCTGCTCGAGCCGGTCGGCGAGCGCTACGCCTTCGTCAGCGACGCCGACGCCGTCCGTCCGTTGCTGACCCCGCGGGTCGCCGACGCCAGCGACGCGGTCGGCGAGGACGTCGAGCTGCTCTGGGCCGAGGACGCCTGGGTGCTGGCCGCCGCGCCCGTCGGGATCTCCGCCGATCGGATGCAGGACCTGCTCGCCGATCTGGCCGAGGTCGCCACCGCTCTGGAGGAGGGGCTGCACGCCCGTCGTCCCACGATCGATTCCTGACCTGCGACATCTACGCAGCGTTGACTGATCACAACGCGATGTGACCACCCGAACGCGTTAAGCCGAACGGGTACAGCTAGCCTGATCGTGTGGCTCTGGCTCTCATCACCGGCGGCGGTACGGGACTCGGCGCGGTTCTGGCCGACCGACTGGCCGCGCGCGGACACGACCTCCTGCTCGTCACCCGCGACCCCGAGCGGGTCGCCCCCACCGCCCGGGAGCTCGCCGCCCGGTACGGGGTGCGCGCCGACGTCCTCGTCGCGGACCTCGGCACCCGGCACGGCCTGTTCCGGCTCGAGGCCCACCTCGCCGGCCCGGAGGCCCCGGCCGTCGACGTCCTCGTGCACGACGCCCTCGCCGACGCGGTCGCCGCGTCGGACGCCGGACGGGCGAGCGTCGACCTCGGCATGACCGCGACGAGGCGTCTCACCAACGCCGCGTTGCCCGGCATGCTGCGCCGCGGTGCCGGTGGGATCGTCGCGATCAGCGGGGACGAGCAGTCGGCCGCGTGGGCGGTCTCGTTCGTCACCGCGCTCGCCCCGAACCTGACCGGCGAGGTGCACGTCGTCGCCGTCCGGGGCGACGACCGGCCGGAGTGGACCGCCGACGCCGCCGACGCGGTGCTCGACGACCTCGACGCCGGCCTCGTCGTGAGCGCCCCGCAGACCGCACCGGCCCGTCCGGACCCGGCCCGGCGCGCCGTCGCCGCGGGGGTCCGGGTGGCCCGGCGCGCCGTCGAGTTGTTCGCCGACGCGACCTGGCAGCCCACCGGCACCGCAGCCGCTACCGCCCCGGACGCTGCCGCCCTAGACCTCGGGCGGGGCGCCGCCTTCATCGCCGTGGACCTCGATCCACTCCTCGCGGAACCGGCGCAGGAACTCCTCCAGGGCCGCGTGCCGCCGCTCGCCCATCTCGCGGCCGGCGGCGGTACGCAGCTCGCCGCGCAGCCGGAGCAGCTTCTCGTGGAAGTGGGCGACGACCGAGCCGGTCGGCCCGGACCGGTAGCCACCGCTCGCGACGCCAGCACCCGGGTCCCACAGGGGCTCGCCGATCGCGCCGCCATAGGCGAACGCGCGGGCGATGCCGGTGGCGCCCATCGCGTCGAGCATGTCGGCGTCGTGCAGGCAGGCGGCGATCCGGTCCGCGGTGGGCGCGGTGGCCGCCTCGGAGAACGAGTAGCGGCCGGTGGCCTCGACGGCGTCGAGCACCGGGTCCCACAGCGGCTCGGCGACCCCGCCGCGGCGCAGTGCGTCCCGGGCGTCGTCGCGGACCTCCGCGGGCGCGATGACCCGGCCGAGCCGTGCCTCGGCCGCCCGGTGGTGGTCGTGCACGTACGCGGCGACGGCGGCGACGAACCCGTCGAGCCCCTCCCGCACCGCCAGCCGGGCCGACAGCCCGGCGACCCGGTCGAGGTGCCCGAGGTCGTGCGCGACGTCCGCACCGGCCATGTCACCGGCGACGACGTCGCGCAGCCGTCGCAGCTCCCCGGCGCCGCTCACGCCGGGCTCCCGGCCACGACGACGCGCGGCTCGGTGTCGGCGACCGAGCCGCGGCGCAGCCACAGCAGCACCGCGACCAGTACGCCCAGGGCACCGCCCGCCGCGTACCCGCCCGTCCCGACGAGGTCGATCATGCCGCCGGACACGGCCTGCCCGGCCGAGACCCCGAGCACCGCCGCCATCACCATCCAGTTGAACGCCTCGGTCGCCGAGCCGGCGGGTGCGGTCTGCTCCACACCCAGGGAGTGCGCGGTGACCTGCGGGGTGATCAGCGCGCCGGCCGCCATCATCACGACGGTGAGCAGCGTCAGCGAGCCGAGCGGGGAGACCAGACCCATCACGGTCACCAGCACCGCGAAGCCGGCGAGCAGTACCGGCAGCCGCAGGTGCAGCGGTCGCGGCCAGGGCCGCATCCCGTAGAGCACTCCGGTCAGCACCGACACCACCGACCACACCGACAGCAGGATCCCCCCGGCTGCGGGGGCGCCGGCGGACGCGGTCGCCGCGATGACGCCGACCTCGGCGGTGCCGGCGACCAGGCCGAACCCGAGCGACGCGAGTGCCACCGTCCGCAGGCCGGGGCGCCGGAACACCCCGAGCAGGCCGCCCTCGACGGGCAGTGAGCCGTCGGCACGCTCGGCGCGGATGCGGGCCGACCGGCGTCGGACGGCCGCGGTCAGCGCGAACCAGGTGGTGCCGACGATCTCCGCGGTCGCCGCGACGACGAGCGCGGTGCCGGGCCACGGGGTCGCCACCACCAGGACCGCGGCCAGCGCCGGCCCCATGATGAAGAAGGTCTCGAGGCTGATCGCCTCGTAGGTGTAGGCGGCCTCCCGCCGCGGCCCCGGAGGGGTCAGGTCCGACCACAGGGCCCGCGACGAGCCCTCGAACGCCGGCGTCGCGAGCCCGGTGACCACTGCGACGGCGACGGTGAGCAGCAGCGCCGCCCGGGTCTCGATGCTGAGCACCAGTCCGGTGACGCACAGCGAGTAGACCGCGACGAGCAGCAGCATCGGCCGGGTCGGGCCCAACCGGTCGAGCACCCGTCCCTGCACGACGGTGCCGACGGCCGTCCCGACCAGCAGCGCCGCCGAGACCGCCCCGGCAACGGCGTAGGAGCCGTGGACCTCGCGGACGTAGAGCAGGGTGGCGAGGCTGTGCATCGCGATCGGGAAGCGGCCGATCACCGAGGCGCAGACCGGAGCCGCCGCCCCGGGCGTGCCCAGGGCGGCGCGGTAGTCGGACAGGGAGGCGGGCACCGCCCCAGCATCACATGGTCTGGGACGGCCGTACCAGTGGATTCAGCGCGCGCGGCGCGCGAGCCGCTCCGGCTCCAGGATCAGCACGCTCTTGCCCTCCAGGCGCAGCCAGCCGCGGTGCGCGAAGTCGGCGAGCGCCTTGTTGACGGTCTCGCGGGAGGCGCCGACGAGCTGCGCGATCTCCTCCTGCGTGAGGTCGTGGGTGACCCGCAGCAGCCCCGACTCCTGGGAACCGAACTGGCGTGCGAGCTGCAGCAGCGACTTCGCCACCCGGCCCGGAACGTCGGTGAAGATCAGGTCGGCGAGCATGTTGTTGGTGCGGCGCAGGCGGCGGGCCAGCACGCGCAGCAGCTGCTCGGCGATCTCCGGCCGCTTGCCGATCCACTCCCGCAGCGCGGCGCGGTCCATCGTGTAGCACCGCACCTCCGTGACCGCGGTCGCCGAGGACGTGCGCGGGCCCGGGTCGAAGATCGACAGCTCGCCGAACATGTCCGACGGTCCGGCCACCATGAGGAGGTTCTCCCGGCCGTCGGGGGACTTCCGACCGAGCTTCACCTTCCCACCGGACACGATGTAGAGGCGGTCGCCGGGCTCCCCCTCGGAGAAGATGACCTGCCCGCGGGAGAACTCGGCAGTCTCCAGAGCTTCGGCCAGCGCCTCGGCGGCCTGGGGCTCCACACCTTGGAAGATCCCTGCCCGGATCAGTACCTCGTCCACTGCAATGCTCCTCGTTCACCGGCCGTGTCGTCACGGCGGGTCGTCGGCGCGTCAGTGTAGAGGTCTTCGCCACACACGTGCGCACCACTGGCCCGATCGGATTGACATCCGATCGGGTCCGATTCGTCGCGGGGCGCTGTCACACGCCCGCACGAGATCTTGTCAGGCCGACGGGACCTGGCTCCGACGAGCCCCCCGGCGACGCCGGTTGCGCAGCCGGAACAGCTCGAGCGCGCGGCCGGTGCCGGACCGGAACAGGGCGCGGACCTCGTCCGGACGCGGCTGTTCGAGCATCTCGTCCAGCTCGTCCTGGCGCACGGTGGACTCTCGGAGGCGGGACTCCACGCGCTCCATACCGAGCGCGAAGAACATCACGAGCAGCGGGACGAGGACGCTCAACCAGGCAGTCATGGCGACTCCGATCCTCTCGTACGGGTTCGGAGCCCGGCCGGTCGGGGGTGGTCGCGTCGGAGGCTTCGTGACGCGTTCGTGACCTCGTAGCCCGTTCGGCGCACACCCGACCGGGGGCGGGCACCGCTCGTCGGACGCGTCGCCGCGCCGGACGGTCGACCACGCTCCGACGCGAACCGGACCGCGCGCGGCGACGAGCGGTGCACGGCGCGACACCGTGACACGACTGTCGGTGCCCACCCGTACGCTCGGTCACGTGAGCACCTCCGCCGGACGGACGTCGCGGGCGTCGCGGCCCACCCCCCGCGCCGCGGCCGGTCTGGCCGCGCGCGTCGCGGCCGGGGAGAGCCCGATCGGGCGAGCACGCCGGGTCAACCGCATCCTGCGGGCATTGGCCGAGGCCTATCCGCACGCGCACTGCGAGCTGGACTTCACCACCCCGCTCGATCTCGCCGTCGCGACGATCCTGTCCGCGCAGTGCACCGACGAGCGGGTCAACCAGGTCACCCCGGCACTGTTCACCCGGTACCCCGCCGCCGCGGACTACGCAGGCGCCGACCGGACCGAGCTCGAGGAGCTGATCCGCTCCACCGGCTTCTACCGGAACAAGGCGACGTCGCTGATCGGGCTGGGGGCCGCCGTCGTCGAGCGGCACGGCGGGGAGCTGCCGTCGACGCTGGACGAGCTGGTGAAGCTGCCGGGCATCGGGCGCAAGACCGCGAACGTCATCCTCGGCAACGCGTTCGGCGTCCCCGGGATCACCGTCGACACCCACTTCGGACGCCTGGTGCGCCGCTGGGGCTGGACGACCGAGGAGGACCCGGTCAAGGTCGAGCACGCGATCGGCGAGCTCGTCCCGCGCCGGGACTGGACGATCGTGTCCCACCACGTGATCTTCCACGGGCGCCGGGTCTGCCACTCCCGCAAACCGGCCTGCGGAGCCTGCACGCTCGCGGCGGACTGTCCCGCCTTCGGCCTCGGCCCCACCGATCCGGGCGAGGCCGCGGCGCTGGTCAAGGGGCCGGAACGGGACCATCTGCTCGCACTCGCGGGGATCGCGGGGCCCTCCGGGGACGGCCGGTGACCAGGACAGGCGCCTCCCGCTCCGAGATCGTGTCGACCGTGGTCGTCGTCGTCCTGGTGGCGATCGCGGTCTGGGCACTGTGGCCCTCGGGATCCACCACGGGTGGGGGCGCCGGCAGCGACCCCGCGGCGAGCGCAGCCCCGGCCGACCGGTCCGAGACCGACCTCGCCGCCGCGGACCCGCAGGCTCTGGCCGCCGCGCGCTCCTCGGCCCGGCTGGCCCCCTGCCCTGTCCCGTCCGGCGCCGCACCGGCCGGTCCGCTCGCCGGGATCACCGTGCCGTGCCTGGGCGCCGACGGCCGCACCGACCTGGGCGCCGCCCTGGCCGGGCGTCCGACGCTGGTCAACTTCTGGGCGTCGTGGTGCGTGCCGTGCCGCGAGGAGCTGCCCGCACTGCAGGCCTACGCGCAGCGGCCCGGCGCACTGCCGGTGCTCACCGTCGACGTGCAGGACGACCCGGTGGCCGCGCTGACCCTGTCCGCGCAGCTGGGGGTCACCCTGCCGGCCGTGATCGACCCGCAGCGGGCCGTGCGCCGCGCGCTGGACACCCCGCCGCTGCTGCCGGTCAGCTACGTGACCCGCGCCGACGGCGGCGTCGCGATGGTGGACCCGCCCGTCCCGTTCCGGACCGCCGACGACGTCGCGGCCGCCGTGGAGCGGTTCCGGTGACCGCGCACGCGGACATTCCGCAGGTGCCCGAGCCCGACCCCTCGGCGACCCCGGCGTCGCTGCGCCCGCTCGTCGACGGGGCGCTGGGCCTGGACCCGGCCTGGTTCGGGTGGCGACGCCTGCCGCCCGACAGCGGCGAACCGCGCCGGGCCTCGGTGCTGATGCTGTTCACCGACGCGGGGTCCGGGGGACCGGACGTGCTGCTCACCGAGCGCGCGGCGACGCTGCGCTCGCACGCCGGGCAGGTCGCCTTCCCCGGCGGCAGGCTCGACCCGACCGACACCGGCCCGGTGCACGCCGCGCTGCGGGAAGCCTGGGAGGAGACCGGGCTGGACCCGTCGGGGGTCGTGCCGCTGACCGTCCTGCCGGACCTGTTCATCCCGCCCACCGGCTTCCTGGTGACCCCGGTGCTGGCGCACTGGGCGTCGCCGTCGCCGGTGCGGGTGGTCGACGCCGCCGAGGTCGCCCGGGTCGTCCGGGTCCCGGTGGCGGTCCTGACCGACCCGGCGAACCGGTTCACCGTGCGCGGCCCCAGGGGGCACACCGGCCCCGCCTTCGACGCCGGGGGCCTGATGGTCTGGGGTTTCACCGCGGGCCTGCTGTCCGCGCTGCTGCAGCGGTCCGGTTGGGAGCGTCCGTGGGACGCCGGCCGGGTCCTCGATCTCGACGACGCCTGGGCCCGGGCCCGGCGGCACGAACCGGAAGGAGTCCGGGTGGACGACCACGGCGTGGTGGACCGGTGAGCATCAGCTGGGTCGACGTCGTCGTCGTGATCCTCGCTCTGCTGGCCGCGGCGTCCGGCTGGCGGCACGGGGTCGCGGTGGCACTGCTGTCGTTCGCCGGTGTGCTGACCGGCGCGGTGCTGGGGCTGCGGCTCGCCCCGTTGCTGGCCGGGCAGGTGGAGTCCCAGCCGGGGAAGGTGCTGCTCGGGATCGGTGTGGTGGTGCTGCTCGTCGCGCTCGGTGAGGCGACGGGCGTCTATCTCGGACGGTTCATCCGCGACCGGATCCGCGGCGAGGGCACCCTGAAGGTCGACTCCACCCTGGGCGCCGGCGTGCAGGCGGTCGCGGTGGTGGTGGCGGCCTGGCTGATCGCGCTGCCGCTGTCCTCGACGAGCTTCTCCACCCTGACCAGCGGCCTGCGCGACTCGCGGGTGCTCGCCGGGGTGGACGACGTGATGCCGGACGCGGCACGCAAGCTCCCCGCCGAGCTGCGCCAGCTCCTCGACGACTCCGGCTTCCCCGACGTCGTCAGCCCGTTCTCGCGGACACCGGTCGCCGCGGTCGGCCCGCCGGACTCCGCGCTCGCGCAGTCCCCGGTGGTCACCGAGGTCCGCGACCGGGTGCTGAAGGTGCGCGGGCGCGCCCCGTCCTGCCGTCGCGCGCTGGAGGGGACCGGGTTCGTCGTCGCCCCGCAGCGGGTGATGACCAACGCGCACGTCGTCGCCGGGACCTCCAGCACCACCGTCGAGGTGACGACGTCCAGCGGACGGACCCGCCAGCTCGACGCCCAGGTCGTCTACTACGACCCCGAGGTCGACGTGGCCGTGCTCGACGTGCCCGACCTCGACGAGCAGCCGCTGCAGTTCAGCCCGGACCCGGCCGCCGTCGGCGACGACGTGATCATCCTGGGCTACCCGCTGGACGGCCCGTACACGGTCACCCCTGGCAAGATCCGCGAGCGGATCCGGCTGCGCGGACCGGACATCTACGAGCAGGGCAGCGTGCTGCGCGACGTCTACACCGTCCGCGCGGTGGTGCGCTCCGGGAACTCCGGCGGCCCGATGATCACGCCCGACGGACGGGTGGTCGGCGTCGTGTTCGGCGCCGCGCTGGACGACACCGAGACCGGCTTCGTACTGACCGCCGAGCAGGTCGGGCAGGCGTTGAACGTGGCGGCGAGCGGCGCCTCGTCCCCCGCCGACACCGGGAACTGCGCCTCCTGACCCCACCGTAGATCGTGCCACGATCCGGGAATGAATGGCCGGATCGTGGGACGAATGCTTAGCGTGGGTACATGACCTCCGCCGATGTGACCCGCACCCGGCGTCGCTGGCTGGTGCTCACGGTGGGGGTGTTCGCGCAGACGGCGGCCTGCTCGTTCGTCTACGGGCTGCCCTTCGTGGTGCCGCTGCTGCGCGACTCGGCCGGACTGACGCTGGCGCAGGCCGGCGCCTACGTCGGGGCCCCGACGGTGGGCCTGCTGTGCACCCTCGTCCTGTGGGGGGCGGCCGCGGACCGGTCCGGCGAACGCGGCGTGATGACGATCGGGCTCGTGCTGTGCGCGCTGGCCGTCGGGATGGCCGCACTGCTCCCGCTCGGGCCGGGTCCGGCGCTGCTGGTGCTGCTCGGGCTCGGCGGCGCGGGGGCAGCGTCGGTGTTCGCCGCCAGCGGCCGGATGGTGATGGGGTGGTTCGCCGTCCACGAGCGCGGGACCGCGATGGGCATCCGGCAGACCTCGCAGCCGCTGGGGGTCGCGGTGGCCGGCCTGACGCTGCCGACGCTCGGCGCGGCCGTCGGGCCGTTCCGGGCGCTGGCGCTGCCCGCGGTGCTGTGCCTGGTCGCGGCGGTGCTGGTGCTGACGCTGGCCCCGGATCCGCCCCGACCGCAGCGGCCTGCCGGTGCGGAGCCGGAGCGTTCCCCGTACCGGACGTCCGTGCTGTGGCGGGTGCACGGCGCCAGCGCACTGCTGGTCGTCTCGCAGTTCGCGGTGTCGGCGTTCGGCACCGAGTACCTGGTCCGGGAGCAGGGCTGGAACGTCGCCGCGGCGGGCGCCTTCGTCGCGTGCGGCCAGGTCGCCGGGGCCGCCGGGCGGATCGCGACCGGGGCCTGGTCGGACCGAGTCAGGTCGCGGCTGCGCCCGATGCGCCAGGTCGCGGTGGCCGCGACCCTGGTGCTGCTGCTGTTCGCCCTCGGCGACGCCGTCGCCGGGTGGCTGGCGGTGACGATGCTGGCCGTCGGAGCGGTCGTCACCGTCGCCCCGAACGGCCTGGCGTTCACCAGCACCGCCGAGATCGCCGGCCCGGCCTGGTCCGGGCGTGCGCTGGGCGTGCAGAACACGGGGCAGAACGCCGTCGCCTCGGTCGTCCCCGCCGCCCTGGGACTGCTGGTCGGCACGACCGGCTACGCGGCGGCCTTCGCGATCGCCGCGGTCGCGCCGCTGGCCGCGGTGCTGGTCACCCCGGTCCGCGAGGAGCGACGGCGTCAGGGCGACGACGTGTAGGCGAAACCGTCCCCGGCCCGCCGGACACGGCCGGGGGTGAAGTGCGACGGCAGCAGCAGCCCGCCGGAGCGGGCGAGGCGCTCGCACAGGTCGCGTCGGGTACGGGCGGCACGGGCCGGATCGGCGTCGCCCGCCTGCGCGAGGTCGAGGTCGTCGAACTGCAGCGGGTGGTGCAGGACGTCGCCCCCGATCACCACCTCCGGCCCATCGGGCGGCCCGATCTCGACGACGAGGTGGCCGGGGGTGTGCCCGGGCGCGACACGCAGCCGCACCTCGTGACCGAGATCGACATCGACGCCGTCGCCGACCGGGTCGACCAGACCCGCGTCCAGGACCGGCGCGACGCTGTCCTCCCAGGTCCGGGCCAGTCCCTCGGCGACGCCGGAGCCGGGGGCCGAGCGGTGCACCGCACCCAGCCACGCCAGCTCGGTCCGGGACACCAGGTGCCGCGCCCCGGGGAAGGCGGGGCGGGCGTCGGCGGTGGTCAGCCCGCCGCAGTGGTCCGGGTGCAGGTGGGAGCAGACGACGACATCGATCTCCTCGGGCGCGACCCGTGCGGCGAGCCGGGCCGCGTACCCGGCGTCGAGCAGATGGTGGGCGGGCAGGCCGGGGCGGTGCCGGCCGTCGCCGTTGCCGGCATCGACGAGGACGGTCAGGTCCGGGGTGCGGACGAGGTGGGTGGCGATCACCAGGGAGATCGGCCCGTCCGAGGGGTGGGCCGGGAACATCTCGCGGACGCCGAAGGGCCAGTCGTCGAGCTCGGTGATCCGCTCGACCGTCACGGGTCCGCGCAGCTGGATGGTCACGCCGTGATCGTCGGTGCCTCCGGCGCGATGCGGGAGTCCCCGGCCCGGGGTATCCCGCGCAGGGAGTGGCTCGGGTCGCTCCGGTGCGGACAATGGGGGTCGTGACGGCTCTCGGTGAGTTCCTGGCGGCGCGACGGGCACGGCTCGATCCCGACGCGTTCGGGCTGCCGACGACCGGCGCGCGGCGGGTCCCCGGGCTCCGCCGGGAGGAGCTGGCCGGTCTCGCCGGGGTCAGCCCGTCGTACTACACACGGCTCGAACAGGGACACTCCCGCGGTGCCTCCCCCGCGGTGCTCGACGCCATCGCCCGGGTGCTGGCCCTGGACAAGGGCGAGCGGGCCCACCTGCACCGGATCGCCGCGACGGCGGCCCGCCCCGTCCCGCTGCGCAGCGCACCGCCCGAGTGCATCGACGCCCGTACCGCCGACCTGCTGGCCGCCATGCCGGACGTGCCCGCGTTCGTCCTCGGCCGGTCCGGGGACGTGCTGGCCTGGAACCCGCTCGGGCACGCGCTACTCGCGGCGCACCTGGATCCACTCTCCCCGGCCTGCCCGCGGCACCGCCCGAACCTGGTCGCGATGGCGGTGCTGGACCCGCACGTGCGGGCCCTCTACGCCGATCCGGTCGCCCGCACCCGCGCCCTGGTGGCCGCCCTGCGCCTGGCGGCCGGGCGCCGTCCCGACGACGCGCGGCTGTCCGCGCTGGTCGGGGACCTGTCCGTGCGCAGCGACGAGTTCGCCCGGCTGTGGGCCGACCACCGGGCGCACCCCTGCGCACAGGAACGGCACACGCTGCGACACCCGCTGGTCGGCGAGCTGACACTCGACCACCAGGTGCTCGACGTCGGCCGGACGCCCGACCGGACGGTGCTGGTGCTGACCGCACCGCCCGGCAGCCCGGACAGCGACGCGCTCGGGCTGCTGGGGCGGCAGGTCAGCGGGTGATCGTCTGGTCCCGCCCGGGCCCGACGCCGATCGCGGACACCGGCGCGCCGGTGAGCTCCTCGATCCGCGCCACGTAGGCCTGGGCGGTGGCCGGCAGGTCCTCCCAGGTGCGGGCGGCGGACAGGTCCTCGACCCAGCCGGGCATCTCCTCGTAGACCGGGACGGCGTGGTGGAAGCCGGTCTGGGTCATCGGCATCTCGTCGACGCGGTGGCCGTCGACCTCGTAGCCGACGCAGATCGGCACCGACTCCAGCCCGGACAGCACGTCCAGCTTGGTGAGGAAGAGGTCGGTGATGCCGTTGACCCGCACCGCGTAGCGCCCGATGACGGCGTCGAACCAGCCGCAGCGCCGCGCACGGCCGGTGTTCACACCGACCTCGCCGCCGGTCTTGCGGAGGAACTCACCCATCTCGTCGTGCAGCTCGGTCGGGAACGGGCCGGAGCCGACGCGGGTGGTGTAGGCCTTCAGGATCCCGATCACGCGGGTGATCTTGTTCGGGCCGATGCCGGACCCGACCGACGCGCCGCCCGCGGTCGGGTTCGAGCTGGTCACGAAGGGGTAGGTGCCGTGGTCGACGTCGAGCAGGGTGCCCTGCGACCCCTCCAGCAGCAGCGTCTCGCCGCGCTCCAGGGCCTCGTTCAGGAGCAGCCGGGTGTCGACGATCTTGTCGGCGAACTCCTTCGACTGCTCCAGGACGGTGTCGACGACCTCGTTGAAGTCCAGCGAGCGCCGGTTGTAGACCTTGACCAGGATCTGGTTCTTCAGCTCGAGCGCGGCCTCGACCTTCTGGTGCAGGATCTTCTCGTCGAGCAGGTCCGCGGCGCGGACGCCGACCCTGGCGACCTTGTCCTGGTACGCCGGGCCGATGCCGCGACCGGTGGTGCCGATCTTGGCCTTGCCCAGGTAGCGTTCGGTGACGCGGTCGATCGCCACGTGGTACGGCATGATCAGGTGCGAGTCGGCCGAGATCAGCAGGCCGGAGGTGTCGACGCCGCGCCGCTCCAGGCCCGCCTTCTCCTCGATCAGCGCCTCGGGGTTCACGACGACCCCGTTGCCGATCACGTTCTTCACGCCCGGGGACAGGATCCCGGACGGGATGAGCTTCAGCGCGAAGTCGCGACCGTCCGGCGTGACGACGGTGTGGCCGGCGTTGTTGCCGCCCTGGTAGCGGACGACCCAGCCGAACTGTCCGCCCAGCAGGTCCGTCGCCTTGCCCTTGCCCTCGTCGCCCCACTGGGCGCCGATCAACACGATTGCGGGCATGTAAGAGACTCCAGTTCACACACGCTCGTCACGGTCGCGGACCCGGGCGTGATTTCCGGTTTCCGCGGCGAGGAGGGTACTCGATCAGTGGTTCCGACCGATCCCGAAGCGGTGCTCCTCGACTGCCTGCCGCAGCGGCGTCACCGTCTTCCCTTCCACGGTATCCGGCTCGGCGCGCGGCGGGAACGCCCACCGTCGTCGCTGGTGTCCGATCCCGCGGTGCGTTCGGTCACCGTGGGTCCGCGCCCCGGGAAGGCGGAGGTCGACGCCCTCCTCCCGGCGCGGCGGCTCATCGTGCACGGTGACGACGCCGACCTCGCCGCAGTCCTGGTCCGGTTGCTGCGTCGCGACGCACTCGACACCGAGGTCGCCTACCTGCCGGTGTCGCGCCGGTCCCGCGCCGCCGCGAACTGGGGTCTCCCGACCCGGTTCGACGACGCCGTCGCCCTCGCCCGGTCCGGCACCGCGCGCGAGATGCCGCTGGTGCGCGACGACAACGGCGGTGTTCTCGCCGGCCGCGGGGAGATCCCCGACCTCTACGGCGAGGCCTACTGCGATGCGACGCGGGTGCTGCACGGCCGCGTGAAGACGCTCGTCGTCGACGCAGGGCCGGAGGGAGTCCAGGTGCGTGCGGGGCGTGGGGTGACCGGAGCGACCGGGCGGGCGATCCAGATCGGGACGACGGGTGCGACGCCCGTCCGGGACGGCGTCCCGCACCCGCGGGAGATCAAGCGCTGGGCCTGGTACAAGCACACCGAGCCGTGGCGACCGGTGCTGCCGGGCTGATCAGCGGCCGGGGTCCTCGGGGGCGAGGACGGCGTCGGTCGCGGTGACACCGACGTCGAACACCTCGTCGGTGGGGACGACGTAGCGGTTGCGGTGGTCCTGCCCGTCCGCACGACCTCCCGGGACGCCACCGGCCATCGGGCCGTAGCCGGCGCCACCCCGTGCCTCCGCCGCCCGGCTGCCGGTCCACGAGTCGGTCGCACCGCCGCTCCGCGGGCCGGTGGTACGGGGCTCGGTGCCCCACGCCGTCCCGGACCCCACACGGCTCCCCGGCGAGTGCGGCTCGGCCGACGCCCCCGGCAGCCGCGCGGTGCCGCGGGAGTCGCCGAACGGGGAGCCGTAGCCGCCCCGGCCCGCTCCGGTGCCGCCACCGTAGGAGCCGGTCCCGCCGGGTCGGGGCTCCGTGACGGGCCGGACGAGCTGCTGCCGCCGGACCTGGTCACCGAACCGGCGTGCGAGGTCCTCGCGGGTACGGGCGGCATCCGGCACCGGGGTCCGGGGCGGGATCCGCGTGCGGTCCGGAGCGGGCGGGGTGCGGAGACCCGGGGCTGGGACACCCCCTCCGCCGGCGCTCGACGCCGGTCCGTTCGGCAGCGGGACGACGGGCGAGTACCCGGCACCGGGTCCGGCACCGCCACCCGACACGCCCACGGAGCCTCCGCCTGCGCCGCCGACCGGCGGGGCAGGGGACGCCGCCCCACCCGGGGGAGGCCCGATGCCGGCCGGTCCCGGCGCCGGACCGGAGCCGCCGCCCGGAGGGGCGGGGACGTTCGCGCCGACGGAGACGCCGGGCTGCGGCCCCGACGCTCCGCCGCCCCCGGACGTCGCGCCCGGCGTCGACCCGGCCGGGGGCGCGGCGGCGGCCTCGGTGGTGAAGCGGTCGTCGATGGCCGAGGTCTCGGACTCGTACTGCTGGAGCGCGCGGTTCGCGATCTCGTCGTTGATCTGGTTGTGCTCGGCGATGGTGACGTGGTCGGTGCCCCGGCCCTGGAGGGACTGCCAGGCCTCGCTGATGTTGTCGCCCGCGCGCTGGATCCAGGAGAACTCGGCCGGGTCCATGAACCGGACCTGACCGCGCATGCGCTCGAACGCGCTGCCGTGGTCGAGCATGCGGTCGGCGCCGTTCTGGGCGACGGTCGCGGTGCCGTCGACGCCGGTCGCGGTGCGATCCAGGGATTCCTGGGCCGCCTGGGCGGCCGGGCCCTGCCACGAGATGCCGAGGTCGGCCATTCCGCGGTCGAGGGTCTGCTTGGTCGCCGCCATGTCGTCGACGAGGGAACGCAGGCTGTCCGCTGTCTGCCGGGTCGCCTCGGCGCCCGGTTTGCCGAGGATCCATGCCGACTTCGTGGCGATGTCGAAAGCTTCGTAGTTGTAGCAGCGGGGAAGGGGCACGGTCGGATCCCTAACGCTCGAGCAACGGGCCGTTGGACGGCGAGCGGTGGAGTTCAGGGTCGCCGTGTTCTCGTCCTCGATCAGGCCGTACTCCTGGGCGGCCCTTTTCAACCGGTCGCGCGCATCCACGACCTCGCGGAGATAGTTCTCGTGAGTCCCGACGATCGTGTCGACCTTGGGTTGGAACACGGTTACTGCGTCACGTGATACCGGATCGTCGCCACAAGGAGGAAGACTCCTCAATCTGGAAGCGATCCACCGACTCTCCTGCATCGTCCGGACCTGCTCGTCGATCCTCTGGTAGACGCTGGCCACGTTGTCGATGTCGATCTGCAGCATGAGCGAGTCGCTGGCGTTCCCCTGGGGGACGTGAGCGGATGTCTGCATAGCCGCAGACGGTAGATCAGTTCTCCATGGGTCGTTAGTGGATCGGCCGCAAAGGTTCGCAGATGCGAACTCGTCATCGCGTGCGGGCTACAGCTAGGTAGCTGGCAGCCAGAAGCTCGGCCCTGCGACACACGTCGTCGGCCGAGACCGGGCTCTGCTCGCCGTATCCAAGGGACTCCGCCTGGATCCGGACACTCGCCGTGTCGGCAGTGTCGAGGTACAGCTCGCACAACGCCGAGCGCTCCCGCTGCTCGACGATCCGAATTACCCCATAACCGTCAACAACCGTAACGATGACCCCTCCCGCTGTCGCCACCTCCGCGGCTGGACTCTGAATCGACTGCACGGTGTAGTTGTCACCAGAGTCGAAGTTTCCCCATGAGCACGCCCGGCTCGGGCCATCCGCCAGCGGGACGGTCGCAGGATTGTCACCCTCGACCCCGAGACGCTGTCGAAGCTCGGGGGTCATCGCCACACAGGGATCGACGTTCGCCACGTCGATCTCCGCCGGCCACGGCGGAAACGGCCCCTCCGACCCCGCAGCCCCACACCCCACGACCACCCCGCACACCACCAGCAGGACGAGAACGAGTCGGACCACCAGCGACGCTCCCCCGGACAGGAACAGGACCGCAGCAGGCTAGCCCGCCGTCGTCGTCCCCGGGCCCGTTCCGGTCAGGCCGCGGCCGCCGAGTCGTCCGGACGCCGGTGGTAGCTATCCACATAGGTCTGCTCCGACAGGTCCGCGATGGCGTCCATGATCTCGTCGGTGACCGCGCGCCGGATCGCCGGCGCGCCCTCCAGCCCGTCGTAGCGACTGAACTCCAACGGCCGCCCGAAGCGGATCTCGACGCGGGCCAGGCGCGGGAACAGCCGTCCGATCGGCTGCACGCGCTCGGTCCCGATCAGGCCGACGGGCACGACGACGGCCCCCGTTGACAGGGCCAGCGACGCGACGCCGGTGTGCCCGCGGTGCAGCTTGCCGTCGAGGGAGCGGGTGCCCTCCGGGTAGATGCCGAACGCACCGCCGCGCTCCAGGACCTCGCGTCCGGCCGCGAGTGCGGCGAGGCCGGCACGGGCGTTGGCCCGGTCGACCGGGATGTAGCCGAGCGCTCCCAGGAACGCCGCCATCAGGCGTCCGCGCAGGCCACGACCGGTGAAGTACTCGGCCTTGCCGAGGAAGGCGACCTGGCGCGGGGCGACGAGCGGGATGAACGCCGTGTCGACGGCCGCGCGGTGGTTCGCAGCGAGGATCACCGGCCCGGTGGCCGGGATGCGGTCCGCCCCGCGCACACGAGGCCGCCACACGAGCCGGACGACTGGCGCGAGGACGTAGCGGATGAACAGCTGCACCGTGAACCCCGATCGATGAGCGACGTCCACAACTCCGTGCAGGGGGACCCGACGTCCCGGCGCCGAACGACGCCCGATTCTGCTCCGTGACCGACCGGTGACGGAAGCCCCGCAGCCCGTTCAGTCCACGTCAGGATCGGCGAACTGGGCCCGCAGCGCCCGCAACGCCTCGCTGCGGGTCATCCCGGTCGCCTGCAGCAGGTCGATCGCGATCGAGCGGACCTGCGCGACGAGCACCGCCGCCGCCGACCCCGCGGGCGCCGTCTGCCCCTCCGCCGGCCGCACGACGACCGCACCCGGGTCGGCGAGGACCGGCGCGTGCTGCACGGCCTCCAGGATCGGGCCGCGGGCCTTCTCCCGGTCGCCGTCCTGCCCGAGCTCCCCGATCAGTGCCTCGACGGCGGCGGCGAGCTCGGTGATGGCGTCCGGCAGACCCGGCGGGACCGGTTCGCCGTCCTCGATCGCGGTCATCGCTCGCCGGGCGAGCACCCGGGCGTTGCGGTGGGCGTAGTCGGCCCGTTCGGCGAGGGTCCGGTAGCGGCGCAGCATGGCCCGGCGCGGCCGGTGCATCGGCGAGACCGTGACGACCTCGCCCGCGGAGCTGACGGCGGTGCGCAGCTCGTCGATGACGGCCTGGGTGTCGCGGGCCCGGGCCAGCGCCCGCGACGCGTTCTCCCGGTCGCCCTCACGCAGCGCCGTCGCGGTCTCGGTGAGCACGGTGACGAGGTCGTCGAGCACCCGGCGGGCGACCCGGCGCACGATCCGGACCGGGTGCGCGGGGATGACCGCGGCCACCAGGATCCCGGCGAGGCCACCGATCAGTGCGTCGATGCAGCGGTCGATCCCGCCGGTCTCGGTGGGCGGGAGCAGCGTCGTCACCAGCACCGCGGAGACCGCGGCCTGGTTGACGAACAACGTGCCGCCGTCGGTGAACACCGCGACGACCAGCGCGAGCGCGACGACGAGCACCAGCTGCCAGAGGCCGCTGCCGATCCGCGCGATCAGCAGGTCCCCGACCAGCACCCCGATGCTGACCCCGACGACGAGCTCGGCGGTGCGGCGCAGCCGCGAGTTGAGCGACATGCCCAGGCTGAGCACCGCCGCGATCGGCGCGAAGAACGGCCGCGTGTGACCGACCAGGTCACCGGCCACCCAGAGGGCGAGCCCGGCGGCCATGGAGCACTGCAGGATCGGCAGCCACGACGCGCGGACGCGCCGGGCGCCGGCCCGGCCACGTGAGCGGACCCGGTCCCACGCGGCCACGGGCGTCAGGACACGCCGAGGGCGGCGAGCGCCTCCGGGTCCGAGTCGGCGATCAGCGTGCGCAGCCGCTCGACCTCGGGGGCCTCCCCGATCGCCGTGGCGGCGCGCAGCAGCGCCCCGCAGGACCGCAGGAAGCCCCGGTTCGGCTCGTGCGACCACGGGACCGGGCCGAAGCCCTTCCAGCCGTTGCGGCGCAGCTGGTCCAGGCCACGGTGGTAACCGGTGCGGGCGTAGGCGTACGCGGCCACGGTCTCGCCGGCATCGAGGGCGCGCTCGGCGAGCACCGCCCAGGCGATCGACGACGACGGCGACCCCGCCGCCACCTCCGACGGGTCCTTGCCCGCCGCCAGGTCCGCCGCCGCGGGGTCGACGGGGAGACGCGTGTCGTCGGGCTCGAGCAGGTTGCCGTGCAGACTCATGGCGCCATCCTGGCGCGTGCCCACCGGTCGTCGCCAACCGGTGGGCACGCGAGGAGGATCCGGACCAGGGCTCAGAGGGCCTTGCCGGCCGACTTCAGCGACTCGCAGGCCTCGATGACGCGCTCGCTCATCCCGACCTCGGCCTTCTTCAGGTACGACCGCGGGTCGTAGACCTTCTTGTTGCCGACCTCGCCGTCGATCTTGAGCACGCCGTCGTAGTTCTCGAACATGTGCGACACGATCGGCCGGGTGAAGGCGTACTGGGTGTCGGTGTCGACGTTCATCTTCACGACGCCGTAGGTCAGCGCCTCGTGGATCTCCTCGAGCAGCGAGCCGGAGCCGCCGTGGAAGACCAGGTCGAACGGCTTGGCGCCGGCGTCGAGACCCAGCTTCTGCACGGCCACCTCCTGGCCCTGCTTGAGGATCTCCGGGCGGAGCTTCACGTTGCCCGGCTTGTAGACGCCGTGCACGTTGCCGAAGGTCGCGGCCAGCAGGTAGCGGCCCTTCTCGCCGGCGCCGAGGACATCGACGGTGCGCTCGTAGTCGCCGGGGGCGGTGTAGAGCTTGTCGTTGATGTCGTTCGCGACGCCGTCCTCCTCACCGCCGACGACGCCGATCTCCACCTCGAGGATGATCTTCGCCTTGGCCGCCTGCTCCAGCAGCTCGGCCGCGATCTTCAGGTTCTCCTCGAGCTCGACCGCGGAGCCGTCCCACATGTGCGACTGGAACAGCGGTTTCTGCCCCTTGTCCACGCGCTCCTGGCTGATCGCGATCAGCGGACGCACGAACGAGTCCAGCTTGTCCTTGGGGCAGTGGTCGGTGTGCAGCGCGATGTTGACCGGGTACTTGTCCGCGACGACGTGCGCGAACTCGGCGAGCCCGACCGAACCGGTGACCATGTCCTTCACCCGGGTGCCGGACAGGAACTCCGCACCACCGGTCGAGACCTGCACGATGCCGTCGGAGCCCGCCTCCGCGAACCCGCGCAGCGCCGCGTTGAGGGTCTCGGTGCTGGTCACGTTGATCGCCGGGTAGGCGAACTCGCCGCTCTTGGCGTTGTCCAGCATCTGGTTGTAGATCTCGGGCGTGGCGATGGGCACGGGGCCTGCCTCCTCGTCGTCGGCGGTCGCTGCTCCGCGCAGCGCTCCTTGTCTCCGGGTGAGTATCACGTACCCACGGCGAAGGGGGAGCCATCGTCGGTGATGGGCCTGGTCTCACCGCGGACGACGTCGCCGACCGCCGCACCGGGTGACACTGCTGCGTGACACTGCTGCACCGGGTAATGCTGCGAAGGCTGTCGGTGGTGGTCGCTAGGGTGGTGGTCGTGGAGGAGGAGCGCGCCGAGAACGCCGTCGACCGGACGCTGGGCCGGTTGCGCGCCATCGACAGCCGACCGGCGCCCGAAGGCACCGGGCCGCATCGGTTCGCCCCGGGCACGGCGCCCGACCCGGTCGACGGGCCGGGTGGCTCGGGGTCCCGGCAGGGGCCGGACACGCCGCTGACCCTGGCCGACCTCTACCGCGACCACCGGCTGCGGCTCATGCGCCTCGCGATGCTGCTGGTGGACATCCCGGCCACCGCGGAGGACGTGGTGCAGGAGGCGTTCACCGGCCTGCACCGGCACTGGTCCGGCCTGCGGGACGAGTCCGCCGCCGTCGCCTACCTGCGCGCGGCCGTGGTGAACGGGTCGCGCTCGGTGCTGCGGCGCCGTCGCACGGCGCGCGAGTACGTGCCCCCGCACGCGGCGAACGCCCGCTCGGCGGAGTCGCTGGCCATGCTGTCGGCCGAGCACCAGTCGGTCGTCGACGCACTGGCCCAGCTCCCGCCGCGCCAGCGCGAGGTCCTCGTCCTGCGCTACTACGGCGGGCTGACCGAGTCCGAGATCTCCGAGGCCGCCGGGATGAGCCGCGGCACGGTGAAGTCCACCGCCAGCCGCGCGCTCGACGCCGTCGCCCGGATCATGGCCGAGCGCGCCGGGACCGAGGCCGTCCGGCGTCCGGGAGAGCTGCGATGACCGGCCCCCAGCCGCCGCAGCCCGGCCGCGACGACGCCGCCCGCCGGATCGGCGAGGCGCTCCAGGCCCAGGCCCGCGGGCGCCCGATGCCGCAGCGTCCCGCGGCGGGCCCGGCGCCCGTGCCACCGCGCGTTGCCGGCCGGATCCCGCCGCCGGTCCCGCGTCCCGCACCGCCCCCGCAGCGCCGGCCGCAGCAGGCCCCGGCGCCGGCGCCCGCCCGTTCGGCGACCGGCCAGATCGTCTGGGCCGCCGTGATCGCGCTGCTCCTCGGTGCGCTGCTCGGCGGGGGGCTCGCGCTGGTCTCGGTGCTCCTGCCGGGTGCCCTGCCCGCCCTCGGCTGAACCGCTCACAGCACCTCCACAGCGACGGCGACGTCGGTCCCCGTCACCCGGCCGGTACCGTTTCTCGACGTGACGGTTCTCGCCGCGACGCAGACGCTCGCCCTCGGTCCCGACTGGCTCGACCCGGCGGTGATCATCGAGTCCCTGGGCCCGTGGGCCCTGGTGGGCGTCGCCGCGATCATCTTCGCGGAGTGCGGGCTGCTGCTCGGGTTCTTCCTCCCGGGCGACTCGCTGCTGTTCACCGCGGGCCTGTTCGTGGCGCAGGGCGCCATCGACGTCCCGCTGTGGCTGGCCAGCCTGGTGCTGGTGGTGTCGGCCTTCGCCGGCAACGCCGTCGGCTACGGGATCGGCTACCGCGCCGGCCCGGCGATCTTCGACAAGCCCAGGTCGAAGCTGTTCAACCCCAAGCACGTCGAGAAGACCCACGAGTTCTTCGAGAGGTACGGCAACCGGGCCATCGTCCTGGGTCGGTTCGTGCCGATCGTGCGGACCTTCATCACCGTCAGCGCGGGCGTCGCGCGGATGGACCCGAAGCGCTACCTGACGTACTCGCTGATCGGCGGCGTCGCCTGGGCGGCGGGCGTGACGGTGCTGGGCTACTTCCTCGGCCAGTTCACCTTCGTCCGTGAGCACATCGACCTGATCCTGGTCGCGATCGTGCTGGTCTCGGTGCTGCCGATCGTGTTCGAGGTGCTGCGGGCGCGGGCCGCGTCGAAGCGTGGGGGTCCCGCCGGCCCGGTCGACGGCGTCGCGGGCGCCGCGGCCGGTGCGGCCGCCGCCACCGTCACCGGCCACACCGCCGACGACGACCCGGCCGCGGTCACCATGCAGATGCCCGCCGTCGGGAACGGCCCGGCACCGCAGCACGGGCAGCCCCGGGACGGTCAGGCCCCGTACGCACCGCAGCCCGGTCGCGCACCGCGGTCCGGTTACGCCCCGCAGAGCGGTCACGCCCCGCAGCACGGCGGGCCCGCGCCCCGGCCCGGCGCCGGGCCCCGTCCCCAGGACGGGACCGAGCCGCCGTACCGCCACACCACCGGCCATCCCGCGATGCCGCCCCGCGCGGGCGGCTGAGCCTCGACCGGCACGTTTCCGCCCCCGGCGGGGCGGAAACGTGCTGATCACCAGGCGTCGGACAGGTCCGCGTGCTCGCGGATCCAGCTGTGCATCACGATGCCGGACGCCACGCCGGCGTTGACCGAGCGCGTCGAGCCGAACTGGGCGATCGACACGACCAGGTCCGCGGCGGCACACAGCTCCGGGGAGAGACCCGGGCCCTCGGCGCCGAACACCAGCACGCAGTCCCGCGGCAGCGACGTCCGCTCCAGCCGGACCGCCCCCGCGACGTTGTCCACCGCGACCACGGCCAGACCGTGCTCCCTGGCGAACGCGACGAGCCCGCCGGCGTCGGCGTGGTGGTGCAGCCGCAGGTAGCGGTCGGTGACCATCGCGCCGCGCCGGTTCCACCGCCGTCGTCCGACGATGTGCACGCCGGCGACGCCGAAGGCGTTCGCCGTGCGCACCACCGTGCCGATGTTGTGGTCGTGGCCGAGGTTCTCGATCGCCACGTGGAACGGGTGCGCCCGGCGTGCCAGGTCCGCTGCGACCGCCTCACGACGCCAGTAGCGGTAGCGGTCGACGACGTTGCGCCGATCCCCCTGCTCCAGCAGCTCCGGGTCCCAGTGGTCGCCGTCGGGCCACCGCCCGGCCCACGGGCCCACCCCGACCTGGCCGGGGACCGACCACTCGCTGGGCCCTGACTCGCTCATCCCAGCTGCAGGTCCGCCAGCCCCAGCAGCGCGCGGTACGGCACGCCCTCGGCCTCGACCGCCTCCCGGGCGCCGGTGTCGCGGTCGACGACCGTGCACACGCCGACGACGTCGGCGCCGGCCGCCAGCACCGACCGGACCGCGGTCAGGACCGAGCCGCCGGTGGTGGAGGTGTCCTCGACGACCAGCACCGGAAGACCGGCGATGTCCGGGCCCTCGATGAGCCGCTGCATGCCGTGCTTCTTGGTCTCCTTGCGGACGACGAACGCGTCGACCGGGTCGGTGTCCGGCTCGGCCGCCGCCGCGTGCAGCACCGCCGTCGCAACCGGGTCCGCGCCGAGTGTCAGCCCGCCCACCGACCGGTAGGTCCAGTCCGCGGTGAGCTCGCGCAGCAGCCGCCCGATCAGGGGGGCCGCCTCGTGGTGCAGCGTGACGCGGCGCAGGTCGATGTAGTAGTCGGCCTCCGCGCCGGAGGAGAGCGTGACCCGCTCGTGGACGACGGCGATCTCCCGGACCAGCGCGGCCAGCCGGGAGCGGTCGGTGTGTGCGGAGCTCATGTGCGATCCCTGTCGAACGTCGCCGTGATGCGTCGCAGCAGGCCCCGGGGCAGCACCCCGGTCGCCCCCACGATCGCCTTGTACTGCCGGGAGGGCACCGAGACGACCCGGCCTCGGCCGAGGTCGGCGAGCGCCTCGTCGACGACCTGGGAGGCCTCCAGCCACAGCGGGCCGCGGCGGGCGCCGACGTCGATGCCGGCGCGCTCGTGGAACTCGGTGCGCACGTAGCCGGGGCACAGCACCATCGCGCGCACCCCGGTGCCCTGCAGCGACGCGGCGACGCCCTCGGTGAAGGAGATGACCCACGCCTTGTCGGCCGCGTAGGTGGAGCCGCGCCCGGCCAGGAAGCCCGCGACGCTGGCGACGTTCAGCACCGCGCCGGTGCCGCGGTCGACCATTCCGGGCAGCACGGCCCGGGTCAGCTCCAGCACGGCGGCCACGTTGACCTGCAGCTGCCGAGCCAGGTCGGCGGCGTCGTTGTCCAGGAACGACGAGCCCAGCGCGAGCCCGGCGTTGTTGACGAGCAGGTCGACCGGGGCGAGGTCGGGATCGGCGAGGCGGCGCACGACGCGGGCCCGCTGGTCCGGTTCCGACAGGTCGGCGGGCAGCACCTCCACGACCACGCCGAGGTCGCGGTAGCGCTGCGCGGCGGCCTGGAGGCGGTCGGCGTCGCGCGCCACGAGCACGAGGTCGCGGCCGTCGGCGGCGAGCCGATCGGCGAACGCGGCACCGATCCCCGACGACGCGCCCGTGATCATGACGGAGGGCACGCGGAGAGCCTAGTGCGTCCGAACCCGACCGGCGCAGGCGCGACGGTGGCCGACGGGCCCGGTGTGACCCGCACGACACGGGTGTCCGGCGACCTGCGTGAGACCGGCCGCTCTCGCGTGCCGGTGCACCACGAAGCCTTTACCGTCGAGACTATGACGTCCGAGGCGCTGCCGATCCAGCGGCCGGTCGATCCCGCCGCTCCCCCGGCTCCTCCGACGGGCCGCACGGCCCGTCACCCCGTCGTTCGAGGGTCGCGGTCGTGGGGGCCGGGTTCACCGGACTCGCCGTGGGCCTGGCCCTGCTACGGCGGGGTGTGCACGACTTCGTCCTGCTGGAGCGGGCCGACGACGTCGGCGGGGTGTGGCGCGACAACACCTATCCCGGGGTCGGCGTCGACACGCCGTCGCCGCTGTACCAGCTGCGGGCCATGACCAACCCGGACTGGAGCGACCTCTACGCGCCCGGCCACGAGGTGCAGGACTACGCACGGCGCCTGGCCCGCTCGACCGGTCTGCTCGACCACGTCCGCTTCGACGCCGACGTGCTCTCCGCGCGCTGGGACCCCGCGGACGCCCGCTGGCGGATCGCGACCCCGTCCGGCGAGTTCACCGCGGACGTGCTGGTCAGCGCGGCGGGGCTGGTCGCGGACCCGAGGCTGCCCGACGTCGAGGGCCTCGCGGACTTCCCCGGACCGGTGTTCCACTCGGCCCGCTGGGACCACGACGCGGACCTGACCGGCTCGCGCGTCGCGGTCGTCGGGACGGGGGCGACGGCGGTCCAGCTCGTCCCCGAGCTGCAGCCGCGCGTCGCCGAGCTGCACGTCCTGCAGCGCACCCCGGCCTGGATCCTGCCCAAGCCCGAGCGGCCTGTCGGCGAGCGCACCCGTCGCACGCTGGCGGCGAACCCGCTGCTGTGCCGGATGCAGTTCGACGTCATGTACGTCGGCGCCGAGCTGCTCGCCGCCACCCGGCGGTCGCGGCTGCTGCGCGAGGCGCTCACCCGGGTCGGCCGCCGGCACCTCGCCGCCCAGACGCCCGACCCGCAGCTGCGTGCCCGGCTGACCCCCGACTTCGACTACGCCTGCAAGCGGCCGCTGGTCTCGAACGACTACCTGCCCGCGATGAGCGCGCCGAACACGACGCTGCACACCGGAGGACTCACCCGGGTCGAGGGGCGGACCGTCGTCTCCGGCGACGGCAGCCGCGCCGAGGTCGACGCGATCGTGCTGACCACCGGGTTCGAGGTCGGCGCGACCGCCCCGATCGCGCGCCGCATCCACGACGCGCACGGCCGCTCGCTGCACGACCACTGGGGTTCCTACCCGCGCGCCTACCTGGGGATGAGCTACCCCGGTTTCCCGAACCTGTTCCTGATGCAGGGTCCGAACGCGACCAGCGGGGCCAGCTCGACACTGCTGTTCTCCGAGGCCCAGGCCCGCTACGTCGCCGACGCCGTGTGCCGGATGGCGGCCGAGGGCATCCGCGCGCTCGACGTGAAGCCCGCCGTCGAGGAGCGCTGGACGCGGCGGATCCGGCGCCGGTCGGCCCGCACCGTGTACGAGACCGGCGGCTGCTCCAGCTACTACCAGAACGACGAGGGCGTCAACGTCGTCATGTGGCCCGCGAACACCGCCGAGTATCAGCTGCGTACCCGCCGGTTCCGGCTCTCGCCGTTCACGGTGGAGCGGGGCCGCAGCGGGGCGGGCCGGCCGCTGCACCCGCTGCGACCGGTCCGGCTGGCCGCGACCGCCTAGCTGTACTGCCCAGGGACGCCCCAGGCCGCGACCTCGCCGGCCAGGCGCTCCTTCGTCGCGTCGTCGAGGAACGACGAGGCGAACGAGTTCGCGGCCAGCGTCCGCAGCTGCTGGTCGGTGAACCCGAGGCCGTCGCGGACGGCGGCGTAGTTCGCGTCGGCGTAGCCGCCGAAGTAGGCCGGGTCGTCGGAGTGCACCGACACGTTCAGCCCGGCCGCGAGCATCTCCGGCAGCGAGTGCAGCCCGATCCCGGGGACGCAGGCGAGCCGGACGTTGGACAGCGGGCACACCGTCAGCGGGGTGCGGTCGCGGACCAGGCGGGCGACCAGCGCGTCGTCCTCGATGGCACGGATGCCGTGGTCGACGCGCAGCACTCCCAGCTCGTCGAGGGCCTCGGAGACGTAGCCGGCCGGACCCTCCTCCCCGGCGTGCGCGACCGGCTTGAGCCCCAGCCCGCGGGCGCGGTCGAACACGGCGGTGAACTTCGACGGCGGGTGGCCCACCTCGGCCGAGTCGAGCCCGACCCCGACGATCCGGTCCAGGTACGGCTCCGCGGCCCGCAGGGTCTCCTCCGCCTCGGCTGCCGAGCGGTCGCGGAGGAAGCACAGGATCAGCCCGGCCGACACCTCGCCGGCGTGGGCCTCGACCGCGTCGGTCAGGCCGCCGATCACGTCGCCGATCGCCACGCCGCGAGTGGTGTGGGCCTGCGGGTCGAAGAACATCTCGACGTGCCGCACGCCCTGCTCCGGGCAGGTCCGCAGGTACGCCGAGGCGAGCTCGGCGAAGTCGTCGCGGGTCCGGAGGACGGCCATGTTGGCGTAGTAGACGTCCAGGAAGGACTGCAGGTCGGTGAAGTCGTAGGCGGCCCGCAGGTCCTCCACCGAGGCGTACGGCAGCGCGACGTCGTGCCGCCTGGCCAGCTCGAACACGGTCTCGGGTTCGAGCGTGCCCTCGATGTGCAGGTGCAGCTCGGCCTTCGGCAGCGGCGGGGTCCCGGTGGTCGTCACCGCGACATCATCCCGCGCCGCCCGGGACGGTCAGGAGCTGGTGACCGTCGACGTCATGTAGGCCGAGATCCGCTGGCCACGGGAGCGGTCGCGGGCCGCGGCGCTCGCCCGGGCCCGCTGCGCGGCGGTCCGCACCGGACCGGCCGCCCAGTGCCGCCGGCAGTCCCCGGCCGCGACGACGGCGCGTCCCGCACCCGGGCGGGACGGCAGGTCCGGCAGCCGGGCCGGCTCCCGGTACCCGGCACCGCCGAGCAGCTTGCGGTTCCCCCGAGATCGTGGAGGGTTCTTATGCCGCGTCTCGGGTGAGGGCGGCGTTCTCGTAGTTGATCGGTGAGAGCCCGGCGGCGGCACTGTGTCGCCGCCGGTGGTTGTAGAAGCCGTAACACCAGTCGATGACCGCCGCCCGCGCCCTACTGATGGTGTCGAAGTCGTTGCGGGACAGCACTTCCCACTCCAGGCTGGAGAAGAACGCCTCCGCCGCGGCATTGTCGAAACACGACCCGACCCGGCCCATCGACTGACGGATGTCGAGCCGCCGACACAGAGCGGTGAACGCGCCCGCGGTGTAGGTCGACCCGCGGTCGGTGTGGAAGATCACCCCGGCGATTCGGTCCGCCCCGCCGCGGGCCGCCACCGCCATCCGGATCGCCGCACACGCCAGCTCGGGGTTCGGGTGCAGCCCCGTGGCCGCGCCGAGCAGCCGCCGCGAGTACAGGTCGATCACCGTGGCCAGATACAACTTCCCGGCCGCGGTGGGGATCTCGGTCATGTCCCCGACCCATCTGCGGTTCGGCTCGGCCGCAGTGAAACCCCGACGAAGCAGGTCCGGGAACTTCGGCGCCGTGCGGTCCTGGCGGGTCAGTCCGTTGTGCCGCTTGATCCGGCGGGCGACCAGGCCCTGGCGGCGCATCGAGTCCGCCACGGTCTTCTCCGACACCCGCCATCCGGCCTCACACAGGTCGGCGTGCAGACGGGGTGAGCCGTGTAGCCGCTGGGCGTCGTCGAACGCCACGGCCACGGCGGCGTCCCACGCGCAGCGGCGCTTCTCGGTCGCGGTGGCACCACCGTCGGAACGCGCGGCGCGGTCGAGCCACTTGTACAGCCAGGAGATCGACACCCCCAACAGGGCGCAGGCCAGCGTGTGCGGCACCCGGTGGAAGGTCCTCTGGTCGGCGATGAAACGGGCCACGCTCACTTCGTCGCCTCCTTGACCCACAGGACCACGGATCGCTTGAGGACATCACGCTCCATCCGCAGCTCGGCGTTCTCCGCGCGCAGCCGCTTGAGCTCCTCGACGCCGCCGCGAGACAGGCCCTCGGTGTCCTCGCGGGCCTCTCGTGCACGGGCCACCCAGTTGCCCAGCGTGCCCTCGTTGACCCCCAGGTCACGGGCGACCTGGGCGATCGGCTTGCCCGTCTCCTCCACGACCCGGACCGCTCCGTCACGGAACTCCCGGTCGTAGCGCTTCCGTACCTCTGGCATCGCTACCCCTTATAGCTGATGCCTCCCCGATCAGGGCCTGTCTCGTGATCGGTGTTTCGGCGTCGTTGCTCAGTAGGTCTCGGCTCCCGGCCAGCGGTCACCGAACGTGATGGCGAACGCGTTGATCACGGGCTTCCAACGCATCGTCCACCTCGTGCGGCCCGTCCCGGTCGGGTCCAGGCTGCGAGTCACAAGATACAAGCATTTCATCGCAGCCTGCTCAGTGGGGAAATGACCACGCGCCCGCACCGCGCGCCGGTAGCGGGCGTTAAGCGATTCGATCGCATTCGTAGAGCAGATCACCCTTCGAATCTCGACGTCGTAGTCCAAGAACGGCACGAACTCTTCCCACGCGTTGCGCCATAGCCGGATCATCGCCGCGTACTTACGGCCCCATTTCTCGTCGAGCTCATCCATAGCGATAAGTGCTGCATTCGGGTTGGGCGCGGCATAGATTGGTTTGATGTCGCGCTTCACCGCGTCCCAGTCCTGTCGACCCACCAGCCGGAAAGTGTTTCGGATCAGGTGCACGACGCAGGTTTGGACAATGGTTTGCGGCCACACGTTGGCCACGACCTCCGGGAGTCCTTTGAGGCCGTCGCAGACCAGGAACAGCACGTCACGCACGCCGCGGTTCTTCAGGTCGACCAGCACGCTCATCCAGAACTTCGCGCCCTCACTGCCGACGCCCATCCACAGCCCCAGCACGTCCTTGCAGCCGTCCACGGTGACGCCGATGGCTGCGTAGACCGGCCGGTTGGCGACCTGCCCGTCCCGGACCTTGACGTGGACAGCGTCGATGAACACCGCGGCGTACACCGAATCCAACGGCCGACCAACCCAGTCATTCATCTCGGCGACGACCTTGTCGGTGATCCGCGAGACCGTCTCCTTCGATACTGACGCCCCATAGATGTCAGCGAAATGTGCGGAAACCTCCCCGGTCGTCATCCCTTTCGCATACAGCGACAGTACGACCTCGTCGACATCTGTGAGGCGCCGCTGACGCTTCTTCACGATCTGCGGCTCGAAAGTGCTGGCCCTGTCTCTCGGAACGTCGATCTCCACGTCACCCGCGGCATCCGAGAGAACCGTCTTCGAGCGGGACCCGTTCCGCACGTTGGTGGATTCCCGGCCGGAGTCGGCCCGGTTCTTGTCGTGCCCGAGGTGCTCGGTCATCTCCTCGTTCAGCGCCGTTTCCAGAACATTCTTGGTAAAGAGCTTCAACAGGCCGTCCGGGCCGGTCAACGCCAGCCCGCGCGCCTTCGCCTCGGCCACCATCGCCGCCGCAGCGGCCCGCTCCGCCGACGCCTGCCGAGCAGGCTTCGGGTCACCCTCGCTTGGATCCACAAGGTCCGATGTCATCACTGTCCGTGCCCATCTCGCCGGACCTCAGCCCGGCGTGTCGGGCCGAAAACACCGATCTTGAAACAGTCCCAGCTCCTCGGGCGTGGCCGGCCGGGCCGGGGCGGCCGGGGCGGCAGCGTCTAGGTGTGATGTCCAGGCAGGTTGGTCAGGCGACTGATCGGCGGTAGGCCGTTGGTTGCGCTGTGGGGCCGGTGGTGATTGTAGAAGTGCAGCCAGCCGGGGAGCGCGTCTCGCCGAGCCGTTTCGCAGGGGTGGAAGCGGGCGTATGCCCACCCGTCGGCGAGGGTGCGGTGGAAACGTTCGATCTTGCCGTTGGTCTGAGGCCGGTAGGGCCGGGTTCGCTTGTGGGTGATGCCCAGTTCGCTGCAGGTGTCACGCCAGGCGTGTGAGCGGTAGCAGCTGCCGTTGTCGGACAGGACCCGTTCGACGGTCACGCCGCGGGCGTTCAACCAGTCCACGGCCCGGCGTAGCACACCGGTGGCGGTGTCGGCTTTCTCGTCGCTGTGGATCTCGGCGTAGGCGACGCGGGAGTGGTCGTCGATGACGGTGTGGACGAACGCTCTGCCGGTGCGCGGCTTGTAGTCGGTTCCCCTGGGCAGTCCGGGAGTGGACCGCTTGTTCAGGGCGCCTTGTCGGCGTCCGACGAAGCGGTGTCCGCCTCCGTCGGGGATGTTGCCGAACTTGGTGACGTCGACGTGGATCAACGAGCCGGGGTGTGGGTGTTCGTAGCGGCGTAGGGGCTCGCCGGTGACCCGGTCGATGTGGGAGAGCCGGTTGATCCGGCAGCGGCGCAGGACCGCGTGCACGGTCGAGGCGGCGAGAGCGAGTCGGCCGCCGATCTGTACTGGTCCGAGTCGGTGGTGCCACCGCAGTCGCACGATCTGCTTCACCAGCCTCGGCGGGGTCTTGGCCGGCATCGACCGTGGTCGGGAGCTGCGGTCGACCATCCCGGGCGGGCCCTCGGCGCGGTAGCGGTCAGCCCACTTTCGGGCGGTGCGAGGGGCGACCATGAACATTCTGGCCGCGGTGGAGCAGGTCCAGTCCTGGTCGACGATCAGACGGGCCAGCCGTAGCCGGGCTGCTTCGGCCCACGTCATCGGCCATGAGTACACAATCCCACGACCGTCTGCCTCGTCGATCGTGGTCCGTTCCCGATTGGTGGGGATGTCTGTCAGGGGACTTGCGTCGACCTGGACGATCCCGGCTACCTCATCGGGATAGGCAGTGAGCCTTTTTCAACCTGCCGTTCCGGCAGCTCAGGGGCCTGGTTGTGTGGGTGCAGACGCCGAGCTAGCGAGCCGGTGACCTGTGCAGCTGTGGTCAGAGCAGTTGCGCTGCAACCTTCGCGATCTCCTGACGCAGAAGCTCGCTGGTCAGGTTGAAAAAGGCTCAGTGGCGAACGCGTCGGCGATCAGACCGCCAACGGAGCAGCCGGCCACCACGAACGGGCCAGGAACCCCGGTGGCTCGTAGAAGATCGCGGAGCTGCTCGGCGGCCCATCGAGCGGGACGGGCGACGGCAGCGTCCTCGGCTGGGAGCGGATCGCTGTTACCGAGCCCGGGTCGGGCGTAGGTGAGCACCGTGTATCCACCGAGGAGGGGCACGACATGTTCCCACTGCTCGCCGTCGCCACCAGCGCTGTCGCATAGGACGACCGTCGGCGAACCGGGCCCGGTGATCGTGGTGTCGAGTCGGATGTCGTTGACCTCTACCTGGCGTCGTTCCACCAGCCCTAGCGTGCCGAGATCAGGAGGGCCACGACAGCGCCGATCAGGGGAGCGGAAGATGCACAGTCAGCGTGCTCCTGCCTCTTTGCCTGTTCCATGGCCGGGGTAGAGCACATCAGGGCACTGGTACCGACGGCCTTGGCGAGTTCAGGGCCTGCTGGCCAGCAGCGTCGTCAACCTCCCGCCGTCGTCGAGAGCCCAGACGCGGACCTGTGGGTCTATCTGGTCCAGCACGTACTCCAGACTGGCCAAGCGCTTGTGCAGCGGTTCGCGGATCAGCGGCTCATGGTGGGCGATCCGGTTGCGGAGCAGGTGGAGATCGTTCACGGGTCTCTCCAGCAGCGGCCGCGTGTTGCCGCGGCGGGGTAGCTGAGGGAAGGCGTGGCGGATCGCCGGCCACAGCGTCGTGGAGTAGCGATTGGCGAGCAGGTAGCGCCAGAACCCGAATGAGAGCTCGGCGACGACCTTGCCCGGCGGAGCCCCTCGCCCGGCCCGCCTTTTCGCTGTCTGCACGTCGTCGGTGGTCCGGTTGTTGAACACTCCCTGCGGGTCGTCGAACCACTCGCCGGGAAGACCGCGTCGCTGATGGTGGGCGGTCAGCTGGTCGTGCATGGCGTTGCGCAGGATCACCTCGCCGTGCCCGAGCACTTCCCAGAACGCCGCGGACACCGAGGCGTTCCACCGATACAGACCCAAGGCCGTGCCCAGATCACCGCCACAGGCCCCCACGTAGGTGCTGAGCCTCGCCGGCGACAGGTACTGCTGGATCAGCAGCGGTGAAGCCGAGCCGGCCGGTGAATTCGACATCCTCTGACGACTTCCGTATCCTCGAAGGCGAAGACCCCGGAGCGATCCCTGGCCGCCCTCATCGGCGCGCTACATCACCGGGGTTTCTGCATTCTCGGGCATCGTCCGCGACAGCCTCCACCTGCCCCTGGCACGGGCGCCTCGAGCTGACGCGGTTCGCGTCGCCGCCGCCGTCGCCGCCGGGCCGGGGACCCCGGCGCCGCGGTGAACCCGCCCGGCATCCGGCGGATCATGTTCGCGGTCCCGTTCGGCGGGGAGCACGTGGCTCGCCTACCTGCGCGGGACCAGCGGGGGTCCTCGTCGCGCGGGCCGAGGCGTCCGGCTAACCCGGGTCCGCCGGACGCCCGGGTGCTGGTCACCGTCGCCAGGTTCCGGCCGCCGCCTCCCGCGCGACGTAGTCCTCGAAGGTGCGGGGTGCGCGCCCGAGCACCTCCCGCACCCCGTTGGTGGTGGCGGCGAGGACGCCGCGCTCGATGAGCGTGTACATGGCGGTGACGGCACGGGCGACGTCCTCGTCGACACCCTGGCCGACCAGGCTCGCCGTGTAGTGCTCGGGGGAGACCTCGCTGTAGGTGATGGCCCGGTCCGTGGCGCGGGCGATGATGTCGACGGCCTCGCGGTAGGTCAGCGGCCGTGGACCGGTGAGCTCGTAGGTCCGGCCGCCGTGCTGTCCGGGCTCGGTCAGCACCCGGGTCGCCACGTCGGCGAGGTCGTCGATGTCGACCATTGGGTCGGTGAGGGTCCCTGCGGGCAGCGCCAGGTCGCCGGCCAGGAGGGGGGCGAGGTGGGCTTCCTCGGAGAAGTTCTGGAAGAAGTTGGTCGGGCGCAGGACGGTCCACTCCGAGGACGAGGCTCGCACGGCGTCCTCGGCGTCGCGCATGTCGTCGCCGAAACCGGAGCCGGCCCAGTCGTCGGCGCTGCGTCCGGACAGCAGGACCAGGCGCCGTACGCCTGCCGTCTCGGCGCGGTCGACGAAGGTCCCGACGGGTCCAGGGGTCGTCGGGGCCACGACGTAGACGGCTTCCACGTCCGCGAGTGCCGCCTCCCAGCCGGTGGGGTCGTACCAGTCGAACGGGACGGCGGCGGTGCGCGAGGCGGCGCGCACCGGCACGCCCCGCAGTCGAAGACGGGGGACGATCCGCCGGCCGGTCTTACCGGTGGCGCCCAGGACGAGTGTGGGTCGGGTGGTCATGGGGTGGAGTCAACCCGGCCAGTGTGGACGGATCCATGGTTCGAACGCCGGGTCGCATGTCCGAACGTCTGTCATGCCAACCACCGTGCACTCTCCACTCAGATTGAGATCAAGTGTCTGAGACGCTTGCCGACATGCACTGACCGCGAGCCGATAATAAGAATTATGACAGAAGGGCAGAGCATTATTGCATCTGATGCACGATGGCCTGCCCCGCTCGAAGGTGCAGTCGGCCTGCCGGTGAGGTCGCCCTGCTCTCGTCGGCCCACGAGACTCACGATCGTCTAGCCCGACCGGCGCGGTCCACTGAGATTGAGCCACGTCCCGTCGCTGAGTCGAACGCACTCGCGGCCGTCGAGGACGGGGATACTGCTAGATCGAATACGAGCGGTTACCGGCACCCGAGGAATCCCGCCCGGCGCCAGGCCACTACTGATACACCGCGTGAACTAATAATTAGCGACGACACGCTACTAGGACCGTCGGGCCCTACCCTTCTTACCGTGCGGTGCCCATGTGCCGGCCGGAGCTGTTGCGGCTCATCATTTGACGACACTGAGCCTTTTTCAACCTGCCGTTCCGGCAGCTCAGGGGCCTGGTTGTGTGGGTGCAGACGCCGAGCTAGCGAGCCGGTGACCTGTGCAGCTGTGGTCAGAGCAGTTGCGCTGCAACCTTCGCGATCTCCTGACGCAGAAGCTCGCTGGTCAGGTTGAAAAAGGCTCACTGAGCCCTTTTCAACCTGCCGTTCCGGCAGCTCAGGGGCCTGGTTGTGTGGGTGCAGACGCCGAGCTGGCGAGCCGGTGACCTGTGTGTCGACGACGGGCTCAGACTGACCCCCTAGCGTCGGCTTGGGATTGACCCCCTCTGCACGACGCTGAGGGGGTGTTGTCGGTGGAGGACTGGGCCGAGATCCGTCGTCTGCATCGGGCCGAGGGTGTCCCGATCAAGGAGATCGCCCGCCGGCTGGGGGTGGCCCGCAACACGGTGCGCTCCGCGTTGCGGGCGCCGGGCCCGCCGAAGCGGGAACGGGGCCCGCGGGGATCGCTGGCGGATGCGGTCGAGCCGCAGGTGCGGGCATTGCTGGCGCAGTTCCCACGCATGCCGGCCACGGTGATCGCAGAGCGGATCGGGTGGGAGCACTCGCTGACCGTGCTCAAGGACCGGATCCGCCAGATCCGCCCCGAGTATGTCGGGATCGACCCGGTCGACCGGGTCGCCTACGCACCGGGCGAGATCACCCAGTGCGACCTGTGGTTCCCCGAGACCACGATCCCCGTCGGCCCAGGCCAGGAACGGGTCCTACCGGTGCTGGTGATGACGCTGGGCTACTCGCGGTTCTTGTCCGCGACGATGATCCCCTCGCGCCAGGCCGGGGACATCCTGTCCGGGATGTGGCAGCTGATCAGCGACGTCGGGCGGGTGACCCGCACGCTGGTCTGGGACCGGGAGTCTGCGATCGGCGGGACCGGGCGGGTCTCGGCACCGGCCGCTGCGTTCGCCGGCACTCTGGCCACCCGGATCCGGCTTGCCCCACCGCGGGATCCGGAGTTCAAGGGGCTGGTCGAACGCAACAACGGCTACTTCGAGACCTCGTTCCTGCCCGGACGTCGCTTCGCCTCCCCAGCCGACTTCAACCACCAGATCGACGACTGGCTGGCCCGGGCCAACACCCGCACCGTCCGAGCGATCGGCGGCCGCCCGGTGGACGTGCTCGCCCACGACTACGCGGCGATGACTCCGCTGCCGCCGCTGGACCCGCCGATCGGGCTGGCCCAGCGGATCCGGCTGGCACGGGACTACTACGTCCGCGTCGATGCCAACGACTACTCCGTGGATCCGCAGATGATCGGCCGGTTCGTCGATGTCGCCGCCTCACCGCGCGAGGTCGTCGTCTACTGCGCCGGCCAGGTCGTCGCCCGTCACGACCGCAGCTGGGCCCGCCACGCGGTGATCACCGACCCGGCGCACCAGCACACCGCCGCGGCGATGCGCCGCGCCCTGGCCCACGACCGCAACACCCGACAGGCCGCAGCACGCCGTCACCTCGACGGCCACCCGGTGACCCTGCGCGCACTGCCCGACTACGACGCCCTGTTCGGTGTCGACTTCGTCTCCACTGCCGAGGAAGCGAGCAGCTCATGACAACCACACCACCGAAGATCACCACCGACCCCGCTGGGAGCTCGGGGCCGGCCGGTCCGGTGCTGGCCGCGGTCCCCGACGGACTGCCGGCGATGATCGCCTACCTGACCCGGGTCCTGAAGACCCCGACCATCGCGGCCAGCTGGGAACAGCTTGCCGCCCAGGCCCGTGAGGAGAACTGGTCGCACGAGGAGTATCTGGGCGCGCTGCTGCAGCGCCAGGTCGCCGACCGCGAGTCCAAGGGCACGGTCATGCGGATCCGCACCGCGCACTTCCCCCAGGTCAAGACCTTGGAGGACTTCAACCTCGACCATCTGCCCTCGCTGCGCCGCGACATCCTGGCCCACCTGGCCACGAGCACGTTCGTCGCCAAGTGCGAGAACGTGATCCTGCTCGGCCCGCCCGGGATCGGGAAGACCCACCTCGCGATCGGGCTCGGCGTCAAAGCCGCCCACGCCGGCTACTCGGTCCTGTTCGACACCGCCAGCAACTGGATCACCAGACTCGCCGCCGCGCACCAGAGCGGCCGGCTCGAGGCCGAGCTGAAGAAGATCCGCCGCTACAAACTGATCATCATCGACGAGGTCGGCTACATCCCGTTCGACCAGGACGCAGCGAACCTGTTCTTCCAGCTCATCGCTTCCCGCTATGAACAAGGCAGCGTCATGGTCACCAGCAATCTGCCCTTCGGCCGCTGGGGCGAGACCTTCTCCGACGACGTCGTCGCCGCAGCCATGATCGACCGCCTCGTCCACCACGCCGAAGTCCTGACCCTGTCCGGGGACTCCTACCGCACCCGCGCCCGACGCGAGCTCCTGGCCAAACACAACCGCGCCAGCAACGACTGACCATCACCACACCACGCCGGGGGTCAGTTCACCGTCGACGGCCGCCGTGACGTGTTGGGGATCTGGGCCGGCGACGGCGGGGAAGGCGCGAAGTACTGAGCCTTTGCCAACTTGATCTGTGCTGGTCAGCGGCTCTGCGGCGTGGCGTCGCCCGTCTACCAGGAGCTTCACCAATTCACGCCCTGCGCGGCCACCGCAAGCCAGCGGGTGCCGAGCTGGTTCTGCGTCGGTACCTCGACCGCGTTCCGCTACATCCGCGAGGCGATCGCGCTGCTCGCCGACCTGGCCCCGAGCCTCGAGCAGGCGATCGAGGTCGCCCGCGGGAAGGCGTTCGTGATCCTCGACGGGAGCCTGCTGCGTATCGACCGGGTCGGGATGGGATCGGACTACAACGCCGGCTTCTACTCCGGCAAGCACAAGTGCCACGGCGTGAACGTGCAGGTCATCGCCGACCCGGCCGGCCGGCTGGTGTGGATCTCACCGGCGCTGCCCGGTGCCCGTCACGACATCGCCGCGGCCCGCCAGCACGGGATCATCGACGCCCTCGCCGACGCCGGCGTTCAGGCGATCGCCGACACCGCCTACCAAGGCGCCGGCAAACACGTCGTCGTCCCGCAGCGCAGGCGACGCCTGGACCGCGACACCGGCCGCTACCGGCCCCTGTCTGCAGCACAGAAGGAAGTCAACACCACTCACGCCCGCCAACGCGGGCCCGGTGAACGGGTCAACGCCGAGCTCAAGAACTGGCGGATCCTGCGGAAGATCTGCTCCAGCCCCAGCCACGCCACCGACCTCGTCGCCGCTGTTCAGACGCTCATGATCACCAACGTCTGATCAGGTTGGCAAACGCTCACTGAGCCCTTTTCAACCTGCCGTTCCGGCAGCTCAGGGGCCTGGTTGTGTGGGTGCAGACGCCGAGCTAGCGAGCCGGTGACCTGTGCAGCTGTGGTCAGACCCGAATCCGCGAGTAGGCTATGAGCTGATCTTGGTCGGCCAAAGTTGATGTTGCTTGGGTCGGGAGTTGGGTGGTGGGCAAGCGGGCGGCCCGAGTGTCGCCTCGGGTGGCGGGTTCCTGTGCTGGTCGGGGCCGGTGCGGCCGGGTCAGGACGGAGCGGGCAGGGCGCGGACGCGGGCGAGGACCTCGGCGAGTAGGTGCTCGCCGGGTGGTAGGCGCAGGGTGAGGCCGCGGGCGTGGCGCACGAGGCGGGCGGGGATGGTGATCAGCCGCCGGCGCAGGGTGGCGATCATGGCCTGGCCGCCGCGGACGCCGTGCCCGACCAGGCGCCCGTCGCGGGTGCGGGCGGTGAGGTGGTGCAGCCACCCGCTGGTGGTGGCGGCCAGGAGTGCGCCCCACATCCAGGCTCGGTTCACCGCGAGGTGTCCGGAGGGGAGGTGGCGCAGCGCGGCGCCGTGCTTGGTGTCGCGGAACAGGTTCTCCACCTTCGTGCGGTGGCGGTACCAGTACTCGGCCTGCGCGGCTGCGGCAGGTGTGGAGACGTCGAGGTTGGTCACGATGAACGAGTAGGCGAACACCCCGTCGACCTTGGCCACCGTAGCGAGGTCGTCGAGCGGGAGCGCCCGCTGGGCGGGGTGCAGGGTGCGTCGGCGCCGCGCTCGCGGGTCACCGGAGACCTGGCCGTGGTCCAGGTCGAGCCGGACCCGACGGATCAGCAGCTGGGTCGCTGCGGGCCACCAGTTCGGGCAATAGTCGGCCACCGCGACCTGCGCGCCGGTCATGTCGATCGCGTCGGTCCACCCGTCGGCCGCGACGCCGTCGAGGATGCGCCACAGCGGCGCGATGCGTCGGGCGCCGATGGCGAACTCCACGCCGACGAACAGGGCTGCGCGGGCGAGCTGCCCGGCGAAGTAGCCCGCGTCCGCACGCACGCGGACTCGCCCCGCCCGCGCCTGCGCGGGGAGCGCGGCCAGCGCCCGGTAGAACAGCTCGGCGCTGGTGGCGCGGGGGTCATCCCGGCCCGAACCGAGGTCAGCGGCCAGCACCACCGCGGTGTCGGCCCAGGTCGCGACGTGCGGGCGGGCGACCCGCTGGCCTTGGTGGTTGAACGCCACGCCCTGCTTGAGCCGGCCGTAAACCTCGACATCGGTGGTGTCCAGATCGATCGTCACGTCCGCCGTCAGCTGCTCGGCCCGGTCCGGGTCGACCTGGGCGAGCAGGTCCAGCGCGGTGGTGTGCACGTCACCGAGCCCGGTCTCCACCGCCGCCCACTGCCCCTCGATGAACTTGCGCGCGAGCCCGGCGGCGGTCGTGGACGCCAACCCCGGCACCGGCGTGAGTGCCTGCCCGGCGGTGTCGGCGCGGTGCCGGTCCAGCCCGACCAGGAAGTCCTCCCCGCACAGCTGCGCCGCCGACATGCCGACCAGCATCTGCCCGGCGCTGCACCCGCGGTCGCGGTCCTTGATGGGCCCGACCGCGGCGTCGAGCTTGTCGATGATCCCGAGCCGGTCGATCAGTTCGGTCACCGCGGCCAGCCCGGAGAACCTGGTCAGCGCCGCGTCCGGCGCGCCGAGACGCACCCGCGCACACCGCGGGCGTCGCTTGCGTACTGTTCGCACCTGATAGGTGTCCTCTCAACCCGCAATGTCGTGTCGTCGCAAACACGATCATCGCAGGTCAGCGGGCACCTATCGCCATCTCCCCAGTCCGGACACCAGCGCTACTCGCGGATTCGGGTCAGAGCAGTTGCGCTGCAACCTTCGCGATCTCCTGACGCAGAAGCTCGCTGGTCAGGTTGAAAAAGGCTCACTCCCCCGCGTCGTAGTGCATTTCCCCTGGAGGCCGGTGAAGACGAGCGCGTCGGGACGCCGGGCGACGTAGGCCGCCAGGTGGTCGAGCAGGTCGGAGCCAGGGCCCCGGCGAAGTCGTAGTGGGTAGCGACTGAGCTGGGGCGACACGCCGGGCCGAGATGCGGGTGCGGGCACGACCCTGTTGGTGATCATGAGGTTGTCGAAGCCTTGATCACCAACAGGGTCGTGCCCGCGTTGTCATCTGCTCCGATCGTTGCTGTCCTGCTCGACCCCGACACCCAACTCGACGCGGCCGTCACCGAGTCGGGCTCGACGCAGGCGGCGTTGTCGCTGTTCGACGCCCTGCACTCGGTTCCCGACCCGCGACGGGCGCGCGGGGTCCGCCATGGCCTGTCACCGGTGTTGGTGCTGGTCGCGTGCGCGGTGTTGGCCGGTGCCCGCTCATCCACCGCGATCGCCGAACACACCCGGGACGTCGGTGTCGGCCTGCTGGTCGAACTCGCCGACCGGCTCGGCATCGACCCGCAGCACGCCGTACTGGTGGTGCCGCACGAGTCCACGATCCGCAGGCTGCTCCAGCAACTCGACCCCGTCGAGCTGGAGTCCGCTCTGCACGCCTGGACCAGCGCACAGCTTGCCGAGCGCCCGACCGACACCGGTCGGCCGCGTCGAGAGCAACGGCGGGTGTGGGCGCCGGACGGCAAGACCGTGCGTGGCGCCCGTACCCCTGACGGGCAGCCACACCTACTGTTCTACGGCGACCGAACCGCCCTGAACTGACAGAGACGATCACCGCCCACACGCGATCTTCCGGACAGTCCCCAGAGCGCCGCCAACAAGCGGAGCGATTCAGCGAGCCGGTCGGGGCCGACGATGGGAACACCGAACCTGCGGATGGTGGCAGCGGGTGCGTCGGACCAGTCGTAGGTCAGACGAACCTGCGTCCCACCACCGGTCGGCGCGAGGTCGTATCGCCACGTCCAGCCGAGCGGCGCGCCACCGTGAACGGCCGTGGTCCACGCGTTGGTTCGATTCAGGTCGAACATCGTCAGGATGTTGTCGGACAGGTAGTGCTCGACGGCGTCGCCGTCGATGTAGGTCATGTTCATCGTGAAGACCTGACCGACGCCGGACAGGATCTCGGCGGTGGTCGGCTCTCCGACCCATCGCCGAGCCGTCGAAGTGCCGATGCATCGCCGGGTCGCGCAACAGCTCGAATGCTGCCGATGCCGGCGCGTCGATGACGGTGGCGGCGGCGTGAGCTGTGGACACCACAGCGATACTGCCGCATCTCCCCCTTCCGGTGCCCTCCCTCCGCTCCACGGACGGGGACGACGGGGTCAGAGCGCGGGCGGCACGTCGCGGCGGGCGACCCACCAGGTCACCACCCCGGCGCCAGTGAGCAGCGGGACGAGCACGAGCACCGCGGGACCGGCGAACACCGCGACCACGCCCAGGGTGATCGCCGCGATCCCGGCGCCGATGCCGCTGGCCACGGCCAGCACCGTGGCCCGCTCGCCGATCGGCTGCCCGGCCACCCAGGACAGGGTGCGGGCCACCCCGGCGACCACCACCGCCAGCACGATCCCCGCGACCACCGCGGCCGGTGGCAGCGCGGCACCCGCCGCGAGCGCGACCGGGATCGCGAGCGCGGTGAGGACAGCGGACAGCAGGGCGCGGAGGGACCGCCGCAGCGGCGGGACCGAGGGTGTCACGTCTCCCCATTGTGCAGGGGTTGACCTGGGGTTTCGATGTAACCTGCGCGACCCTCAGTAGAGCCGGGCCGCGTAGCCGGCGCCGTAGTACTCCTCGATCTTCTCCAGCGGCTCGTCGGGGCGGGCGAGCCGCTTGGCGAGCTGCGCGGTGGAGGGCAGCGCGTCCGGCGCGGGCCAGCTCTCCGTCGCCCACAGCTCGGAGCGCAGGAACGCCTTGGGGCAGTGGAAGTAGATCTGCTCGATCGCGACCTCGCAGGCGAGCAGCGGCCGTCGGCCCTTCACGGCGAGCTCGTCGAAGTAGGGCGCGTCGCGGACGAGGCGGGCCCGGCCGTTGATGCGCAACGTGTCGTTGCGCCCCGGCACCAGCAGGATGACGCCGACGTGCGGGTTCTCCAGGACGTTGCGCCAGCCGTCGACACGACCGTTGCCGGGACGCTCGGGGATCGCGACCGTGCGGTCGTCGACGACGTGCACGAACCCGGCCGGGTCGCCCTTCGGCGAGACGTCGCAGGTGCCGGCCCGGCCCGACGTCGCCAGCAGCAGGAACCGGGACGCCGCCAGCCAGGCGCGGTGCACGTCCACGAGGTGGTCGCGTTCCTTCGCCAGGGCGGGTGCGATCGGCTGCCCGGTGATCTGCTGCAGCTCGGCGAGGGTGCGGATCTCGGTTCCGTGCGCGTCGGACGTCATGGGTCGACGGTAGGCGCGGACGGGCGCGGGGCCGGGAGAGTTCCGGTCACGGGCGTGGGGACGACCGGCATCACCTGCTAGCCCAGGACGGGCGTCATGCCCGGCTCCCGCCCGGTGGCGGCCAGCGCGAGCGCCGTGTCGTCCTCCCACCCCGCGACGGCGGCGTCCCCGGCCAGGCGCAGCACCGTCTCCCGCACCACCGCGAGCCCGGACGCCGGCGGCGCGGGCGCGTCCGGCAGCACGACGGTCATGTCGAGGTGGTGCACCACGACCTCCACCACCCAGGTCGCGACGAAGTCGCCGACGTCGAGGACGACCCCCTGGAACTCCAGCCGGTAGGGCCGCTCGAGGTCGGCGACGAGCCGGCGCAGCCCGCGCAGCGTCGTCGCGACGTGGGCGACCTGACCGGTCGGACGGGCGTAGGCCGCGGCGACGGCGCGGGCGAAGCGCTCGTGCGCCCAGCCCGGCTGCTCGGGCCCGGTCGGCGGTGCGGTCCAGTAGGTCGCGAGGTCGGCGTCGGCGGGACGGTCGGTGCGGGCGGGAACCCGGCGAGCATCTCGACCAGGCCCAGGTGCAGGTGCGCGAGGACGTCGACGGCGAGCCAGCCGTGACAGCGGCTGCGAGCGTGCAGGTCGGTGTCGTCGACGTGGTCGAGCAGCGCGGACAGCCCGTCGAGCGTGTCGAGGAACGCGGGCCGCGCCACGTCGAGCGGATAGGCCGTCACAGCAGATCGGCCCCGGACCGCGAGGCCGGCTGCTCCCCGGCCGCGGCCATCTCCTCGGCCACCCGCATCAGCTCGGTGTTGACCGGGGTCGCGATCCGGTGCGCCGCGCCCAGGGCCACGATCTCGCCGTTGAGGTACCGGGCCTCGATGGAACCGGAACCGCGCCGGAGGCTCTGCCACGACGACGAGCCCCGCCGCGTCGCACCCGCGACCGGCCGCTCGGTGATGATGCCCTCCCGGCGGACGCGGTCGTCGTCGCCGGTCCTGGCGGCGATCCCGGCCGCGGCCAGCACGGCGTGGCCCTCCGCGGTCGCGGCCTGGACGAGGCGGGGGGCGTCCGGGTCGTCGAGCCCGCAGATCGCGTCGACCGCGTTGGCCAGGTTCGTGAGCAGCTTGCCGTACTTCGCGGCCATCACGTCCGGGTCGGCGCGGGAGGAGAACCCGGCCGCGGTGAGGTCGGCGACGATCGCTTCGGTGGTGGCGTCGACCCCGGAGGCGAACCGGCCGACGTCGAGCACACCCGGGACCGGCGACGACGACGCAACGACGACACCCGGTTCGTAGTGCTCGGCGGGCAGGATCACCAGCATCGCCTGCACCCGGTCGGTGCGACGCGCGGCGAGGCGCTCGTTGGCGACGCCGTTCTGCGCGCACGCCACGGTGATCCCGGGGGTCGCCTTGAGCAGCGCGGCCAGCGGCGGCGGGGTGTCCTGCGACTTGACGGCGAGGATCGCGACGTCGTCGGGGGTGGGGCGGGCCTCGGCGACCGTGCTCACGGCCTCCACCGGATGGGTGGTCGACCCGTCCGGGGTGTCCAGGCGCAGCCCGTGCTCGCGGATCGCGTCGAGATGCGCGCCCCGGGCGACGGCGACGACCTCCCGCCCCGCCGCGTGCAGCCGCGCCGCGATCGTCCCGCCGACCGCCCCTGCCCCGATCACCACGTAGCGCACGACGCCGATCCTGACTCAACCGTCGTGCCGGCGCACCACCGACGGCGGGGCAGTGGGTGCCCGCCGTCGTGGAGGAATCAGACCAGATGGGTGGCGAGGAACCGGTCGACGGCCGCGCGGCCGGCGGCGACGTGCGGCTCGACCTTCCACTGTTCCACCAGCTCCGCGCCCGGCGCGAGCTCGGCGAGCCGGCGCGACACCGGCCCCGGGTGGAAGGCGTCGGTCCCCATGAGCACCAGCCACGGCGTCGTGACGTGGGCGAGCGCCTCGTCGGGAACGGAGTACAGCATCCCGCCGCCGCCCCACATGTTCGTGCGGAACGCGGCCCAGTCGTCGTCGGAGACTCCGGGGTGGTCGGCCTCGATCCCGGCGCGCCAGCTCGCGAAGCTCTTCTCGAACAGGTGCTGGTTGTCGGCACGGCCGACGGGCTGCAGCGCGACCGCGGCCCGGATCCGCTGCTGCTCGGTGACCAGCAGGTTCGCGATGTAGGCGCCGCCGATGCACATGCCGAGCACCGCGCACTCGGAGACGCCGAGGTGGTCGAGCAGGGCCAGCTGGTCGGCGGTGTAGGTGTCCCAGCCGTCGTCGCCGTGGATGTCGGCGACCGAGGACCCGGCGTTGCGCTGGTCCATCGCGATGACGCGGTACCGCTGGGCGAGGTGGGTGACCGGGTTCCAGGGAGCGTTGTCCCAGGCCGCGATCGTCGAGTTCATGCCGCCCGGGGCGAGCAGCAGGACCGGGAAGCCCGTGCCGTGCTCCTCGTAGTGCAGTGTCACGCCGGGGCGCTCGAAGGAGGGCATGAGCCGAAACTAGGCCACCCGCGGGGGAGTCCGCTTCTCCGGACGGCGTCGCGCCAGGATCGAGGTGCCGTAAACGACGAGCGCCAGCCCGAGCAGCAGCAGCCACCACAGACCGGGGCGGACGGTGTCGTCGAGCAGCGTGATGCCGACCAGACCGGGCACGACGACCTGGGTGACCATGTAGAGCGCGGTCACCGTGGAGACGTCGCCGAGCTGCAGTGCGCGGGCGTAGTTGTACAGGCCGGTCAGCGCCATGCCGACCAGGATGTAGACCAGCGGCTCGCGCAGCAGACCGGCGAGGTCGACGCCCTCGGACACGTGCATCGCGCGGATGCAGACCGAGCCGCCGCCCAGCCCGAGCCCGGCGAGCACCGCCGACGGCCACGGCTTGGTCGAGTTGGTGACCGCCAGCGTCGCCCCCATGAACACCACGAGCGCCGCGATCAGGACGGCCACGGTCGTGCCGTGGCCGGTCAGGGCCTGCTTGCGCTCGGTCCCCGCGCTGCCGGCGACGAACGCGAGCCCGAGGATGCTGGCGCCGATCGCCAGCCGGTGCACCGGCCGCAGCCACTCGCCGCGGAAGTAGCGGGCGTACAGGGCCGTCATCGCGATGGCCCCGGCGAGCGTGGCCTGCACCGCGAAGATGGGGATGTACTGCAGCGCCACGACCATGCAGAGCCAGGTCACGAGGTCCATCCCGATCCCGCCGACGAACCGGGGCCGGGCCAGGACCGCGCTGGTGCGCCCGCCCTGGTTGGCCGCGTCGGCCTGGAGGATGGCGGCGACGGTGCTGCAGAGCATCGCGAGCACCGCGAAGAACATCCCGATCAGCACGGGCGGGCACGGGTCAGGTCACGGGCGGCACGCGGGAAGATCGGCACCGGCCGATTGTGACGTACTGCTACCGGGTGCCGGCCGGGCGGGCGTCCGACGGGGCGGGCCGCTGCTCGGGCAGCGCCGCGGGCATCTCGAAGAAGCCGCTCATCAGCCCGCGGCCGGGCTGCTCGTCACGCGTGTCGGCGGCGGCCTGCCAGGGAGAGGTGCCTACCTGGACGGCCCGGCGCTGGGCCAGCACGGCCCGCGGGCGCTCGGTGAGGACCAGGACGCCGACCGTCAGGGCCACCCCCACCAGCAGCGGCCCGCCGACCACCAGGATCGGCCAGCCCACCACGGCATAGGCGAGCACCAACGCACCCGCTGCCATGCCGATGACCGCCCCCGCCAACCGCGTCACCACGCGCCCCTCTCACCCGTGCCCCCGAACCGTGACGACCACGGTTTTACCACGTCGGAGGGGGTGGAGACGGGCGGCGCGACGCGGTCGCGCTCACACCTTCGGGCGCGGCCGTATCGCATTCCGTATGGGGCCGAGCCGGCGTGGGGGCTCCCGTGTCCACGCCGGCCCGGCGGTCCGAATCATCCCGCCCCGGGGTCCGGGCGGGACGGGGTGGGGGTCACTCCGCGCTGTCGTCGCAGCGCACAGCGTGATCGGTGATCGATTTCCTTGTCCCCCAGGATGATCACGCGGCTGCCGGAGGGACGCTCGACGACGGCGCGGGAGCCGTGGTCGTCGGGCCCGGGACCGGGCTGGTCGGGTCGGTGGCGGGCGGGGTGGTGACCGGCGGGGTGGTCGGATCGGACGTGCCCTCCGCCGGCGTGTTCGGGCCCGTGCTGGTCGCCGGCGGTGTGGTGACCGGCGGGGGCGACACCACCGGGGCGGACGGCACGGCCGGTCCCGGAGCGGCCGGGGCAGGCGCGGCCGGAGCGGGCGCGGCCGGAGCCGGGGCGCCGGGCGCGGTCGGCGCAGCGGCACCCGCGGTGGCCGCGCCACCCGAGGTGCCGGCGCGCGTCCCACCCACGGGGGCGCCCGCGACCGGGCCGGCCGCGCCGCCGGCGGCCGGGGCGGCGCCCGGGGTGACCGGAGCCGGTGCGACGGCCGGTGAGCTCAGCACGGGGGCTGCGCTCAGCTCACCGATCCCCGGGCTCGTCGTGGGCCAGAACAGCAGCGCACCCGCGATGGCGGCGGCACCGGCGAGGCCACCGGCACCGACCATCAGGCGCTGCCGGGTGACCACGCCGCGGCGGGCCGCGCCGGCGGGGGCGTCCCGGGTGACCAGGGTGTCCGGCGCGGGACTCTCCGGGCGGGCGACGGCCGGGCCGGTCACCTGTCCGGCCCCGAGGACCGACGTCCGTGCGGGGGCGGGGGGCTGGGCCGTACGGGTGCGGGGGACCGCGGTCAGCGGGCCGGTCGGCGGCTCCGGGTCGAGCAGGGCGACGGCCGTGCGGTCCGTGGCGGGCGCCTCGGTCCGTGCGGTCCGCTCCCGCTCGCCGCGGGTCGGCCACGCGGGGGTGGTCCGGTCGGTCCGGTCACCACGGTCGACGCTGCCGGCGCGGTCGGCGGTGTCCGGCCCGGGCCGGTCCCACGGGCTGTGCCCGGCGGGGTCGACGGGCTCGCGGGGGGTGGGGACACCGGTCAGCGGCGCCATCCGCACACCGGGCCAGGAGGTCCCGGCCCCCGGCGCGACGGCGAGTGCCGCGCCCCGGGCGGCGTCGGCCACCGGGTCCGCGACGACGGCGACCGGGCGGCCCAGTGCCGCCGAGACCGCCTGCACCACGACCGGCATCCGTGCGGCGCCGCCGGCGAGCAGCACCTCGGCGTCCGGGGCGGCGGCCACGACGTCCTGCACCAGGTCGGTGACCGGCTCGAGCAGCGGGCGGGTGAGCTCGTCGAGGTCGGAGCGGTGGATGCGGACCGCGGTCCGCAGGCCGGGCAGCTCCACCGGGACGGTCGCGACCGTGTCCCGGGACAGCAGCTGCTTGGCGGCGCGGCACTCGTCGCGCAGGGAGGTCAGAGCGGCCACGGTCCGCGGGTCGTCGAGGTCGAGCGCGTCGAACGCGGCGGCCGTGGCCGGGGAGGAGGACCGGACGAAGGCGAACGCCGCGTCGTCGACGTCTCCGCCACCGGTCCGGCAGGTCAGCGTGCGACCGACGGCGTCGGGCAGCACCCCGGGTGCGGCCGCGGCCAGCACGGTCGCGGTGGTCCCGTTGCCCCCCAGGTCGACGACGGCGAGCGGCCCCCCGGCCGGCACGACGGCGCGGTGGGCGAGCGCGACGGCCTGCGGCGCGGTCACCAGCGAGACGGTCAGCCCGCGGCGACGCAGGGCGGCGGCCAGCAGGTCCCGCTTGTGCCGGCCCCAGCCCACCGGGCAGGTGACGCCGATCCGGGACGGCGGGCCACCGTGCCGGGTGGACACCTCGTCGACCAGGACGCGCACCAGCCGGGCGCACAGGTCCTCGGCCGCGTAGGCGAAGCCGCCCAGCGACAGCGGTGTCGGGTCCCCGACCCGGTCGAGGAAGCCACGTGCGACACGGTCCGGCTCGGCCGGGGCCCGGCGACGGGCGGGCTCACCGCAGAGCAGGTCGCCCCCGGGCGTCGCGACGAGCACTGCGGGGAGCACGTCGCTCCCGTCGCGGCCGCCCAGCCGGACGGACTCCGCGGCACCACCCGTGCGCAGCACGGCCGCGGTCACCGAGGTGGCCCCCAGATCGATCCCGAGCAGGTACGACACCACTGCTCCCCCCTCGTCGAACCGGCACGCCGGCGTGGTCCTCTCCCCGACCCATCGGCGGGGGCCGCTCCGGCGTTAGCCGGTGCCGCGCAGCGGAACGAAGTGGGGGACCGATCCCCTAACGGCCCCCCGACGGACCCGGAGCGATCCCCGATGGCCGGGCGGCCCGGCGCCCCTAGCTTTCGTCGTCAACACCGGTCGTCGCCGACGGACCGGTCACCCCCCGAGCGACTCCGGAGGCCGACATGGCTGCACACGACATCTCGCTGATCGACTTCATCAAGCTCCTGCTCGGCAGCGGCTCCGAGAGCATCCAGGTCCGCGACTGGTTCAACGACAACCCGAACGCGGTCCTGCAGCACTACGGCCTCGCCGACCTGTCCCCGGAGGACGTCCGCGACGCGCTGGTCATCGCGCAGGACAACGACACCGTGTCCTTCGACCGCCACTACGACACCGGCTTCAACTGGGGCGGCGACGAGGGCGGCTGGAGCGAGGGCAAGGGCGACCACGGCCACAAGGCCGCCGCCTCCCACGAGAACGTGCACGTCAAGGACGTCTGGCACACCGAGAACATCGACGACCGCGACACCATCGTCGACAACTCCGTGAACCAGCACATCAACACCCACGGCGGCGACTTCGACCAGGACATCGACATCCGGTCGACCACCGCCTCCGGTGACGGCGCGGTGGCCGCCGGCGGTGACATCGACGGCTCCACCATCACGACCGGCAACGGCAACGTCGTGGGCGACGGCAACAACGTGGTCAAGGGCGACGGCAACACCTCCGCCTTCGGTTCCGGCTCGGCCACCAAGACCGGCGACATCTCCGCCGACAAGGGCGGCGCGGTCTCCATCGGCGGCAACGCGACCGGCTCGCACGACGCGACCGACTCGTTCAACAAGACCTGGACCGAGACCCACGAGAACACCGAGATCCACGACTCCGGGAACCTCGACGCCAGCACCGAGACCCACACGTCGATCGACGACCACAGCCACACCGACATCGCGTCGCACAACGGCATCGACCTCGCCGTCGGCTGACCCACCGCACCGCCCGGTGACCGGGCCGGGACGCCCCCGACCCCGGCCCGGTCACCACCTCCCGCACCACCCGAACCCTCCGCCGAGCGCGCGAGCCCGGCGGCACCCGCAGAGGAGATCGCCATGTCCGTCGAGAAGTCGCTGATCCAGTTCATCCTGGACCTGCTGAAGGACCCCAAGGCCCTGGCCGAGTTCAAGGAGGACCCGCACGGTGTCCTCGCCCAGTGCGGCCTGTCCGAGGTCTCCGCCGACGACGTCCGCGACGCCCTGGTCCTGGCCCAGGACAACGACGACGTGTCCTTCGACCGTGACTACAACACCGGCGGCGGCCACGGCGGCCACCACCACACCCCGCCGCCGCCCGTCCACCACGGCGAGGACCCGGTCAAGTACATCGACAAGTACGTGACCAACAACCACTACACCTACAACGTCGACGACCGCGACACCATCGTCGACAACTCGGTGAACCAGAACATCGACACCGGCGGCGGCGACTTCAACCAGTCCATCGACACCAAGTCGGTCGTCGCGTCCGGCGACGGCTCGGTGGCCGCCGGCGACGACATCCGCGACTCGACCGTCACCACCGGCCACGACAACATCGTGGGCGACGACAACAACGTGGTGAAGGGCGACGGCAACACCACCGCCTTCGGTTCCGGCTCGGCTACCAAGACCGGCGACATCTCCGCCGACCACGGTGGCGCCGCGGCCGTCGGTGGCACCGCCACGGGCTCGAACGACGCGACCGACTCGTTCAACAAGACCCACACCGAGACGCACAGCTCGACCGACATCGACGACTCGTTCAACGCCGACACGAGCACCCACACCGACACCGATGTGGACAACCACAGCCACACCGACGTGCTGTCGCACAACGACGTCTCCACCGACGTGCACGTGGGCCTCTGACCCACCGCACTGCTCCGGGCGGAGGAGCAGGTTCGACCGCCCGGACCGACGGCCCCGGACACCCACCCGTGGGTGCCCGGGGCCGTCACCGTTCGTGTATCCATGACGAGGACGTGACGGATGCCGCCGGGCACCGTCCGCGACGTATCTGGGGGGAGCGGTCGTGGCAGTGCCGGAGGCGGTCGCGCTCGTCGACCTCGCCCTCAAGGCGGTCACTGCCTACGACCGCCCCGACCTGGCGCCACGGCTGCGGCAGACGAAGGCGCGGCTGACCGACCCGGTCGTGCGGGTGCTGGTCGTCGGCGAGTTCAAGCAGGGCAAGAGTCAGCTGGTGAACGCGCTGGTCAACGCCACCGTGTGCCCCGTCGACGACGACATCGCCACCGCCGTGCCGACGCTCGTGCGCTTCGGCGAGGAGACGTCGGTGACCCTCGTGCGCGAGGCCCCCGGGACCGACGGCGTGGCGACCGAGAAGGCCGAGCGGACCGTCGTCGGGCTCGACCAGCTCGCCGAGCACGTCTCCGAGGCCGGCAACCCCGGCAACCGGGCCCGGCTCACCCGCGCCGAGGTCACGCTGCCCCGCAAGCTCCTGCAGAGCGGGCTGGCCCTGGTCGACACCCCCGGCGTCGGCGGGCTCGGGTCCGCGCACGGCGCCGCGACGATGTCGGCGCTGCCCACCGCGGACGCGGTGCTGCTGGTCTCCGACGCCAGCCAGGAGTACACCGCCCCCGAGCTGGAGTTCCTGCAGGCCGCGCGCAAGCTGTGCCCGAACGTCGCCTGCATCGTCACCAAGACCGACCTGTACCCGCACTGGCGGCGGATCGTCGAGCTCGACGAGCGCCACCTGCGCACCGCCCGGATCGATGCCGAGCTGCTGCCGGTGTCCTCCGCGCTGCGGCTGCACGCGGCCCGCACCCAGGACCTCGACCTCATCGCCGAGTCCGGCTTCCAGGCGCTCACCAGCTTCCTGCTGCGTAAGGTCGTCGGTGCCGCCGACGACCTCGACCGCCGCTCCACCAGCCAGGACGTCCTCGTCACCTGCCAGGCCCTGGAAGCCACGATGCGGGCCGAGCTGATGTCGCAGAACGACCCGGAGAAGGCCGGTCAGCTCGCCCGCGAGCTGGAGGCCGCGCGGTCGCGCGTCGACGGGCTGCGCCAGCGCTCCGCGCGCTGGCAGACCACGCTGACCGACGGCGTCGCCGACCTCATCGCCGACATCGAGTACGACCTGCGCGACCGGCTGCGCGCGGTCTCCCGCGACGCCGAGCAGCTCCTGGAGGACGCCGACCCGGCCGACATCTGGGACCAGTTCGCCGAGTGGTTCCACAAGCAGGTGGCCCACGCCGTCGCCCAGAACTTCGTGTGGACGACCGAGCGGGCACGCTGGCTGGCCGAGCAGGTGGCCGAGCACTTCGCCGAGGCCGTCGACGTGACCCTGCCCGAGCTGCGGGTCGCGGGCGGCTCGGTGGCCGGGCTCGTCGACCCGCTGGAGATGCCCGCGGACGAGAAGTTCGGCATCGGGCAGAAGCTGTTCGTCGGCGCCCGCGGCGGTTACGGCGGCATGCTGATGTTCGGTCTCGCCTCCACCTTCGCCGGGATCGCCCTGCTCAACCCGCTCTCGGTCGGTGCGGGTCTGCTGTTCGGCGCCAAGACCGTGCGCGACGAGAAGAAGCGCTTGAAACAGCGCCGCCAGGCCGAGTCGAAGAACGCCGTGCGCCGGCACATCGACGAGGTCACCTTCCAGGTCGGCAAGGACTCCCGGGACAACCTGCGCCGCATCCAGCGCGACCTGCGCGACCACTTCACCACCGTCGCCGACGAGCTGTCCGAGGCGCTGAAGGAGTCGGTCGCGGCCGCGCAGACCGCCCTGAAGGACGACGCCGAGCGTCAGCAGCGCGTCGCGGACCTGGAGGCCGAGCTGGAACGGGTGACCGGCCTCGCCGAGCGGGCCAGGGCACTGGCCGCGGCCGTGGGCTCCGGTGGTCCGACGTGAGCGCGCTGACCGAGCAGACCCGCGCGCTGCTGCGCCGGACCCTGGACGCCTACGGCGACTCCCCGCAGGCCGCGGGCTGGCTGCGCCACCACCTCGACCGGTTCGACGAGCCGCTGCGCGTCGCGATCGCCGGGAAGGTCAAGGCCGGCAAGTCCACCCTGCTCAACGCCCTGGTCGGCGAGCGGATCGCACCCACCGACGCGGGCGAGTGCACCCGCATCGTCACCTGGTACGCCGACGCCCCCACCCCGGGCGTGCGGATGCACCTGCGCTCCGGCGCCGACCGCCCGCTCACCCTGGCCCGCCGCGACGGTGCCCTGCAGATCGACCTGCAGGGCACCCGGGTGGAGGACGTCGACCGGCTGCACGTCGACTGGCCGTCGCAGCACCTGCGCCGCACCAACCTGATCGACACCCCCGGCATCGGGTCGCTGACCACCGACGCGGCCGGCCGGGCCGGGGAGTTCCTCACACCGGAGGACACCCCGTCTCCCGCCGACGCCGTCGTCTACCTCATGCGTCACCTGCACGCCGGTGACGTGCGGTTCCTGGAGGCATTCCACGACCGCGGCGTCGCCCGCGCGACCCCGGTGAACACCATCGCGGTGCTCTCGCGCGCCGACGAGATCGGCGTCGGCCGGCTCGACGCGCTGATCTCGGCGCGCCGGATCGCGCGGCGCTACCGCGGCGACGACAAGCTGCGGGGGCTGTGCCAGACCGTCGTCGCCGTCGCCGGGCTGCTCGCAGAGACCGCCCGCACCATGCGGCAGGACGAGTACGTCGCGCTCACCGAGCTCGCCGCGCTCCCGCGTGGCGACGTCGAGGCGCTGCTGCTGTCGGCCGACCGGTTCGGACGCACCGATCTCGACCGGCCCGACGCCGCCGCCCGGATCGCGCTGCTGGAGCGGTTCGGACTGTTCGGCGTCCGGCTCGGGACCACGCTGATCCGCCAGGGAGTGAAGGACCCGACCGCGCTGGCCGACGACCTGGTGCGCCGCTCCGGACTCGACGAGCTGCGCGCGGTGCTCGACACCCAGTTCTCCGAGCGCCGCGACCTGCTCAAGGCCCGCTCCGCGCTGCTCGCCGTCGACCTCGTGCTGACCCGTGAGCCCCGCCCGGCGACGGCCGCGCTGCGTGCCGAGGTGGAGCGGATCCTGGCCGGGGCGCACGAGTTCGTGGAGCTGCGGGCCCTGGCAGACCTGCGCGCCGGGAAGATCGTGTTCCCGCCGGAGGCGCTCGCCGACGCCGAACGGCTGCTCGGCGGCGAGGGCGGCTCGGCGTCGGCCCGGCTGGGGCTCGACGGCGCCGCGGGCCCGCGCGAGGTCCACGACGCCGCCTCCGAGGCGCTGCGCCGCTGGCGGCGGCGGGCGGAGAGCCCGCTGACCGGGCGGGCCTCGGCGGAGGCCGCGCGGATCGTGGTGCGCTCCTGCGAGGGGCTGCTCGCCGAGGCGTCCCGACCGCACGCGCACCACTAGGCAGGAGTCAGGGCGTCGTGTCCAGGGCATGCAACGCCGCGACCAGCGGGGCCAGCTCGGGTCGTGTCGCCGCGTCGGCCAGTGCCCGTTCCAGCGCCCGGTCGTAGCCCGGGCGGGCGCTCTCCAGGAGCAGACGCCCCTGTTCGGTGAGCTCGGTGTAGATGCCGCGCCGGTCGGTGGGGCACAGGTACCGCTGCAGCAGACCCCGGTCCTCCAGCCTGCCGACCAGCCGGGTCGTCGCCGACGGGCTCAGCGCGACCACCGACGACAGCTGGGCCATCCGCAGGTGGAACCCGTCCTGGCGGGCCAGCGCGTCGAGCACGGTGTACTCCACCACCGACAGCCCGTACGAGCGCTGCAACGCCCGCTCCAGGTCGTCCTCCAGCCGGGCGTGCAGGGCGGCCAGGGTGCGCCACCCCCGCGCCCGCGTCTCGACCGCGTCGTCGTCGAGCGACATGGCATCCGTCCCCTTCGGGTGTCGGTGCTACGTTGGCGGCGTCAGCAATAACCAGAGTGTGCAACTATCGGCGTGCGCTGGCTGTTGCGCGTGCCGTCACCACGATACGAGACGGCCGCCCCGACTCCTGGAGAGACAGCCATGCACCTCGACCTGACCGGCCGGACCGCCCTCGTGACGGGTTCCACCCAGGGCATCGGACTCGCCATCGCCGTCGGCCTGGCCCGCGCGGGCGCCCGGGTCGCGGTCAACGGCCGTACGGCGGACCGGGTCGACGAGGCCGTCGCCCGGGTCCGGGACTCAGCGACCCTGGTGGCGGCGCTGCCCGACGTCGACGTCCTGGTCAACAACCTGGGCGTCTTCGGCGCCCAGGATGCCCTCACCATCACCGACGACGACTGGCGTCGCTACTTCGAGGTCAACGTCCTGACCGCCGCCCGGCTGATCCGGACCTACCTGCCCGGCATGCGGGACCGCGGCTGGGGCCGCATCCAGAACATCGCCAGCGACTCCGCGATCGTCATCCCGGCCGAGATGATCCACTACGGTGTGTCCGAGACGGCGCTGCTGGCGCTGTCCGGGGGTTCGCCAAGGAGGCGGCTGGCAGTGGGGTCACCGTCAACTCGGTGATCGCCGGGCCGACGCACACCGCGGGCGTCGAGGACTTCGTGTACCAGCTGGTCGATCCGGCCCTGCCCTGGGACGAGGCCCAGCGCGAGTTCATGCGCACCCACCGGCCGCAGTCGCTGATCCAGCGGCTGATCGAGCCCGAGGAGATCGCCCACATGGTGACCTACCTGGCCTCCCCGCAGGCCTCGGCCACGACCGGAGCCGCGGTCCGGGTGGACGGCGGTTACGTCGACTCGATCCTGCCCTGACCGAGCGGGGTCAGCCGCGGTCGCCCAGGATCCGGCGGAGCTCGTCGAGCAGCTCGCTGCGGCTGCGCACCCCGAGGCGCTGGCGCATCCGGGCCACGTGGTGCTCGACGGTCTTCGCCGAGATGAACAGCGCCTCACCGATCTCACGCTGGGTGCGCCCTTGCACGACGAGCTCGGCGACCTCCAGCTCACGCTCGGACAGCAGTCCCGACGCGGCCGGCTCCGGGGCGGCCTCGACGGGCGCCGGAGCCGCGACGGCGGGCTCCTCGGCCACCGGGCGGGGCTCCTCCGCCGGCGGTGGGACGGTCCCCTGACGCAGGTCCGTGCCCGCGGCCTGCAGGGCCCGCGCGCAGGCCAGCAACGCCGACACCGCGCGCCGGTCCCCGGTCCGCAACGCCGCCTGCCCGGCGAGGCGGCCGCCGTCGAAGGACAGGCCGACGGCGTGCAGCCCGCGGGCGGCGGCCTCGACCTCGGCCGCGTCGACCCGGTCCTCCAGCACCCCCACCCAGTGCGGGGCCGCCGTCGCCATGGCGTGGGCGAAGCGGCTGCCGCAGGCCGCGCGCTGGAGCTCGTCGGAGCGGGCGCGGGCGGCCTCGACGTCGTCGGTGAGGACCGCGGCCTGCAGCCGTGCCCAGTGCAGCGGGGCGGCCCACAGCGCGGGCCGGCCGAGCCGGTCGAGCAGCGCGTCGGCCTCGGCGAGGTGCGGGGCCACCCAGCTCTCCTCCCGCAGCCGCGACGCCGCGGTCACCAGCTCCCCGAGCGGCTGCAGCACGTAGAGGTCGACCGGGTGGCGGACGATCGCCTGCCGGGCCCGCGTCCAGGACCGCATCAGGGCGCCGAGGTCGGACTGGCGGCGGGCGATCGCCACCTGCAGTGCCGCGGCGAGGAACTCGTCGCGCGGTTCGAGGGTTTCGTCGCCCGCGTCGACGGCGGCGAGCCGCTCCGATGCCGGGCCGGTCGCGCCGCGCAGCAGCGCGATCCAGCCGAGCAGCAGCCGGTGCCGGGCCCGGGCGGGTGCCCCGCCGAGCCCGGTCCGCAGGGCACGGTCCAGTACGGACGCGGCGACATCGAACTCCCCGGTGTGCACGGCCACCAGCGCGGCCAGCGCGGCCGGGGTGTCGGGCAGCAGCGCGGCGCCGTGCGCGGCCTCCAGGAGCCCGGCGGCGCGGGCCAGGCCGGACAGTGCTGCCGTCGGGGAGCCCTCGACCGAGTCGAGCATGCCGCGGGCGGTCAGGTCGTCGGCGCCGTCGACCAGGGTGGGTGCACGGCCGGCGACGAACCCGGAACCGCCGCCCCCGACGACGGCGCGGGCCTCCTCCAGCGCCCCGGTCCCGATCAGGACGGGCACGGCCGCAGCGGGCGGGCGCTCCCCGGACACCGCGGCGGTCCACCGGTACAGCTCGGCACTGCGCGCCAGCAGACCCCGCCGGGCGAGGACGGCGGCCGCGACCGACCCGGCCCGGACGGCGTCGGTGGCCTCGACGGCGTCGGTCGCGGACAGCACCGAGTCGGCGTGCCCGAGCGCACCGTCGAGGTCCCCCGCGACGAGGTGGGCCTGCGCGCGGTGCGCGGCGACGGTCAGCGGGGGTGCCCCCGCGGCGACGGCCTCGGCGTAGAACCGGACCGCGTCCGGGCTCTCCGCGCGGGCCGCCTCGGCCGCGGCGGCCCGGAACACCGCGGCGGCACGCTCCCCGGTGGCCCCGGACCCGCGCAGGGTGCGGGCGACGGCGAGCACGCTCCCGCCGCGGTCGAGCTCGATCTCGGCGAGGTGGCGGCGCAGCTCGGCCCGCCGGGCGGGCGCGACCCGGGCGCGGATCGACTCGGCGACCAGCGGGACGACCCGCCCGTCGGGGGTGCAGAGCCCCGCGGCGACGGCCCGGCCGGACAGCTCGTCGAGCTCGGCGATCTCGGCGCCGACGCCGATGCCTGCCGCGTCGGAGATCCCGAGCAGCGGGACGAGCACCTCGCCGTCGACGGGGGCACCGAGCGCGAGCGCGGTGACCAGCTCGACCACCCGTGGGTCCTCGGCGTCGACGGCGTAGCCGATCTGCTCGGCGAGCTGCGGGGGTACCGGCCCGCCGACCCGGCCGGTCGCGAGTAGCCGGTCGACCAGCATCGGGGACCCGGCGGTGCGCTCGGCGACGGCGCGGAGGGCCTCGTCGGTGATCCGGGTCCCGGCGACGCGGGCGGCGCGCGCGGCGATCCCGGCGGCGTCGAGCGCGCCCAGGACCAGCGGCGGGGCGGCGGCCAGCGTCGCCCCGAGCCGGGCCAGCGCGCGGCCGCGCGGCCAGGGCCGGAACGCGACGACCAGCCGGGCGTCCGGACGGCCCGCCTGATCGCGCAGGTCGGTGAGCTCGTCGTCGCCGAGGTCGTGGGCGTCGTCGACGACGGTCACGCCCTCCCCGGCGCCGGCCTCGGTCCACACCCGGACCAGCTCGCGCAGCACCGTCGACTTTCCCGCCCCGGCCGGACCGGTGACGGCCACCAAGCGCGGCGCGGCCGGGTCCTCGGCGACGGCCCGGACCAGCGCGATCGACGCGGGGGCGCCGGCGAGCGGGCCGGTCGCCGTCGCGGGGGAGGGGGAGGGGGACGTCGTGGGTGCCGCCATCCTCGTCCGCCCCTCCGGTCGCCCGATCGGGTCGCCCGATCGGGGACGACCGAGGGTAGCGGGTGCGGTGACCGGTCCCCCCGCCGGACCCGGCAGGATCACCGGAGTGCGTGAACACGTGTGGGCGATCGTGCTGGCGGGCGGCCGGGGCCTGCGTTACGGCCGGCTGAAGCAGCTCGACGAGCTGGCCGGGACCCGGCTGGTCGACCACACCGTCGCCGCCGCCCGGCGCACCTGCGACCGGGTCGCGCTCGTGCTCCCGTCCGGTGTGGACTGGGATGGCGAGCCGGTCGACGCACTCGCCGTCGGCGGCGACCACCAGTCCGAGTCACTGCGTGCCGGGCTCGCCGTGGTGCCCGGCGACGCCGGGATCCTGGTGCTCGCCGACCCCGCACACCCGCTCGCCGCGGACCGGATCTTCACCGACGTCGTCGACGCCGTGCGTGCCGGAGCGGACGGGGCGGTGCCGGTCGTCCCGCTGCTGGAGGTGGTGCAGCGGGTGGTCGACGGCGTCGTCGTCGAGACCCTCCCCAAGCAGGACGCGGTCATCACCCAGTCACCGCAGGCGTTCCGGGCGGACGTGCTGCGGGCCGCGCACGCCGACGCACCCCGGCCGGTGGAGAACTCCGGGATGCTCGCCGGGCTGGGCCACCGCGTGGTGACGGTGCCGGGGGACCCGGCGAACCTGCACGTGGCGAGCCCGGAGGACCTGGCCGTCGTCCGGCGGCTGGTCAGATGAGCGTGCCGACGTCCTGGGCGATCAAGTCGTCGGTGGCGCGCTCGACGACGGCCGCGATCGTCATCGACGGGTTGCAGGCCGCCGTGGTGCCCGGCATCAGCGACCCGTCGAGCACGTAGAGCCCGCGCTGGCCCTGCACCCGGCCCGCGACGTCGCAGACCGTGCCGATGCACGCACCGCCGAGCGGGTGCCAGGTCGTCGGCACGACGTAGGTGGTGTCGACGAAGGTGCCGCGTACGCCGGTGGTGCGGGCCATCCGTTCGTGGCTGCGCGCGGTGAGCGGCGCGTCGCCGTCGAGCGGCCACTGCACGACGCCCTCCTGGCGCACCGGGTCCCAGGTGACACGACCGCGGCCGGCGCTGACGCCGTAGCCGACGATCATCGTGACGGTGCGGCCGAGCCCGAGCGGCAGCGGCGGCAGCGACGCCTGGATGATCGTGTTCGCCGATGCCGGGTCCGCCCAGTCCTTCGTCCCGAACACCACCGGCCCGCCCTGCACCGGGCCGAAGTCCTCGACGGGGGAGACCCAGGTGCAGATCCGGTCGCCGTTGGTGACCCAGTTCTCGCCGAGGGCGTCGGGCAGGTCCGGGATCGTGTCGTGCGCGCGGGCGCGTAGCAGCAGCCGGTTGGTGTTCTGCGTCCCCGCGGCGAGCACCAGCGCCGGAGTCGTGATGATCTTCTTCTCCTGGGAGGTGCCGGTCTCGTCGATCCGGTCGACGTGCACCTCCCAGCGCCCGTCGGCGGCCCGGATGACGTCGGTGACCTGGTGCAGCGTCGCGACGGTGACCCGGCCGGTCGCCTCGGCATCGGCGAGGTAGGTGACGTCGACGCTGTGCTAGCCGCCGTTGTTCACACCGAGCGCACCGTCGCCGTTGGTGTAGGTGGCCTTCATCTCCCCGCGCAGCTCGGCCAGGGCGTAGTCCCGGTCGATCGGCATCGGGATCATCTCGACCTCGTAGCCGGCGGCCTCGGCGCGGTCCCGGAACACCCGCGACGAGCTGTAGGTGGGGGAGTTGATCAGCTCGTCGGGTGCGGTTCCAGGCGCAGCATCCGCGCGACCCGCGGGTAGTGCTCGCGGGCGAGCACGTCGTAGTCGAGCTCGCGGGGCATCGTGGCCGCGAACAGCTCCGCGGACGGCTGCAGTGTCATGCCCTGGTAGGTCAGTGACCCGCCGCCGCCGCCCGCCGCGCAGAACACGTCCATGCCGTTGCCGCCGACCCGCTGCAGCAGACCGGTGTAGCGGCCGGGGGACAGCGGGACCGCGCCCGGGGTGCTCCGGGTCGGCCGTCCGAGCAGCACCGACAGCGGGTTCGGCGGCCCGTCCAGCGGGTCGGCGACGGTGTCGAGTCAGAACAGCCTGCGGTCGGGATTGGTCAGGACCCGCGGGAAGGTCTCCGCGTTCGGGCCGGTGTCCCAGCGCCGACCGCGCTCCAGCACGCCGATGCCCGCGCCGAGCTCGCCCGCGCGGTGCGCGAGCTGCGCGACGCGGACCGGTGAGCGGGGCTCAGACCGCGAGTAGCTCCGTCGACCCGAGCCCCAGCTCGTCGAGCGTGGCCCGCACCTCGCCGGCGTAGACCGGGTTCATCAGCAGCACCGACCGCGGCGGGGAGTCCAGCAGGTCCTTCGGCGCGCGGATCGGCAGCCCGAGCCCGCCCATGAAGCGGCCCTGAAGGCCGGGGTTGATGTCGACGACCGCGCCGACCGCGCCGGTCCCCTCCGCCCCGCCCTCGACGACGTTGAGGAAGGTCAGCCCCTTCGCCCCGCCGCCCCAGACGACCACCTCGTCGCCGATCGCGGCCCGGCCGCCCAGCCACTCCCGCCAGCGTCCGACCTGGTCCGACACCCGGGTCGCGAAGTCCAGGCAGGCGCCGCGCAGCGCGTCGCGCAGGTGCGGCTCCAGCGCGGGCGCGCCCGGGCTCCCGTCCGGCCCCGCCTCGGCGACGACGTACTGGTCGGCGTAGGTCAGCCGCACCTGCGGGTCGGAGAAGCCGACACCGGCCAGGAACGTCCGCATGGTCGCCGGGGTGAAGTAGGAGCAGTGCTCGTACTGCAGGTCCCAGAAGGCGCCCTCGTCGAGGATCCGGCCCAGGTCGGGCACCTCGGCGAGCAGGGCCCGACCACCGCCGCGACGCAGCCCGGCGTACAGCTCCGCGCCGAAGACGGCGAGGTCGGGGATGTGCTCCAGGGTGTGCCGGCAGACCAGGGCCGCGGTGCCCGGCTCGACCTGGTCACGGGCGAACTCCGCGGGGACGGCGGTGAGCCGGTCCGCGAGCTCGGGCCGGACCCGCTGCGGTACGAAGTGCGGGTCGATCCCGGTGACCCGGCCGACGCCGGCGCCGAGCAGCTCGGCGGCGAAGTCACCGGACCCGCAGCCCACCTCGACGACGTGCTGTCCGGCCAGGCCGAACCGCGCCACCCAGTCCGCGGTGATCTCCGCGGCGTAGGCGGCGAAGCGGGGGGAGTGGTGCTGGGACTCCTCGTGGTCGCCGGTGTAGTCGAGCAGCCCCGGGTCGAAGTCGCGGTTGAACACCAGCCCGCAGCGCTCGCAGAGCACGAGCACCTGGTCACCGGTGGCCATCGACCGCGCCGAGACCGGGTCGGGCAGCACCGCGGTGCCGTGCACCGGCAGCCCGGTCACCGAGAAGAACGGATCGCTCGCGGGCGCGTCGCACGTGGGGCAGCGGTTCAGCACCGGGCGAGACTAGCGGCAGTCCGTCACCCGTCCGTGCGGGCGCTCTCCGCCCGCGCGTGGCCCGCGCGTGGCCCTCAGCGGTTCAGCACGCCCTGCGGGTCGTGCGCGTCCGGGACGGGACTGCCGGAGGTCCCGAGCAGCTTCTGCCACTGCGGGTGGTCGACGACGTCGGGCACGCTCTCCACCCGTCGCGCCGCCGCGAGCACCTCGACCGCACGGGCGGCGTCGCCCTCGGCGCCCGCGCGCACCGTGCGGGCCAGCTCCGGCCAGGTCTCCCCGCCGAGCAGACCGTTGACGTCGTCGGCGCGGTGCGCGCGCTGGAACTCGCTCACCGCGGCCGCGGTGCGGTCGTCGAACCGGCCGTCGGGCTTCCCGGTCAGCGACCCGGCGTCGCGCAGCAGGTACTGGGCCGCCTCGACGATCGGTCCGCGGTCGCCGGTGCGCAGCAGCGGCCAACTCGCCTTGGTCGCCTCGGTGCGGGAGAGCCGCCTGCCCAGCAGCCCCGCCACCTCGCGACGCAGCCGGGGCAGCGCGGCGTAGAGGCGGTCGCCGGGGCAGAGGGTGTTGCGGTAGTCGCGGTGGCCGTAGAGCTCGGTCGGGGCGATGCCGTAGCGCAGGCAGATGTAGGCGCAGGTGATGCGCAGAGAGTTCCACAGTGCCGGCGTCGGGTCGACACCCATGTAGGTGCCCTCGTTCTCGATGCCGATCGCGATGACGTTCTGGCCCGGCGAGTGCGCCCCCTCGACGACGCGGCGGCCCCCGTTGAGCTCACCGAGGCTCCAGAGCCTGCCCTCCAGCACGTGCCCGCCGCGCGAGATGGTGAAGTGCTGCCCGGAGTCGAGCCAGCCGTTGCGGTCCATGTGGTAGTTCTGGATCGCCCTCGCCATCCGGTGCGCGGCGCCGACGCTGTAGTCGGTCGTGTTCGCCCCGGCCGTGTGGTGCACCAGGATCCGGATCGGACGCCGGTCCCAGATCTTCGGCGCGGACTTCGGCTTGCGCGCGCCCCACTCGAAGCAGCGCGCGATGAACGGGATCGGCACGCCCTCCGCGAGGGGGCCGGCACCCGCCGGTCCGGGCATGCCGTCCGGCCCCGGGACCGCCGACGGACCAGACACCGGGTCGGTGGCGGGCGGGGCGGGGTCGGTGGCCGGCGGCGGCCCGGCGAACGCCCGGCCGGGCAGGACCAGGCCCGCGCCGGCGACCGCGCCCCCGACCAGCAGCCCGCGGCGACTCCAGCTCTGCCCCGGCTCGCCCATCGCTGCTGCCCCCCATCGGCCGCACCGAGCCGGTACCGCCTTCGTCACACACGCCACATCCGTCCCGTGCGACTCCACATTCTCTCGGTTCACAGGAGAAGTACGGCGCGGGCGCGCCGGTCGAGCGCGTCACACAGGTGGGCGGTCCCGACCCGCACCTGCGCCCTTGCCTGGGTTACCCGTCGGTAATACTCTGGAGTCAGTTACCGGCCGGTAAGTCGATCGGCCCTGGCACGAACGGCGGTGAAGGACGGATGGGCCACTACAAGAGCAACGTGCGCGACCTCGAGTTCAACCTCTTCGAGGTGTTCGAGGTACAGAACCACCTCGGGACGGGGCCGTTCACCGACGTCGACGTCGACACCGCCAAGGGCGTGCTGTCGGAGCTGTCGACCGTCTGCACCGGACCGCTCGCGGAGCACTACGCCACGATCGACCGCAACCCGCCGGTCTTCCACCCCGAGGACCACACGGTCACCACCCCGCAGGAGCTCAAGGACGCCTACAAGGTCCTCTGGGACGGCGAGTGGTGGCGCCTCGGCCTGCCGAACGAGCTGGGTGGCATGGGCATCCCGCCGTCGGTGCAGTGGGCCGCCGCCGAGCTGATGTGCGGCTCCAACCCGGCCATCTTCATGTACATGGCCGGCCCGAACTTCGCCTCGATCCTCCACAAGAACGGGAACGAGGAGCAGAAGCGCTGGGCCCAGCTGATGATCGACCGCGGCTGGGGCGCCACGATGGTGCTGACCGAGCCGGACGCGGGCTCGGACGTCGGGGCCGGCCGGACCAAGGCGATCCAGCAGGACGACGGCACCTGGCACATCGAGGGTGTGAAGCGCTTCATCACCTCGGCCGAGCAGGACTTCACCGAGAACATCATGCACCTGGTGCTGGCCCGCCCCGAGGACGCGAAGCCGGGCACCAAGGGCCTGTCGCTGTTCCTCGTGCCGAAGTTCCACTTCGACACCGAGACCGGTGAGCCGGGCGAGCGCAACGGTGCCTTCGTGACCAACGTCGAGCACAAGATGGGCCTCAAGGCCTCCACGACCTGCGAGCTGACCTTCGGGGCGCACGGCACCCCGGCCGTCGGCTGGCTGCTCGGTGACGTCCACAACGGCATCGCCCAGATGTTCCAGGTCATCGAGTACGCCCGGATGATGGTCGGCACCAAGGCCATCGGCACCCTGTCGACCGGTTACCTCAACGCGCTCGAGTTCGCCAAGGAGCGCGTGCAGGGCGCCGACCTGACGAAGATGACGGACAAGACCGCGCCGCGGGTCACGATCACCCACCACCCGGACGTCCGTCGCAGCCTGATGCTGCAGAAGGCGTACGCCGAGGGCCTGCGCTCGGTCTACATCTACACCTCGACCTTCCAGGACAGGGTGCGCCTCGGCGACGAGGGCAGCGGGATCAGCACCGAGCTGGCGGAGAAGGTCAACGACCTGCTGCTGCCGATCGTCAAGGGTGTCGGCTCCGAGCGCGCCACCGAGCAGCTCGTGCAGTCGCTGCAGACCCTCGGCGGGTCCGGCTTCCTCCAGGACTACCCGATCGAGCAGTACATCCGGGACGCCAAGATCGACTCCCTCTACGAGGGCACCACCGCGATCCAGTCCCAGGACTTCCTGTTCCGCAAGATCGTCCGGGACAACGGGCAGGCGCTCGCGCACGTCGCGGGCGAGATCCAGGCGTTCATCGACTCCGAGGCGGGCAACGGCCGGCTCAAGGAGGAGCGCGAGCTCCTGCGCACCGCGCTCACCGACGTGCAGGGGATGCTCGGCACGCTGACCGGCTACCTCTACGCCTCCACCAAGGACGCCACCGAGCTGTACAAGGTCGGCCAGCACACCGTGCGGCTGCTCATGGCGGTCGGCGACCTGCTCGTCGGCTGGCTGCTGCTGCGTCAGGCGACCGTCGCGCTCGCCGCACTGGGCACCGACGGCGTCCCGGCGAAGGACCGGGCCTTCTACGAGGGCAAGGTCGGCGTCGCGACGTTCTTCGCGAAGTCCGTGCTGCCCCGTCTGACCTCGGAGAAGGCGATCATCGCGAACGCCGACAACGCGCTCATGGAGCTCGACGAGGCCTCGTTCTGATCTGGTTCCCATGACGAAGGGCCCCGGGTGCGGACTCCCCGCCCGGGGCCCCTCCTCGTCGCACCGTTACCGCGCGATGTAGCTCTCCAGCTGCTCGCGCTCCTGCTCGAGCATGTCCATCCGGGCCTTGACCAGGTCGCCGATGGACACGATCCCGGCCAGCGCCCCGTCGACGACGACCGGCAGGTGCCGCACCCGGCGGTCGGTCATGACCCGGGCGAGGTCACCGACGCCGTCGCCGGGCGAGCAGGTGACCACCTCGGTGGTCATCACCTCGGCCACCCGCGCGTCGAGCAGCGCGGCGCCGTGACTGTGCAATCGGCGCACCACGTCCCGCTCCGAGACGATGCCGACCAGCCGGTCGCCGTCGACGACTGGCAGTGCGCCGAGGTGCCGCTCGGCGATCGCCCGGAGCACCTCGACCACCGGGTCGTCCGGCGCCACGGTGCTCACCGCGCTGCCCTTGCTCCTCAGAACGTCCGCGATGCGCATTGGGGGTACCCCGATCCCTCGCTGTCCGACGGCTAGAGGGATCAGGGTACGAATGTGACGTGGGTTACGTCACCCCCCGGACGGGACCATCACCGGATCAGCCGCCGCACTGCACGATCGGCTGAGGGTTGTACTTGACCGTCCGGGTCTCGCTGGTCGACTCCCCGGTCTGCACGTTGCGCATCGTCCGGGTGTCGGTCGCGGTGAAGCCCGGCGAGCCCGAGCTCGCGCTGCACGGCTGCCCGGCCGGGATGTTGACGACCTGCGGCTGGGTCGGGTTGGTCCGCGGCCCGGTCGTCGAGGTGACGTCGTACATCTTCTGGCCGACGAACGAGACGGTGACGTTGCTGGGCGTCCACGCCGTGCGGATCAGCACCGGAGTGGGGCCGTCGTTGCGGAACTTGACGTCGATGAGGTCGTCGAAGACCGTCGCCTCGCGGGCCACCGGGTAGCGGCTGATGTAGTAGCTGTGCTCCTTGTGCTCGATGTCGGTCATGCCGGCGAAGTACGAGGCGTTGTACAACGTCGTCGCGAGCTGGGAGACACCGCCGCCCACGCCGCGCGCCGGGTGACCGTCCTCGATGATCCCGGCCTCGACGTAGCCGTTGGCGGCGTTGCGCGGGTTGCTGACGCCGTTGAGGCTGAACGTCTCGCCGGGCTGCACGATCTGGCCGTTGATCGCCTCGGCGGCGCGCTTGATGTTCTGCCCGGAGTCGGCGGCGAACCCGCCGGTGGTGAACGTCGAGATCTCGGTGGCGTTGCCCAGCGACTCCAGGTCGGCCGTGGTGATCTCGGCCGGCTTGTTCGCGTAGACCGCGGCGACGGTCCGCTCGCCCTCACCGGTGAGGATCGGCAGCACGTTCGCGAGGGTCGCGTCGTAGTCGATGCCGCGCCCGTCCTGGGACGGGACGATCCGCGGCGGGGTCGAGGCGAAGTCGAGCTGGGCGTCGACACCGGGCTTCTCGGTGCTCGCCAGCTGGGGCTGCGCCACGTCCTCGAGGGTCTTGTTCGCGATGACCGGCTTCAGCTTGGCCGTGCCCTCGGGGTCCGCGGTGAAGCTCAGCGCGGTGGTGATGTCCTCGGGGGTGATGGTCGCGTTCGCGCCCTCACCGGTGATCGTCAGCGGTCCGGAGACGGCGGGCAGGGCGACCTCGTCGATCGCCTGCTGCACGTCGGCCGGGGTGGTGACGGCCTGCTCCACGATCAGCGGCAGCTGCACCGGCTCGCCGGACGCCCACTGCTCCTCGACGACGCCGACGGCCGCGTCGACGTCGAGCTGCTGGCCCGGCTCCGGCGCGACCGGCATCGGGGTGACGCCCTGCCACTGGACCGAGCCCTCCTTGGGCTCCTTCATGACCAGCGGGGCCATCTGCTCGAGCGCGGTGCGCACGGCGCGGTCGTCGGCGGAGTTGACCACCCCGACCTCGCGGGTGGTGAAGAACGAGGAGATCCGGGTGATCGGGTTCAGCGGCTGCTCGCCCGCCTCGTCGAGGGTGCGCGCGTAGTCGACCTGCAGGCCCGCGGCCTTCGGGTCGATCTCGGAGCGGACCTCACCGGCCTGGACCGGCACCGGCGCGCCGGCACGCGGCTCGATCGCCGCCTGCAGCGTCTCGGTGGCCTGGGCCCGCGACATGCCGCCGATCTGCTGACCGGCGACGACGACGCCGCGCGGCACGCTGCCGGAGCTGAGCACGAGGTCGCCGACGTACCCGAGGGCGAGCACACCGAGCGCGGCGGCCGCGACGATCAGGCCGACCGGGCGCTTGCGCTGCGGGCCGTCACCGCTCTCGCCGTCGCCACCCTCGTCGCCGCCACCCCCGTCGCCGCCACCCCCGTCGCCGCCGCCGGGACCACCGGGGCCGCCCGGCCCACCCGGACCGGTCGCGGCCGCGGGGCCCGCGGCACCGAACGCGCCGCCGAGGACCGCGGTGCCCGCGCCAGGGCCGCCGGTGTGGATGCGGGCGGTCTGCTCGCCCGCGCCGCCCGCGGACGCCGCCGCGGACGCGGCGGGGGTGACCCGGGGCAGGACCTGGGTGCGCTGCTCACTGAGCGGGGGGACGCGGACGGTGTCCTGGTCCCGGCCCTCGGGGGTGGCGGGGACCGGGCGGGTCGGGTCCTGTCCACCGGAGGTCCGGGGGCCGGGCTCCGACGTGGCGGGCGCCGGGGCACCACCGGCCTGCGGTCCGGTCGTGCCCGGATCCTGCCGCGGCGCCGGGCCGGGCTGCGGGGCACCGGTGCCCGGGCGCTGCGGGGACGGCTGGTGCCCGGCGGGCGACGGTGCGGCCGGGTCGTCCGCGGTGGTGGCCTGTCCGACGACGGTGCGGGCCGCGGGGGACTCCGGCGGCGCCTGCTCGGCGGCCTCGGCCGGATCCGCGGGCCCGGACGCGTCGGCGGCCGGAGTTTCGGCGGCCCGGGCCTCGGCGCTCCGGGTCTCGGTGGCCCGGGTGTCGGCGGCCGGGGCCTCTGCCGCGCCCTGCGGCGCGTTGGTCCCCTGCGCGGGGGCGGCTGTGGCGGGCGCAGCGGCTGCCGCGGGACCGGGCGAGGGACGGCGGTCGGGCATCACGGGGCGACCGGCACCGGCGGCGTCGCCGTTCGGCTGGTCTCCCGGCTCCGGCGCGGCCGTCACCGGCTGCTCGTCCGCGTCGTCGGACGAGGGAGGGCGCTCGGGCATGACGTGGGACTTCCTTTCCGCACTGCCATCGACTCTGTCATCGAGGCCGACGTCGCCGCCTGCGTCGACACCGCCGTCGAACCGGGTGGGCCGCGGGTCCGTGCGGACCGGCGCGCCCCGGGGGGGATCAGAGGTAGAGACCGGTCCCGTGCTGGGTGGCCTCGGAGGCCACCGCGTGCAGATCCCGCTCGCGCATGACCAGGTGCCCGACGCCGGCGATCTCGACCTCGTACTGGTCCTCCGGGGCGAGCAGGACGCGGTCGCCGGCCTTCACCGTGCGCACGTGCTGTCCCACCCCGACCACCTCTCCCCAGACCAGACGCTTGGCGACCTGTGCGGTTGCCGGGATCACGATTCCGGCCGAGCTCCGTCGCTCGCCGGAACCCTCGACCCTCTTGATCATGACTCGGTCATGGAGCATCTGGATCTCGAGTTTGGGCTCGGCCACCGGGCCGATGCTACGGGTGACCCCTGACGCCCCCGGCAGCGCCCGGGGCGGGCGACAGCCTGCCCCGAACGTGGAACGCCCCGCGGCGCTACCGAGTCGGGGGTCGGGTGGCGCCGCGGGGCTCAGCAGGGGTTTCGCACTGCCACGACGACCCGTTACACCGCAAACAGTTTTCACTCGTCCGGAGCAGTGGGGCTCAGGTGTTGGCGAGCAGGTACCGCCCGAAGTGCGGCACGGTGAAGGCGATCTGCCCGCGCTGGGCCGAGAACACGAGGCCCTTCTTGAGCAGGCTGTCGCGCGCGGGGGACAGCGACGACGCCCGCCGGTCCAGGTGCTTGGCGACCAGCGACGTCTCGACGGGGTGGTCCTCCCCGTCGGTCAGCTCGGCCATCGCCCGCAGGTACTCCCGCTCGGCGGGCGTCGCCCGCTCGAAGCGGGAGCCGAAGAAGCCGACCGCGAGCTCGGCATCGGCCTCGGGGGCGGCCATCTCGACGTCCTTCGCACCGATCGGGCTGGTCGGCGCGGCGTCCCAGGCGGCCTTGCCGTAGGCCTGCACGAAGTACGGGTAGCCGCCCGAGCGGACGTAGAGGTCGTCGAGGGCCTCCTGGTCGAAGGTCGCGTCCTCCCGCTCGGCGGGGGCGATCAGCGCGAAGTCGGCGTCGGAGCGGTCCAGCCGGTCGATCCGCGAGTACTTGAACAGCCGTTCCGAGTAGGACTTCGACGCCGACAGCACCGCGGGCAGGTGCGGCAGCCCCGCCCCGACGACGACGAGGGGCACCCGGGCCTGGGACAGCTCGTGGCAGGCGGCGCAGAGCGCGGAGACGTCCTCGGGCCGCAGGTCCTGCATCTCGTCGATCAGCAGGGCGATGCCGGATCCGACGTCCTGGGCGAGCTCGGCGACCTCGGTGAACAGCTCGACCAGGTCGATCTCGATGTCGCCCGAGTCCGCGCGCCCGTTCTTCACCGGGACGTCGATGCCGGGCTGCCAGCGCTCCCGCAGCTTCGTACCCTCCGGCGACGACCGGAGCGCGAACGCTTTGAGCACCCCCAGTACCTCGTCGATGCGCTCGGGGGCACGGTGCCGGACGGCGAGGTCGCGGATCGCGCGGTGCAGCGCCGCGGACAGCGGACGTCGCAGGTCGGCGTCCGGCCGGGCCTCGATCTTCCCGGCGCCCCAGCCGGCGTGCATCGCCATCGAGCGCAGCTCGCCGAGCAGGACCGTCTTGCCGACGCCGCGCAGCCCGGTGAGCACCAGGCTCCGCTCCGGGCGACCGCGGGCGACCCGTTCCAGGACGATCTCGAAGGCGTCCACCTCGCGGTCCCGACCGGCCAGCTCGGGCGGGCGCTGACCCGCGCCGGGGGCGAACGGGTTGCGCACCGGATCCATGCGACGACGGTATCCGCCGATCTTCGGAATTCCGTAGACGACGGCGGCGTGTCGCCTCCCCGCCACCCGGGCGACCCAGCGACGCTGATAATCACTCAGCGTGGTCACACTGCCCGTCCGGGCCGACTCCGGCATCGCCCGTGGGGTCCGTCGCGAACGCACCGTGCGAGTGCGGCCGGAGAATGCCGGCGTCGTCGTCACGATCCGGTGGCCCATGCCCCGCGACCTTCCGCGACCGCTGCTGACCAGCAACACTCTGCTGTGTGCACCACCCTGTCGCACGTGACTACACCCGGGAGGGGAGCGCCGTGGGTCGACACCGAGGACGGCACCGCGCCGACCGGATGCATCACTCCACACTGCGGATGAAGCCGATCACGCTGCGTCGCCGGAGGCTGGAGAGCCTGCGCACTCTGCTCGCAGGAGCGCGCCCCGGCTGGTGAGAGGGACGGCGGGGACGCCCCCGAACGTCCCCGCCGTCCACCACCCCGGCCCGAGGCGTGCCGCGCCCGGCCGTCGCACCCCCTGGTGCCGCCGTCGCACCCGCCGCACGGGGTGCGGAGACCGCGTGCGGGGTGCGCCGGGCGACCACGGGCCCGGTGACGGGTCAGGTGCGGTCGGGACCGTCCACGACCTCGCCCTCGACGACCGGGCCGGTGCCCGCGGCGGGACCGGCGATGCGCGGGTACACGGTCGCCGTGCGCGGCTCGGTGACGGTCTCCCCCTCCACCACGGTGGCGCCGTAGCGGATCCGCGCGGTGCGCAGACCCGGTGCGGCCCGCTCGGCGGCGCTCACCATGCGACGCCGGACCAGGGCCCGGGTCGGAGGGAACACCAGGGCGAGGCCGAGCACGTCGGTGATCAGGCCCGGCAGGAAGATGAGGATGCCGCCGGCGGCGACGAGCAGCCCGTCGGTCGCCTCCTCGTGCGCCAGCTTCCCGCGCTGAACCGCGGTGGCGAGCGCGCGGGCGGCGCGGACGCCCTCCCGGCGGGCGAGCAGGAGCCCGAGCACGGACCCGGCGAGCAGGACCAGCAGGGTCCAGCCCAGCCCGATCCACGCGATCAGCCCGGCGAGCGCGACGATCTCGAGCACGACGTAGAGCAGCACGAACGGCATGCCCGTACAACGCACGGGCACGCCGTTCTGCTCCCGGATCGCCCGAGTTCCCCGGATCGATCTCCGGGGGCACTCGGATGATCTCCCCAGGTCACCAGGTGAGGGCGATCCCGGGGTCGTGCAGCAGCGCGCCGACGTCGGCGAGGAACCGCGAGCCCTCGGCCCCGTCGACGAGGCGGTGGTCGAACGACAACGCCAGCCGGCACACGGTGCGCACGGCCAGCTCGCCGTCGACGACCCACGGGGCGGGCTTGATCGACCCGACGGCGAGGATCGCGGCCTCGCCGGGGTTGATGATCGGCGTCCCGATGTCGACGCCGAGCACACCGACGTTGGTGATGGTGAACGTGCCACCGACCAGGTCGGCCGGGGCGGTCCGGCCCGCCCGTGCGGTGTCGGTGAGCGTCGTGAGCGCGTCGGCCATGCCGCGCAGGGTGAGGGTGTCCGCGTCGCGGATCTTGGGGACGACGAGCCCGCGCGGCGTCGCGGCGGCGATGCCGAGCTGGACGCGGGCGAAGTAGACGATCTCGCCGGCGCGCTCGTCCCAGCTGGCGTTGATCGCCGGGGTCCGCGCGGCGGCCAGGCAGGCGGCCTTCGCGACGAACGCCAGCGGGGTCAGCTTGACCCCGGCGAACTCGCGCGAGGCCCGCAGCCGGTCGCGCAGGGCCATCGTCTCGGTGACGTCGACGTCGAGGAACTCGGTGACGTGCGGCGCCGTGAACGCGCTCGCGACCATCGCCGCGGCGGTGGCCTTGCGGACGCCGCGGATGGGCTCGCGGCGGTCCTCGGTGGGTCGGGTGGTGGCGCTCGCGCCCGGCCCGGCCGGAGCCCCCGCCGACTCCCCGGCGCCCTGGCCGGCGACACCACCCTGGGCGGCGGCAGTCTGACCAGCAGCAGCAGTCCGGTCGACGGCACCCGGGGCAGCGGCGCCCGCGACAGCGGCTCCGGTGACACCTCCGGCGGCCCCCGCCACGACGGCGCCCCCGGCGACCGACGCCCCGGCAGCGGACGTCCCGGCAGCGAATGCCCCGTCCTCGGATGCCCCGACATCGGATGTCCCGGCGGCGCGGCCGTCGACCGCAGCGTCGTTCCCGGCGTCCGTGAGCCCGGCACCCGTCGCGGCGGCGTGCACGTCCTCACGGGTGATCCGGTCGTCCCGCCCGGTCCCCCTCACGGTCCGCAGGTCGACGCCCAGCTCTCGCGCGAGCAGGCGGACCGGCGGTGGGGCGAGGGGGACCTGCGCGGCCCGCGGCCCGACACCGTCGCCCGGGGCGGCGCCGGCCGGAAGACCGGTGGAGGTCGCGGGAGTGGTCTGCTCGGGCGCCGGGACCGGGGCCGTCCCCGATGCAGCACGGCTCCCGGAGCCTTCGGCTGGGGGCTCGGCGGAGGGGGCCGGCACCACGGAGCCGGCGGGCGCAGCGGCCGCGGCAGATGCGGTGGGAGCGGCGGCGGGTGCAGCGGGATCGGCGGCAGCGGGATCGGCGGCCGCGGGATCGGCGGCAGCGGGATCGGCGGCAGCGGGATCGCGCCGCGGCCGCCGCCGCGCGGAGCCCTGCCGCGGCCCGTACCCGACGAGCGTCGCGATCCGCCCGTCCTTGCCCGCCTCACCGATCTTGGCTCCGGCGTCGGCGTCGGGCGCGGACCCAGCGGTGTCGATCGCGATGATCGGCGTCCCCACCGCGACGGTCGCGCCCGGCTCGACCAGCAGCTCACCGACCGTCCCGGCCCACGGCGAGGGCAGCTCCACGGCCGCCTTCGCCGTCTCGATCTCCACGATGACGTCGTTGACCGCAACCGTGTCCCCGGGCGCCACCCGCCAGGTGACGATCTCGGCCTCGGTCAGCCCCTCGCCGACGTCGGGCAGCTTGAAGTGCTCACGCATGTGCTCCTCCTCACCAGGCCAGGGAACGGTCGACGGCGTCGAGCACCCGGTCCAGGTCCGGCAGGTACTCCTCCTCCAGCCGCGACGGCGGGTAGGGCGTGTCGAAGCCGGTCACGCGCAGCACCGGCGCCTCCAACGAGAAGAAGCACTCCTGCTGGATCCGGGCGGCGACCTCCGAGGTCACCGACGCCTCCGGGGGCGCCTCGGACACCACGACCAGCCGTCCGGTGCGCCGCACCGACTCCGCGACCGGGCCGAGGTCGAGCGGCGACAGCGACCGCAGGTCGATCACCTCGAGGTCGCGGCCCTCCTCGGCGGCCGCCCCGGCGGCGTCGAGACAGGTCCGCACCATCGGCCCGTAGGTGGCGACGGTCAGCGTCGAGCCCGGCCGCACCACGCGCGAGGCGTGCAGTGGGAAGGCCGAGCCCAGGTCGGTGTCGGCGTCGAGCTCGCCCTTCTCCCAGTACCGGCGCTTCGGCTCGAAGAAGATCACCGGGTCGTCGGAGACGATCGCCTGCTGGATCATCCAGTGCGCGTCGGCCGGGTTCGAGCAGGTGACCACCTTGAGGCCCGCGACGTGCGCGAACAGCGACTCGGGCGACTCGGAGTGGTGCTCGACGGCGCCGATCCCGCCGCCGTAGGGGATCCGGACGACGACCGGCACCGGCACCCGGCCCTGCGTCCGGTACCGCAGCTTCGCCAGCTGGGACACGATCTGGTCGTAGCCGGGGAAGACGAACCCGTCGAACTGGATCTCGCAGACCGGGCGGAACCCGCGCACCGCGAGTCCGATCGCGGCGCCGATGATCCCGGACTCCGACAGCGGGGTGTCGAGCACGCGCTGCTCGCCGAAGTCCTTCTGCAGCCCGTCGGTGATGCGGAAGACGCCGCCGAGCCGGCCGACGTCCTCGCCCATGACGAGCACCTTGGGGTCGCGCTCCATCGCGGCACGCAGCCCGTCGTTCAGTGCCTTGGCCATCGTGGTCGGCACGGATCAGCCCTCCTGGTCGGCGAACGACGCGTGGTAGGCCAGGAACTCCTCGCGTTGGCGCTCCACCGTCGGCGACGGCTCGGCGTAGACCTGGGAGAATATCCGCTCCGGGCCGGGCTGGGGCATCGCCCGGCAGAAGGCCCGCATCCGCTCGCCCAGCGCGTCGGCCTCGGCATCGACGGCGTCGAAGAAGTCGGCGCCGACGCCGTGCCGCCGGGCCAGGTGCACCCGCACCCGCTCGATCGGGTCCTTGAGCTTCCACAGCTCGACCTCGTCGGCGAGCCGATAGCGGGTCGCATCGTCGGAGGTGGTGTGGGAGTCCATCCGGTAGGTGAACGCCTCGATCAGCACCGGGCCGTTGCCGGTGCGGCACTCGTCGAGCGCCCAGCGGGTGACGGCGAGGCAGGCCAGCACGTCGTTGCCGTCCACCCGGACGCTGGGGAAGCCGTAGCCGCGGGCGCGCTGGTAGAGCGGCACCCGGGTCTGGCGCTCCGCGGGCACCGAGATCGCCCACTGGTTGTTCTGGCAGAAGAAGACCAGCGGCGCGTCGTAGGCGGCGGCCCAGACGAAGCCCTCGTGCACGTCGCCCTGACTGGTGGCGCCGTCGCCGAAGTAGCAGATGGTGGCCTCGCCCGTATCGCGATCGCCGACCTTCGACTCGAAGCGCTGGCCCATCGCGTAGCCGGCGGCGTTGAGGCACTGGTTGCCGATGACGATCGTGTACGGGTGGAACCGGGTCGCGACCGGGTCCCAAGTGCCGTGGTCGGTCCCCCGGAAGATGCCGAGCAGCTCGGTCGGGTCGACCCCGCGGCACCAGGCGACGCCGTGCTCGCGGTAGCTGGGGAAGCACATGTCCTCGGGCGCGAGCGCGCGGCCGGAGCCGACCTGCGCGGCCTCCTGGCCGAGCAGCGGCACCCAGAGGCCGAGCTCGCCCTGACGCTGCAGGGAGTTGCCCTCGCGGTCGGCGCGCCGGACCAGGACGAGGTCGCGGTAGAGCGACCGCAGGTCCTCGGCGGTGATGTCGACGGTGTAGCGGTCGAACCGCTCGTCCGGCACCCGCTCGCCCTCGGGGGTGAGCAACTGGACGAGCTCGGGCCCGCCCTCGTCGACGCCCTTCAGCCCCGCGACGACCTGGTCGTGGCTGGGCTGCGACCGCGGATCGGTCGGTATCCACGCCTGGGGTTCGTCCACGGCAGACCTCCTCGGTCGCACCGGGCGGGGTGGCGCCCGGGAGCGTCGGCTCCAGGCCCGTGCGGGTGGTGCGGCCCCGGGACGCGCAGGCGCGTCGCCGCCGATCCTGGCACGTCACCGGCCCCGAGGAGAACCGGCGGCGGGCGGGCCGACGGGTGGACGACGGACCGTCGGACGTCCACATACGACGGTCCCGGCGCCCGGCCGGGACCGTCGTGGAGGGAGGTCAGGCGCCGTGCGGACGCTCCGGGTTCGGCGGCGGGAACGCCGGGGGCTGCTGCGGGGTGCGCTGCGTCGGAGCGTCGGCACCGCCCGCCGGGTACGGCGGGTTCCCGGCGGCCGCGCGGGGCGGGGCGGGCGGGGTGGTGCCCGGCGAGCCGAAGCCGTAGCCGGGCTGCGGGATGCCCGCGGCGTCCTTCGCCTTGCGGGCGGCGCCGGCGATCTGGTTCGTGTACTTGCCCTTGGTCTGCTTGTCGACGAACTGGGCGGCGGAGTCGAGGGCCTTGCCCGCCTGGTCCGGGTGGGACCGGGCGTAGCGGCGGGCGGCCTCCACCGCGCCGGCCAGAACGGTGAGCCTGCGGAACAACGACATCGTCGAGGACCTCCGTGACGGTGGGGCGCCGCGTCGGTGCCGCGACGCCCGGTCGTCGCACCAACAGTAGGCGAACGTGCGCGGCCCGGCGCGGGCTCGCGGCGTCATGGGACGAGCACGTAACGGATCGGTCGCCAGGCGGCGGGAACCACTCCCCAAGTGGCAGGATCCCCGCCGTTCGACCCGGCATCATCTGGAAGGCAACCGCATGACGACCGCGAGGACCCGCAGTGTCCGCTCCCTGACCGGGATCGCACTGACCGCACTGACCGCACTGGTCCTGGCCGGCTGTGGTGCCGGCGGCGACGGCAGCGGGGGAGGCGGCTCCGCCGGAGCAACCGGTACCGACGCCCCGATCCCGGCCGTCGCCGAGGACGACCGGCTCGCCGCCCTCGTCCCCGACGAGGTCAAGCGGGACGGCACGTGGGTCGTCGGCACCGACCCGACCTACCCGCCGAACGAGTTCACCGCGCCCGACGGCACGACGATCATCGGCATGGACGTCGACCTGGGCACCGCGGTCGCCCAGAAGCTCGGCCTGACCGCGAGGTTCGAGCAGAGCCAGTTCTCCGGGATCATCCCGGGCATCACCGGCGGCCGCTACGAGGCGGGCATCTCCTCGTTCACCGTCAACCCCGAGCGCACCCAGGTCCTCGACATGGTCAGCTACTTCTCCGCGGGCACCAGCCTGGCGACCCGCAAGGGCAACCCGGACGGGATCGACCCGAACGACCTCTGCGGCAAGGCGATCGGCGTCCAGCAGGGCACCGTGCAGGTCGAGGACGTGCAGGCCCGCAACAAGAAGTGCACCGACGAGGGCAAGCCGGCCATCCAGGTCACCGAGCTGCAGGCGCAGACCGACGTGACGCTCGCGCTGAACTCGAACCGGATCGTCGCGATGCTCGCCGACTCCCCGGTCGCCGCCTACGCGCAGACCACCACCAACGGTGCGGTCGAGGTCGTCGGGCAGCCCTACGACACCGCGCCGTACGGCATCGCGCTGAAGAAGAACGACGGCCAGTACGCGCAGGCCGTGCAGGGCGCGGTCCAGTCGCTGATCGACGACGGCACCTACAAGCGGATCCTCGACAAGTGGAACGTCGGCAACGGCGCGATCCCCACGTCCTCGGTGAACGGTGGCTGAGCCGGCGACCACCGGCGCCCGACCCGAGCCCCGCGACGCGATCGGGGTCCGGCACCCCGGACGGTGGGTCGCGATCGCGGTGCTCGCGGTCCTGGGCGCGATGCTGGTCAACTCGCTGCTGACCAACGAGAACTTCGGCTGGCCGGTGGTCGCGCAGTACCTGTTCGCCGGCCCGGTGCTGAACGGGCTCGCGAACACCCTGGTCCTGACCGTCCTGTCGATGCTGATCGGCATCGTGGGCGGGATCGGGCTGGCGGTCATGCGGCTGTCGCCGAACCCGGTGCTGTCCGGGGTGTCCGGGGTCTACCTGTGGCTGTTCCGCGGCACCCCGCTGATCGCCCAGCTGCTGTTCTGGAGCTTCCTGTCCTCGCTCTACCCGAACCTGTCGCTCGGCATCCCGTTCGGCCCCGAGTTCGTCGTGTTCGACACGAACTCGCTGATCACGCCGTTCCTGGCGTGTCTGCTGGGCCTCGGGCTGAACGAGGCCGCCTACATGGCCGAGATCGTGCGCGGTGGCATCCAGTCGGTCGACCAGGGCCAGAGCGAGGCCGCCGGAGCACTCGGCATGACCCGCGCGCAGACCCTGCGCCGGGTCGTCCTCCCGCAGGCGATGCGGGTGATCATCCCGCCGACCGGCAACGAGACGATCGGCATGCTGAAGACGACGTCTCTGGTCGTCGTCATCGGCTACACCGACCTGCTCACCTCGGTGCAGCGGATCTACTCGACGAACTTCCAGACCATCCCGCTGCTCATCGTGGCCGCGGCCTGGTACCTGCTGCTGACCTCGCTGCTCACCGCCGGCCAGCGTGTCGTCGAACGTCGCTACGGCCGCGGCGTGGCCGGTGCGGTCACCGAGGCGACCCCGCTGGTGCGGCTGTTCTCGTTCCGGACCGGAGGGAAGACCTCGTGACCCCGATGGTGCGAGCCGAGTCGGTCGGCAAGAGCTTCGGCGACGTCGAGGTGCTGCGCGGCGTCGACCTCGTCGTCGAGGCGGGGCAGGTGTGCTGCGTGATCGGGCCGTCCGGCTCGGGCAAGTCGACCCTGCTGCGGTGCATCAACCACCTGGAGACCATCGACACCGGACGGCTGTGGGTCGACGGCGAGCTGATGGGGCTGCGCGAGGAGAACGGGACGCTCTACCGGCTCCGCGACTCCGCGCTCGGCCGCCAGCGCCGCGAGGTCGGCATGGTGTTCCAGCGGTTCAACCTGTTCCCGCACCGGACCGCGGCGGAGAACGTGATGGAGGCGCCGGTCGTCGTGCGCCGCGAGTCCCGGGCGGCCGCGCGCGAGCGGGCGGTCGAGCTGCTCACCCGGGTCGGGCTCGGCGACCGCGCCGACGCCTACCCCGCGCAGCTGTCCGGCGGGCAGCAGCAGCGGGTGGCGATCGCCAGGGCGCTGGCGATGCGGCCGAAGCTGATGCTGTTCGACGAGCCGACCTCGGCGCTGGACCCGGAGCTGGTCGGCGAGGTGCTCGACGTGATGCGCGAGCTGGCCCGCGAGGGCATGACGATGGTCGTCGTGACCCACGAGATGGGCTTCGCCCGTGAGGTCGGCGACGCGCTGGTCTTCATGGACGACGGCCGGATCGTCGAGTCCGGTGACCCGCGCGCGGTGCTGTCGGACCCGAAGGAGGAGCGCACCCGCGCGTTCCTGTCGAAGGTGCTCTGAACGGTCGGGCGCCGCGGCCGGGTTAGCATCCGGGGATGTTCAACCGCGGTGGCCTCCTCGTTCGACGAGTGGAGCGCGATCGCGGACACCGGTGTCGTCCCGCTCCGGGTCCGGCCCCCGGTCACGGGTCCGTCGGGGTTCCACGGCGAGATCGCCGGGTGCGCCGTCGACGGCCGGGGTGGGCGTCTCCCGGATCGCCGCCGATCCGTGCCGGATGACCCGGTCCGGGTCGGTGGACGACGCACCGGACACGCTCTTCCTGTCGATCCAGCACAGCGGAGCGCTGCGGGTGGCCCAGGCGGGCCGGGTCGCCCGGGCCGTCGCCGGGGAGGCCGTGCTGTACCGCAGCCGGGACCGGCCGTCCCTGGTCTGCGAGGAGTCCACGTTGTGTGACGGTGCAGGTGACCGGGGAGTGCGCGGAGCTCGGCGGGACGGCCGTCGCCGCGGGGCTCGCGCGGACGATTCCGGCCCCGACGCCGGCGCTGCGCGTGCTGGCCGCGACGCTCGGCCCGCTCGGGCGGGCCGCCGGCGACCTGGATCCGGTGCCCGCCGCCCGGATGTCGTCCGCCGTGCTCGAGATCCTCGGCGCCCTGCTCGGCTCGCTCGGGGGCACCGAGACACTCCCGACCGGCCCGGTCGCCCTCGCCGCGACGCCGCAACGGTTCGTCCTGGACCAGCTCACCGACCCCGGCCTCTCCGTCGACACCGTCGCCCGGCGCTTCGGGGTCTCCGGCCGCTACGTCACCCGGGTGTTCGCCGAGGCGGGTGGCCGAGCTGCTCGCGGGTCAGGACCCCGTGGGACATCGCCGTCCTCCTCCCGGCGGCCGCCCGCACCGCGGCCCGCCGTGGAGCAGTCTGGGCCCGCCCCGGGAGCCGGGCCGTCGTTCCCGGCCCCGATGGGGGCGTTGCGGGAACAGCCCCGATGGGGGCGTTGCGGGAACAGCCCCGATGGGGGCGTTGCGGGAACAGCCCCGATGGGGGCGTTGAGGGAACATCGGCCGCGGAGCTCAGCTCCGGGGGATGCGTCCCATCAGGAAGAACTCCGGGTTGGGGCGCAGCGCGGTCAGGTGCGCGAGCCGGTTCGACATCGCGAACAGGGCGGTGATCGCGCCGACGTCCCAGATCTCGTCGGAGGTCAGGCCGGCGGCGCGGGCGTCGTCGAGATCGGCCTCGGTCAGCGACTCCGAGCTCCGGGCGACCAGCAGGGCCAGGTCGACGATCGCGCGCTCGCGCTCCGACAGCTCGACCGCGTAGGGGTTGGTCGCGACGCGGTCGGCGATCTCCGGGTCCTTGTACCGGATCCGGAGGATCGCCCCGTGCGCGACGACGCAGTAGGTGCAGTCGTTGGCCCCCGAGGTGGCGACGACGACCAGCTCGCGTTCGGCCTTGGACAGTCCGTCGTCGGAGTCCATCAACGCGTCGTGGTAGTCCAGGAACGCCCGCAGCTCCCGCGGGCGCCGGCCCAGGGCCCGGAACACGTTGGGGACGAACCCGGAGCGCTCGGCGATCGCGCCGATCCGCTCCGCCAGGTCCGGCGGGAGCCCGTCGAGGTCGACGTGCCCGAACCTGCTCACCTCGTGCTGTGCCATGTCCCGGACGCTAGTCGGGATCGGGCGCCGCGACCCCCGTCCGATAGGCCCACACGACGGTCTGCAGCCGGTCCCGGGTGCCGATCTTCGCCATCGCCCGGCCCAGGTGCGACTTCACCGTCGACGTCTCGACGACCAGCTCCTCGGCGATCTCGGCGTTGGAGAGCCCGCGGGCCAGCATCCGCACGATCTCGGTCTCCCGCGGCGTCAGCGGGGCGACCCCGCCGTCGGGCGCGGTGTCCGGTGCGGGGCGGCGCCGCGCGAACTCGGCGATCACCCGGCGGGTGACGGTCCGGTCGATCAGCCCGTCGCCACGGGTGAGGCGGCGGACGGCGTCGACGAGGTCGTCGGGGTGGGTGTCCTTGAGGACGAACCCGCTCGCGCCCGCCTCCAGCGCGCCGAACACGTAGTCGTCGAGGTCGAAGGTGGTGACGACGAGGACCGCGGGGACCGGGTCGTCGAGGCCGGTGATCTCCCGGGTCGCGACGAGCCCGTTCCCGCCGGGCATCCGGACGTCCATGCAGACCACGTCGGGCCGGTGCGCGCGCGCCAGCGCCACGGCCTCCGGCCCGCTCGCGGCCTCTCCGACGACCTCGACGTCGCCGGCCAGCTCCAGGAACATCCGGAACCCGGCCCGGACGACGGCCTGGTCGTCGGCCAGCACCACCCTGATCACGCGCGTCCCCCTCCGGTCTCCGGGCCGGGGTCGTGCGGGACGACCAGGCGGACCTGCCAGCCGCCGTCGTCGGTCCGGACCGCGGAGAACGTCCCGCCGACCAGCTGCGCGCGCTCGCGCATCCCGGCCAGCCCGAACCCGCGGGTGCCCGGGGCGTCGGCGGAGGGCGCCGGGGTGCCGCGCGCGGGCCCGTTCACGACCTCGACGGCGACCCGGTCGTCGGCGTGGGTCACCGTCACCCGGACCGGGGCGCCGGGGGCGTGCTCACGGGCGTTGGCCAGTGCCTCCTGCACCACCCGGTAGCAGGTGACGTCGGCGACCGGGGACGGCTCGCCCGGGTCCCCGCGCCGGACCAGCTCCACCGGACCGCCCAGCTCCCGGGCCTGCTCCACGAGCCCGTCGAGCTCGGCGAGGCCGGGCACCGGGGTATCGGCCTCGGCGCCGCCCGCCCTCGGCTCCCGCAGCGCCCCGACGACCAGACGCAGGTCGTGCAGGGTGCGGCGACCCTGCTCCCGCAGCCGGGACGCCGTCCGCCGCGCCTCGTCCGGGTCCCGGTCCACCAGCCGCTCGACCACCGCGGCCTGCACCACCATCGCCGACAGGTGGTGCGCGGCGACGTCGTGCAGCTCCCGGGCCATCCGGGCCCGCTCCCGGGCGACGGCGGCGTCCGCCCGTTCCCGGTACGCCGCGACGACACCGGCGGTGTGCACCCGGTCCAGCTCGGCGTAGCGCCGCCGGGTCCGCAGGTACACACCCAGCAGCAGCGGGCCGCCGTAGACCAGGACCGCCGACAGCACCTGCGAGACGACCAGCCCGCCCGCGCCGAGCAGCGCGTCGCCGGACGGGCGTACCGCGGTCCCGGTGAGCACCACGGCCGTCTCGACGACCGCCGCGGCGCCGACCAGGGCCCCGGCCCGGCGCGCCGGGAGCCGCGACCCGCAGGTGCCGGCCGCGATCGCCGTCGCCGGGCCGCGCAGCGCCGCACCCACCGGCATCAGGACGACGTTCACCAGCCCCAGCCCGACCGTCAGCGCCAGACAGACCGCGGGGGCGGTGCGGCGCAGCGCCAGCAGCAGGTTCTGCACTGTCACCACCCCGAGTGCCAGCGCCACCGTGCCCTGCGCGAGGCCCAGCTCCGCGGCCGGGCCCGGTGCCAGCACCACCGGGGTGACCACCGCGAGCGTCCCGGCCGCGACGAGCACCGCCAGCGCGGTGTCGCGGCGTCGCGGTCCGGCCAGGCCCAGCGCGGTGAGCCGGGCGTCGAGCCGTTCCACGACCGTGCGGGGTGGCGGTTCGGGGTGCGGGTGCATGGGGTCTCCGGCCTCGGGTGGGGTGATCGTAGGGCTCAGTAGGTGAGGCTCGGCAGCAGCAGGCCCGCCACGACCGCCACCACCGCGATGCCGGCCAGGGCGAGCAGCAGCATCACCCGGCCGGTCACCGACCACGCGCCGGCCCTGGCGCGCAGTGCGGTGACCACCCCGGCCGCCGCGACGGGCACGCCCACCACCCCGATCCACTGGAGCACCTGGAGCCCGCGCAGCACCGGGAGCGGCACCTCGCCCAGCGACGCGATCGTGAGCACCGAGACCACCCAGCCCGTGAGCGCGACGAGCGCCGCGAGCGCCGCGGCCCGGGTGAGACCGTGCGCGACCCGGTCGGCCCGCGGCCGGGTCGCGACGACCACGCCGTACCGGCGGCGCCACAGCGCCCCCGCCGGCCGGGCGACGAGCGCACCGAGGAGCACCACGACCGAGCCGGCCAGCACCGTGCCGAGCAGCGTCGCGTCACGCAGCGGGCCGACCGACAGCTCGGTGAACGCCGCGTCGTGACCCAGTGCGGTGACCCGGCCGTCGGCATCGGTGCGCACGGTCAGGAGCCGCTGCCCGCCGACCTCCCGCCACAGCCCGGGCCGGACCTCGGCGTAGGCGGCGGGGCGGACGTCGTTCGGGGCGGGCGAGACCAGCAGCGTGCCGTCCGGCCGGGCCGCCACGCGCATCTGGGCCAGCAGGTTCATCGCCCCCATGAAGGTGCTCTCCGACCGCCGGGCCGACTCGTAGGTCCCCGCGATCGCGGCGGCCCTGGCCGGGGTGCCCGCGTCCGGAGCCGGCGCCGGGCCCGCCGGACCGGGGAGGTAGCGGTCGGTGAACCCCTCGGTCACCGCGCGCCGCAGATCCAGGGTGTCCGCGCCGCCGCGACCGATGCTGTTCGTCGTGACGAACACGCCGATCCGCTCGGCCGGGTACAGCTGCAGGTGCGAGTGGAACCACTGGGTGTCGCCGCCGTGGCCGAGGACGAGGTGGCCGTTGCGGCTCTCGTCGAACACCCCGAGTGCCATCCGCGGGCCGTCGGCGAGCGCGCCGAGGGTGTCCGGGCCCAGCGCCGGGCGCTGCATGAGTGCCCACGCGGCGGGGGAGAGCAGCGGGGTCGAACCGGGTGCGCCGAGCAGGGCTGAGGCGAACCGGCCCATGTCGGTGGCCGACGCGCTCAGCGACCCCGCCGGGGCCGGGCTGACGAACTCGAACGGCATCGGCGGGGCGTCGACGCTGGTGTGGCCGTCCGACATCGCCGCGGCGACGGCCGCGGGCAGCGGCTGGTCGAAGGTCGCGGTCGTCATCCCGGCGCGGTCGAGCACCTCGCGCTGCACGTACCGCTCGAAGGGCTCGCCGGTGACCCGCTCGACGACGTGCCCGGCCAGGCCGTAGCCGTAGTTGGAGTACGACGGCACGGTGCCGGGGGTGCTGACCTGCTCGGGCGGGTCGGTGGCGAGGAACTCCCGCAGTGACGGGCCACCCGGCCCGGTGCGGATGAGCCCGCGGATCTGCTCCTCGAAGCCCGCAGTGTGGCTCAGCAGGTTCCGCAGGGTCACCGGGCCGCGGGGCATCGGCACGTCGATGTCGAGATGGCGGCGGACGTCGGCGTCGAGGTCGACGAGGCCGCGGTCGGCGAGCTGCAGCACGGCGACCGCGGTGGCCACCTTCGACACAGACCCGACCCGGAACAGTGTCCGGACGGGGTCGACCGGCCTGCCCGGTCCGGCCGAGCCGTAGCCGCGGGCGGCGAGCACCTGCCCGTCGCGAACGACGGTGACCGCGGCCCCGGCGATCCCACTCCGGTCGAGCGCGGCGGGGACGAGGCCGTCCAGCCAGGCGCCGACGTCGGCGGCGGTGAGCGGAGCGGTCGGGACGGCCGTCCGCGGAGCCGGGGCGGGGGCCGGTGCGGCCGGGGCCGCCCAGCCACCGACCAGAGCCGCGACCAGGAGGACGAGCAGGGCGACGGTGGCAGCGCTGCGGCGGGGCGGGCCGCCGGTCCGGCGTGCGGTGATCATGTCGTCGAGCCTCGCCGGAACGGGCCCCCGGCACATCGGGCGCAGGTCGGCACTGCGGCCTACGACCTCCGACGGAGACGGCTCTTCCGCACACGCGGCCCGATCCGGGACCATGTCGCGCCATGGGAGTCCCGGAGCAGGTCCGCACGCAGCTCGCGACCTGGTGCACCGAGCAGGTGCCCGACGGCGAGAGCGACCGGCGCCGGATCGCCTACACCACCGCCGGCAACACCGTCACGATCCTCGACCGGCGGCCGCCCACGTTCCCGGAGCTGGGTGCGGCATGGTCGTCGACGGCACTGGCGCAGCTGCGGGTCGACGACCCCGGGCCGGGCAGCTGGACGCTGTACCGCGTCGCCGACCCCGGCTCGGGGCAGCGCTGGCAGCCGGCGGGGCCGCCGGACACCGACCCGTTCGTGCTGCTCGCGCGGGTCGCCGCGACGCTCCGCGCGAGCAGCTGACGCTCAGTCGTCACGGCCGCCCGTGACGGCCGGGCGCGGACCCGGTGCCATTGCCGACGGTGTCGACGGGCGGGACGGCTCGTCGTCGGGCGGGGTCGTGTCCGACCCGCGCGGAGCCGGGCGCGGCGCGGGCACCGACGGGTCGACGGTCTCGTGGGCGCCGGCCTGTCCGGCCTGCACCAGGACGGTGACCGGGATCTCCGGTGCCTCCGCGGCCGTCCGGGCGGCGGGGACCGACGGCAGCGGCGGCACGACCGGGGACCCGGGGCCCGGCCGCACGGCGGCGGTGCGGTCCCCGGTGCCGCGCAGGAAGCGCGCCGAGGCCTGGTTCAGCACCTCGAGCAGGGTCGTCCCGGACGAGGCGGCCCGCGGCTCGTCCCCGACGACGGCGAGCATCCGCGGCGCCGCCGCGGTCAGCAGCAGCCCGTCGGCCTGCATCGCGCCCGCACCCAGCACGACCACCAGGTCGGCGGTGTCCGCCGGGGGCAGCGCGCCGAGGACGTCGTCGAGGGGCTCGCAGACGACCAGGCCGAAGCCGGGGACGCCACGGCCGGCGTCGGCCGCCCAGGTCTCGGCGAGCTGCGGGTGGGTCCGGGCGAGTTCGCCGAGCAGCCGGTCCAGCTCGTCGCGGTCGGCGACCTCGCGCCGGGCACGGTCGAGCTCCTCGAGCGCGTCGGCGTAGGCCTGCGGGTCGTGTGCCCGCAGCGCGTCCACGACGGCGTCGTGCTCCGGCGCCCGCGCCCCGTAGGGCACCCGGTCGGCGCAGGTGGCGGCCAGGCGTTCCAGCTCGTCGGCGGCCTCGGCGGGGTCGCCGTGCTCGTCGTAGTCGACGATCGCGCGGGCGACCCGCTCGGCGGCGGCCAGGTCCGGCACCGAGACCGGGGAGTCCTGCTGCAGGAACAGCACGTCGTGGCGCAGCGCGCCGACCGACCGGGCGGTCGCCGCCACCCGGTCCAGGGTGTCGGTGAGCGCGGGCAGCTCGGAGGGGTCCCGCGGGATCGGCAGGCCCAGCACCGCGCACAGCCGCGCGATCTTGTCATCGCGGCGGGCCAGATCCAGGTGCCGGACGATTGCGACCACGTGGTCGTAGCTCTGCGGGGCCTCCCCGCCGACACGGAAGCGGCGCAGGTGCGGCTCGGCGTCCTTCTGCTCCTGCGGGCGGAAGTAGGACCGGGTCCGGCCGCCGGAGTCGAGGAAGTCCAGGTAGCGGCGGACGAGGTCGGCGCCGCCCTGGGGCAGCGGCTCCACGATCTCGACCGTGGGACCGGCGGCGTGCCGGGCGCGGTCGTCGCGCTGGCGGGCCGCGTGCCCCTGCAGCGCCTCGAACTCGGCGCGCAGTCCCTGGTGGACCAGGCGACCGACGACCTCGCGCAGCCGCTCGGCGTCCGGGGCCGCGGCGATGGCCTCCAGCGAGCCCAGGACGCACCGGGAGACCTGGGTGACGGCCCCGCGCCGGGCGGCGTCGAGGTCGCGCAGCAGACCGGGGACGATCCGGGCCTCGCCGGTCTCGGCGCCGGCCACGACCCGTGCGGCCCGCTCGCAGCAGCCCGCGACGTCCGCCGGGTCGGGCATGCCGTCGGCGTCGGGGAGGCGCTGGCCGCGCCGGGCGGTGCGGTCCGCGCCGACCCGGGCCAGCAGGCGGCGCAGCCGCTGCAGCTCGCGGACCGGCAGCTCCGGGAACGAGGTGGCGACCCGACCCTCCACGCTCACCGGCAGCGAGTCGTGCACCGCGGCGACCCGCTCGGCGGACGCACCGGTCACCAGGACGCGCATGCCGTAGCCGGTCAGCTCGGCCAGCGCCCTGGCGAGCTCGCCGGGGCTGCTGTCGGAGAGCACGACGAGCGGCTCCTCGGCCACCACGCCGAGCAGTGTCGACGGGTGGGCGGGGTCCTCCTCGGAGCGCGGCGGGGCCGCGGCCCCCAGCGCGGTCGACAGGGTCCGCAGACCGGCCGGCACCCGGCCGGCGCGCAGTTCGGCGGTGATCCGCGCCGCCGCCGCCCGCGGTGCCCCTCCGCCGCGGCCGGCCGACGCCAGCCCTTCGACGAACGCGACGAGCGCGTCGATGTCCGTGTCCTGGGACACCCGGACGTCCAGCATCTCGTCTCACACCTCCGCCGTACCCGTGTCGTCGCCCCGGGGACGACGTTCACGGTGTGTATCGCCGTGGACGGCCCGGTGTTCCGCCTCCCCCGTGATCGTCCGGCCGGGACCGGCCGGCCGCCGTCACGAGGAGCGACGGAGCCGTGTCCCGTTCGGGGTACACGGCGGGTGCGGGATCGCCGTTCGGACGTCCCCGATCTCCCGCGAAAGGCTACCGGTCAGGGCTCTATGCTGGGCCGATCTCGTCGAGACCGGGCAACGTCGCCCCTTTCGGCGTCCTTCGCTGTCCACAGTGAGCGACCAAGGCAGTTCAAACACTGCTCCATCGGAGTGAACTTACCCGATCAGCAACAGCGGGCGGAGGGAACACGGTCCTGGCGGTCGGTCCGCTCCCGCCAGAACTCGCGCTCGCCCAGCACCGGCGCACCGGGGTGGTGGGCCGCCCGATGGGCCAGGTACCGCTCGTAGTCGCGCTCCCCGGCGAGCTCGCGCACGAACGTCCAGAACGCCCGGAGCCGGCTCATCCGGAGCCCCCGGCCCTGGCGAGCTCGCGTTCGGAGCGAGTGGGGATCAGCCCGGCAGGGGCCTGGATCCGGGACTCGACGTACGGGTCCTCGGAGCCGCCGGGCAGCGGGCGTCCGCGCAGCGCGGCGACCCACACCCGGACCGAGTCGGCCAGGACGATCACGATGAGCAGCGCGAACAGGGCGGTGAGCACGGTGTCGACGGTCGTGTTCACCACCACCTTCTGCATGGCCTCGACGGTCCTGGCGGTGCCCAGGCTCGTCTTCCCGGCGTCGAGCGCGGCCTGGTACTGGTCGCGCTGGGCCCAGAACCCGAGCTTGGGGTTGTCGGAGAAGATCTTCTGGTAGCTCGCGGTCAGGGTGACGACGGCGTCGAACACCAGCGGGACCAGCGTGATCGGTGCGTAGCGGGCACGGCCGGAGCGGATCAGCAGCGTGGTGCAGACGGCCAGTGCGACGGCGGCGAGCAGCTGGTTGGCGATGCCGAACAGCGGGAAGAGCTGGTAGATGCCGCCCAGCGGGTCGTTGACGCCGGCGTAGAGCAGGTAGCCCCAGGCCCCGACGATGACGGCGCTGCAGATCCAGGCGCCCGGCCGCCAGCTCGTGTCGCGGAAGCGCGGCACCACGTTGCCGATCGTGTCCTGCAGGATGAAGCGTCCGACGCGGGTGCCGGCGTCCACCGTGGTGAGGATGAACAGCGCCTCGAACATGATCGCGAAGTGGTACCAGAAGGCGCGCATCGCGGCGCCGCCGAAGACCTGGGAGAACACCGTCGACAGCCCGACGGCCAGGGTCGGCGCCCCGCCGGAGCGCCCGACCAGTGTGTGCTCCTCCACTGCCTGCGCGGCCGCGGTGAGGTCGGCCGGGGAGATGGTGAACCCGATCTGCGCCACCGCGGCGGAGGCGGTCTCGACGGTCGGCCCGAGCACCGTCGCGGGCATGTTCATCGTGAAGTAGAGGCCGGGGTCGAGGATGCAGGCCGCGGCCAGTGCCATGATCGCGACGAAGGACTCGGTGAGCATCGCGCCGTAGCCGATGACCCGGATCTGGGACTCCTTCTGGATCAGCTTCGGTGTCGTGCCCGAGGCGACCAGGGCGTGGAACCCGGACAGGGCACCACAGGCGATGGTGATGAAGACGAACGGGAACAGCGAGCCCGCCGCGACCGGGCCCTGCCCGTCGGAGGCGAACCGGGTCAGCGCGTCCATCTGCAGCGACGGCCAGGCCAGCAGGATCGAGGCGGCGAGCAGCACGACCACGCCGACCTTCATGAACGACGACAGGTAGTCGCGCGGGGCGAGCAGCATCCAGACCGGCAGCACCGAGGCGGCGAAGCCGTAGACCACCAGCGCGAGGGTCAGCTGGTTCGCGGTCAGGTGGAAGACCTCGCCCCAGGACGAGTTCTGCACCCAGCCGCCGCCGACGATCGCCAGCAGCATCAGCGCGACGCCGAGCACCGAGACCTCGATGATCTTCCCCGGGCGCAGGTAGCGCAGGTAGAAGCCCATGAACAGGGCGATCGGGATCGTCATCGCGAGCGAGAACGTGCCCCACGGCGAGTCGGCCAGGGCCTGGACGACGACCAGCGCCAGCACCGCCAGCAGGATCACCATGATGGCGAGGACGGCGACGATGGCCGCCGTCCCGCCGACCGGACCGATCTCCTCGCGGGCCATCTGGCCGAGGCTGCGCCCGCTGCGGCGGGTGGAGAAGAACAGCGTGACCATGTCCTGGACCGCGCCCGCGAACACGACCCCGACGATGATCCAGATCGTGCCCGGCAGGTAGCCCATCTGCGCCGCGAGCACCGGGCCGACCAGCGGGCCCGCGCCAGCGATGGCCGCGAAGTGGTGACCGAACAGCACCCGCCGGTCGGTGGGCTGGAAGTCCTGCCCGTCGTCGAGACGTTCGGCCGGTGTGGCGCGGGTGTCGTCCACGCGCAGCGCGCGGTGGGCGATGAAGCGGGAGTAGAAGCGGTAGCCGATCGCGTAGGACGCGACGGCGGCGAACACCAGCCAAGCCGCGGAGATCTCCTCGCCGCGGGTGAACGCGACGATCGACCAGGCGATCGCGCCCACCACCGCCACCGCGACCCAGATCGCGATCTGCCTCGGGTCGCGACGACGGGTCGTGCCCGTCCCCCCGGTCCCCGGTTCTCCCGGTCGCTCCGTCGTGACCATGCCGTCCCCCGCTCGTGCACCGTGCGCGACCGACGCCGTCGTGGGGCCGGCCCGATCGGGAACGTTACGTCGGGCAACGTTCGCTGTCACCGGTCCAGGGACGCCGTTACCGAGTCTCGACCGGCCGCGTCCTTCCCGATCCGGGGACGCCCACCTCACGGGCCCCGTGCAGGCGCAGCACGGAGCCCCCGCACACCGGACGGCGTGCGGGGGCTCCGTGGGTCTCGCGCGGCCGGGGCCGCGGTGGGTCAGGCGCCGAGGCGCTGCTTCAGGGCCTCGAACTCGTCGCGGATCGACGTCGGGAGGTTGTCGTCGCCGATCTTGGCGAACCACTCCTCGATCAGCGGGATCTCGGCCTTCCACTCCTCGACGTCGACCGCGAGGGCCTCCTCGACGTCGGCGCGCTCGGCGTCGACCCCCTCGAGGTCGATCTGGTCCACGGTCGGCACGAAGCCGATGGGGGTGTCGACGGCGGCCGCCGTGCCCTCCATGCGCTGGATGCACCACTTGAGGACGCGGCTGTTCTCACCGAAGCCGGGCCACAGGAAGCGGCCGTCCTCGCCGCGGCGGAACCAGTTGACGTAGAAGATCTTCGGGAGCTTCTCGGCGTCGGCGCTCTTGCCGAGGTTCACCCAGTGCGCGAAGTAGTCGCCGACGTTGTAGCCGAGGAACGGCAGCATCGCCATCGGGTCGCGCCGGACCTGGCCGAGGCCGCCGGCCGCGGCCGCGGTCTTTTCCGAGGACATGGTGGCGCCCATGAAGGTGCCGTGCTGCCAGCTGCGGGCCTCGGTGACCAGCGGGATCGTGGTCTTGCGGCGGCCACCGAACAGGATGGCCGAGATCGGCACGCCGCTCGGGTCCTGCCACTCCGGCGCGACGACCGGGCACTGCGCGATCGGCACGGTGTAACGCGAGTTCGGGTGCGCGGCGTCGGTGCCGGAGTCGGGGGTCCAGTCGTTGCCCTTCCAGTCGGTGAGGTGCTGGGGGTCGCCCTCCAGTCCCTCCCACCAGACGTCGCCGTCGTCGGTCAGCGCGACGTTGGTGAAGAGCGCGTTGCCCTCCTCGATGGTGCGCATCGCGTTGGGGTTGGTCTTCCAGTTGGTGCCCGGCGCGACACCGAAGAAGCCGAACTCCGGGTTGATGGCGTAGAGCCGGCCGTCCTCACCGAAGCGCATCCAGGCGATGTCGTCACCGACGGTCTCGGCGCGCCAGCCGGGGATGGTCGGCTGCAGCATCGCCAGGTTGGTCTTGCCGCAGGCGCTCGGGAAGGCCGCCGCGACGTAGTAGGCCTTCTCCTCCGGGCTGATGAGCTTGAGGATGAGCATGTGCTCGGCGAGCCAGCCCTCGTCGTGGGCCATCGCCGAGGCGATGCGCAGCGCGTAGCACTTCTTGCCGAGCAGGGCGTTGCCGCCGTAGCCGGAGCCGTAGCTCCAGATCTCCCAGGTCTCCGGGAAGTGGCTGATGTACTTGGTCTCGTTGCACGGCCACGGCACGTCGGCCTGGCCCTCGGCGAGCGGGGCGCCGATCGAGTGCAGCGCCTTGACCCAGCGGTCACCCGCGACGTCGAGCAGCGGGACGACCTGCGCACCCATCCGGGTCATGATCTTCATGGAGATCACGACGTACTCGGAGTCGGTGATCTCGATGCCGATCTTCGGGTCGTCCGAGTCGGTCGGCCCCATGCAGAACGGGACGACGTACATCGTCCGGCCCTTCATCGAGCCGCGGTACAGCTCGGTCATGGTCCGCTTCATCTCGGCCGGGTCGGCCCAGTTGTTGGTCGGGCCCGCGCCGCGCTCGGTGCCGGTACAGATGAAGGTCCGCTCCTCGACCCGCGCGACGTCGTCGGGGTCGGAGGCTGCGTAGAAGGAGTTGGGTTTCTTCTCCAGGCGTGTGAGGGTCCCCGCCTCGACCAGCTGGTCGGTGAGCCGGGTCCACTCCTCGTCCGAACCGTCGCACCACACGACGCGATCCGGGGTGGCCAGCTCGGCGATCTCCTGGACCCAGGCCGCGACGCCCTGGTTGGTGGTCGGTGCCTTGTCGGTGCCCGGAACGGTCGCTGCAGTCATGTCGTCCTGTTCTCCTCGCCGGCCCCGGCCCGCCACCGGGGGAACTACGACGAGCCCGCGACCGGAGTCGGTGACGGGCCCAGACGGGAAAAGGTGGTTTCCGAGGCTACCTGCGAAATAGTGCGCTACCCACGGGTGGAGTTGAGAGGTCAGGCACAGCACCGATCATGTAAATCGATCCAGTAGGCGCTGGACGACGGTGATGTCCGCCCAGGTGACAGCCATGTCACACGAACGCAACCTGTTCCCGGTGACAGATTCGCCGACGGTCCGTGACATCGGCACGCACATTCTCGGAGAAACGTCGCCGAAATTCACCCGCAGACCGGAAGCGACCGCTTCAACGCGTTCTCGGAACGCACTTAGGGCTTTCGAGAACGGAAGGGGTCAGCGCGCGGTTGCGACGGAGCGCGCGAGCTCCGGGACCATGATCGGCAGCCGGTGGGCGGTCACCTGCCAGTACCGGGCGCCGGGGTCACCGGCCCGCCAGGCGTCGGCGAGCCGCACGACGGCGTCCGGGTCGATCACCCGGCGTGGCCGGGGCCGCATCCCGCAGCGCTCGCGGACGCCGGCGTCGAGCGCGCGCCAGGCGTCCTCGGCGGTGGTGTGGATCGAGACCTCCGGACGACCCGCGACGGCACCCCCGGCATCCGGGCCCCCGGTGTCGGGCTCCACGACGTCGACGGGGTGTTCCCCGAGCACCAGGGTGTAGGCGCTGACCACCTCGTACGGCACGGCTGTCTCCCGTGTGGAGTCGGCACCGACGACCGGCACCGGTCGTCGGTGCCGGTCGTCGCGGACGAGCCGTAGTGAACCAGCCGGTGCACACCGGATCCGCCGAACGAGCGTCCGACGGGGCCGCGCGTCGCCGGAACCACCCGTCCGGGCGGCCGGGCGGTCACCCGTGACCGTCACGGGTGGTCACTCGTCGCTCACACCCCGCGACGAGCGGTCGGTGGCGGGCGCCCGCGGGCTCGGCGTCGGCGTCCACCGCGGAGGCACCGGCCGCCAGGACGTCCCGGTGCGCGCGGCGCAGGCCGAGCCCGGCCGTCACCAGCACCACGGCGACGACGACCGCCGCCGTCCCGGACGCGACGTCCACCCCGTGCACGAACGCCTCCCGTGCAGAGGCCAGCAGGGCCGCGGCGGCGTCGGCGGGCATCGTCCCGGCGACGTCCGCCGCCCCGCCGAGGGTCTCCCCGGCCGCGGACGGCGTCCCGTCGGGGAGCACGACGCCCGCCCGGTACACCGCGGACAGCACACCGCCGATCAGCGCGGTGCCGAGCACCGCACCGACCTCGTAGGCGGTCTCGGAGACCGCGGCCGCGGCACCGGCCTTCTCCGGCGGGGCGGCCGCCAGGATCGCGTCGTTGGTGACGGTCTCGGACAGCCCGATCCCCGCGCCGATCAGCACCGCCGCCGACATCAGCAGCGCGACGGCCGAGTCCACCTGCAGGAACAGGCAGGCCACATAGCCGGTCAGGACGAGCGCGAGCCCGGTCGCGACGAGCTGGTGCAGCGCGAACCGGCGGGCCAGCCGCGCGGCGGCGAGCCCGGCCACGACCGTCACCACGAAGCCCGGCAGCAGGAGCAGGCCCGCCTGCAGCGGCGAGTACCCGACGACCAGCTGGAGGTACTGGGCGGAGAAGAACAGCAGCCCGGTGAGGCCGAACATGGTGGTGGCGTTGGCCAGCGCGCTGTGCCGCAGCACCGGGCGGGCGAACAGCTCCAGGTCGATCAGCGGGTCCAGGCCGCGCCGCACGCGCCGCCGGTAGTGGGCGAGGAACGCGGTGCCCGCGCCGACACCCACCAGCACCGACGCGACGACGGCGGGGGTCACCCCGCCCGCGGACCCGGCCAGCTTCAGCGCCAGGACCAGCGGCCCCATCGTCAGCAGCGACAGCACCACGCCGACCAGGTCCAGCCGGCCCGGCTCGGTCTCCCGCGACTCCGGCACCACCAGCGGCGCGACGACGAGCAGCACCGCCATCGGCGGCACGCTCATCACGAAGATCGAGCCCCACCAGAAGTGCTCGAGCAGCAGCCCGCCGACGATCGGGCCGAGCGCCGCGCCCGCGGCGAACCCGGTCGCCCAGATCGCCAGCGCGAGCCTGCGGTGGGTCCGGTCGAGGAACACCGACCGCAGCAGCGCCAGCGTGGAGGGCATCAGCATCGCGCCGAAGACGCCGAGCAGGGCGCGCGCCGCGACGAGCTGGGCGGCCGAGGTCGCGAACGCGGCGAGCAGCGAGACCACGCCGAAGCCGGCGACGCCGATCATCAGCAGCCGACGGCGGCCGATCCGGTCGCCCAGGGTTCCCATGGTGACCAGCAGCCCGGCCAGCACCAGCGGGTAGACGTCGACCACCCACAGCAGCGTCGCCGCGTCCGGGCGGAGCGCGGCGGAGAGCTCCGGCAGTGCCACGCCGAGCACCGTGTTGTCGATCGACACCAGCAGCGTGGGGATGGCGAGCACCGCGAGTGCGAGCCAGGCACGCAGCCCGGGCAGCGGCGCCACGTCCGGCCCGCCCCTGTCCCTCGCCGCGCCCCGTGCGCCGACCTCCGGCCGTGACATCGCCGTTCTCCCTTGCACTCGTCGTTCCGTCGTGCCCCGATCCAGACGCGTCTTTACCGTCCAGACGGTACATCTTTATACCGTCCAGACGGTACAGTCCATTCCCGGCCGGGGCTGTGAGGCGGGGCACGGGCACTAGGCTTCTCCCATGGCGTCCCAGTCCGAACGACGGAACGCGGGGACACGGGGACCGGGCTCGACCCGCGACCGGGTCCTCGACGCGTACGAGACGCTGCTGATCGAGCAGGGCCCCGGCGGCGCGACCCTCGACGCGGTGGCGGCGGCGGCCGAGGTGTCCAAGGGCGGGCTGCTCTACCACTTCAGCTCCAAGGAGGCGCTGGTCAGCGGCCTGCTGGCGCGGCTGTGCGAACGCAGCGCCCGCGACGCGGAGCTCATGCGCTCGGACGCGGCGGGCACCGTGGCCTATTACCTGCGCACCTCGGTGCCGGGCCACGAGTCGCCGGTCGGACTGACCCGCACCTACCTCGCGACCCTGCGCGTCGCGGACGGCAGCACCTCCGGGGAGGCCGCCCGGACCGCGCTGGCCGACGTCGACGCCGACGGGCTCGCCGCGCTGTCCGAGGAGATCGACGACCCGGTCCTGGCCTGGCTGGTGCAGCTCGTCGGGGACGGCCTCTACCTGCGCACCCTGACCGGCGCGCCGCTCACCGGCGGGGTCTCGACCGAGGAGCTCCTCGACACCCTGCGGACGCTGCTGGCAGCCCGTTCCCGGCCCGGGTGATCCCGTCGTGCACAGAACGCGTGGAACCGGTCGCGCGGGGTAGTCTCCTGTCCTGTACTCGCACGGGGAGGGGCCCACTGTGGAGGGAACCGGCGGCTATCTCGCACTGGTCGTGGTCGGTGTCGCGATCACGGTCGGGGTCGGTCAGATCCTGCTGCGCACCGGGCAGCCGTTCCTTCAGGACGTCTTCCAGAGCAAGGAGACGTCGCACTCCATCAACCGGCTGCTGGTGGTGCTGTTCCACCTGCTGACGCTCGGCGTGCTGGGGATGATCTCGGTCATCGACATCGACAGCATCACCGGTGTCCAGCAGATCGTGTTCAAGATCGGCGTCGTGCTGCTGGTCGTCGGGATCGCCTACGGCATCTCGATGCTCGTCCTGCTCCGCATCCGCGAGCGGCGTCGCCAGCAGAAGGTGTCGGCCGACATCGACCGCTCGATCGCCGAGCAGCGCCGCGGCGTCGGCCGGTTCCGGCGCGGCGCGAACACCGACAGCGAGGGCCGCACCCCGGCCGAGCAGCCCGAGGACTGACCCCCGGACCCCCGGGACTCAACCGGGGGCGCCGGACAGACCGGTCACCACGTCGGCGAGACCGTCGCCGTCGAGGTCGGTCCAGAACTCCGAGCCCCGCCCCGTCTCGACGACGAGGGTCTCCGCGACGCCGTCGCCGTCGCCGTCCCGGGCGGCCGGCCCGGACACCGGGACCGCCCCCGCGACACCGGACCGGGCCCGGGGCACCCGCACCCACCAGGGGACGGGCAGCGCCGCCGCGACCAGCGCGCCCGCCAGCACCGTGCTCCCGACCGGCGCAGCGCTCCCCACCGGCATCGGCGGCTCAGCGCGCACGGGCCGGCTCCCCGAGGCGGTGCGACGCCCGCCGCGGTACGGCCGGGCCCGTCGACGACCGCTCCGCGGCCGCGATCCACGCCACCAGCTCGCGGTCCGCGGCGGTGAGCACCGCGTCGCACACCCGCCGGGCCAGCGCGCGGTCGCGGGCCGAGCGCACCGCCCGCACCCGGGCCGCGACGAGTGCTCCCGCCAGCAGGACGAACCCGGCCAGGGCGAGCGGCGCGCCGGGGCCCGCGGCCGGGAGGAGGCGCCCGACCGCCAGGAGGATCGAGAGCACCGACACCGCCGACCCGGACAGGACCGCCCCGGACCATGCCCCGCGCTCCCGGCCGGCCGCGACGGCGAGCGCCCGGGCCGCCGCGGCGGTGAGAGCCCGACCACCCGACAGTGACGCACCGTGAGTGATGTGCGTCACCCTGACGCCCTGATGTCGTAGTGCGGCCGCGGCCGCACGGCGGCGCAGGACCGGTCCGCTGCGGCGCGCCCAGGCGTCGTCGAGGGTGCGGGCGGGACCGTCGAGCACGACCGTCCACCACCGGAGGTCGCCGGCCCGGCCCGCGCGCCGGACCGCGTGCGCCGCCAGGCCGTCGACCTGCACCGACAGTGTCGCGAGAAGATCGACACGAGCCTGGTCGAGCGCGGTGCGCAGCGGCGGTCCGATGCCGCCCGAGGGTGGTTCCCGGTCCATGCCGGCCAGTGTCGGGTGGGCCGCTCCGGGGCGGATCCGTAGGACTGCGCAGCGGACCCGGGTGATCGCCGTCCCCTTTCATGGGCAAGGGTGAACCGCAGCGTGGACACGGACGAATCAGTCGACCGGGGCAACCCCACGGGCCCGAGGGACGTCCACTGATCGGGCAACACCCAAGACGCCCGACACCAGAACCGCAACCGGACCGTGATCGCGTCGTTGGACGAGTGAGCGGACCTGTATGGAGGAAGTGTGAGCGCCGTTACGCCCGCCCGCCAGACCGTCACGCCCGATGCGAGCGCCCCCGCGCGCCCCGGGCGTCAGAACGGTGCCGGTGCCGGACAGTCGCCGTTCCCGGCGAGCCCTGCCCGACCCGGCGGGCGCGCTCCGCTGGCGTCGCAGCCGGAGGGACCCGAGGGCTTCCGTCGCCCGCGGCCCCGCCCGGCTCCGCGCCGCAGCGCGAACCCGGCGGTGTCGGTGATCGTGCCGACCCGCAACGAGGCCCGGAACCTGGAGATCGTGCTGCCGGCCATCGCCGCGGTGCGCCCGGCCGTGCACGAGGTCATCGTCGTCGACGGCAACTCGACCGACAACACGGTCGCCGTCGCCCGTCGCACCCTGCCCTGGGCGCGTGTCATCACCCAGACCCGCAAGGGCAAGGGCAACGCGATGGCCTGCGGTTTCACCGCCGCGACCGGTGACGTCATCGTCATGTTCGACGCCGACGGTTCGGCCGACCCGAACGAGATCCCGGCCTTCGTGAACGCGCTGGTCAAGGGCGCCGACTTCGCCAAGGGCAGCCGGTTCTGCAAGGGCGGCGGCTCGGACGACATCACGCTGCTGCGCAAGTCCGGCAACGCCGGGCTGAACACCGTCGCGAACCGGCTGTTCGGCACCAAGTACTCCGACCTCTGCTACGGCTACAACGCCTTCTGGGCCGACCTGCTGCCGCAGCTCGAGCTCCCGGACCCGGCGGCGCCGCAGCCCGAGGACGGCTCGATGCTCTGGGGTGACGGTTTCGAGATCGAGACCGTGCTGAACTGCCGCGTCGCCGCGGCCGACCTGACGATCACCGAGGTGCCGTCGGTCGAGCGGGAGCGCATGTTCGGCGAGACCAACCTGCGGACCTTCGCCGACGGCACCCGGGTGCTGCGTACCCTGATGGCCGAGCACCGTCGGATGGATCAGCGCCGCAAGGCGTCCGGCTACGCCCGCTGACGCTGCTCGTACCGGCCGCCCCCGCCGGTCCGCAGCACCATGAGGAGCGATTGCACGTGAGCGCCCTGCCGACCGCCACCGTGGTCGTCTGCGTCTACACCGAGAAGCGCTGGTTCGACATCAAGGCCGCCGTCGACTCGGTCCTCGACCAGGACGTGACCCCGCTGGAGACGATCGTCGTCGTCGACCACAACGAACGCCTGCGCGAGCGGGCCGAACGCGAGTTCGGGCCGCTCGGGGTGGTCGTCGTCGCGAACGACAAGAAGCAGGGCCTGTCGGGCGCCCGCAACACCGCGGTCGAGCTGGCCTCCGGTGAGGTCGTCGTCTTCCTCGACGACGACGCGGCGGCCCGCCCCGGCTGGCTGCACGCGCTCCTCGCCCCGTACGAGGACCCGGACGTCATCGGCGTCGGCGGGGTCGCGCACCCGAAGTGGCCCGACGGGCGTCCGCGGACGCTGCCCGGTGCCGCCCCCGGGGACCCGAACGCCACCGGCGAGCTCGACTGGGTCGTCGGTTGCACCTACACCGGCCAGCCCACCGAGCGCGCCGAGATGCGCAACCTCATGGGCTGCAACATGTCCCTGCGTGCGGAGGTGTTCACCCGCGTCGGTGGGTTCGCCGAGGACATGGGCCGGATCGGCAGGAACCCGCTGGGCTGCGAGGAGACCGAGCTCTGCATCCGGGCCCGGCAGGCGTACACCGCCGACGGCCGGAACCCGCGCATCCTGTTCGAGCCGCGCGCCGCCGTCGACCACCGGGTGTCCGACGACCGCGTCTCCTGGCGCTACCTGCTGCGCCGCGGCTGGGCCGAGGGGATCTCCAAGGCCGCCGTGTCCAAGGTGGTCGGGACCGGGGACTCGCTGTCCACCGAGAGCAGCTACACGATGAAGGTGCTGCCCGCGGGCGTGATCCGCGAGGCGAAGGAACGCAACGCCGCCTCCGCCGCCGCGATCGTGGCCTGCTTCGGCGTCACCGCCGCCGGCTACGTCCGCGGCCGGCTGCCCGGCGCGACCGCCCACGTGCGGCTGCCCGCGGGCCGGAACACCGGTGCCTGACCGGGTCACCGCCCCGGAGACCCCGCACCCGCACGACACCCGGATCCGCTCCTACGTCCACCAGCGTGTCCGGCTCTCCGAGGGTCAGCAGTCCGCCTGGGACCGGCTGTGGTCGACGTGGGGTTCCGAGGTCGACGACGTCGTGGCGTCCGGAGTGTGGGACCCGGCGGCGATGTTCGGCCGGACCGCGCCGCTCGTGCTGGAGATCGGGTCCGGCATGGGCGAGACGACGGCGGCGCTCGCGACGGCCGAGCCGGGGATCGACCAGGTGGCCGTCGAGGTCTTCGAACCCGGCCTGGCCCAGCTGCTCATGCGGATCGAGCAGGGCGGCCTGACCAACCAGCGGCTGCTGCGCGGCGACGCCGTGGAGCTCCTGACCCGGGTCGTCCCGCCGGCGTCGCTGGACGGGCTGCGCATCTTCTTCCCCGACCCGTGGCCCAAGCGGCGCCACCACAAGCGCCGGTTGATCCAGCCGGAGTTCGCCGCGCTGGCCGCGTCGCGGCTGCGCCCGGGCGGCCTGCTGCACCTGGCCACCGACTGGCCGCACTACGCCGAGCAGATGCGCCGGGTGGTCTCCGCGGAGCCGTCGCTGCGCCCGGACGACCGCTTCCCGCTCCGGCCGGACGGCTGGCAGGACCGCCCGTCGTGGCGTCCGGTCACCAAGTTCGAGGACCGGGCCCGGCTGGACGGACGACCGGTTCGTGACCTGCTGTACATCGCCGACCACACCCATGGTGCCGGTGACACACGGAGAGTGACCGAATACGGTCGGGAGCACCCCCGAACCGGATCCCCACCCGAGTGACCCCCGAAGGACGCTTGTGACGACGGTGGAGCACGGCAAGAACTCGCACCCCGCTCCCGCGGCACCGAAGCGGCCGGTCGACCGACCGGCCGGCTTCCGGCCGAGCCCGACGCCCCGCCCCATGACGGGCCCGCCGTCGGGCGCTCCGTCGGGTCCGGGGCAGGGCCCCGGCCAGGCGCCGGGGGAGTCCGCCGCGGAGCGGTCCGGACGGTCGGTGTCGATGGTCCCGCTGGTCGGACCGGTCGAGGGTCCCGTGCAGGCGACCACCGCGATGGCGCGGACGGGGGTGGAGGCGACGACGGTCGTCGACCGGCCATGGATGCCCCCGACGGCGCCCTGGGAACAGGGTCCGGCCCGTGAGCAGGGGCCGCCCGAGTCCGCGCAGCGCCCGACCGCGGGAGGCCGCGAGCACCTCCTCACCCGGGTCGACGGCCCGGGCGCCGCGACCACGGTCGTCCGTATCACGCCGCCGGCGGAGAACCGGGTCGCACCCCCGGCGGAGGCCACCGGCGGCTGCCCGGTCACCGGGCACGGCCGCTCCGGCGGCCATCCGCCGCCCCCCGGCGTCGCCGACGAGCGGGATCCCGCCCCGGTCGACCCGGCCGTGGCCGAGGAGTTCCTGCGCCAGGTGTACGCGGAGACCGAGCCGGGTGTCCCGCTGGCGGACCGGCTGCGCCAGGTCCGTGCCGAGATCGACCGGTCCGGCACCTACACCCACACCATGCACGAGCTGGTGTTCGGCGCCCGGGTGGCATGGCGGAACTCCGCGCGCTGCATCGGCCGCCTGTACTGGCAGTCGCTGCAGGTCCGCGACCTGCGCCACCTGCACGACCCGGCCGACGTCGCGCAGGAGAGCGTCGGGCACCTGCGCGCCGCCACCCGCGGCGGGAAGATCCGCTCGACGATGACGGTGTTCGCGCCGGACGCCCCGGGGCGTCCCGGCCCGCGGATCCGCAACGACCAGCTCGTCCGCTACGCCGGGCACCGCCACCCCGGCGGCACCGTCACAGGGGACCCCGGCCAGGCCGACTTCACCGACCACGTCGTCGGGATGGGGTGGCCGCGGCCGCAGCCGGCGGGCCGGTTCGACGTGCTGCCGCTGCTGATCACCGGTCCGGACGGGCGGTCCCGGCTGTTCGACGTGCCGCCGGACGCCGTGCACGAGGTCCCGCTGCGCCACCCGGAGCACCCGTGGTTCGCCCGGCTCGGGCTGCGCTGGCACTCGGTGCCCGCCATCAGCAACATGCCGCTGGAGATCGGCGGGGTCGTGTACCCGGCCGCCCCGTTCAACGGCTGGTACCTCGACACCGAGGTCGGCGCCCGCAACCTCGCCGACACCGACCGGTACGACCTGCTCCCCGAGATCGCGAAGCGGCTCGGGCTCGACACCCGGTCGGCGCGCACGATGTGGCGGGACCGGGCGATGGTCGAGCTGGTCCGCGCGGTCACCCACTCCTTCGACGCCGACGGTGTCACCATGGCCGACCACCACAGCGAGGCCGAGCGCTTCATGACCTTCCTGGCGAAGGAGGAGGCCGCGGGACGGCGCTGCCCGGCCGACTGGAGCTGGATCGTGCCGCCGATGTCGGGCTCGCAGACCCCGGTCTTCCACCGCTACTACGACGAGCCCGACCTGGAGCTGCGGCCGGCGTTCCTGGAGCCGCACGGCCTGCGGCCCCGCGACGACCAGGGCTGATCCAGGCTGGTCAGGGCTGATCGGGCCGGGCGGTGACCGGGCTCAGACCCGGTACCTGCCGGGTGCGGCCCCGGAACTCGGCGACGACCGTCCCGTCGGCGGTGCGGACGGTGACGTCGTACAGCCCGGACCGGCCGCTCGCGGCGCGCTCGACGGCCTCGGCGGTGAGGGCGTCACCCTCGCGCGCCGGGCGTAGGAACGCGATGTCGGCGCCACTGGCCAGCGCGGAGACGCCGTGGGAGTTGCTGGCGTAGGCCATCGCGGTGTCGGCGAGCAGGAACAGGTAGCCGCCGTGGCAGACGCCGTGCCCGTTGACCTGGTCGGGGCGGACAGTCATCCGCGCCGTCGCCCGCCCGGGAGCGACCGCGACGACGTCGACGCCCGCCGAACGGCTCGCCCGGTCACCGTCGCGCATGATCGCGGCGGTCCGGGCGGCGACCTGCTCCGGCTCGGCCGATGGGTTCTCCATGGGGACAGTCTCACCCGCGTGGGCGCCGGGCCGGGCCAGCGGGGCGGCGACGGCTAGGCTCCCCGGCATGAGCAGCGGGACGGGGCAACACGGACGCGGCGTTCCGACGGGTCCGCAGGAGCGCGTGCTGCTGGTGTGGGACGCGCCGAACATGGACATGAGCCTCGGTTCGCTGCTCGGTGCCCGCCCCACCTCGGCCTACCGCCCCCGTTTCGACGCCGTCGGACGCTGGCTCCTGGACCTCGCCGGCCCCGAGGCCGAGGCCGAGGCGTGCGTTTTCACCAACGTCGCCCCGGGCAGCATCGACATCGTCCGGCCCTGGGTCGAGGCCCTGCGCAACGTGGGTTTCGCCGTCTTCGCCAAGCCGAAGACCAGCGACGACTCCGACGTCGACGACGACATGCTCGCCCACATCGGCATGCGCTCGGCCGAGGGCAGGCTGCGCCACGTCGTCGTCGCCTCGGGGGACGGGCGGGCGTTCCGGGAGCCGCTGGAGAAGCTCATCGAGGGCGGCACCGACGTCACGGTGATCGGCTTCCGCGAGTACGCCGGGTTCGCGCTGGCCTCGGAGACGCTGTCGTTCCTCGACCTCGAGGACATCGACGGCGTGTTCCGCGAGCCGCTGCCGCGCGTCTCGCTGGAGACCCTGCCCGACGAGGGCGCCTGGCTGCCGCCGTTCCGGTCGCTGCGCTCGCTGCTCGACCGACGCTGACCCGGCACGACGACATGACGGTCCTCCAGCGGCTCACCGCGCCGGTCGCGCTGCCCTGCACGCCCGGCTTCCCGGTCGTCCGGGACGCCGTCCTCGACGTCGACGACACCGGCCGGATCGCGTTCTTCGGCGCGGCCGCGGACGCGCCGGCGACCGACGCCGTCGTGCGGCCGCTGCCCGGGCTGCTGCTGCCCGGCCTGGTCAACACGCACTGCCACACCCCGATGTCGCTGCTGCGCGGGATGGGTGGCGACCTGCCGCTGATGCGGTGGCTGACCGAGGTCATGTGGCCCGCGGAGGGCCTGCTGACCGAGGACGACGTGCACGCCGGGATGCTCGCGGGCTGCCTGGACCTGCTACGGACCGGCTGCACCACCAGCGTCGAGATGTACTTCTTCACCGACGCGCTGGCCGATGCCGTCCGCACCGCGGGGTCGCGGGCCGTGCTCACCCCGGGGATCATCGCCGCGCCCGGGTGGGACCGGCTCGGGTCCTGGGAGCAGATGCGCGACGACGTCTCCGCCCGGATCGACGCGCACGGCCTCGTCCCCGACGACGACGGCCGGATCGAGCTCGGCTACGGCCCGCACTCGGCGTACACGCTGCCGCCCGGTGCCCTGGAGTCGGTCGCCGCGGCCGCCCGCGAGCGCGGGGCGCTGCTGCACACCCACGTCGCGGAGTCCCGCGGCGAGGACGCCCACGTCCGCGAGGCCCACGGCTCGGTGCCGGCGATGCTCGACGCCGGCGGTGCGCTCGGCGGGCGGGTGCTGGCCGCGCACTCGGTGCACCTGTCCGACGACGACATCGCCGTCTACGCCCGGCACGGCGTCGCCGTCGCGCACTGTCCCGGCTCGAACGCGAAGCTCGCGGCGGGCACCGCCCGGCTGCTGGACCTGCGCCGGGCCGGGGTCCGGGTGGGGCTGGGCACCGACGGCCCCGCCTCCTGCGACGACCTGGACCTCTGGCACCAGGCGCGGCTGGCCGGGCTGCTGGCGCGGGTCGGGGCCGACGACGCCGCCGCCCTCACCGCCGCCGACGTGCTGCTCATGGGCACCGCGGACGCCGCGCACGCGATCGGCCGCGACGACCTCGGCGCACTGGAGGCCGGGCGGTGGGCGGACGTGGTCCACATCGACACCGACGACTCCGCGTTCGTCGCACCCACCGACGACGCCCAGCTCGTGTCGAACCTGGTGTGGGCGGGCGGCTCCCGCCTCGTCCACGACGTGTGGGTGGGCGGCGAGCAGGTCGTCGACGCGGGCGAGCCGACCCTGGCCGACCGCCGCGCGTCGCTCGCCGCGGTGCGGTCGATCTCGGCGCGGCTGCGCGAGCAACTCTGAGCGGTACCGCCGCCGTCAGCGGCCGAGTACCGCCGCGAGGTGTGGGTCGGTGAACCGGCGGTCGGGGTCGAACCGGTCGCGGACGTCCCGGAACGCCTCCCACCCCGGGTAGGCGACGGCGAGCTCGTCCGGTCCCCAGGCGTGCCGGGTGGTCCAGCACGGCCGCCCGTCGGCGTCCTCGCAGACCGCACCCGCGAGCCGGCGGACCGGCTCCTCCGCGGGTCCGCGGGTCCGCAGCCGCAGGTAGGCGGTGTCCCGGCCGGACGCCGGGTGCAGCAGGCCGGTCTCGGCCCGGCCGGTGCGCACCCGCACCGGCCGCAGCTCCCGCCCCCGCGCGGCGACGGCAGCCCCCAGCTCGCGCAGGACGGTCCCGAGGGCAGCACGCGGCACGGCCCACTCGGACAGGTCCGCGTCCCACGGCTGCGGGTCCGGCAGGACCTCGTGCGGCGGCCCTGCCGTGCCGGGCGCCCAGCGCTGCGGCGGCGGCCACCCGGACCGCAGCCCCACCCCGGAGGACCACCACGACGACGCCAGCCGCGACACCGCCTGTCCCCAGCCGGCGCGCTCGACCGGACCGGTCGCCTCGGGCTCCGGCTCGGCCCAGCGCAGCACCGCGGACCCGGCGTGCACCGACGGGCCGATCGCGATGTCGCACTCGGTCCAGGCGTGCTCGACCAGCAGGTCCTCGCCGAGCACCTCGTCGATGCCGACGGCGCGCTCGTGCACCTGCAGCCGGGTGAGCGGGACGGTGCGGAGTTCCAGCGCAGTCGCGATGCCGAGCGCACCGAGCCCGCAGCGAGCGGCGTCGAGATCGGGCCCGGTGACGTCGCGGACGGTGCCGCGGCCGTCGACCAGGCGGACGGCGCGGACCTGGTCGGACAGCGAGCCCTCGGCGTGGGCACCGCCGTACATGCCCAGCCCGGTGGCGCCGCCGATGGTGGCGCGGGGCGCGTCGGGCACGGTGGCCAGTGCGCGGCCGGCGGCGGCGAGGGCGACGCAGAGGTCCGCGACGGTCTCCCCGGCCCGCACCCGCACGGTGTCCTCGCCGATCTCGACGACGCCGGTCAGCGCGGACACGTCGAGCAGCACGTCCTCGGTGCGGACGAGGGGTCCCGGGGCGCGCCCACCGGCGCCGGTGGGCCGGACGGTGGCGCCTCGTTCCGCGGCCCGTCGCACGGCCGTCACGACGCCGGCCTCGTCGAGCGGGCGGTCGGTGCGCCGGGGGCCGGTCGCGGCGGGATCGGTGCTCATCCCTCGCAGGGTAGAACGCCGGGGGTCACCGTGCGGAACGATTCGTGCACGCGTCGCGGTGCGTCGTACGACCGTCCGGTGGGGCGATGGTGAACGTGGTGACGGGTGTGCCGGATGGGACGACGGAACCTGCTGCGAATGCCCCCTTGTGACCCGGACGGCCGCCCGATACGGTCACACTCCGTGGTGATCATGTCGCCACGCGAGTCCGGGACGAGGGTGTCCTGGGCTCGACCCCGTCGTTCTGCCCGGAACCGCGCTCCCCACGGCTCCGGTCGGCTCGACGGCGTCACCGGCGTCGTGCGCGCCGCGCCGGTGGCCTCAGCACGCGCGAGGGCCGGGTCGGTGGTCGGCTCCCTCCGACCATCGCCCCGGCCCTCGCCTTGCGTTCTGACGACCCAGCTCCCCAGCCGGTCGTCACCTCATCCCGCGGTCCCAAGGTGTGTCCGCGGGATGTTCTGGTGCGTCCTCGGCGCTCCCGGTCCCCACCGGTCCTGCCGTGCGGCCGCACGCCCGTGGCGTGCGACTACTCCCCGGGACGCGCCGGGGGTGTCGTGGTTGCCTCGCGTGCCGATCCGATCCCGATCCGGTGCCGGACGGCCGTACCGCGCTGCCCGTACCGGAGGAACGGCCGGGCCGGACGGCCTGCGGTCCGCCGCTCGGCCGCTCAGGCCGAGCGGGTCAGCCGGTGCCGCCCGGCACCGCCCAGCAGGTCGGCGATCGCCGCCCGGTCCGCGGCACGCTCGATGTCGCGACGGCGGCGCAGCATCGCCATGGCGCCGTCATCCGGTGCGTTCCAGGCGCTGTCGCCCTGCACCCGGGGCGCGTGGCCGGCCGGCTGCGCCGGGACCGGTGCGGGCTCGGAGTGGAACGCGGCGACCGTGTCGCCGGTCGGCCGGACCGCGCCACCGCGGCGGGTCGTGCGGACGGTGTCGCGGTGCACGCGACGCACGGCGTTGCCGGCATCCCCGCTCCGCCGGCCGTCCCGCCAGCCCCCGACCGTGAGGGCATGGAAGATCGGGGTCTCCTCCTGGATCTCCTCGTGCGACTCGTGCCGGCCGGGGAACGGCCAGCTCTCCTGCGCGGCGCGCCGCGCCCGGATCGACGACTCGAGGCCACCCGCAGCGTTGTCGAACTCGTACACCCGCCGTACCTCCTGCTCGCCTGAGATGTGAGGACCCACGGCCTGGTCCGTATCGCGTACATCTCGTACCGCCGTTCAGCCCACTCACCCGGTCAACGGGTGACACCTGAGTGGGGAAACGGGGGTGACAGTTCTCGTGGCGAGGTCCCCTCGTACGAGTGGCACGACTCGTCGGAGACTCCGCGTGTTTTCTACGGAGAGTGTTCATCCGGACTCCTCTTGGAGCAGTCGGTAGCCACGGTCCAGGTTTCAGGGCGTCGGTGGATGTTGGCGACGGACTCTCGCAATAGGCCCGGTGGCCACGATTCGGCACGTCGCGGCCACCACGCGACGATGAGTGACCATCTCACCACTCCGTCGTGCCGAGTCCGGTCCGCGGTGTGTCGACTACACGGGTTTAGTTCGACGGAGAGTGACAGAGCGGGCGAGCGCGCTGCTCCGTCCGATCCGATGCTGGACCGACCGGGGTGGGGTGCGCGGAGGGCCGGGCCGTCACCGGTGCGTGCACCGAGCCGCACCGGCCGGTCCGCCGTACCGTCCGTGCCATGACGGAGCGGACCGGGCGGCCCGCCGCTCCTGCCGGGCGCGGTATCCCACGCCCACGGCACGACGACGACCCTGCCCATCGCGCACCTCACGACGACACCGTGGACCTCCAGGGTCCCGGTGCGTCCCGGACCCACGACGCCACGGCCCACTCCGACGACACGCACCCCGACGACACCGCCGAGCACCACCGCGCCGCCCTCTCCGACTCCGGGGCCGGGTCGCACCTCGCGGACCCGGTGGCGCGGGCCGCCGGACCACGCCACCGCCCCACGCCGCCGGCGGAGATCCCGCGCCCGCTGCGGATCGCCTCCGAGGCCGTCGCCCGGATGCTCGTCATCGCCGCCGGGCTCGCGCTGCTGGTGTTCCTGGTGATCGAGCTGCGGGTGATCGTCGTCCCGATGGCGATCGCGGTGCTGCTGACCGCGCTGCTCGCCCCGCTGGTCCGGTGGCTGCACGAACGGCGGGTGCCCCGCGGCATCGCGACGGCGCTGGTCATGGTCGGCGGCCTGGCCGCGCTCGGCGGGCTGCTGACCGCCGTCGTCAGCACCCTGGTCGACGGCACCGCGCAGGTCGTCGCGGAGGTCACCGACAACGTCGGCTCCCTGCAGGGGCTCGCCGACGCGACGCCGTTCCGGATCGACGTCGGCGTGCTCGGCGACCAGGTGCTGCAGGCGGTGCGCGACAACCAGCAGACGCTGACCTCCGGCGCGGTGACGACCGCCGCGACCGTCGGGGAGATCCTCGCCGGGTTCGCGCTCTGCCTGTTCGCGCTGATCTTCATGCTCTACGACGGCCGCCGCATCTGGGGCTTCGTCCGGCTGCTCGCCCCGCGGGCCCGCCGGTCGCGGGTCGACGTCGCCGCCCGGCGGGGGTTCGCCTCGCTCGTCGGCTACGTGCGGGCGACGGTGCTGGTCGCCGTCGTCGACGCCCTCGGGATCGGCCTGGGCCTGTGGGCGACGGGGGTGCCGTTCGTGCTGCCGCTGGCCGCGCTGGTGTTCCTCGGCGCGTTCGTGCCGGTCATCGGGGCGGTGCTGACCGGCGCCGTCGCCGTGCTGGTCGCGCTGGCGACCGAGGGACCGGTGACCGCATTGATCGTGCTCGGTGTCGTGCTGGCCGTGCAGCAGCTGGAGAGCCACGTGCTGCAGCCGCTGCTGATGGGCCGGGCGGTCCGTCTGCACCCGCTGGCGGTGGCGCTCGGCGTCGCGGTCGGGGTGGTCGTCGCCGGGATCGCCGGCGCGCTGCTCGCCGTCCCGCTGCTGGCCGTGCTCACCGCCGCGGTGCGGTCCCTGGTCGCGTCGCGCGAGGTCGCGCCGCGGGCAGTGGATCCGTTGCGCCCCCGCGAGGCGAACCCACCGCCCGCCCTGCCCGGCTGTGCGGCACGCCCTGCCGCACAGGGCCTGCGGTGGGACGATCGCGACGTGCGTTATCTCGTGACGGGTGCGACCGGCTACATCGGTGGGCGGCTCGCGCCCCGGCTGCTGGGCCGCGGTCCCGAGCCCGACCTCGTCCCGGACCCGTCCGCGGGCCCGGTCCACGTGCGCTGCCTGGTCCGCAACCCGGACAAGCTCGCCGACGTGCCGTGGGCCGCCGACGCGGAGATCGTGCAGGGCGACCTGCTCGACCCGGGCAGCGTCCGCGCGGCCTGCGAGGACGTCGACGTCGTCTACTTCCTCGTGCACTCGCTGTCGGACTCCGACTTCGCCGCGACCGACCGGCGCGCCGCGCTCATCCTCGGTGAGGCGGCGCGGGCGGCCGGGGTGCGACGGATCGTCTACCTGGGCGGCCTGCACCCGGACACGCCGCCCGGCGGGCTGTCGGCGCACCTGGCGTCGCGGGTGGAGGTCGGCGAGACGCTGCTGCGCTCCGGGGTACCGACGGTCGTGCTGCAGGCCGCGGTGATCCTCGGCTCCGGGTCGGCCAGTTTCGAGATGCTGCGCTACCTCACCGAACGACTGCCGCTGATGATCACGCCGCGCTGGGTGCGGAACCAGATCCAGCCGATCGCGGTGCGCGACGTGCTGCGGTACCTCGTCCGGGTCGCCGAGATCGACGCCCCGGACGCCGAGCTGAACCGCACGTTCGACATCGGCGGCCCGGAGATCCTCACCTACTACGACATGATGCAGCGCTACGCCCGCGTCGCCGGGTTGCCGCGACGCCGGGTGGTCCCGGTGCCGGTGCTGACGCCGTCGCTGTCGGCGCACTGGATCAACATCGTCACCCCCGTGCCGAAGTCGATCGCCACACCGCTCATCGAGTCGCTGGTGCACGAGGTCGTCTGCACCGAGAACGACCTCAAGGGCTGGGTGCCGGACCCGCCGGAGGGCCTGATCGGCTACGACCGGGCCGTCGAGCTGGCCCTGTCCCGCATCACCGACGGCGAGGTGGAGACCCGCTGGTCCGGCGCGACCGTGGAGAACGTTCCGTCCGACCCGCTGCCGAGCGACCCGGACTGGGCCGGCGGCGACGTCTACCTCGACGAGCGCGAGCAGCCCTGCAACGCGACCCCGGAACGGCTGTGGACGGTCATCGAGGGCATCGGCGGCGAGCGCGGCTGGTACTCGTTCCCGCTGGCCTGGTCGGTGCGCGGCTGGATGGACCGCGCGGTCGGCGGTGTCGGGCTGTCCCGCGGCCGTCGCGACCCGCACGACCTGCGCACCGGCGACGCGCTGGACTGGTGGCGGGTGGAACGGATGATCGAGCCCGGCGGGCCCCGCCCGGCCGGCAGCGACTGCGGTCCCGAGGAGGGGCTGCTGCGGCTGCGCGCGGAGATGAAGGTGCCCGGCCGGGCCTGGCTGGAGATGTCGGTGCGCCCGCGTCCGGGCGGGTCGATCTACCACCAGCGCGCGGTGTTCATCCCGCACGGCCTGGCCGGCTACCTGTACTGGTGGTCGGTCGCGCCGTTCCACGGGATCGTGTTCGGCGGGATGGTCCGCAACATCACCCGCACCGCCGAGCGCGACGACGACGGCCCCGCCCCGGCGAGCCGCCGTCCGGCCTGGCTGCGGTCCCGCCCGCAGCGCGACCGGGCGGCCTGACCCGCTCCGGTCCGGGGCCCCGACGCCGCCGGCCCCGGTCCGGACCGGACCGGTTCGGCCCCGGGAGGCGATTGTCGGCCGCACTCACTCCGTAGGGCGGTGTCGGCCGCGGTCGGGACCCGGGAGGGCGGTGTCAGCCGCGGTCGGGGCTCTGGAGGGCGGCGCGCAGCACGGCGGACTCGCGCTCGGTCACCGAGCGCGCGAAGTGCAGGAGGACCGCCTCGGTGTCGCCCGGACCGTCGAGCAGGTCGCGCAGGGCACGCGCGGTCTCCTCCTCGCGGCTCGCGGCCGACGTGTAGAGGTAGGCGCGACCCTCCAGCTCACGCCGCACGCAGCCCTTGCGGTGCAGGTTGTCGAGCACCGTCATGACGGTCGTGTAAGCCAGCGGGCGGGCCGGGGCCAGACGGGCGCGGACGTCGCGCACCCGGCACGGGCCCACACCGCTCCGCAACACGTCCATCACGGCGGCCTCGAACTCGCCGAGTCGACCCGCATGTCGCCTCCCCGATCCGAGGGTAACCGCAACCCCCATGCTCCCCCGATCGGTGACCGCGCCTCGGCGGTCGGACGCTGTGTACCCGGGTCCACCCCCGCGTACACGGCGCGGCCCCGGGTCGAGCACGACCGTGCCCGCGCACCACAACGGACATGGCACCACGTACCCCGCGGCGGGTCCTCGATCGGCACATTCGCTCGTCGTGGGCGTACCGGTCGCCGTGACAGGATCGGCGCCCGACTGCCCGCTGTGCACTCGATCGGAGCAACGCGGACTCGCGCTGCGTCACCGGGACCGGGGCCGCTCGTTGTCACCTCCGGTACCGCAACCGCAGCCCACCGTGCGCCCGTCGCACGCGGTGACCGGACCCGAAGGAGGTCGAGTGGACGTCGTACGGACCGTGGTGCCCGGCGCACTGCTGCTCGACCCGACCGCGACAGGCGCCTCCGGACCGGACCTCGCCCCCTTCACCGTGCGACGACGGCGCCGCCCGGCCCACGACGCCGTGCTCGGCCTCTTCGGCCACCCCGGCGACGCGATGCTGCTCGGCGTCCCCCGCGGCAGCGGCTACGCCGTCGTCATCGACGCCCGGCCGGACGGCGGCACCTTCGGCCGGCTCGCCGTCGCCCTGATCGAGGGCCCGCAGCGGCTGCTCGTCCCGCCGGGCTGCCTCTACGGCGTCCAGTCCGTCGCGAGCGGGACCGTCGTCGAGCTCCGCAGTGTCACCCGGCTCCCGCGGCGGGAGCGCTTCGACGTCGACCCGGACGACCCGGACCTCGCGGTCCGCTGGCTGCGCCCCCGCCCGTCCCGGACACCGGGAACCGCACGGTCCTGGGCCGCCCTGATCGCCCGCCTCGGCGCCCCCGCAGGCCCCCGCCGGGACCGCGTCTCCCTCTGGTGACCCCGGGCGCCGCCCCCCGGTGTGAGGACGGGCGCATGTGAGCCGGTCGGCCCGGTCGCCGAGATCACGAATCGGTCACGTAACGTCGGTACCAGGCCGGATCGACGACGCCCCGTGCCGGACGGCGGCACGACCGTGTCTGCCGGGACACGGACGCGAGGGGTTGTCGGGGTGCTGAGCGAGCGTGAGAATCGTCGGCTGCAGGAGATCGAGGTGCAGCTGCGCCGGACCGACCCGCGACTGGTCCGCCGGTTCTCCGCGCTGAACACCGCGCTGCACGCCCCGGCCCGGCACGGCGGACGGCTGCTCGCCGGGTTCGCCCGCGACCAGCGCACCGTGCACGGCTCGGGGCCGTTCCCGACGATGCTGCTGGGGGTCGCGCTGGTCGTGCTGCTGCTGGGCGCCGTGCTGGTGAGTGTGCCGGTCGTCGTCGCGGGGATCATCGTGGCCGCCCTCGCGCTGGCCGTCGCGGCCACCACTGGTCCGCAGGCGCGGCCCGGCACCACCTGACCGGCCCACCCGCACGCCGGCACGCACCGGGCCCGGGACGCACGCCGCGTCCCGCCCGGCCTCAGCCGTGGGCTAGGTCGGAGAACCGGCTGTAGTGCAGCTGGTGGGCGACGGTGATCGTCGTGGTCGGGCCGTTACGGTGCTTGGCCAGGATCAGGTCGGCCTCACCGGCACGCGGGTCGTCCTGCTCGAACGCGTCGGGACGGTGCAGCAGCACCACCATGTCCGCGTCCTGCTCGATCGAGCCGGACTCACGCAGGTCCGACAGCATCGGCCGCTTGTCGGTGCGCTGCTCGGGACCACGGTTCAGCTGGCTCATCGCCACCACCGGGACCTCGAGCTCCTTGGCCAGCAGCTTGATCTGCCGGGAGAACTCCGAGACCTCCTGCTGACGTGACTCGACCTTGCGGCCCGAGGTCATCAGCTGCAGGTAGTCCAGGATGATCAGCTTCAGGTCGTAGCGCTGCTTCATCCGCCGCGCCTTGGCCCGGATCTCCATGAGCGTCAGGTTCGGCGAGTCGTCGATGTAGAGCGGCGCCTCGGAGATCTCCGACATCCGCCGCGCCATCCGCGTCCAGTCCTCGTCCGACATCCGGCCGGCGCGCATGTCGGCCAGCCGGATCCGGGCCTCCGCCGACAGCAGACGCATGACGATCTCGGACTTGCTCATCTCCAGCGAGAAGAAGGCGCTGGTCATGCCGTTCTTGATGGAGCAGGAGCGGGCGAAGTCCAGACCCAGGGTCGACTTGCCCAGACCCGGCCGGGCCGCGACGACGACCATCTGGCCCGGGTGCAGACCGTTGGTGACCTGGTCGAGGTCGGCGAAGCCGGTCGGCACACCCGTGGACTGGCCGCCCCGGGAGGCGATCGCGTCGATCTCGTCCATGGTGGGCTGGAGGAGCTCCTCCAGGACCGTGTAGTCCTCGGTGGTGGTGCGCTCGGTGACCTCGTAGACCGCGGCCTGGGCGCGGTCCACCGCGTCGTCGACGTCGCCGCCGTCGGCGCCGTGGTAGCCGAGCTGCACGATCCGGGTGCCGGCCTCGACCAGCCGTCGCAGGACCGCCTTCTCGCCGACGATCTCGGCGTAGTAGGCCGCGTTCGCCGCGGTGGGCACGGTGGCGATGAGGGTGTGCAGGTAGGGCGCGCCGCCGAGGCGGACGAGCTCGCCGCGCCGCTGCAGCTCCGCCGAGACGGTGACCGCGTCGGCGGGTTCGCCGCGGCTGTAGAGGTCCAGGATCGTCTCGTAGACGGTCTGGTGGGCGGGCCGGTAGAAGTCCTCCGGCTGCAGCACCTCCACGACGTCGGCGATCGCGTCCTTGCTCAGCAACATGCCGCCGAGCACCGACTGTTCGGCCGTGAGGTCCTGCGGCGGCTGACGGTCGAACGTCGCGCTCTCGCCGGATCCGGGCGCCTTCTCGCCATCACGGACCGCACGGGGCTTGTTGCCGGGACGATCGTCCGTCAGAGCCATACGCAGCGTCACCCCCGGTGGACACAGTACCGAACGCACGTTCGACGCGCGAGTGGTGCGTACCGCCCACTCGCGACCGTCGTCGGTGATCTGCCGGCCGGCGTGGTGCCCGACTGGCCGCGGCGGGCGCGACCCGGGGAGCACGGCGCTCGCGTACCGGCACGACCGACAGTAGGTCGGCCGCAGGGCCCGTGGCGAACCGGCCTGGTGATCGAATTGGGGATGAACTGGGCATGGATGCCGCCCGTCCCGGGACCGTGCTGGGGACAACCTGGGGACAGCATCCCGGAGCAGGTCATATCCGCAGGTCAGAGGCATGTTCACAGCTGTGGACAACTTTGCTCTGGCGTGTCGTCGCACGCCGCGTACTGGCGTGTCGGAGCGCCCGGCGGGCCGTTCACCGCCCGGCGCGTCCACAGGCCCGCCCGACGAGTGGATCGTCACCGGGCGGCGTGTCGGCTGCGTGACAAGGCATCCCGGTGCGGGGTCATTCGATCGGTGTCGATCGTCCACCCGGGACTGCACACCGTGTCCGTGGCGCCCGTACGGCCGACTCCGGACACGCGAAAGGGCGGGGTCCGGAGCACATGGCTCCGAACCCCGCCCTGATCACGCTCAGTGGTCGTACGACCACCGGACCGCTCAGCTCGCGACGACCGCGATCGGCAGCTCGGTGGTGACCTCCGGGTGCAGGCGGACCTGCACCTGGTGCTTGCCCAGGGTCTTGAGGTGACCCGGGACGTCGATGCTGCGCTTGTCCAGCAGCGGACCGCCGGCCGCCTTGACGGCGTCGACGACCTGGGCCGGGGTGATCGAGCCGAACAGGCGGCCCGTGTCGCCGGCCTTGGCCGAGACGGTCACGTTGATGTTGCGCAGCTGCGAGTCGACCTGCTGGGCGTGGCCCAGATCGCGGATCTCGCGGGACTTCTGGGCCCGGCGGATCTGCTCGACCTGCTTCTCGGCGCCACGGGTGGCGACGACCGCGAGCTTGCGCGGCAGCAGGTAGTTGCGGCCGTAGCCGTCCTTGACCTCGACGATGTCACCCGGGGCACCCAGGTTCGGGACGTCGGCGTTGAGGATGAGCTTCATGTGTCTCCCCTTCCTCAGCGAGCGGTCGAGGTGTACGGCAGCAGGGCCACCTCGCGGGAGTTCTTGACCGCGACGGCGACGTCCCGCTGGTGCTGCCGGCAGTTGCCGGAGACCCGACGGGCACGGATCTTCCCGCGGTCGGAGATGAACTTCCGCAGCAGACCGGTGTCCTTGTAGTCGATCAGCTGGGCCTTGTCCTTGCAGAAAGCGCAGACCTTCTTCTTCGGCTTGCGCACGATGGCCTTGGCCATGGTGGTGCTCCTGGAGATCGTCCTCCGCCCGTCACGGGCGGAGAGGTACGTGGATCAGAAGGGGGGCTCGTCGTCGGACGCGGCGCCACTGCCCGCGGGCGGGGCCGAACCCCAGGGGTCGTCATAGCCGCCGCCGGAGTTGCCTCCGCCGCCGGAACCGCCACCCTGTCGGGCGCCACCGCCGTCGTAGCCACCGCCGCCGCCACCGAAGCCACCAGAGCCTCCGCCCCGGTTGACCTTGTTGACCTTGGCGGTCGCGTAGCGCAGGGACGGGCCGACCTCGTCGACCTCCATCTCCACGACGGTCCGCTTCTCGCCTTCCTTGGTCTCGAACGACCGCTGGCGCAGACGACCCTGGACCACGACGCGCGCGCCGCGGGTCAGGGACTCGGCGACGTTCTCCGCCGCCTGGCGCCAGATGTTGCACCGCAGGAAGAGCGCCTCGCCGTCCTTCCACTCGCCGGACTGGCGGTCGAAGGTGCGCGGGGTGGACGCCACGGTGAAGTTGGCGACCGCGGCGCCGGACGGGGTGAACCGCAGCTCGGGATCCGCCGTCAGGTTGCCCACGACGGTGATGACGGTCTCGCCGGCCATGACGGCTCCAATCAGCCGGCGGCGGGCGCCGGCGTGCGGGTGACGTCCTTGCGCAGGACCTTGGTGCGCAGCACGGACTCGTTCAGACCCAGCTGGCGGTCCAGCTCGGCGACGGTGGCGGGCTCCGCGGTGATGTCGAGGACCGCGTAGATGGCCTCGCCCTGCTTCTTGATCTCGTAGGCCAGGCGGCGCTTGCCCCAGACCTCGATCTTCTCGACCGATCCGCCGTCGTTCTTCACGACGGTGAGGAACTGCTCCAGGGACGGCTGCACAGTGCGCTCGTCCAGGCCGCCGTCGAGGATGACCATGACCTCGTAATGACGCATGAGAACCACTCACCTCCTATGGACTCGAAACGGTCACGGCCCGGACGGCCGTGACAGGAGGTTCTCAGTGCACCCCGACGGTTTCCGGCGGAATGCACGGGACCTGCGGGTATGCCGGTACAGGCTAGCAACGGCCGGTCCGGCCCCGACCTGCGGGTACGGGGATCGCCGTGGCGGGTCCGGGTCGGGCCCGCGGGGACCCCCGTCGCCGTACGGGTGCCCGGTCCGCGGCCTCCCGCGGGGGGAGCGCCGCGGCGGACCCCACCGGCGGCCGAGGACTGTCGGGGGTCCTCGCTACCGTGCCCGCATGCAGATCGGAGCACACGTCCGCGACGCCGAGGACCCCCTGGCCGCGGCCGCCGAGGTCGGGGCCGAGGTGATCCAGCTCTTCCTGTCCGACCCGCAGGGCTGGAAGAAGCCGCCGCCGCACCCGCGGGCCGCGGAGCTGGCCGCCTCGGACGTCGCGGTGGTGGTGCACGCGCCCTACACCGCGAACGTCGCGTCCACGAACAACCGGATCCGCATCCCCAGCCGCACGATCGTCCAGCACCACCTGGCCGGGGCCGCCGAGGTCGGCGCGTTCGGGCTGGTCGTGCACGGCGGCCACGTCACGAAGGACGACGACCCGGCGGTCGGCGTCGACAACTGGCGCAAGTTCGTCGAGCGCCAGGCCGGTGAGCACGGCTTCGACGTGCCCGTCCTGATCGAGAACACCGCAGGCGGGGACAACGCGATGGCCCGCCGGTTCGACGCGCTGGGCCGGCTGTGGGACGCCGTGGGCGAGTTCGGCGTCGGGTTCTGCCTGGACACCTGCCACGCCTTCGCCGGCGGCGAGGAGCTGGCCGGGATCGTCGACCGGGTCCGGGGGATCACCGGGCGGATCGACCTGATCCACCTGAACAACTCGCGCGACGCGTTCGACTCGGCCCGCGACCGGCACGCCAACATCGACGACGGCACGATCCCGCCGGACGAGCTGGCCGCCGTCGTCGCGGCGGCGGGGGCGCCGGTCGTGGTGGAGACCCCGACCGAGGGGCAGGCCCGCGATATCGCGTTCCTGCGGGAGCACACCTGAGGCGGGCTCGGGCGGTACCGGCGAGCCGGCCGGCCGGCGTGAGCCCCGGGGCGCCTCAGCGCCAGGCGAAGACCGGCTGCTCCAGGTGCGCGACCCGGGTGGGGCGCCCGTGCAGGACGACCTCGCGGAACTGGTGGAGCACCGCGCCGGTGGGGGCGTGGACGAAGCGGTCGAAAAGCGGCACCTGGATCACCGGGGCGTCGGACTCGGGGATCGTCAGGAACCGCGGCTCGTGGTCGATCTCGGCCAGCGGCGGGCGGTACAGCTCGGCCACCTCGTCCGGGTTCGGCGTCGGCTCGCCCGCGCCGCCGGCCCACAGCACGATCGGGGTGATGACGTAGCCGGATCGGGTCGGGTAGTCGTCGAGCAGGCCGAGCACGCGGTCCGGACCGAGCTCGAGCCCGATCTCCTCGGACACCTCGCGGCGCCCCGCCTCCTCGGCGGTCTCACCCGGGTCGAGCCGCCCGCCCGGTAGGGCCCACTGCCCGGAGTGCGCCCGCAGCGACCGGGCGCGCCGGGTCAGGACGAACGCGACCTCGTCGGCGAGGCGGCCTTCGCCGGTGGCACCGGGGACCGGCAGCAGCGTCAGGGTGACGGCGGCGGCCCGCTTCCCCACCCGGTCCGCCTCCGACGCGGCCCGGCGCTCGGCCGGCGGGAGCGTCGTCAGCGCCGCCTCGACACGCTCCCGCAGCCGCTGCTGCACCGGTTCCGGGACCACCACGTCGTCGGCCATGTCCCGATGGTCGCACCCGGCCGGGCGCGGCACCGGTCTCCGTCGCCGCCGCACGCGGCCGCGACCGATCGAGGACGTCGCGCACGATGCCGGGCCCAGTGCCGCACGGGGCCCGGTGCCGGACCGCCCGCCCGGCCGCGCCGCCGGCCGGATAGAGCAGCCGCGGGTCAGTCCGCAGGGTCGCGCCGGGTGCGGGCCGCCCGGGACGGCCACGGCTCGGGTGCGGCCGCGCGGGTGGCCCGGCCGGAGCCGGTGGACCGGGTCGCGCCGTCCGGACCGGTGGCGCCGGGTCCACCGCCGTCCCCGCTCCGGCGCCGCCCGCTCCGTGCGGGTAGGACACCGGCGGACGCGGCGGCGGGCACTGTGGGCGCTGTGGGCACGGCAGGAACTGGGGGCGCGGCAGCCCGGGAGGAACGCGGGCCGACCGGCCACACCGGCTCCGGGTCCCGGCCCGGGTCGGTGCCGGGCCGCAGGATCTGCCGGACGACGAGCACGCACAGGGCGACGACCACGGCGTCGCGGACCAGCAGCGTCACCAGGAACGGCTCCGGCGGCAGCCCCTTGTTCGCGACACCCAGGTACTGGAACATCCGCGGTACCCAGACCAGCGCGTCGACGGTCATCCACGCCAGCAGCAGCCGCCAGCGTGGCAGGGCGAGCACCGCGAGCGGAACCAGCCACAGCGAGTACTGCGGGCTCCACACCTTGTTGACCAGCAGGAATGCCGAGACCGTCAGGAACGCCAGCTCGGCGACCGCGGGCGGGCGCGGCGCGCGCAGCGCGAGCCAGGCGATCGCGGCGAACGCCAGCACCATGAGGACCGCGGTGACGGTGTTGAGCACGGTGGGGGACTGCCCGTCGCCGAGCGGGCCGTCGAAACCGGACCAGCCGGTGAACCAGTACAGCGAGTACCAGATCGAGTCCGGGTCGGCCGGGCGCGTGCGGTTGAGGAGGAAGAACTCGACCCAGCCGCGCGGCCAGGCCAGCGCGACCGGGAGGTTCACCGCCACCCAGGCGAGGACGGCGGCGCCGATCGTCCAGGCGGCACGCGGGAGGCCGCCGTCGTCGCGGCGTCGCCAGCCGACGAGCAGCACCGGCAGCAGGAGCAGCAGCGGGTAGAGCTTCGCCGCGCCGCCGATCCCGAGCAGCACCCCGGCCCAGACCGGCCGGTCGCGGCGCAGCGCGAGCAGCGCGCCGGTCGCGAGCGCGACGGTGAGCGTGTCGAAGTTGGTGAACGCGTGCACCACCACCAGCGGGGACAGCGCGACCAGCGCGGCGTCCCACGGACGTTCCGGGCGGAGCATCAGCACCGCCCACACCACCACCAGCCAGGCCATGGCCAGCCAGATCGCGGTGACGTCGAAGTAGACGACGACGTCGAGCGCGGTCGGCAGCGGCAGCCGCTCGGCCAGCCACTGCCAGCCGTCGGTCAGCTGCGCGTTGAGGTACTGGAACATCCCGGTGACGACCGGGTACTCCATGTACCGGGCGGTGCGGGAGCCGTCGGCGGCGGTCTCGAACCAGGCGTCGCGGTAGGGCACGGCGTCGTCGGCGAGACCCTCCAGCCCGTAGAGCGGGACGGTGTCGGAGTAGCACATCGCGACGTACTGGCGGTCGTTGCGCCAGTCCAGCGCGAGCGCACCGTCCGGGGTGCGGTACTCCTGCAGGCAGGCCGCCTTGCCCAGCCAGCCCAGCGCCAGCACGACGACGGCGAACAGCAGCACCACCCGCAGCGGCGTCCACCACCGGGCCCGTCCGACGAGTGCGTGCCGGCCCATCGGGCCGCCGACGACCCGACTGGCGGCGCGCGCCAACGGCTCGGTCCAGGTCGGGATGTCCCGGTCCCGGACGCCCGCCCCCGGCGCCTCGCGGGGGGTGGGCGGAGCGGCTCCGGGCCGGGCGCCTGCGGTCAGTTGTCGCCCCCGCGGCCCGGACGGTCCCGGCCCGCGTCGGAGCCCGGCTGACCGTCGCCGTCACCACCGCCGTCGTCGCCGTCGCCGTCGCCGTCGCCGTCGTTGCCGTCGCCGGACGCGTCGCCCGAGCCGTCACCCGAGGAGTCACCCCGGTCCGCGCGGTCACCCCGGTCGCCGTTGTCGCCGTTGTCGCGGCCGTCGCCGGGCTCCTGGGTGGTGGTCTGCTGCTCGTCACCCTGCCCCGAGTCGTTCGAGACGGCCCGCGCCGGGGCCTGGCCGATCGGCTCGAAGTCGGAGAACTGCTCCACCGGGGTACCCCGCAGCGCGTCCGTCATGAACGACTGCCAGATCGAGCCGGGCAGCATCCGCCCGTAGACCGGACGTCCCGCGGAGTTCTTGATCGGGGAGTTGTCGTCGGTGCCGACCCACACAGCGGTGGACACCGACGGGGTGTAGCCGACGGTCCAGGCGTCGTTGTTCTGACCCTCGACGCCGCTCTGCACGGTGCCGGTCTTCGCGGCGACCGGACGCCCGTCCAGCCCGATCCGCGACGAGCTCGCGACGTCGGTCATGGACTCGGTGACGTTGCGGGCGACCTCGGCCGGCATGACCTGCTGACCGTTGTCGGTGCTGCCGCGGTCGTAGATGACCCGGCCGTCGCTGGCGGTGACCTTCGCGACCAGGAACGGGTCGCGCCGCATGCCGTCGGCCGCGAACGTGGCGTAGGCCGCGGCCATGTCCTCGGGGTGGACCTCGCGGTCACCCAGCGAGATGCCGCCGGTGGGGTTCGGCAGCAGGTCGGCGGGGATGCCCGCCTGGTGCGCGGCGTCGGCGACGCGCTGCGGGCCGACGTCGAGGCCCATCCGGTAGAAGACCGTGTTGATCGACTTGGTCATGGCCTCCTTCACCGAGCACTGGCCGCAGCTCACGCCCTCGGAGTTGGTGACCGTCGTGCCGGCGAGCTCCTGGGGGGAGGAGCCGTCGTAGATCGTGCCGAGGCCGACCGGCGGGTTCGCCTGCAGCGCCGCCGCGAGCACGAACGGCTTGAACGACGAGCCGGGCTGCTTGAGCACCGAGGCGTAGTCGAGACCGACGCCGTTCTCCCCGCCGAAGTAGGCGATGACCGCGCCGGTCTTCGGGTTCACCGACACCAGCGAGGACCGCAGGTTGTCGGGCTGGCCCTCCATCACCTTCTGGACGGCCTTCGCCGCGTCCTCCTGGGCCTTCGGGTCGATCGTCGTGGTGACCGTCATGCCCTGGGTGTTGATCTCGGTCTCGGAGATCCCGAGCTTCTCCAGCTCGGCGCGGGCCGCGTTGTAGATGTGGCCCTTGTCGTCACCGGGGATGCCCCCGCCCTCGGCCGCGGAGGCCTCCCGCCACTGCGGGAACCTCTGCTGCGCCCGGTCGGCCGGGCTCATCCAGCCCTGGGCGACCATGCCGTCGAGCACGAAGTTCCACCGCTGCTGGGACATCTCGAGGTTCTTCGCCGGGTCCCAGCGCGACGGCGACTGGATCAGCCCGGCGATCATCGCGCCCTCGGAGGCGTTCAGGTCCTGGACGTTCTTCCCGAAGTACGCCTGGCTGGCGGCCTGGATGCCGTAGGCGCCGCGACCCAGGTAGATCGCGTTCAGGTAGTTGCCGAGGATCTGCTCCTTGGTCATCTCCTTGGACATCTTCGCGGCCAGCACGACCTCGCGGAACTTGCGGAACAGCGAGTACTGGTCGTTGCCGGTGGTCACCTTGATGTACTGCTGGGTGATCGTCGAGCCGCCGCCGATCCCGCCGGAGAGCTGGTTGATCACCGCCCGCGCGATGCCGGTGATGTCGAAGCCGGGGTTGGAGAAGAACGTGCGGTCCTCGGCGGACAGCACGGCCTGCTGGACCGGCACCGGCACCTGGGACAGGTCGACGCTGGTCCGGTTGACGTTGTCCGGCCGCACGGTGGCCAGCGGGGCGCCGTCGGCGTAGGTGAAGGTCGCGACCTGGGTGACGGCGATGTCGTCGGCGGCGGGAACCGGGAAGACCAGCCAGCCGATCGCGAAGGCGACCAGCGGGCCGATCACCGCGACCGCGGCGAGCCCGATCAGCCAGCGCCGGAGCCGGCGACGACGGCCGGGCTTCTTCTTCCCGTCGCCGCCGTCGCCGGGACCGCGACCGTCGGAACGACCGGGCGGGCCGGGCGGCCGGCCGCCCCCGGCCCCACGACGGGTGGCCGTGGCCGGTGCCGCCGCGGCCGCCGCCGCACCGGCCGGCGGACGGCCGGTGCGCTGCGGGGCGGCCGTGCGCGGGCCGGCCTGGGCCGGCCGGACGACCGGGTCGAAGTGGCCGACCCCCGAGTCGTCGTGGGTCAGCAGCGGCGGAGGGGGCTGGGGGACCGGGCGCGGCGGCGGTCCCGCGGGCGCGGGACCGCCGCCCACCGGCGGACGGCCGGGGGGCGGCGGGGGCATCGGAGGACGGGCGCCCGCGCCCGGCCGGGGTGGCGGCGGGGGCATCGGGGGGCGGGACCGCGGGGGACCGGGGGGCGGGGGCGGCGGCGGGGTGCGCCGGGGGTCACGCTCGTCGTTCACCGGGCGGCTCCGTGGGATGCGGTGGACCGGATCCGCAGCAACCCGGGCCGGGGGTGCCCGGGGCCGAGGGGATCCGGCGTCGGACCGGCGCGGTGCACGCGGTCCGGGTGGTCGTGCTCGTCGGGCAGGGCGCCATCGGACTCAGCCACCCGCACTCCGCCGGCCACGGCGGGGGCGGCCGGTGCCGAGGACGAACGAGCGGACCAGGTGGTTCCAGCGGCACTCGGTGCACACCTCGACGACGTGCACCGAGAAGTCGGCGACCTGCGCGGCGAGCTGCTCGAGGTCCGCCGCGGAGCGGGCCGAGCCGGAGACGTGACGCAGACTCTCGCCGAACACCCAGGAGACCTGGGCGAGCTCGTCGTGCCGGCAGACCGGACAGGCCCGGTCGGCGGGGGCGCCGTGGAAGCGCGCGGCGCGGAGCAGGTAGGCACCCGCATCACACACCTCCTCACGGCCGACCCGACCGGCCCGGACGTCGGCCAGCAGAGCACGGCGCTGCAGGGCGTAGTCCACCACCTGTCGCGGGCTGAGCACCCGTCCAGGGTACGCGGGACGGACCCGCGGACCCATCGCCGTCCCGCACGGGGCCCTGCGGGCACGACCGTTCCGTACCTGGTCGGGGGACTCGTCCGGTCCGCGGTCGCCTGTGATCACGATCATCACATGGGCGGATCGATGTATCGGACCGATAGGGTGACCGGTCGGCGGTCCGCACGGAGGAGGTCGCGATGCTGGACTTCGCGGTCCTCGGCCTGCTCCAGGACGGTCCGCTGCACGGGTACGAGCTGCGCAAGCAGCTCGGTCGCCGGCTCGGCGGCTTCCGCGCGTTCTCCTACGGCTCGTTGTACCCGGCCCTGCGCCGGCTGCTCCGGGCCGGGTCGATCGCGGAGACCACCGACGAGGCGGGTGATCAGTACGGACGCACTCCGGGACGGCTGCGACGGGGCAGGCGGGTCTACCGCATCACCCCGGCGGGCCGGGACCGGTTCGCTGCCATGCTCGCCGAGGCCGGCCCCCAGGCCTGGGAGGACGGAAGCTTCGACGTGCACCTGGCGTTCTTCGCGCGGACACCGGCGGAGACCAGGATCCGGATCCTGGAGGGCCGCAGACGGGCCGTCGAGGAACGCCGGGACGGCCTGCGCACCGCGCTCGGCAGACCCTGCGAGGGCGTCGACCGCTACACCCGCGAGCTGCACCGGCTCGGGCTGGAGTGCTCCGAGCGCGAGGTGTGCTGGCTGAACGAGCTGATCGCGACCGAACGGGCCGAGCAGGATGCCACGGACGGCCGTGACGAGAGGACCTTCCCCGGCGGCGGGCCATCCCGGCCCGCGACCGGCGGGGTACGACAGGACGAGACAACAGGAGGAGCCTGACATGAGCCAGGTTCGGGTGGCGGTCGTCGGCGTGGGCAACTGCGCGGCATCGCTGGTCCAGGGGGTTCACTACTACGCGGACGCCGATCCGTCGACCCAGGTCCCCGGCCTGATGCACGTCGACTTCGGCGGGTACCACGTCCGGGACGTGACCTTCGTGGCCGCGTTCGACGTCGACGCGAAGAAGGTCGGTCAGGATCTCGCCGACGCGATCTCGGCCAGTGAGAACAACACGGTCAAGATCGCGGACGTGCCGCCGCTCGGGGTGACCGTGCAGCGCGGGCCGACCCTCGACGGTCTCGGCCGCTTCTACCGGGAGACCATCACCGAGGCCGACGGCGAGCCCGTCGACGTCGTGCAGGTGCTGCGCGACACCGAGGCCGACGTGCTGGTGTCCTACCTGCCGGTGGGCAGCGAGGACGCCGACCGGTTCTACGCACAGGCCGCGCTGGACGCGGGTGTCGCCTTCGTCAACGCGCTGCCGGTGTTCATCGCCTCGGACCCGGAGTGGGCGGAGAAGTTCCGTGCGGCCGGCGTCCCGATCGTCGGCGACGACATCAAGTCCCAGGTCGGCGCGACCATCACCCACCGGGTGCTGGCGAAGCTGTTCGAGGACCGCGGCGTGCAGCTGGACCGCACGATGCAGCTCAACGTGGGCGGGAACATGGACTTCCTGAACATGAAGGAGCTCGAGCGGCTGGAGTCCAAGAAGGTCTCCAAGACCCAGGCCGTCACCTCGCAGGTGGACCGGGACATGGGCAAGGGCAACGTGCACATCGGCCCGTCGGACTACGTGTCCTGGCTGGACGACCGCAAGTGGGCCTACGTCCGGCTCGAGGGCCGCGCGTTCGGTGACGTCCCGCTGAACCTGGAGTACAAGCTCGAGGTCTGGGACTCCCCGAACTCCGCGGGCATCATCATCGACGCGGTGCGGGCGGCCAAGATCGCCAAGGACCGCGGCATCGGCGGACCGGTCCTGTCGGCGTCGAGCTACTTCATGAAGTCGCCGCCGGAGCAGTACCGCGACTCCGAGGCACGCGACAAGGTCGAGGCGTTCATCCGGGGCGAGATCGACAACTGATCGGTTTCTCGGTACAACGGCCCGGGGACGACCGCGCAGGTCATCCCCGGGCCGTTCCCGTACCGGAGATGTTCCGGAATCTGAAGTTACCGATCCGGAATGTTCTCGTTATTCGTCGTGATCGCAGTCAAGCAATGAATGTGTTCTGCGTCATTTAATCGAGCAATATCTGTTCGTAATGTGCGGTCCGGCCTTGCGCGACCACCGCCCATCCGGGGTGAGGGGTGCAGGGTCACCGCCGGGCGACGACGCGGGCGGGTCGTGAGCGCTGTCCGGTCTCCCCACCGGAACTTCCCCTTCGTACCGGCGTCCACGGGTCCCGCCCCGACCGCTCCTCCGGTGGTGCAACATCCCGAGGACCCCACCGTGCCCCAGCGTCATTCCGCTCCGGCGCTCCGCGTCGCCGTCGTGGCCACCACTGCCGCCGCGGCCGCAGTTCTGTCCGTGCTCCCCGCCGCCACCGCGGCCCCCACGGGCACCACCGCCGCCGCGGCACCCACCGCGGAGACCGTGACCCGTGCCGTCGCCCCGGCCGCGAACGTGCTGCCGACGCGCGGCGCGAACCCGGCCGCGCTCTCGGTCTCCTCCGCGGCGCAGGCCGCCGCCCCGGCCGCGCAGGCCGCCGCCGCACGCAGCGGCGCGATGTCGACCGCGCTGGCCCAGCTCGGCAAGCCCTACCGCTGGGGCGCCACCGGCCCGAGCGCGTTCGACTGCTCCGGCCTGGTCCGCTACGCCTTCGCCAAGGCGGGCAAGGACCTGCCCCGCACGAGCCGTGCCCAGGCCCAGGTGGGCACCCCGGTGTCGAAGTCGAACCTCAAGCCCGGTGACCTGGTCTTCTTCTACAGCCCGGTCAGCCACGTCGGCATCTACATCGGCGGCGGCCAGATCGTGCACGCCTCCACGAGCGGTCAGCCGGTGAAGATCTCCGACGTCGACCGGATGCCGTTCAACTCGGCCCGCCGGGTCTGAGAGAAGCGTGCGGAACGAAGCTCGGCTCTGAACGCACCCGCTCCTCGGTACGACCGGCCCCGTCCGCGCGCAGGACGGGGCCGGTCGTCGTAGGTTCACCGGATGACCGCTCCCCGCCGCCCGCTCGCCCTGATCACCGGTGCCTCCCAGGGCATCGGCGCCGCCACCGCCCGGCTGCTCGCGCCGCGCTACGACCTGGTCCTCGGCGGACGGGACGAGAAGCGGCTGGAGGCCCTCGCCGACGAGCTGACCGAGGCGGGCCCGGTCGCGGTCCGCACCATGGCCGTCGAACTCACCGACGACGACGCGCTGGCCACCGCCCTCGACGGCATCGACCGGCTCGACGCGCTGGTCCACTCGGCCGGGGTCGGGGAGCTGGGCACCGTCGAGGAGACCACCGCGCAGACCTGGCGCCACCAGTTCGACGTCAACGTCGTCGCGGTCGCCGAGACGACCCGGCTGCTGCTGCCCGCGCTGCGCGCGGCCGGGACGGACACCGGGGCCGACGTCGTGCTCGTCAACTCCGGCGCCGGGCTCACCGCCCGCCCGGGTTGGGGTTCCTACGCGGCCAGCAAGTTCGCGCTGCGCGCCTTCGGCGAGGCGCTGCGTGCCGAGGAGTCCAGCAACGGCATCCGGGTCACCTCCGTGCACCCGGGCCGGGTGGACACCGCGATGCAGGAGCGGGTCGTGGCCCAGGAGGCGACCGCAGCCGGGACGGCGGACGGCGGGTACGACGGCTCCAAGTTCCTGCGCCCCGAGTCGGTCGGCGCCGCGATCCTGGCCGCGCTGACCGCGACCCGCGACGCCCACTTCACCGAGATCATGGTGCGCCCGCAGGGCTGAGGGCGGACTGCGCGCGCAGCTCGTCGAGCGCCGCCAGCAGCGGCGGCGCGGCAGCGGCGGCGTCCCGGACCACCGCGAGGATCGTCCGCACCGGTGTGGGGCGCACGACCGGCACCGCGCAGGTCCCGGCCGGCAGGTCGACGGCCCCGAGCCGGGGGAGCACGGTGACTCCGATGCCGGCGGCGACGAAGGCCAGCGCCGTGCGGTAGTCGTGGGCCTCGACGTGGAACGGCGGGCGGAACCCGGCGGCGGCGCAGGCCTCGACCAGGTTACGCCGGCACCACCCGCGGGCGAAGTCGTTGTCCACCCATCGCTGCCCGGCCAGGTCTGCCAGGTCGACCTGCTCCGCCCCGGCCAGCGGGTGATCGTCGGGCAGCACCACGACGTAGGGGTCGTCGAGCAGGTGGTGCACCGAGAACCCGGGCCAGGCCTCGTAATCCGGTCGCTCGACGGCGATCTGCAGGTCCGAGCGGTCGGCCGGGTCGTCGGGCAGCCACTCGCGCAGGGCCAGGTCGAGCAGGACACCCGGGAAGCCACCGGTCAGCCTGCGCACGACCCGCGGCATCCAGGCGGACCCGACGGAGGCGAAGTAGGCCACCGACAGCGACCCGGTGCGCCCGGTGCGCAGGTCCTCGACGAGCACCTGGGCCTCCCCGAGCCGGGCCAGCACCGCGTCCGCCTGTTCGGCCAGCAGCAGCCCGGCCGCGGTCGGCCGCAGCCCGCGGCCCACCCGCTCGAACAGCACCAGACCGGTCTCGCGGGCGAGCGCGGTGACGTGCTGGCTCACCGCCGACGGCGTGTACCCCAGGTTGGCGGCGGCGGACTGTACCGACCCACCGGCCACGACCGACCGGAAGATCATCAGGCGATGGGTGTCGAGCACCACCCGACCGTACAGCAGAACTGAATCCAGGAACAGAACATGTCGCTGGTGCTGAACCGTGGGGCGGTCCGACGATGTCCTCATGACCACCGTGCACCTGGGGCTGCTCGCCCTCACCACACCCGCCGCCCTCGCCGCGCTGTACAGGTCGTTCCGGGACCGACCGCGACGGTTGCCCGTCCGCACCGGCTACGACACCCGCCGGCCCACCCTGTGAGCCCCGCGACCCGGTCCCGGCTGCTGCCGCTCGCCGCCGCGGCCACCACCGTCGTGCTGTGGGCCTCGGCGTTCGTGGCCATTCGCGCCGTCGGTCACGACCTGTCCCCGGGTGCGCTGGCCCTGGGGCGGATGCTGCTCGGGGCCCTGACCCTGACCGCGATCCTGAGCGTCGTCCGCGCCCGGAGACGCACCTCCGGCCCACCGCTGCCCCGCGGACGCCTGCTGGCCGCGGTGGCGATCTGGGGTGCGGCCTGGTTCGGCGTCTACAACCTCGCGCTGAACGCGGCCGAGCGGCACCTCGACGCCGGCACCACCGCGCTGCTGGTGAACGTGGCGCCGGTGGTCGTCGCCGTCCTGGCCGGGCTGCTGCTCGGGGAGGGCTTCCCCGCGCGGCTGCTGGCCGGGATGGGCGTCGCGTTCGCCGGGGTGGCGCTGATCGCGGCTGCCTCCTCCGCCGGGGGCGTCGACCTGTCCGGGGTGCTGCTGGGGCTGCTCGCCGCGCTGGTCTACGCGGGTGCGGCCGTCGCGCAGAAGCGGCTGCTGCCCCGGGTGGACGCCCTGACGATGACCTGGACCGGCGCCGTCGCCGGGGCCGTCGCGCTGCTGCCGTTCCTGCCGTCACTGGTCGCCGAGCTCGCCACCGCACCGGCGACCGCCGTCGCCGGCGTCGTCTACCTGGGGGTGTTCCCGACCGGCGTCGCGTTCCTGACCTGGGGGTACGCCCTCACCCGCACCACAGCGGGCAAGCTGGCCGCGACCACGTACGCGATCCCGCCGCTGGTGGTCGGGCTGTCCTGGGCGCTGCTCGGGGAGGTGCCCGCACCGGCCGCGCTCGCCGGCGGCCTGCTCTGCCTGGTCGGCGTCGCCGTCGCCACCCGTCCGGCCGGGTCCCGGGGTCGGGGATCCTCCGAACGACCGCCCCCGCTGACCGGCTCGGTCACTACGCTCGACGGGCATGGGGGAGTCCAGGGACGACGAGCGGTCCGTGCTGCGGGTGTCGGACGCCGAACGGAATGAGGTCGCGGAACGGCTGACGCTGGCGCACGACGAAGGCCGGCTGTCCCTGACCGAGTACGACGAGCGGTTGCAGCAGGCCTACGCGGCGACCGTCCGCGCGGATCTCGACCGGCTGGTCGCCGACCTGCCCGCGGTGGAGCGCACGGCCCTGCCGTCGGTGCGCGCCGAGACCGCGGAGGTGGAGAAGGCCGAGGCGAGGCGTGAGCACCTCACCGAGTGGCGGTCGTGGGCCGGCACCGCGGTCATCCTGACCGGCATCTGGGTGGTGACCGCGGTCTCCGCGGCCTCCGACGGGGAGGGACTCCCGTTCTTCTGGCCGATGGTGCCGATGGGGATCTGGGCCGCGGTCCTCATCGCACAGTTCTTCTTCGGCTCCGATGACGAGGACGACGACGAGGACTGACGACGAGGGCCGACGCGAGGACCTAGGTGTACCCGGCCATCAGGTTGGTGACAGGCGGCTGAGCGGGGGTCGTCCTCCGAGCGCACTGTGACCCCGTCGAGTGTTGTAGTGCTCGATCCACGGGGCAAGCGCGGCAGCGCGTTGGGCGTTGCTGGTGAAGACCTGCCGGTATGCCCATTCGGTGGCCAGGGTGCGGTTAAGGCGTTCGACCTTGCCGTTCTGCCAGGGGCAGTGCGGCTTGATGAACACCTGCTTGGCCTCGAGCTCGGCGACGACGCCACGCAACGAATGCTGGTACGCCCAGGCATTGTCGGTCATGATCCGCTCGATCCTGGTGATTCCGTGGGCGGCGAAGTAGCCGGCGGCCCGGCGTAGGAACCCGGCGCAGGTGCGGCCCTTCTCGTCGGGTAGGACCTCGGAGTAGGCCAACCTGGAGTGGTCGTCGACCAGCGAGTGGATGTAGTCGAACCCGAGTCGGGTGGCGCGGTCGCGGGTGTGTTCGCGGGCGGCCCGGCCGTGCGCGCGCCACCCGCCGCCGTCAGGGATGCGGCCCAGTTTCTTGACGTCCATGTGCACCAGCTCGCCGGGACGGTCACGCTCGTAGCGGACCGCGGTGGTCTTACTGGCTCGGATCACGGTCCCGGTGACCGGGTCGAGTTGACGCAGGTAGGGCACCCGATGGCGGCGCAGGATCCTCGATACCGTCCGAGCCGGGACCGCCAGTTGGGGGCCGATCCGGTCCTGACCCTGACGCTGCTGCGCACGCAGAGCCAGCACCCGATCCGCGACCGTGGCAGGGGTCCGAGTCGTGCACCGATGCGGTCGCGACGAGCGCTCAACCAGTCCAGCCAGACCATGGGCGCGGAAGCGGGCGACCCAGCGATGTGCGCACTGACGCGAGATACCCAGCTCGGCCGCGACGTGTGCACACGGCCTGCCCTGATCGACGACCCGCTCAACAAGCACACGACGACCGTGCACGGTCAAGCGGGCATTGAGCCTTTCCCAGTAGTGGGGAGCGGCTGGCGGCGACACGCCGGGGGCGTGGAGGTGCTCAACGAGGGTGCGGGACCCCGGTAGAAGAGATCGGTCCGCTCAAAGATCGACTCACCACCGAGGTCCCGCGTGCCCGATCCTGTCACCTACACCGCCGTGCTCCCGATCGGGGAGCCCACCGCGTCCATGTTGTCGCGGCTGTTGGCCGAGGAACGCCTCCGGCGCGGGACTCGCAGCGGGCGTCGGGCGCTGGACTGTGACCGCCACGCGGTGCTGGTGCTGCGCTGGTTCCTCGACGCGACCCGGGTCGCCCAGCTCGCCGCCGACAACCGGCTGAGCCTGTCGAGTACCTACCGCTACCTGCACGAAGGTATCGACGTTCTGGCCGCCGCCGCGCCTGGACTGCCCGGCGCGCTGCTCGCGGCCCGCACCGCCGGGCACACCCACGTTCACCTCGACGGCACCGTGATCCACACTGACCGCTCCCGCACTCCCGGACCGACCCCGGGAGTGGATCTGTGGTGGTCGGGTAAGCACCACGTCCACGGCGGGAACGTTCAGGTCCTCACCGCGCCTGACGGGTGGCCGTTGTGGACCTCCCCGGTGCGCCCGGGCCGCGAGCACGACACCACCTGCGCCCGCGGTCACCCCGGCCTGCTCGACGCGATCGAGGGCTGGACCGACGACACCCACGTCGTGCTCGCCGACCTCGGCTACGAGGGTGAGAACACCCGCCTGACCTGCCCGTTCAAGACCCCCACCGGCGGTGGGCTGTCGGTGGACAAGCGCACCGTCAACACGCTGCACTCCGCCGTCAGGGCTGTGGCCGAACGCGGGAACTCCCTGCTCAAGACCACCTTCAAGGCGCTACGCCGGGTCAGCTTCTGCCCCTGGCGGATCGGCGCGATCACCGCCGCCGCGCTCGTCCTGCTCCACGTCGAGCACGACCGAACCACATGATCAACCAGCACCTACTGGGAAAGGCTCATTACGGTGGGACACGAGAGCCTCCGCGGTGGTGTGGGTCCTAGACAAGCCACACCCCACCCGGAGGCTCTCCCTTGTTCAAACACCCTGACTACGTGTCGAACCGAAACCTCCGTCACCAACGTCCTGGCCGAGTACACCTAGTACTCCAGCCGCACTTCGTGATGTGGGTCTGCGCTAGGCTTTGATCTTGTGCAGGTGGAGGAGGACCTAGAGGCGTGGGCCGGCGGCCTGGACGGGTTGTTCGGGCTGGTGGCGGGGCGGTTCTTCCGGACGGAGCCGCGGCGTCGGGCGCGGGCGTATGTGCGTGGATTGTTGGCGCCGTTGGCCGGGAAGAACGGGTGGACGCTGGCCGAGGTCGCCGGTGACACGACGCCGGACGGGATGCAGCGGCTGCTCAACTCGGCGGCTTGGGACGCCGACGGGATGCGCGATGACCTGCGGGACTACGTCACAGAACACCTCGGCGAGCCCGGCGGGGTGCTGATCGTCGACGAGACCGGGTTCCTGAAGAAGGGGGCCAAGTCGGCCGGGGTGCAGCGCCAGTACTCCGGCACTGCGGGCCGGGTGGAGAACTGCCAGCTCGGGGTGTTCTGCGCCTATGCCAGCGGCAGGGGCCGCACGTTGATCGATCGTGAGCTTTACCTGCCCAGGTCGTGGACCGGTGATCGGGAACGTTGCCGGGCTGCGGCGGTGCCCGACGAGGTCGAGTTCGCCACCAAGACCGTGCTGGCCAAGCAGATGCTCGGCCGGGCCCTCGACGCTGGTGTCCCGGCGTCGTGGGTGGCTGCGGACGAGGCCTACGGTCAGGACTACAAGTTCCGCTCCTGGTGCGAGAAGCGCCGGATCGGCTACGTCGTCGCCGTGCCCCGCAGTCAGTCGATCCCGCTCTCGCTCGAGGCTGACATCGCCGGGCTGGCCGGGTCACGACGCGCCGACGACCTGGTCGCTCGCGCGCCGGAGCAGGCGTGGAAGCGCCGCTCGGCGGGGGACGGGGCGAAGGGTGAGCGGCTCTACGACTGGGCCGTGGCCAGCCTGTCTCCGCCACCGGAGGCGCCCGCCGGGTGGGGGCGCTGGCTGCTGGTGCGCCGTCAGATCCTCACCGACACCCAGATCGCCGCCGGTGACGAGCCGGAGTTGGCCTACTACCTGTGCGCAGGCCCGCCCGGCACCAGTGACGACGACCTCATCCGGGTCGCCGGCGCCCGGTGGGCGATCGAGGAGTGCTTCCAGACCGCGAAGAACGAGGTCGGGCTCGACCAGTACCAGGTGCGGCGTTACGACGCCTGGTACCGCCACATCACCCTGGCCATGCTCGCCCACGCCTACCTCTCGGTCACCGCGGCGATCGCCCCAAAAGACCTGGCAGCGGGCTCATCCCGCTCACCCTCGCCGAGATCCGACGTCTCCTGGCATCTCTGATCCACATCCCCGCCCGCACCGTGGGCTGGGCCTGGTCGACCTGGCGTCGCCGTCACCAACACCGAGCCCGCGAAAGCCACTACCGACGACGAAGACAGCCCAGCTAACGAAGTGCGGCTGGAGTACTAGGTGTGATGTCCATGGACGTTGTTCCAGGTTGAGCTGATGACGGCCTGTCGCTGAGACAGGCGAGGACCCCCGGTTGTGAAGTGGAGCTGTCTAGGAACCGCTTCACCAACCGGAGGCCCTTGTGACCCACGCTAACGCTGCGCTGACTCCGCGTGCCCGGCTACGGCTGGCCCGTCTGATCGTCGACCAGGACTGGACCTGCTCCACCGCGGCCAGAATGTTCATGGTCGCCCCTCGCACCGCCCGAAAGTGGGCTGACCGCTACCGCGCCGAGGGCCCGCCCGGGATGGTCGACCGCAGCTCCCGACCACGGTCGATGCCGGCCAAGACCCCGCCGAGGCTGGTGAAGCAGATCGTGCGACTGCGGTGGCACCACCGACTCGGACCAGTACAGATCGGCGGCCGACTCGCTCTCGCCGCCTCGACCGTGCACGCGGTCCTGCGCCGCTGCCGGATCAACCGGCTCTCCCACATCGACCGGGTCACCGGCGAGCCCCTACGCCGCTACGAACACCCACACCCCGGCTCGTTGATCCACGTCGACGTCACCAAGTTCGGCAACATCCCCGACGGAGGCGGACACCGCTTCGTCGGACGCCGACAAGGCGCCCTGAACAAGCGGTCCACTCCCGGACTGCCCAGGGGAACCGACTACAAGCCGCGCACCGGCAGAGCGTTCGTCCACACCGTCATCGACGACCACTCCCGCGTCGCCTACGCCGAGATCCACAGCGACGAGAAAGCCGACACCGCCACCGGTGTGCTACGCCGGGCCGTGGACTGGTTGAACGCCCGCGGCGTGACCGTCGAACGGGTCCTGTCCGACAACGGCAGCTGCTACCGCTCACACGCCTGGCGTGACACCTGCAGCGAACTGGGCATCACCCACAAGCGAACCCGGCCCTACCGGCCTCAGACCAACGGCAAGATCGAACGTTTCCACCGCACCCTCGCCGACGGGTGGGCATACGCCCGCTTCCACCCCTGCGAAACGGCTCGGCGAGACGCGCTCCCCGGCTGGCTGCACTTCTACAATCACCACCGGCCCCACAGCGCAACCAACGGCCTACCGCCGATCAGTCGCCTGACCAACCTGCCTGGACATCACACCTAGGCACCGCGGTGAACGTGCAGGCCATGGTGTTCGGCAACCGCGGTGCGTGCGGCTGTGGAGATGGTGGACGACCCGGCGATCGGGCTGTCCCGGGCCGAGGCGCTCGCCCGGGTGCCCGAGCAGGTGCGGGAGCGGGCGCGGGCCGAGGTGCTCGCCGCGGGCCGCGGGGCCGCGTCGACCCCGGCGGCGCTCACCACCGGTCTCGGCGCCTCGCCGGGCCGGGTCAGCGGAGCCGTCGTGCTGAGCGCCGACGCGGCCGCCGACGCCGAGGGCGACGTCGTGCTGGTCCGGCCGGAGACCAGCCCGGAGGACGTGCACGGCATGTCGGTCGCCGTCGGCATCCTGACCAGCACCGGCGGGCTGGTCAGCCACGCCGCCGTCGTCGCGCGCGGCTGGGGCATCCCGGCCGTCGTCGGGGCGGAGGAACTGCACGTGGGTGCCGACGCGGTGCACGCCGCCGAGGGGACCCGGCTGTTCGGGCCCGGCGACGTCGTCACCGTCGACGGCGCGACCGGCCAGGTGTGGCTCGGCGACGTGACCGCGGGTGCCGACGACGGCGCCTCGGCCGCCGAGGTCGTCGCCCGGCTGCTGCCCGCGCTCGCCGTGCTGGACGGCTGGGCCGCCGCCGGTTGAGTCCGGAACGGAGGACCGCGACCGGGCCGGCGCACCGAGCGCGCGTGCGTGCGGTCTCCGCCTCGACGGCGAGGAATGCGAGCGATGAGTCGCACCCGGAGCGCCCGAAGGGCGAGACGTCCGGGTCCCGGCAGGTAACGCCCGACGGCGCGACGCTCGACATGACCGGTCCGTCGCGTCGAGGTCGCCCGAGGTCGTGGGTGACGCCGTCCGGTCACGGCGGAGTGACGGTTGACACGCCGCCCGTTGCTCGCCAGAATGCGACGGACAAGTCGCACATCGAGCGTCGCGCCGACGCCCGGGTGCCCGGACCTCCGCCCGTGTGCGGACCTCGATGACGAGGAGACCAGCTCCGTGACCGACTGGCCCATCTTCGACCGCACGTCGAAGACCTTCCCGCTCTACTCCCGGGCGAACGTCGGCGAGATCTTTCCCGACCCGATCTCGCCGCTGAACGCCTCGACCGGCTTCCAGGCCAACCTCGAGCCGGGCTGGCGGGACGCCTTCGTCGCCTGCGGCGTCTGGGACCACGACCTCTACGACGCCTCGGTCGAGCGCAACGTCCTGCCCGCCTTCGGGAGCTACCTCTACATCAACATGTCGCTGATGCGCCTGTTCGGCGTGCGAGTGCCGGGGATGGGTGCCGAGGCCGTCGACCTGCAGTACTTCGGCGACATGCCGGGCATCCCGAGCTACGAGAGCGAGAAGCGCGACTTCGACGACGACCCGGCGTACTCGGGGAAGGCCGGCGCCTGGCTGATGAACGAGGTCCTGCTCGCGAAGGACCTCGCCGCCTACGACGCCGACCGGCGGACGGTGCTGGACATCCGGTCGCAGCGACCGGACGTCGCGACGTTGTCGGACGCCGCGCTCGCCGAGCGCATCACCTCGTTCAACGACGTCCTGCGTGGCCTGTTCCAGCGCCACATCGAGTCCAGCCTCAAGTCCGGCGTCGGTCTCGGGGCCATCTCGCAGATCGCCGCGGCGGTCGGGCGCCCGGAGCTGGCCCTGACCCTGGTCGCCGGCATCGGCGACGTCGACTCCGCAGGTCTGTCGCACGGGATGTGGACACTGAGTCGCCTCGCGCGCACCGACCCGGTCGCGGAGCTGTTCGACGGCGGCGTCGAGGGCCTGGACGCCCGGCTGCGGTCCTCCGGCGATCCGCAGGTTGCGGAGTTCGTCGCCGGGTTCGACGCCTTCCTCGGCGAGTGGGACTTCCGCGGCCCGGCCGAGTGGGAGCTGCGGGCGCTGACCTGGAGCCTGCGGCCCGAGCTCGCGTTGCACACGATCGACCGGATGCGCGGCGTCGCGGACGAGGAGTCCCCACAGATCAAGAACGCCGAGCGGGTCCGGCAGCGGGAGGAGGCCACCGCGACCGTGCGGGAGCTGCTGGCCGGCGACGCGGAGGCCGGCGGCCAGTTCGAGGCCGCGCTGCACGCGGCGGCGCTCTGGCTGCGAGGGCGGGAGCGCTCCCGGACCACGGCCGCGATGCTGATCCACGAGCTGCGGCTGCCCGCGCTGGAGCTGGGCCGGCGCGGCGCCGAGGCCGGTCACCTCGACGCGGCGAAGCAGCTCTTCACGCTGTTCGCCGAGGAGCTGCCCGCCTACCTCGCCGATCCGGGCTCGTTCACCGCCACCGTCCGCGAGCGCGAGCGCGTCTACCTGGAGATGTTCGACCTCGAGCCGCCGTTCGTCGTGGTCGGTGACCCGCCGCCGACCAGCGAGTGGGTGCGCCGCTCGGGCCGGACGCACACCGCCGCCGTCGCCGGGGAGACCATCCAGGGAGTGTCCGGTTGCACCGGGGTCACCCGGGGTCGGGCGCGGGTGCTGCTCGACCCGAACGACCCCTCGGCACTGGAGCCGGACGAGATCCTCGTCGCGCCCATCACCGACCCGTCGTGGACGCCGCTGTTCGTCGCGGCGTCCGCGGTGGTCGTCGACGTCGGGGCGCCGTTCTCGCACGCCGCGATCGTGAGCCGTGAGCTCGGCATCCCGTGTGTCGTGTCGGCGGCCGACGCGACCGGCCGGATCCCGAACGGCGCGCTGATCGAGGTCGACGGGACCGCCGCCACGGTGACCGTGATCGAGGTCTGACCGCGGCGCGCCGGGACCGGCCGCAGTCCGGCCGGTCCCGGCACACCGCCCCGAGCACGTGCGACGATCGCACCGTGGCCACCACCTTCGCGCTGATCTACACCTACACCGACGACACCGAGCTGCGGGACGCCACCCGCCCCGCGCACCGGGACTACCTGCGCCCCCTCGGCGAGGACGGCACGATGCTCGCCGCGGGCGCCTGGGCGCCGGGGGAGGATCCGGGCGGGCTGCTGATCTTCCGGGTCGAGGACCGGGCCGTGGTGCAGCGCATCGTCGACAACGACCCGTTCACCACCGCCGGCGTCGTCGCCCGCGCCGACATCCGCGAGTGGGTGCCCCCGCTGGGTCCGCTCGCCGGGGCGCTGAACGGCCAGAACTGACTCCGGGGACAGCCGTCCCCCACTCGCGCCGCACGGGCCGGGAGCGCACCGCGCTCCCGGCCCGTCGTCGTCCCCGGGGCCGTCGTCCCGGCGCGTCGGACGGGCACGACCGGGTCGCAGCCCGCGCCAGAATCTTGACAACTGTCCAGAAACTCGCCACGGTCATCGCTGTCCGCAACGGTGCGAGTCCGGGGAGCTGCGATGTCGCTGACCTTCTATCTCGACAAGGGCGCCTCGCTGGACCCCGCCGCGCCCTGCCTGACGCTCGACGGCACCTCGCTGTTCTACGGCGAGGTCGTCGACCTCTCGCACGCCGTCGCGCGGGCCCTGCGACGCTCGGGCGTCGCCCCCGGCGACAAGGTCGGCATCCTGTCGGCGAACGACCCGACCGCGTTCTCCTGCGTGTTCGGCATCGCCCGGGCCGGGGCGGTCTGGTGCCCGATCAACCCGCGCAACGCGGCCGGGGAGACCGCCGGGCTCCTGGAGCTGTTCGACTGCACCACGCTGATCTTCCAGCCGTCCTTCGACGACCTCGTCGCCACGATCGCTCCGGATCTCCCGCAGCTGCGGACACTGGTCCGTCTCGGCACGGGCGCCGACCGCGCGCAGGCCTTCGACGCCTGGCTCGACGCCGCCCGCGACGACGCGTCGGCCGAGGCCGCGCCGCCCGAGGAGATCGTGGCGCTGGTCGGCACCGGCGGCACCACCGGGCGTCCCAAGGGCGTGCTGCTGACCGACCGCAACGTCGAGACGATGTCGGCGATCACGCTGATGAGCTACCCCTTCGACGAGCGCCCGGTCTACCTCGCGCTGGCCCCGCTCACGCACGCCGCGGGCGTGCTCTGCTTCCCGGTGATGGCCCGCGGCGGCGAGGTCGTGATCATGCCGAAGCCCGACGTCGGCCGGTTCCTGGAGCTGATCGAGACGCACCGGGTCACGCACACGTTCCTGCCGCCGACGCTGATCTACATGGTGCTGGGCCACGAGGCGCTCGACACGACGGACCTGTCGTCGCTGCAGTGCTTCTGGTACGGCGCGGCCCCGATGTCGGTGGCCCGGCTGGCCGAGGCGCTGGACCGGATCGGGCCGATGGCACAGCTGTTCGGCCAGTCCGAGGCGCCCATGATGATCTCGACGATGTCGCCCGCCGAGCACCGCCGTCCCGACGGGAGCATCGCCACCGAGCGGCTGGCCTCGGCCGGACGGCCGTCACCGCTGGTCGTCGTGGCGATCCTCGACGAGCAGGGCAGGCCGGTCCCGCGCGGCGAGCGTGGCGAGATCTGCGTGCGCGGGTCGCTGGTCATGGCGGGCTACCACCGCAACCCCGAGGCGACGGCGGAGGTGTCGGCGCACGGCTGGCACCACACCGGCGACATCGGCCGGCTCGACGACGACGGGTTCCTCCACATCGTCGACCGGGCCAAGGACATGGTCATCTCCGGCGGGTTCAACGTGTACTCCGCCGAGGTGGAGCAGGCCCTGATGGCGCACGACGCCGTCCGGGACTGCGCCGTGGTCGGCCTGTCCGACGAGAAGTGGGGCGAACGGGTCACCGCGGTGGTCCAGCCCCAGCCCGGTGCCGAGATCGACACCGAGGAGCTGGTCGCGTTCGTCAAGGCGCGCATCGGTTCCGTGAAGGCCCCCAAACAGATCGAGATCTGGAGCGATCTCCCGCGCTCGACTGTGGGTAAGGTTCTCAAGAACGAGATCCGCGTCACACTCTCCGTCAGCGACGCCACCGACGACGTCGTCGGCGACGTCGTCGGCGACGTCGTTGGCGACACTGTCATGCCGCAAGGAGGCAGCATCACATGAAGCTCGCTCTGTACCTCCCCAACTTCCGTGACCTGGTCACGGTCAAGGAGCTGGAGGACCTCACCGCGCTCGCCGAGGAGCTCGACTTCGACTCGGTCTGGACGCTCGACCGGATCGTCGTCCCCGAGAAGTCCGACCGCCAGGAGCTGCAGTACTCCTTCGGCATGATGGACGGGCTGCCGAACGCCCTGCCCGTGTCCTCGCGCGGCAAGTGGTTCCAGGGCTACCCGCTGATCCCGTGGCTCGCCGCGAAGACGACCAAGGTCCGCATCGGCATGAGCATCATCGACACCCCGTTCCGCTCGCCCGGCGTCCTCGCCGCGGAGCTGGCGACCATCGACCACCTCTCCGGCGGCCGCCTGAACGTCGGTGTCGGGTCCGGCTGGATGCCCGAGGAGTTCGCCGCGGCGAGCGCCGCGCACATCTTCCCCAAGCGGCACAAGCACGTGCGCGAGTCGATCGAGATCATGCAGGGCATCTGGGACAAGAGCGCCGACCACTACGAGTTCCACGGCGAGTTCGCCGACTTCGACGCCTGCGGCTTCGGGCACAAGCCGCTGCAGGACCCGCGCCCGCCGATCTTCATGAGCGGCCTCAAGGACCCGCTGCGTTCGGCGCGCCGGATCACCAAGTACGACCTCGACGGCTGGATCGGCATCCAGGACTCGCCCGAGCGTCTCGCCCAGTGGATCACCGCCATCGACGAGCAGTTCGAGGAGATCGGCAGCCCCAAGCGGGCAAAGGACCTGGAGATCTGCTCGATGATCTGGACGGTCATCACCGACGAGGAGGTCGACCAGACCGTCAACGGTGTCGCCTCGAACCTGTTGGTGGGGACGGAGAAGCAGCTCACCGACCGGCTCAAGGCGTACAAGGAGGCGGGGATGACCATGCCGCTGATCTGGCCGCCGTTCGCCGACGTGCCGGTGGGGAAGACGCTCGACGACCTGAAGCGGATCAAGAACGACATCATGCCGAAGGTGCTCGCCTCCTGAGGCTCCCGGGCCGCACCGCAGCGCAGCGCCGTGTCGGCGGGCCCACCTCCCGGGTGGGCCCGCCGACACGCGGGACGCCCCCGTACGGAGGAGACACCGATGACCGACGTCCTCTGGACCCCGTCGGCGGAGCGCATCGAGCGGTCCGCGCTGCGTGCCTACCTCGACCGGCTGGCCGAGCGGGAGGGGCGCCCGTTCGACGACCACGACGCCCTGCACGCCTGGTCGGTCGCCGACGTCGACCGGTTCTGGTGCTCGGTCGTCGACCACTACGGCGTCGCGTTCTCCACGCCGTACACGCAGGTCCGCACCACCGACCCGATGCCGCACACCCGCTGGTTCACCGGCGCGCGGCTGAACTGGGCCGAGCACGCGCTGCGCCACGGCGCCGACGACGACACGGCCCTGGTGTGCGTGCGGGAGGGCGGCACCCCCGCCCGGGAGATCACCTGGTCACGGCTGCGCCGGTCGGTCGCCGCCGCCGCGGGCTGGCTGCGCCGCGCCGGCGTCGAGCCCGGGGACCGGGTCTGCGCCTACCTGCCCAACACCGAGCACGCGGTGATCGGCCTGCTCGCCGCGGCCGCGGTCGGCGCGGTGTGGTCCTGCTGCTCGCCCGACTTCGGCGCCGAGGGCACCATCGGCCGGCTCGCCCAGCTCGAACCGACCGTCCTGATCGCCGCCGACGGCTACCACTGGAACGGCACGGTCGTCGACCGCGGCGACGTAGTCGCCCGGCTGCGGGAGAGCCTGCCGACCGTGCGGCACGTCGTGCACGTCGGCCACGCGGTCGACCGGCCCGCCCCGGAGGGCAGCACGCCGTGGGCGGAGCTGCTGGCCGTCGACGCGGAGCCGGAGTTCGCGCAGGTGGAGTTCTCCCACCCGCTGTGGGTGCTGTTCACCTCCGGCACCACCGGCCTGCCCAAGGGGCTGGTCCACGGCCACGGCGGCATCACCCTCGAAGGGCTCAAGTGGTCCGGGCTGTACTGCGGGCTGCGCGCCGGCGAGCGGATGTTCACCCACACCTCCACCGGCTGGGCGCTGTGGAACATGCAGCTCGGCGCGCTCACCCAGGGCGCGTCGATCGTGCTCTACGAGGGCAGCCCCGGCCACCCACCGGGCGCGGTCTGGGAGGTCGCCGCCCGGACCGGCGCCGACGTCGTCCTCCTGGGGGCGGCGGTGGTCACCGCGACGGCGAACACCGGCGTCTCCCCGCGCGCCGACCACGACCTGTCCCGGGTGCGGCACGTGATGGTCAGCGGCTCGGCGCTGCCGCCCGCCGGCTACGACTGGCTGTACTCCCACGTCTCGCCGGACCTGCGGGTCGACTCCACCAGCGGCGGCACCGACATCTCCGGCTCCTTCGTCGGGGCGAACGAGTACTCCCCGGTACGGGCCGGGCGGATCGGCGGGCGCCTGGCCGGGGTCGACTGCGCCGCCTGGGACGACGACGGGAACCCGGTCGTCGACGAGGTCGGGGACCTGGTGGTCACCCAGCCGATGCCGTCCATGCCGGTGCACCTGTGGAACGACCCCGACGCGCGCCGCTACACCGACTCCTACTTCGACACCTGGCCCGGCGTCTGGCGGCACGGTGACTGGGTGACCGTGCACGGCGACGGCAGCGTCTCCATCCACGGCCGCTCGGACTCCACCCTCAACCGCCACGGCGTGCGGCTGGGCACCGGCGACTTCTACGACGTCCTGGAGACGATGGAGGAGATCACCGAGGCCCTCGTCGTCGGCGTGGAACTCCCCGACGACGGGTACTGGCTGGGCCTGTTCGTCGTCCCCGCCGCGGGGCATCCGCTCGACGACGACCTCCGGGCGACGATCGTGACCACGCTGCGGACCCGGCTGACCCCCCGGCACGTGCCGGACGAGATCGTCGAGGCGCCCGCGGTGCCGCACACCCTGTCCGGCAAGCGGCTGGAGGTACCGGTCAAGAAGCTGATGGCCGGGCGTCCGCTGGAGAAGGCGGCGAACGTCGCCTCGGTCGACGACCCCGACGTGCTGCGCTGGTACGCCCGGTTCGCCGCCGAACGGCGGGCCTGACCGTGCGCCTGGGCGCGACGCTCGCGCACCTGTCCGATGCGCCGCCCCACCCGGTGGTGCCGTGGGCGCGGCGCCTCGCCGGCGCGGGATTCGCCCACCTCTGGGCGCCGGAGACCATCGGCCGCGGCCGGCTCGTGCCGGACCCGTTCGTCGCGCTCGCCGCCGCGGCCGGGGCCACCGACGGCGTCGGGCTGGCGACGGGCACCGTGCAGGTCCCGCTGCACCACCCCGCGGAGCTGGCGCACCGGATGCTGTCGTTGCAGGCCGTGTGCGGGGACCGGCTGGCCCTGGGGATCAGCCCCGGCTCCACCCGCGACGACTACGCCACACTCGACCGCGACCACCGCACCCGTTTCCGGATCTTCGACGAGAACGCGGACCGGCTCCGCGACCTGCTGGAACACGGCCACGACGACCACGTCCGGCTCGCCGATCCGCCGGCCGCCCGGCCGCCGCTGCTGCTCGGCTCCTGGGGTGCGAACGTCGAGAAGGCGGCCCGGCACTTCGACGGCTGGCTCGCCTCGGGCTACCGCACCACCCCTGCGGAGATGATCGAGGCGCTGGGGCGCTACCGGGCCGCCGGCGGGCGCCGCGCCGTCGCCTACGCCGTGCCGGTCCCCGCGGGGGCCGACGTCGGGCGCCTGGGCGAGACGCTGCACCGCTACGCCGAGGCGGGGTTCGACGACGCCGTCGTGGTCATCGAGCCGGACGGGCCGGACCCGGAGCGGGTCCGGGCGCTGCTGGCGTAGCGCTGGTCGGACCCGGGCCGGTGCCGGGTCTCAGGCCCGTTCGACGTGTGCGCGCACCGCGGCGCCGTCGTCGGAGACCCAGCCCTTGCTCCGGGCGTAGCCGAGCATGCCGGCCAGGTCGTCCTCCCAGCCTGGGCCGACCCGACCGGCGGCGAGCCTGCGGACGGCGTCCACCCGGACCAGGACGTGCTCGCCGTCGTCGGAGACCTCGCCGAGCCCGGTACGGCGCACGGTGTCGGCGAGCTCCCCGTCGGCCAGTCCATCGGTGGCGACGACGTGGAACGCGCGCACGTCACCCGGGTCGACGAGCTCGACGTCGCCCGGGGTGATCCGGAAGTACATCCGTCAAGGCTAGCCCGTGCGTACGTGCGGTGGCCGGTTCGGCGCCGCCGCGACCGGGGTCAGCCCGCGAGCTTCCCGGCGACGGTGACCACCCGGGTGGCGAGGTGGTCGAGCGCGGCGTTCTCGGCGTCGCCGAGCGGGGCGTCGTTGTTCGCCCCGGTCACGTGCGAGGCGCCGTAGGGGTTGCCGTCGACGAACTTGGTCGGGTCGGTGTAGCCGGGCGCGACGACGATCCCGCCGAAGTGGTGGATCGTGTTGTACAGGGCGAGCAGGGTCGACTCCTGGCCGCCGTGCAGGGTCTGGCTGGAGGTGAACCCGGCGTAGACCTTGTCCGCGAGCAGGCCCTGGCCCCACTGCGGGCCGAGCGAGTCGATGAAGGTCTTCAGCTGCCCGGCGATGTTGCCGTAGCGGGTGGGGGAGCCGAACAGGACGGCGTCGGCCCACACGATGTCGTCGGCGGTGGCGGCGGGGACCTCGGGCGCGGCCTCGGCGTGCGCGGCCTGCGCCTCGGTGGCCTGGCGCTCGCCGCTGGTCGCCTCGCGGGCGACGCGACGCAGGCGCACCTCGGCGCCCGCCTCCTCGCCGGCCGCGGCGGCCCGGTGGGCCATCGCGTCGACGGTGCCGGTGGCGGAGTAGCAGACGATGGCGAGCTTGACGGTGCTCATGGTTCCTCCGTGGGATTCGGGGAGGAGCCCGGTACGGCGTCGGGCCCGGCTCGGTACGCCGACGGCGTTCCCGCTCGGGGTCGACCGGCATGCCTGCCGGTCGCCCCCGTCACGGTGACGCCGGGTCAGCTCGTCGAGCCGCCCAGCGCGTCCTTCACCTTGCCGGCCGCGTCCTTCAGCTTCTCGCCGGCGTCCTTGAGCGACGCCTTCGACTGCTCGGCCTTGCCCTCGACCTGCAGCTCGCGGTCGCCGGTGGCCTCGCCGGTCTTCTCCTTGGCGACGCCCACGGCGTTCTCGGCCTTGTTCTTGACCTTGTCGGTGAACGACACGACTACCTCCTCGGTGGACTGTGCGTAGGAGGGCGCGCGCCCTCCGGTCCTCACGGACTTGTGACACAGGACACCGGAAATGCGCCCTCACGACCGGCCCGGGGCCGCCGCGCGTTCGTCGATCCGGGCCTGGATGCCGGCGTCGGAGCAGAAGCCGCGACCGTGGCGCTTGAGACAGAGCAGCCCGAGCAGGCATCCGGAGCCGTCGACCACGGCGACCCGTCGCCGTCCGGCGTCGGCCATCGCCGCCCAGGTCGAGGCCAGGTCGTCGCCGGCGCGGGCCACCCGCCCGTCGAGCGTCCCGAGGGGCGCGACGGGCCGGTCGGGGACCGCCCCGATCAGGTCGGCCCGGTCGACGACGGCGAGCAGCCGCCCGGTGTCGAGGACCAGCAGCGAGTGCACCTTGGGCCGCTCGAACGCCGCCCACGCCTGCGCGACGGTCGTCGCGGGTCCGCAGGTCTTGGGGAAGGTGTGCATGGCCGCTGCCACACGCACCCGGTCCGGTGCGGTGCTCGGCGCGGTGTTCGGCGCCGTGTTCATGGCGGACCTCCCCTCCCGCACGGGATACCCGGACTCACTCCGGCCGGAACACGGCCAGGGCGGTGGCCAGCATCGAGTAGTACCCGGTCAGCCACACCAGCGCCGCGAGCGTGTCACGGCCGAGCGCGTCCAGCGCGGTCGCCCAGGTCGTGCCGCGTGAGCAGGGCGCGGACGGTGGTCAGCGCGACCCGCTCGGCCTCGTCGAGACCGTCGGGGACACCGCCGTCGAGCAGGGCCTGCAGCTGCGGGCCGGTCAGCCCGGTGTCGCGGGCGATGCCCTCGTGCGCGGACCACTCGAACGCCGATCCGTGGTGCACGGCGACGGCGAGCACGGCCAGCTCGCGCAGCCGCGGCGGGAGGTCGTCGTCGGTGCGCAGGGCCGCGCCGACCTGCTGGACGGCGTCGCCGATGCGCGGCGAGAACAGCATCGTCGCGAACGGGCCGAGCAGCCGGTCGGCGTCGTCGACCAGCGGGACCCTGGCCTGCGCGCGGCGCGGGCCGGTCGCGATGCGGGCGTGCAGCGCGGCGCGCTCGGGATCGAGCCCGGCCGGGTCCGACGGCGCGGTCCGCGGGTGGGCCGGCGGTCGCGGCCTGCCACGCAGGTCGGTGGGCGTCGTGGCGTCGCGGGTCGTCACCGGTCCAGGCTACGGACGCTGACGGTGGGTCCCTGGGGTGACGCCAGTCTCCTGGACGATCAGCCCAGCTGTGCCGGCGTACTGCCCCGCCGATCTGCGGTAGGTGCGTAGCTGGTGCTGGGCCGGTTGCGCAGATGCCACTGCTCAGGGTGTCCTCGCTGCACACCAGCGAGGAGATGGAGGCGCGGGATGGCTCTGCCCGAGTGGGACGGCGAACTGACCTCGGTCCGGTACGACCGGGAGACGGGCGCGTGGTTCGTGATCGGGGTGCATTCGACCCGGCTCGGCCCGGCGTCCGGCGGGACCCGCGCGATGGTCTACCCCTCGCCCGACGACGCCGTCGCCGACGCCCGCCGCCTCGCCGGGGCGATGACGCTGAAGATGGCCGCCGCGGGCCTCCCGATGGGCGGTGGCAAGTCGGTGATCGCGCTCCCGGTCCCGCGCGCCGAGCTCGACGACAGGACCTGGCGGCGCGTCCTGGAGATCCACGCCGCCAACCTGGAGCTGCTCGGCGGGAACTACACCACCGGCCCGGACGTCGGGACCTGCTCGGCCGACATGGACGTGCTCGCCGGTCTGACCCCGCACGTGTTCGGCCGCTCGGTCGCGGCGGGCGGGCCCGGCTCCTCCGGCCCGATGACCGCCCTCGGGGTGTTCGCCGCGATCCGCGCCGGAGCCGCGGAGGCCGGGTTCGACGGCGTCGACGGGCTGCGGGTGCTGGTCCAGGGCCTCGGGGCGGTCGGCGCCGACGTCGCCCGGCTCACCGCCGACGCGGGGGCCAAGCTGATCGTCACCGACGTCGACCCGGCCCGCTGCGCCGTGGCCGCCGACGAGCTGGGCGCCGAGGTGGTCGACACCGCAGCGGTGACCACCCGCGCGTGCGACGTGCTGGTCCCGTGCGCCACCGGCGGGCTGATCACCGCCGAGGTCGCCGCGACCGTCCCCACGGCGGTGATCGCGGGTGCGGCGAACAACCTGTTCGCCGGCCCGTACGCTGCTGATGTCCTGCGCCGGCGCGGGATCACCTACGCCCCGGACTTCGTCGCGAACGCCGGTGGGGCCATCCACCTGGTCGGCCGCGAGGTGCTCGGCTGGAGCGCTGCCGCCGTCGCGGACCGGACCCGTGCCATCGGCGACACCCTGGCCGGGATCTTCGCCGACGCCCGCGCACACGGCACCACCACGGTCACCGCGGCGGAGAACCTGGCAGCACGCACGTTGACGGGAGAGCACTGATGGACATCCTCACCGACTCCGAGAAGCTCGCCGACCTCGACGCCGCCGCCCTGCGCCGGCTGGTCGGCCTCGTCGAACACGACGACTCCGCCGACCCGTTCCCGGTCACCGGCTGGGACGCCGTGGTCTGGGCCGTCGGCAACGCCACCCAGGCCGCGCAGCTCCACCAGGTCGTCTACGGCATGGAGCTCGTCGCGTACTCCGGACCGGCGACGGGCAACCGCGACCACCACTCCTACGTGCTGCGCTCGGGCGCGGTCCGGTTCGAGCTGCGGGGCGCCGTCGACCCGGACAGCCCGCTCGCCGACCACCACCGCCGGCACGGCGACTCCGTCGTCGACATCGCCCTCGAGGTCCCCGACGTCGACCGCTGCATCGCCCACGCCCGCGCCCAGGGCGCCACCGTGCTCGTCGAGCCGCACGACACGACCGACGAGCACGGCACCGTGCGCACCGCCGCGATCGCCACCTACGGCGACACCCGGCACACCCTGGTCGACCGGTCCCGCTACACCGGCCCGTACCTGCCCGGCCACGTCGCCCGCGGCTCGTCGGTGGCCCGGCCCGCGGACGCGCCGCGGAGGGTGTTCCAGGCGCTCGACCACGTCGTCGGGAACGTGGAGTATGGGCGGATGGACCACTGGGTGGACTTCTACCACCGGATCATGGGCTTCACGAACATGGCCGAGTTCATCGGCGACGACATCGCCACCGACTACTCGGCGCTGATGAGCAAGGTCGTCGCGTCGGGCAACCACCGGGTGAAGTTCCCGCTCAACGAGCCCAGCCCGGGTCGGCGGAAGTCCCAGATCGACGAGTACCTGGACTTCCACCGCGGCCCCGGCGCCCAGCACCTCGCGCTCGCGACGAACGACATCCTCGGCGCCGTCGACGTGCTGCGCTCCCGCGGCGTGGAGTTCCTCGACACCCCGGCCGCCTACTACGAGGACCCGGAGCTGCGGGCCCGCATCGGGTCCGTACGGGTGCCGATCGCCGAGCTGCAGTCCCGCGGGATCCTCGTCGACCGCGACGAGGACGGCTACCTGCTGCAGATCTTCACCAAGCCGATCGGGGACCGGCCCACGGTGTTCTTCGAGCTCATCGAGCGGCACGGCTCGCTCGGCTTCGGCAAGGGCAACTTCAAGGCGCTGTTCGAGGCGATCGAGCGGGAGCAGGAGCGCCGCGGCAACGTCTGAGCGGGCGCTGCCCCTGGCGGCGGATCAGTCCTGGATCCGCCGCCAGGGGCGGTCGGCCTCGATCGCGTACGCGAGCTCCAGCAGCGTCCGCTCGTCGCCGACCGGGGTCTGCAGGTGCACCCCCACCGGAAGCCCGCCCGCCGTCGCACCGGCGGGCAGTGCGACCGCCGGCGCCCCGGCGACGTTGGCGAGCGGGGTGAACGCGACGTAGTCCAGCAGCCGGGCGGTGAGCTGCTCGATCGGCACCGTCGGCGCGAGCCACCCGATCTCCGGCGGGGTGTGCGCGAGCACCGGGGAGAGCAGCACGTCGTGCCGGGTGAACAGCTCGGCGTGGGTCGCCGCGACCCGGCGCAGCCGGTGCAGGAACACCGGGGTGCGAGCCAGCGCGCGACGGTAGTGGTCGGCCAGACCGTGGGTCAGGCCGTCGAGACGGTGCGGGTCGAAGGTGCGCCCGTGCAGCAGCCGCCCGCCGGTGACCACGGAGAACGCGAGCAGTCCCCAGTAGTCGAGGAAGTCGTCGACGAACCGGGTCCCCACCCCGCTGTGGGCCGCGGACACCTCGTGACCCTGCTTCGCGAGCAGCTGGGCGACGGCGGTGACGGTCTCGCGGGTGTCGGCGTCGACCGCCGCCCCGGTGGGGGACTCCAGCAGCAGTCCGACCCGCAGGCGTCGCCGGGCGGGGCCCTCGACCAGGCCCAGCGGTGGCAGCGCCGGGTTGCGGCGCCCCCGGTCGGCGGCGCCCAGGAACACTGCGGTGTCGCGGACCGAGCGGGACACCACGCCGTCGGCGACGAGGTCGATCGGCATCCGGGCGCCGGTCGCGTTCGGCGTGAGTCGCCCCCGCGAGGGCTTGAGCCCGACCAGCCCGCAGGCCGCGGCCGGGATGCGGATCGAGCCACCGCCGTCGTTGGCGTGGGCGAGCGGCACCACCCCGGCGGCGACGAGCGCGGCCGCCCCGCCCGACGACGCGCCGGCCGAGAAGCGCGGGTCCCACGGATTGCGGGTCGGCTCGGCGTCGGCGAACTCGGTGGAGGCGTTCAGCCCGTACTCCGGCATCCGGGTCGTGCCCAGCAGGTCCAGCCCGCAGTCGAGCAGCTGCCGGGTCACCTCGGCGTGCTCGCGCGAGGGCGCCGGGACGAACGCCCGGGTGCCGTGGCCCGCGGGCCAGCCCCGGACCTCGACGTTGTCCTTGACCAGCGTCGGCACCCCGGCCAGCGGGCCGTCGACGGCGCCGGTGACGGGGTCCGCGGTGCGGTCCAGGGCGAGGCCGTGCAGGTGCGGCTCGACCCGGGCGGCACGCGCGGCGACGGCCGCGTGCAGCTCGGCGGGCGCGACCTCACGGCGGCGCAGCCTCCCGGCGAGGGCGACGGCGTCGTCGTCGCCCAGGGCGTCGTCGGTGAACGCGTGCACGCGTCGGTCCATGTCGGACGATCCTGCACCCCGCCCGTCCGCGTACGACGGGAGGCCCGGCCCGCCGCGGGTGGTGTCGCCTCCGTCACCACGGTGCCGTCGGGTGTGGAACAGTGCGCACGGTCACCATGTGGAGGACGCCACGCCCCCGCGGGTGGGGCAGGATGCAGGACGACACCGACGTCATCAGCGCCGAGGAGCATGCCCGTGAAGACCGAGGCAGCCGCCCCCGTGCTGACCCCCGCCGTGACCCCTGTGGTGACCCCCGTCGTCGGCCGCGGCCGGGAGGTCGAGCTGCTCGTCGCGGCGCTGGAGGCCGGCGCCCACGTCGTCCTGGAGGGCCCGCCGGGCACCGGGAAGACGACGCTGCTGCGGTCGGTGGCCGAGGAGGCCGAGCTGCCGTTCGTGTTCGTCGAGGGCAACGCCGAGCTCACCCCGGCCCGGCTGGTCGGGCACTTCGACCCGGCCCAGGTGCTGGAGCGCGGGTACAACCCCGCGACCTTCGTCGACGGCCCGCTGGCCGAGGCGCTGCGCTCCGGTGCCCTGCTCTACGTCGAGGAGATCAACCGGATCCCGGAGGAGACCCTCAACGTCCTCATCACGGTGATGAGCGAGGGCGAGCTGCACGTGCCCCGGCTGGGCCGGATCACCGCGCACGAGGGCTTCCGGCTGGTCGCCGCGATGAACCCGTTCGACGCCGTGGGCACCGCCCGGATCTCCTCCGCCGTCTACGACCGGGTCTGCCGGATCGCGATGGGCTACCAGACCGCGGGCGACGAGACCGCGGTCGTCGCGCTCCGCGGCCCCGAGGTCGACGAGCGGTGGCGGGCCCAGGTCGTCTCCCTGGTGCGGCGCACCCGGGAGCACCCGGACGTGCACGTCGGCTCCTCGGTGCGCGGGGCGATCGACATCGTCCGCATCACCACGGCACTGGCGGCACGACGTGGCCGGGAGATCACCGACTGGCGGACCGGGCTGGACGCCGCCCTGGTGGCGCTGTCCGGCCGGATCCGGCTGGCCGAGTCCGGTTCCCGCAGCGCCGAGGACATCGTCCGCGAGCTCTACACGGCCGAGTTCGGCCGGGAACCCGCCGACGACGCCGACGACGCCCGGGACGGCGGTGATGCGTCGGGGGGAGCCTGAGCCCGCCACCGGCGGGCGGTCCCCGGCCCGCGGGCGGCTCCACCCGCCCGGGGCGGCCCCGTGCGCGACCGGAGGACCGCACGGTGGCCCGCAGCTCCCTGGCGGGCCACACCGGTTTCACCGAGATCTCGCCCGAGGTGGGGGTGCTCGACGTCGACGCGTTCGACGCCGCCCTGGCACAGTGCCCCGACGAGACGCTGACGCTGCTCATCGACATGGGCAGGGCCACCGACGAGAAGCTGCGGGCGGCGGCCCGCAGGCTCGCCGGCCGGGTAGTCCTGGAGATCGGCCGGTCCGGCCGGGTCTCCCGGCGCGGGATCGGCAGGCTGCGGGTGGTCCCGGCCGACCGCGGCGGCGACCTGGACCTGGACGCCTCGCTCGGCGCGGTGGCCGAGGCCCGCGCGGCGCGGCGCCCGGTCGGCCTCGACGAGCTGACCGCGCGCACCTGGGCACGGCCGGAGCTCGCGCTGTGCCTGCTCGTGGACGCGTCCGGGTCGATGGGCGGGGAACGGCTCGCCGCGGCGGCGCTGACCGCCGCGGCCTGCGCGTTCCGGGCACCCGGCGACCACGCGGTGCTGTCGTTCGCGGCCGAGACCCGGGTGCTGCGCGACATCGGCTCCACCCGTGGGCCGTCGGCGGTCGTCGACCGGGTGCTGGGCCTGCGCGGGCACGGGGTGACCGCGCTGTCCGGTGCGTTGCGCGCGGCCACCGCGCAGCTGGACCGGACGCGGGCGGAGCGGCGGATCGTCGTGCTGCTGTCGGACTGCCGGGCCACCGACGACCACGACCCGGTCCCGGCGGCGCGGGGTGTCCCGGAGCTGCTCATCCTGGCCCCGGAGTCCGACCACGAGCAGGCGGCCGAGCTGGCCGCGCGCAGCAACGCGCGGTGGGCGCCGGTCGCCGGTCCGTCGGACGCACCAGGGGTGCTGCGGTCCCTCCTGGGTGGCTGAGCCCGCCGGGTCCCGACCGCCCGGACTCAGCCGCCGAGGACGTTCACGGCCCGGGACACGACGAGCGCGATCGTCACCAGTGACACCAGCGCCTGCACGAGCATCAGCATCTTCGCCCACCGGCTCAACGGCATCACGTCGGTCGGGCTGAACGCGGTGGCGTTGGTGAACGACAGGTACAGGTAGTCGGCGAAGCGGGGTTCCCAGTCGGCGTCGTGCGGGTCGGTGCTCTGCATCTGCACGAACAGGAAGTCCGCGGTGGGCCGACGGCCGTGCGCCCGCGCCGCAGGCCCGCCGCGGTCGAGCTGCCAGTACCAGACCGCGAACGCGATGATGTTGGTCAACCAGATCGCCGCCCCGCTGGCCAGCAGCGGCGCGGCGGAGCCGCCGGAGGCGTCGTCGAGGATCGCGGTGACCAGCAGCCCCGCCGACACCGCGTTCGCCACGCTCAGCAGCCCGACCAGGGTCAGCCCGAGGCCGCGCAGCAGCGCCGACTCGCGGTCCATCCGGGCCGGACCGGTCACCGCGAGCACGACCAGCACCACCAGTTCCAGCGACGGCAGCAACCAGCGCGACACCAGGGTGAGCTGGTCGGGCAGCAGCAGCTGCAGCCCGATCGCGACGACGATCGCCGCCGCGGCGGGCCACCGGTGTTCGCCAGGGGTGACCCGCTTCCAGGCGGGCACGACGCGGCGCCCGCCGTCGCCGAGCCGGTCGAGCTCGCGGCGGATGGCGTCCAGGGCGTGCCGGTGCGGGTCGGCCGACGGGTGGCTCATGACCGTGATCCTGCTCCTCGCGTCGACGTGCGGGAGGCCCTTCAGCAGCCCGGCCGTCATCGCCGACCCCGACCGGCTGATCCCCGGGGCGAGCGCGGCGATCTGGGCCGCGCCGACGGTCACCACGTCACGCACCCGGAGCCGCGCGATGCGGTGGTCGGAGGCGACCTCGGTGGCGAGCAGCACGGTGCCCGGCTCGGCACCGTCGACCGGCGTCGCGGGTACGGGGCGCCGGCGCAGGTGCTCGACGACCAGCCGGACGGCGCCGTTGACGACGAGGAACAGTGCGGTCGGGACGGGCAGCGCCAGGTAGGTGCGGAAGACCCGGTCGAGTGCGAGCCCGGCCAGCCCGACGGGGACGGTCGCGAGCACCAGCAGCCAGGCCAGGCGCTGGTCGGGGTCGCGGACCTCGCGGCGGGCCACCGACGTCACCAGCCCGCGCACGATCCGCACCCGGTCCGCGCGGAATGCCACGATCAGGGCCGGTGCGGTCGCCACGTGCAGGCCCACGACGAACGCCAGGTACGGCGACCGCGGCGCGCTCACGTCGAGGTCGGCCGCCCAGCTCCCGCCGATGACGGCGGGCAGCAGGATGCTGTGACCGAGGCTGGAGACGGGAACGGCTCGGCGACGCCCTGCATCGCCCCGATCACGATCGCCTCGGCCCAGGTCAACGTGCTCACCGCGTGGTCCTTCCCGTGGTCCGGCCGTCCGCTCCGGACGGTGCTCGCCGCGGGCCGCCGAGGCGCGGTGACACGCCGGAGGCGGCCCGGGGCGTCGGGGACGTTCGGCGCGAGGGGGGCGACCCGGTCAGGACCGGGCGTCCGCGCGGCGTCGCGAGCCGGTGGCCCGCACGATCGCGGTGCGTCCGAGCACCAGGGACAGCCCGACGGCGATCCCACCGACGACGAGCAGCCAGGGCCGCGACTCCAGGTCGGTGGCGAGCCGGTCCCCAGCCGCGTAGCCGATCCCGACGAGCACCGCGGCGCGCACCGCGGTGGTGGGGACGATCCAGGCCAGGAAGCGGCGGTAGCCGACCTTGGACAGCCCGGCGGCCAGGTAGGCCGGGATCGCGCCGATGTCGACGAGCTTGGCGCCGATGACGATCCGCGGCAGGTGCGTGTGGACCTCGCGGGTCAGGACCTCGCGACGCTCCTCGGTCAGGCCCAGCCGGTTCAGTACCCGGGCGACGGCCGGCCGGTCGCCGTTGCGGCCGAGCGCGTAGAGCGCGGTGTCCCCGACGACGTCGGCGACGAGCGCGGCCAGCCACACACCCCACCAGGGGAGCTGCCCGGCCCCGGCGAGCGCGGCCGCGGCGACGGTGACGATCGGACCTTCGAGGAATGCCCCGACCCCGATCACGAGGAGCGACCGAACGGGCGCAGCAGGGATCGCGGCCAGCAGTGCGGCCACGGTGTCCGTGAGTCCGAACACGAACGCCTCCCATCAGGTCCTCCACCGAATGGTGCCCTGTCTGCCGCACCGGGCGGCGGGCGCCCCGCCGCCCGGTGCGCGACGCGGGCTCCTCGTCACCGGGCGTGACGGCGTCGTCGGGTGGCGGTGTCGAGTCCCGTGGCCGGGCCGGCCGCCGGTTCTCCCGGGGCGTCGGTGCCCGGCACACCGATGGTCCCACCGCCGGCCGGGAACGGCAGGTCCGAAGGACCCGCGGCGGCCGTGAGCACGGCCACCGGTAGCACCGGTCCGGTGAGCGCGTCACCCGTTCGGATGACGGCGCCGGTGCTGCCGCGGCCGCTCAGCGCGGGGTGGCGATCCCGTAGCGCTGCACCCGCCGGTACGCCGTCGCCCGGCTGATTCCCAGCGTCTCCGCGGCCCGGGTGACGCTCATGCCGTGCTCGGTGAGGCAGCGGACCAGCTCGTCGCGTTCCAGCGACTCGATCCGGGTGAGCGAGCCGGAGCGGGTGGCGAGCAGCTCGGGGGGCAGGTGCCGGACGTCGACCACGCTGCTGCGGGCCGCGGCGTCGCGGACCGTGCGGCGCAGCTGCCCGACGTTGCCCGGCCAGCTGTAGGTCCGCAGCGCGCGGGCCGCGGCGTCGGTGAAGGTGACGCCGTCGCGGGTGAAGCGTGCGGCCAGTGCCGGGACGTCCTCGGTCCGGTGCCGCAGCGGCGGCAGCTCGACCACGACGTCGAGCATCCGGGACAGCGGCTCCGGGACCGTCCCGACGTCGCGCGCGGTGACGCTGAGCGCCGCGTGCGGCAGCGACCGCACCAGCGCCGCCAGCCGGGTCGCGACGGGCGCGGGCAGCTCGTGCACCCGGCCCGCGATCACCGCGGTGTCGGCCCCGCCCAGCTCCGGGGACCACAGCGACAGCCAGGACACCGCGTCCTCGGCCGCCGGTGGGCGGGCGTGCAGCACCCGGTGCCGCGGCGCGACGGTGCGCAGGGCCGCCGCGAGCAGCGCGGACTTCCCCACGCCTGGCTCGCCGACGACCCCGCCCCGGGCGCCGTCGCGCAGCGCCGCCCGCACCTCGTCCAGCGCGGTGGTCCAGCTGCGGCCCAGCTCGGCGGTGCCGCCGGTGGGCTGCGGGGCGACCCGGAACACCTCGCCGCGGGGCGCCGGCCGCGGGCTCGCGCCCCGCCCGTGGGCCAGCATCAGCGCGGAGGTCTGCCCGGCCGCGGTGCGGGCGAGCGCGAGGAGCAGCCCGTCGGAGCGTTGCGACCAGGTGGTGAGGTTGATGCTGCCGAGCAGGGACCCGTCGACGGGGTCGAGCACCGGGGCGGCCGCGCAGGTGTAGCCCCAGAGCCCGGTGCAGTAGTGCTCGTCGCCGCGGACCAGCGACGGGACCCGGTCGGCCAGGGCCAGGCCGAGCCCGGTGGTCCCCGCCTCCCGCTCGCCGAAGGCGAAGCCAGGGGCGAGGTAGGTGCGGTCGAGCGCGTCGACCAGGGCGCGCTCGTCGCAGAGCCGGGAGACGACGATCCCGTCGGCGTCGGTGAGCATCAGCGAGATCGGTTCGCCGGGCAGTCCCTCGTGCAGCCCGGCGAGCACCTCGCCGCCGCAGCGGGCGAACAGCGACTCGTCGTCGACGGTGCCGGTGTACGCCGGGTCGACCACCTCGGTGGGGGCGCCGTAGGTCTCGCTGCGTGCCCAGGACGCCGAGATGCGGGCCGGAGCCAGGGACTGCCCCATCGCGCGTACCTCCTCGTACCTGCTGCTCACGACGGTGTCACACCTGCGACGCCGACGTGACACCGTCTCGTCTCAGGTTGAGACGGCGGTCACCACTGCCGCCGCCCGCCGGTTCCTACCGTCGGTGCCGACGCGGGACCCCACCGGCCCGCGCAGTCGCGGGGTGCCCACCACCTCGCCGCGACCTGAGAGGGACGACGATGTACTCGAAGAACGGTGAGTCCTACTTCATCGTGGACGCCCACGTGGCGCTGTGGGACGCGCGCCCGGAGAACCAGCGCAACATCCACGGCAAGCAGTTCATCGACTGCTTCTACGACTACCACCGCAACCTCAGCCCGGAGTCCGAGGTGTGGCCCTACGAGGACTACCTCTACCAGGGCGGCGAGCGGCTGATGAAGGACCTGTTCGCCGAGGGCCACGTCGACCACGCCGTCTTCCAGCCCGCGTACCTGGGCGAGTTCTACGCCAACGGGTTCGGCCAGACCGAGGAGGCGTTCGCCCTCGCCCAGGCCCACCCGGACAAGCTGACCTACAACCACCACTGGGACCCGCGCAACGGTGAGCAGGGCCTGCGGCAGCTGCGCGAGGACGCGAAGCGCTTCGGGCTCAAGGGCGTGAAGCTCTACACCGCGGAGTGGCACGGCGAGTCCCGCGGCTGGAAGCTCGACGACCACTGGTCCTACAAGTACCTCGAGGCGGCCCAGGAGCTGGGCATCCGCAACGTCCACATCCACAAGGGCCCCACCATCCGCCCGCTCGACCGCGACGCGTTCGACGTCGCCGACGTGGACAAGGTCGCCACCGACTTCACCGACCTGAACTTCGTCGTCGAGCACTGCGGCCTGCCGCGGCTGGAGGACTTCTGCTGGATCGCCACCCAGGAGCCGAACGTGCACGCCGGTCTGGCCGTCGCGATGCCGTTCATCCACACCCGGCCCAAGTACTTCGGCCAGATCCTCGGCGAGCTCCTGTACTGGCTGGGCGAGGACCGCATCCAGTTCTCCAGCGACTACGCCATCTGGAGCCCGCGCTGGCTGGTCGAGCGCTTCGTGGACTTCCAGATCCCCGACGAGCTGTCCGAGTACGCGCCGCTGACCACCGCCCAGAAGAAGAAGATCCTGGGACTCAACGCCGCGACGATGTACGACATCGAGGTCCCCGCCGAGCTGGCGCTCCGCGAGGAGAGCCCGCAGGAAGTGCCGGTGGCCTCGTGAGCGCGCCGGCCCTGACCGCGCACGCGACGCGGGCCGAGCAGGCCCGGCGGGCGCTCGACGCCGTCGTCGACCCGGAGCTGGACGAGCCGATCACCGACCTGGAGTTCGTGCGGACCCTCGACGTCGACGGCGGCCGGGTCACCGTGCACCTGCGGCTGCCCACCGCGTTCTGCGCGCCGAACTTCGCCTACCTGATGTGCTCCGACGCCAAGGACGTGCTGACGGGCGCTGGACTGGACGACCGCGGTGACCGTCGAGCTCGACGACCACCACGACTCCGACCTCATCAACGCCGGGCTGGCCGCCGATGCCGGCTACAAGGGCACCTTCCGCCACGAGGCCGACTCCGACCTCGACGAGCTGCGGGTCACCTTCCAGCGCAAGGCGCACGCCGCCGCGATGGAGCGCTCGCTGACCGGGCTGCTGCGCCGCGACCCGGACCGGGCGCTGGAGACGCTGCACGGCGTCACCCTGGCCGACCTGCCGGCGGGCCCGACCACCGACGCGCTGCTGCGTCGCCGCGCCACGCTCGGGCTGGGCACCGCGGGGCCCCTGCCGGTCCTGGTCGGGCACGACGGCGTCCCGTACCCGGCCGAGCAGGTCCCGCTGAAGCTGCGGATGGCCCGCTCGGTGCGGATCTCGATCGAGGGCAACGCCCACTTCTGCCGGGGGCTGCTGAAGACCCGCTACCCGGAGTCCGTCTCCGGGGACACCACGAAGGGAACCCGTCCGTGAGAGCAGTACAGGTCGTCGGCTACCACCGGCCGATGGAGCTGACCGAGGTCGCGAAGCCGGAGGTCGCCGACCCGTTCGACGTCGTCGTGCGGATCGGCGGGGCGGGCGTGTGCCGCACCGACCTGCACGTCCTCGAGGGCCAGTGGGCGGAGAAGTCACAGGTCGCGCTGCCGTACACGATCGGCCACGAGAACGCGGGCTGGGTCGAGTCGGTCGGCTCCGCGGTGACCCACGTCCGCGAGGGCGACGGGGTCATCCTGCACCCGCTCGCCACCTGCGGGCTGTGCCGCGCCTGCCGCTCCGGCGACGACGTGCACTGCACCGCCTCGGCGTTCCCGGGCATCGACACCCACGGCGGGTACGCCGAGTACCTGCGCACCTCGGCGCGCAGCGTGGTCAAGCTCGACCCGTCGCTGCAGCCGGCCGACGTCGCCGCGCTCGTCGACGCCGGGCTCACCGCCTACCACGCGGCCGCCAAGGCGTCGCGGCGTCTCGGCCCGCGCGACACCTGCGTCGTCATCGGTGCGGGCGGGCTCGGCCACATCGGCATCCAGGTGCTCAAGGCGCTGACCCCGGCCCGGCTGGTCGTGCTCGACCGCAACCCGGACGCGGTGAAGCTGGCGTTGGAGGTCGGCGCCGACGACGGCATCGTCGCCGACGGCGGCCAGGTCGACGAGGTCCTGTCGCGCACCGGCGGGAACGGCGCCGAGGCCGTCATCGACTTCGTCGGAGAGGGCGGCTCCACCGCGCAGGGCCTGGCGATGACCCGGCGCGCCGGGGACTACCACGTCGTCGGCTACGGCGAGAACGTCGACGTCCCGACGATCGACCTGATCTCGGCCGAGGTGAACGTGGTCGGCAACCTGGTCGGATCCTACAACGACCTGTGCGACCTGATGGAGCTGGCCGGGCGCGGACGGGTCACGCTGCACACCACGAAGTACGCCCTGGACGACTTCCAGTCCGCGCTCGACGACCTCGACGCGGGGAAGGTCAGGGGACGCGCCATCCTGGTGCCCTGACCTGCTGGTCCGCCCGCGGTCCCGTTCACGACGGCCCGTACCGGTGACGCCGGTGCGGGCCGTCGTGCGTTCCGCGGAACGCGGTGTCACGCCTGCGGTCCGCGTTCCGCGGAACGCGGTGGGCGGACGTCGCGGGGACCGGGGGGCGGCCGCGGACCGGGATCGGCCGGTGTCGCGGGCCGGTCAGGCGGGGGCCCGGCCGTCGAGCCGGGCCTGCACGGCGGCGGTGATCCGGGCGAGCGCGGTCACGTCGTCGTCGGAGAAGGCGTCGAAGACCAGCTCCCGCACGGTCTCCACGTGCCCGGGCGCCGCGGCCTCGATCGCCGCCCGGCCCGCTCCGGTGAGCACGACGTAGTTGCCGCGGCCGTCGTCGTCGCACTCCTCGCGGGCGACCAGGCCGCGCTTCTGCATCCGCGCGAGGTGGTGCGACAGCCGGCTCTTCTCCCAGTCCAGCAGGCCCGCCAGCTCCATCGCGCGGCACCGCTCGTCGGGCCGGTCGGTCAGCGCGACGAGCACGTCGAAGTCCGCGAGCGAGAGCCCCGAGTCCGCCTGCAGTCGCCGGTGCAGCTCGGCGTGCAACCGCGCCTGCATCCGGAGCAGCCCTCGCCAGGCCGCCTGTTCGCGCTCGTCCAGCCACCGTGTCACGGCTGCAGGGTACCGGAATAGTTGACGCATCATCCATGTTGGTGCAGGATGTAGATGACGGATCAACTACTGGAGGAAGCCGTGCAGTTCGGAGTCTTCTCGGTCAGCGACATCACGCCGGACCCGACGATCGGCGCCACCCCGACCGAGGCGCAGCGCATTCAGGACGTCCTGACCATCGCTCGGCACGCCGAGCAGGTCGGTCTCGACGTCTTCGCCCTCGGCGAGCACCACAACCCGCCGTTCTTCTCCTCGTCGCCGACGACCACGCTCGGCTACCTCGCGGGTGTCACCAGCACCCTGCAGCTGTCCACCGCGACCACGCTGATCACCACGAACGACCCGGTGAAGATCGCCGAGGACTTCGCGATGCTGCAGCACGTGGCGGGCGGGCGCGTCGACCTGACGCTCGGGCGCGGCAACACCGGCCCGGTCTACCCGTGGTTCGGTCAGGACATCCGGCAGGGGATCAACCTCGCGATCGAGAACTACGCACTGCTCCGGAAGCTCTGGGACACCGAGGTCGTCGACTGGGAGGGGCGCTTCCGCACCCCGCTGCAGGGCTTCACCTCGACCCCGCGCCCGCTCGACGGCGTCGCGCCGTTCGTCTGGCACGGCTCGATCCGCAGCCCCGAGATCGCCGAGCAGGCCGCGTACTACGGCGACGGCTTCTTCCACAACCACATCTTCTGGCCCGCGTCGCACACCAAGCGGATGGTCGAGTTCTACCGGAAGCGCTGGGAGCACCACGGTCACGGACCGGCCGACCGCGCGATCGTCGGCCTCGGTGGACAGGTGTTCATGCGTCGCAACAGCCAGGACGCGGTGCGGGAGTTCCGGCCCTACTTCGACAACGCCCCGGTCTACGGGCACGGGCCCTCGCTGGAGGACTTCACCCGTGAGACCCCGCTGACCGTCGGCAGCCCGCAGCAGGTCATCGAGCGCACCCTCGGTTTCCGCGAGTACGTCGGCGACTACCAGCGCCAGATGTTCCTCATCGACCACGCGGGCCTGCCGCTGAAGACCGTGCTGGAGCAGCTCGACCTGCTGGGCGAGGAGGTCGTGCCGGTGCTGCGCAAGGAGTTCGCCGCGCTGCGTGCGCCCGGGGTCCCGGACGCGCCGACCCACGCCTCGCTGGTCGCCGCCCGCGCGCAGGAGAAGAGCACGCAGGAGAAGCAGGAGGTCGCGTGATGACCACACGCAGGATCGTCGTGCTCAGCGCCGGGTTGTCGACGCCGTCGTCGACCCGGCTGCTGGCCGACCGGCTCGCCGCCGCGGTCACGACCGCCCTGGCCGACCGGGGCGAGCAGGCCGAGGTGCAGGTCGTGGAGCTGCGCGAGCACGCCCGCGACCTTGCCGACCACCTGGTCGCCGGCTTCCCGAACACCGCGCTGGCGCCGGTGCTGGAGTCCGTGGCCGCCGCGGACGCGGTCGTCGCCGTGACGCCGATCTTCTCGGCGTCCTACAGCGGCCTGTTCAAGACCTTCGTCGACGTGCTGGACCGCGACGCGCTCACCGGCACCCCGGTGCTGCTCGCCGCGACCGGCGGCACGGCGCGGCACTCGCTGGCGCTGGAGCACGCGATGCGCCCGCTGTTCGCGTACCTGCGGGCGGCGACCGTGCCGACCGCGGTGTTCGCCGCGCCCGAGGACTGGGGCGCGACCGAGGTGGGCACCACACTGGAGAGCCGCGTCGAGCGGGCCGCCGGTGAGCTGGCGGCCGCCGTCGCGGCCCGGCCCGCCGCCACCCGCACCGACGCCTTCGACGACGTTCCCGACTTCACCGCACTGCTGAAGGGTTGACCACGATGACCGAGACCAGCAGCTCCACCGACACCCCGACCGGCACCGCGACCGGCACCGACACCGCGGCCCTCGACGCCGCGCGCGACCGGATCCGCGCCGCCCACCTGAAGCCGGCGGGACAGCGGCCGGCCTCGACCGCCCGCGGGCTGCACCACACCGCCCTGGTGAGCTCGGACGTCGAGCGGACCGTGCGCTTCTACCAGGACGTGCTGGGCTTCCCGCTCACCGAGCTGATCGAGAACCGGGACTACCCCGGGTCCTCGCACTTCTTCTTCGACATCGGCAACGGGAACCTGCTCGCGTTCTTCGACTTCCCGGGCCTCGACGTCGGCCCCTACGCCGAGGTCCTCGGCGGGCTGCACCACATGGCGATCAGCGTCGAGCCGCAGCGCTGGGACGAGCTGGTCGCCCGGCTCACCGAGGCCGGGGTGGAGCACGAGGTGCACTCGGGCGTCTCGGTCTACTTCCGCGACCCCGACGGCGCCCGCATCGAGCTCATCGCCGACCCACTGGGGGAGATGTACGGCCAGCACGTGCTCTGACACCTGCTCCGACACGTGCTCAGTCGCGTGCGCCGGGTGGGGCGCGTCACCGGCGCACGCTGACGTGGACGTGGTCGAAGTGCCCGCCGGTGGCGTCGGCGGGGTCGTAGACCCCGCCGCCGTCGTAGGGCCTGCCCCAGTTCTCCCGGCCCTCGCCGGAGTCCCCGGTGCCGCGGTACCAGATCCGGCCCTGCCAGATCACGTACCGGACCCGCAGCTCGGAGGCGTTCTCGCGCAGCCAGGTCGCGACCGCCCAGCCGTCCTCCAGGTCCTGCCCGGCGGGGAAGTCGCCGTAGCCGGCCGGGAACGCGTCGCACGCCCGTCCGGCGGGGTGGTCGCTCGACGGGTTCCACGCATGTTCCGACCAGCAGGTGATCGCCCGTACCGGTGCCGACGGGCCGGGCTCGCCGAACCGCCCGACGAGGGCGTCGTGCAGGCGCAGCGCGGACGGGGTGAGACAGCCCGACGTCGTCGGGTCGGGCTGGTCGCACTGCTCCGGCGGCGGCGGGTCGACCAGGTCGCGCAGGTCGTCGGCGGTGAACCCGCGGCTCCCGGCGAACCACACGAGCCCGCCGACGAGCAGGGCCAGCACGAGGAGCACACCCAGAGCGGGGGCGATGCGGGTCTTCACCGGGGGTTCGTCCGTTCCGTCGGAGTCGGTTCCAGCCTACGGCGGTGACACCGGCCCGTGCGGCGGCCAGGATCGGCGGGGCACGTCCACCGAGCAGGGGAGCCGCCATGTCGACCGCCGTCAGCACCGACCTGCTCGACCGGCCGGGTGCCCGCATCACCTTCGACGTGCGCGGCTCCGGCCCGCTGCTCGTCCTGGCCGGGTCGCCGATGGGCGCCGGACCGTTCGGGCCGCTGGCGTCGCTGTTCGCCGACGACCACACCGTCGTCACGTTCGATCCGCGCGGTAGCGGTCGCAGCGTCGTCGAGGACCCGGACGCCGACTCCCCGGTGGCGGTGCGCGCCGCCGACCTCGCCGCGCTCGTCGAGCACCTCGGCGGGGGCCCGGCGACGGTGTTCGGGTCCAGCGGAGGCGCGGTCGTGGCACTCGCGCTCGCCCAGGAACGCCCGGATCTCGTCGGGACCGTCGTCGCGCACGAACCGCCGCTGGAGGAACTGCTGCCCGACGCCGCCGAGCGTCGGACCGCCACCGACGAGATCGTCCGCACCTACCGGGAACACGGCCCCGCCGCGGCCTGGGGGCTCTTCCTGGCCTCCGCCGGACTGCCGGTCGTGGCGCCCGAGGAGGTGCCCGAACGCACCGCCCTGCCCGCGGCGGGCGACGAGGCGACCGCCCGGCAGGTCGCCGACGAGCGGCACTTCTTCCTGCACGAGATGCACGAGACCGTGCGGTGGGCCCCCGACCTGGACCGGCTGCGCCACGCCCGGATCGCCGTCGGGATCGGCGACGCCTCGGCCGGGCAGCTGTGCGATCTGACCTCGCGGGCCCTCGCGGCCGGGCTGGGCCGCCCACCGGAGCCGTTCCCGGGCGGACACGTCGGGTTCGTCGAGGACGCGTCGGCGTTCGCGCGACGGCTGCGGGAGGTCCTGTCCCGCGCTTGACAGCGGCTACGTCGCCTGCACCGACCCCACCGCCGTCGACCCACGGTTGGGCACGACGGACGACCTCAGTTCCCGAACGGGGTGCCGCCCCCGAACAACGGCGAGGTGCCCAGCGCCGTGCGGAACTCCAGGAACGCCACGAGCCCGTAGACCGCACCGGCCAGGAACACCAGGCAGGACAGCGACACCAGCACGTAGGTGACGACCCGCAGCACTGTGAGCGCGGTCCCGTCCCGGGCCACGGTCACCGGGGCCGGCACGGCCGCCGCGGTCGCCGCGGTCGCCGGGCGGCGCGCCGTGGTGACCGGCCCGGTCGCCTCGACGCCCGGTCCCGCCGGTGCGGCCGCCCGGCCCGGGGGACCGGTCCGCTCGGCGAGCCCGGCCCGGGCCGGGTCGGCGGTCCGGGTAGACGCGCCGAAGCGGGCCGCGGCGGCCTCGGCCACCGTCGCCGGACGACGCCCGCCGGACTCCGACGGGGACCGCGGCACCGGAACGGCCCCGGTCCCTGCCCCGGTTGCGACGGCGGTGCGCTCGGCGACCGCGGTGCCGCCCGTCTCCCCGTGGACCGGGTGCTCGTCCCGGCCGTACGCGGCGGCCGAGGCGGCGGTCGGCGCGGCGTCGTCCCAGTTCGTGTCGTCCCAGGTCGTGTCGTGCGGGTCCGCATCGTGGCGGTCCGCATCGTGCCGGGCGGTGTCGTCCTGCTCCGAGGTGGCCGGGTAGGGCGGGCCGCCGTCGATCGAGGTCCCGCCACGGGACTCGGGGTCGCCGTACTCGCCGTAGGCGGCCCGGGTCGGGGTGGCCGGCTCCTCGGGCATGCGGTGCGCGGCCCGGGCGTACGCGTCGTACCCGCCGTCGTACCCGCCGTCATCGGGAGCGTCACCGCTTGTCTGCGACCCGCCGGCCTGCACGGGGGCGCCGTAGCCCTCGTAGCGCATCGGTGCGGCGTACCCGCCACGCCCGACGGTCGGCTGCGGCCCGGTCCCGCCGTACAGCTCGCTGAAGCCCTCCGGGTCGGTGGGCGTCGCCCGCTCCGCCGGCCGCGACGACCGCAGGTCCGGATAGCCGCCCTGGTAGGAGTCTCCCCGGTAGGAGTCTCCCTGGTAGGAGTCCTCGGGGAACTCGTGGTCGTCGAACCCGTGCCGCGGCCGCGGCGACGGCCGTGCGCGGTCGCCGTCGGCACCGCGTGGGCCGGGGCTGGGTCGGTGCTGCGGGCCGGTCATGGCAGGACCTCCGGGGTACGGCGTCACGGTCGGCGACACGTGCTGTGTCACGTCTACCGCCGGATGTACCCACGGCGTTAGCCCTGTCGACCTACAGTCACCCGGTCCGGCGAGGTGAAATCACCGGGTGTACACCCCGGTCGGGGAATCGTGGTACCCCCTCGCCCCGACGACGTCGGCCAGCGGACTGCGGGGCGAACCGCCCTCTCGCACCCGCGCGACGACGGCGTCGACGTCCCAGATCGGGGTCCAGCCGAGCTCGACGACCGCCCGGTCCGGGCAGTACACGCGGTCCACCGGCGGGACCGGCCGGCCGCGTTCGGCCAGCAGCGCGGCGAGCGCCGGGGCCCGCCGCTCCAGCACCGCGGCCGGGTCGCTGCCCAGCTCGGCGAGGTCGGACCGGCGGAACGGCGACGGCGCGCTGACCACGTAGCGGGCGAAACCGAGCTCGGGCGCCCGCCGGGCCGCGGCCAGGTGCGCGGACACGACGTCGGCGACGTCGACCCGCCGGTGGCAGAACTCCACCAGCTTGAGCGTGGTGTCGTCATGGGCGGCGCGGACGTCGTCGCGGTCGTCGGCCTCGGGGAAGAACCGCGAGGTTCGCAGCACCACCACCGGCAGCCCCGGGTCCAGCGCGGCCAGCTCGCACAGGTCCTCGGCGGCGGTCTTGGTGGCTCCGTAGACGTTGCGGACCCGCGGCACCACGGTCTCGTCGATCCAGGTCGCGGGCCCGCCCGGTGCCGGGGTCAGCGCGCGGCCGAACCCGCTGGTCGAGGACGTGAACACCACGCCCCGTACCCCCGCGGCGGCGGACTCCTCCAGCACCGCGATGGTGCCCGACACGTTCGTGTCGACGAAGTCCTGTCTGCTGTGCGAGCCGACGTGCGGCTTGTGCAGCGTCGCGGTGTGCAGGACGTGGGTGACCCCCCGCAACGCCGACCGCAGGGCGTCGCGGTCGGTCAGCGACGCGACGACCGCGGTCCACGGCGAGGGCCGCCGGTCCAGGCCGACGACGGGCACCCCGTCGCCGGTCAGGGTGCGGACCAGCGCCTCACCGAGGTGGCCGGAACTGCCGGTGACGAGAACACGTTCCACCCCACCAGTGAACCCGCTCAGGCAAGCAGGTTCCGCAGCTCGGTCACCGCCGTCCGCAGCTCCCTGGCGAACGCGTGCATCCCCTCGGCCTGGTCGGCCGGGGTGGACAGGTGCACGTGGAAGCGGTCGGGCAGCAGCACGTAGGCGACCCCGATGCAGCGCGAGCTGGTCGAGCCGAACCCGAAGTACCGGATGTTGTCCGACGGCGCCGAGCTGGTCGACAGCCAGTCGTCGCGCATGATCGTCCAGCCGGGGGAGTCGAACACCGCGAGCTGCTCGGTGACGCCCAGCTCCGCCCCGCGGCGGCGCCGGATCCAGTCCAGTTCCCACAGGTGCTGCTCGGGTGCGTCGCCCTGCTGGCACTGCTTCGCGCGGGCGCCGTGGGCCGCGGCGGCGGCCCGGAAGGTCTCGACCTTGTCGGCGTCGGACGCCTGCGGGTCGTCCATCGTGTCGACGAACGCGACCATCTCGGGGGTGACGACCCGCATCGCCTCGGTGCGGCCGCGCCGGAACTGCCGGGTCGCGATCGACTCGTAGGTGGCGCCGGTGACGCCCTTGGCCCGCCGGTGCGCGACCTGGTAGCAGGCCTGCACGAAGGCGTCCGGGGAGCACTTCAGGGCCTTCGCGGCGTCCGCGCCGAAGTCGTCGAAGGCGACGAGCTCGGTGGCGGTGGCATCGAGGAAGGCGGCGAACTCGTCGTGCGCGCGGGAGACGGTGGCGCGCAGGTCGTCGTCGAGGACGAACCGCAGCTCGCCGTGCGGCGGAGTGCCCTGCGGGCGGGTCCCGATCCGCTCGGCGTGCACCTCGACCGGGTCGGCGAACATGGCGTCGACCAGGGTGAGAACGGTCGTGCCGTCGAGCTCGCAGTGCTCGATGTTGACCCCGGCGGTGCCGTCGGCGAGCACGACGATCGACAGCGCCTTGTCGAACCAGCGGTCGCCGGAGTCCCCCGCCAGCAGGGTCCGCGCGGCGGACTCCTCGTCGGCGGGGTCCGTCTCGTCCAGGCAGACCGCGAGCAGCGCCCGCTCCACCAGGTCGACGGCCTCGGCATTGGCCGGGTCCAGCCCGGTCAGCCGGTCCCGCACCGCGGCCCACTCGGCCCGGGCCAGGGTCGTCAGCGCGCCGACCGCGTCGCCGGTGGCGGCCCGCTCGGGATGGGCCTCGCGGATCTCCCGCAGCGCGTCCGCGATCTCCCCGGCGGTGTGCGACGCCCCGTCCTCGCCGATCACGTCGAGGCGGTGGATCCGGCCGCGGTGCAGCACCACGACGTGCCGCTCGGTGGACGGACCCGGCCAGCCGTCGCTGTAGGGGGTGCGGACGGTGTCCTGCGGGTCGCCCGGGATGCGGGTGGTGGAGAAGATGTGGCGGCTCTGGTCCATCGACTGTGCCACGCCCCGGTTGACCAGCGGCGGGAACGTCCCGGCATCGAGGTCGGCCTTGTGCCCGAGAGCGGCCACGGTGAGCTGCGCGGCCCGCTCGCACGGGTCGGTGGTGGTGCCCGGTCCGAACAGGAAGAAGAAGTTCGCGTTGAGCGCGATCCGGTCGCGACGGCCCAGGTAGCGCGACGGCCAGAACGCGTCCAGCCAGCTGTGGGTGCCGGCGTCGAAGCGTTCGAGGTCGGCCTGCAGCACCGACGCCGGGCCGCCCTCGACGAGCAGCTCGTGGGCGGCGGCCTCGGTGCGGGCGTACTCGTCCGGGGTGAGCAGCGGGGCGCACCACTCGAGGAAGCGGTCGACCGAGGCGGACAGCGTCGGGAGCGGCACCTTCGACAGGTCGTCGTCGGCCGCGAACGTGGTGGTCACGCCCATCAGTCCAGCAGCCCGTCGACGCGCACGGCGCGCGACCCCCCGTGTTCGGACAGTGTCCTCCCGAACAGCTGGCGGGTGCGGGCCGCGCTGCCGACCACCCCCGGGCGGGTGCTGTAGGAGAAGATCGCCGTGTGCCGGGCGGTGTCGCCGCGCACCTCGGTCACCCGGTGCAGCGAGTACCGGCCGCGGAACAGCTGCAGGTCACCGGGGCGCAGCACCAGCCGTCGGACCCGGGCGCCGCCCCTCCCGTGCAGGACCTCGGCGACGTCGGCGGTGTTCTCCGAGGTGGTGTCGCGGATGTCGGGGCAGTACTCGAAGACCCCGCCGGCCTCCGGCGCGCGGGTCAGCAGGCTGATCGCGATCTCGTTGGTGTCGAAGTGCCACGGGTGCGACCGGCCGTCGCCGACGACGTTGAGGCACAGCCCGGCCAGCGGGTCCGCCAGCTCGTGCAGCTCGGGCACGCCGGTGCAGGCGGCGAGGAACGCGCGGAACGCGGGCTGCGGGTAGAGGCGGTGGATCAGGGCTGCGGCCGGGATCCGGTCCCGCGCGACGAAGGCGTTGCCCCGCTCCATCCGCACCCGCGCCGGGTGGTCGGCGGGCAGCGTGGGGTCCGGGTCGGTGTTGTAGACGTTGACCACGGCGGTCTCGTGGTGCGCCAGCGGGGCGACCGCCTCGCCCTCGGTCCGCAGCCGGTCCCGCCACGACGCCCGGACGAACCCGGGGAGCACCGCGCAGCCGTCCGCGGCGAGCTGGGCACGGGCCCGGCGGACCGCGTCCTCCCAGCCGGACGAGCCCGGTTCGTGCACCGGGTAGCGCGTCAGGTCGACCGGGTCGAGTTCCTGCGGGGCCGCGAGTGCGGACGGCTGCACGGATCAGCTCCTTCGTGCCCGGGCAGCACCGGTGCTGCCCGCGGTGTCACCGTCATCCAAACCCGATCGGTGTCGACGGATCAACGGTGAGTGACCAAATGATCAGATTCCGTGTGCAGTGGGAGGCTGTCCTTGCGAGAGGGAACCCCGGCGGAGGTTGGTTCGTTGATCCCGTCGGCGAGCGAGGAGGCTGTCATGGGAGCTGTGAGCCCCACCCACTGGTTGGTCGTGCTGGTCGTGCTTGTCCTGCTGTTCGGCGCGAAGAAGCTCCCGGAGATGGCGCGGTCGGTCGGTCGGTCCAGCCGGATCCTGAAGAGCGAGATGCGCGGCCTGCGCGACGACGACGAGCGCCCGGGGGAGACCGGCCCCGGCGGCGCGACCCGGGCCGACCCCGAGGTCCGTGACCCCGGCACCCGGCAGCCGGGGGCGGCGGAGGCCACCGCCCGTCCCGAGCCCCGCCCCGAGACCCACCGGGCCTGACGCCGCAGGACGGACGACGCATGACGGTGCTCGTGACGGGGGCCAGCCGCGGGGTCGGCGCGGCCACCGCCCGGCTGCTGGCCGCACGCGGCCAGGACATCCTCGTCGGGCACCGGGCCTCGCCGGAGGACGCCGCGGCCGTCGTCGCGGAGTGCCGGGCGGCCGGGGTGAACGCTGCCGCGGTCGCCGCGGACGTCACCCGCACCGAGGGCGTCGAGCAGCTGTTCGACGCGGCGGCGGCCCTGCCGTCGCCGCTGACCGGGGTGGTCGCGAACGCCGGCGGTGCCCCCTCGCGGCAGCGCCTGGAGGACATGAGCGACGCCCGGATCGACGAGGTCCTCGCACTCAACCTGCGCGCGGCACTGCTCTGCTCGCGCGAGGCGGTGCACCGCATGTCCACCCGCTACGGCGGGGCGGGCGGGGTGCTCGTGCACGTCACCTCCCGCGCGGCGGTGCTCGGCTCGCCCGGCGAGTGGAACGACTACGCGGCTGCGAAGGCCGGGGTCGAGGCGCTCGTCGTCGGGCTCGCGAAGGAGGTCGCCGCCGACGGGATCCGGGTGGCGGCCGTCCGGCCGGGCCTGCTCGACACCGACTTCCACGCCAGGGCCGGCGAGCCGGGGCGGATCGAGCGGATGGCGCCGTCGATCCCGATGGGCCGGGCCGGTCACCCCGACGAGGTGGCGACGGCGATCGCCTGGCTCCTGTCCGACGAGGCCAGCTACGTCACCGGCGCGGTGCTGGACGTGTCCGGCGGGCGCTGACCGGCGGGTCGGGAGCCCGCGTCAGCCCGGCGTCGCGGGTCCACCGGCGCGGGTCGGGGCCCGGCCGGCGGTAGGGGAACGGACCGACTGTGGACGGCGGTCGGCGGCGGCGCTCAGGAGGCGGCGCGGGCCGAGCGCCCGAAGCCGATCCGTCCGCGGCGGCGGGCACGACGCCCGGCCCCGGAGGTCTCGGCGCACAGCAGGCATCCGTCCCCGGGCGGTGAGGCCAGCGACGCCGGCAGCACCACGTGCCCGCAGAGCGCGGTGCAGTGGCCGGTCCCGGCGGCGAGCGAGTCGGCCAGGACCGCCTGCGCCACGACGTGGCTGCGGCTGTCCCGGGCGCAGGTGACCGTGACGGTCTGCCCCTCGTCCGGTGCGGTCACCACGGCCACGGGGCGCGTACTGGCGGGTGTCACCGACACGACAGCTCCTCCGGGCACGGTTCGACGGAGTAGCCATCGTCACCCCACAGCGGTGCAGATGCAAGTGCATCCGCACGATTGGCCGAACGTGCGGCCGGGTGGTGGCGCAGCGTGGTGAGCGCCACGTCGGAGACCTCCGGCCGCTCCGGGCCGGGTCCCGGAACCGATCGGACGGGCCGGTGATCACGGTGTCTTCCAGGGCGGACACCGGGTGTCGCGGCGTCAGCACCCATTGTGGCACTGGTCACGTGGATCACGGCTCCGGGGGTCGCCGCCCGTCCTCAGCGGCTGCATCGAGCGCCCGACGGCACTAACCTCGCCAGTCATGACCGCTCCCGAACAGGCTCCTCCTCGGGCGTCCACGGTTCCGGACGGGGACGCCGCGACCGGCGCATCCGGCCCGGCGGCCGACGCCGACGGTGACGGTGACCATACGTACGAGATCGGCTCCCCGGTCCCGGCGGACGGGGTGGACATGTGGCGGCTGGCGGTGGAGTCGCGGACGCTGGACGTGAACTCCCGCTACGCCTACATCCTGTGGTGTCGCGACTTCGCGCGCACCTCGGTCATCGCCCGGCGCGACGACGGCCGTGCCGTCGGCTACGTGACCGGCTACCTGCGCCCGGAGAACGACGCCCTGTTCATCTGGCAGGTGTGCGTCGACCCGGTGGCACGCGGGGCGGGCCTCGCCGGTCGGATGCTGGACGCCGTCTGGGAGCAGGCGGTCGCCGTGGGCGGCACCGAGCGGATGGAGACCACCATCACGCCGGACAACGCCTCGTCGATCCGGCTGTTCACCAAGTTCGCCGAGCGCCACGACACCACCATCGAGCGGGAGGACCTGTTCGGTCTCGACCTGCTCGGTGACTCCCACGAGCCGGAGAACCTCTATCTCATCGGCCCGATCGCAGCAGACAAGGGTGAGAACACATGACCGTTTTCGAGGATCTCGAGTCCCAGGTCCGCAGCTACTGCCGCAACTGGCCCGTCGTCTTCGACACGGCGAAGGGGAGCCGTCTGACCGACGTCGACGGCAACTCCTACCTCGACTTCTTCGGCGGCGCGGGAGCGCTGAACTACGGGCACAACCCCGAGGTGCTGAAGAAGCCGCTCATCGAGTACCTGACGCGCGACGGCATCACCCACGGCCTGGACATGTACACCTCGGCCAAGGGCGAGTTCCTCACCACCTTCGAGGAGATCATCCTCAAGCCGCGGAACCTGCAGTACAAGGTCCAGTTCCCCGGCCCGACCGGCGCCAACGCCGTCGAGTCCGCGCTGAAGCTCGCCCGCAAGATCAGCGGTCGCGAGGCGCTGATCAACTTCACCAACGCGTTCCACGGCATGACGCTGGGCGCGCTGTCGGTGACCGGCAACTCGATGAAGCGCGGTGGCGCGGGCATCCCGCTGGTCCACTCGACGCCGATGCCGTTCGACAACTACTTCGACGGCAAGATGCCCGACTTCCTGTGGTTCGAGAAGGTCCTCGACGACACGGGCTCCAGCCTCAACGAGCCGGCCGCGGTCATCGTCGAGACCGTGCAGGGCGAGGGCGGGCTCAACCCGGCCCGCATCGAGTGGCTGCAGGGGCTGCGTGACCTGTGCACCCGCAAGGGCATCCTGATGATCGTCGACGACGTGCAGATGGGCTGCGGCCGGACCGGTCCGTTCTTCTCGTTCGAGATCGCCGGCATCCAGCCCGACATCGTCACGATCTCCAAGTCCATCTCCGGCTACGGCCTGCCGATGGCGCTCGTGCTGATCAAGCCGGAGTACGACCAGTGGGGCCCCGGCGAGCACAACGGCACATTCCGCGGCAACAACCCCGCGTTCGTCACCGCCACGCACACGCTGCGCAACTGGTGGACCGACGACACGCTGGAGAAGGAGACGCTGCGCAAGGGCGAGAAGGTCGAGGAGGCCTTCAACAAGATCATCGGTGACAACCAGGGCACCGAGATGTTCACCAAGGGCCGTGGGATGGCGCGGGGCATCCAGTTCGAGGGGGAGGGGCTCGCCGAGAAGGTCGCCTCGAAGGCCTTCGAGCACCGCCTGCTGCTGGAGACCGCCGGTCCGAACGACGAGGTCCTCAAGCTGCTGGCGCCGCTCACGACCACCGACGACGAGCTCGACGAGGGTCTTGCGATCATCGGCGAGTCCGTCCGCACCGTCATCGGGAGCTGATACCCACATGATCGTCCGCACCATCGACGAGATCACCGGAACCGATCGGGACGTCGAGTCCGAGAACGGCCAGTGGCGCAGCAAGCGGATCGTGCTGGCCAACGACAAGGTCGGTTTCTCGGTCCACGAGACCACCCTGCAGGCCGGGACGATCAACGACTTCTGGTATGCGAACCACATCGAGGCCGTCTTCATCACCGAGGGTGAGGGCGAGCTGTACGACAAGGACAACGACGTCACGTACCAGCTCAAGCCGGGCTCGATCTACGTGCTGAGCGGCCACGAGAAGCACCAGCTCCGTCCGAAGACCACCATCAAGTGCGTGTGCGTCTTCAACCCGCCGGTCACCGGCCGGGAGGTGCACGACGAGAACGGCGTGTACCCGCTGGTCACGGAGGACTGAACCTCCCGCTCCGCGATCACACCGCGAGGGGTGTTTCCGCTGTGTTACAGCGGGAACGCCCCTCGCAGTCGTTCATACGACACCCGTTCGAAGGGAACCGAACCGACAGCGACTCACAGGAGGGTCCATGACCGCGCTGGTCGGCAACGAACCGCGTCTCGTGCGCGCCGCGGGTGACCGCTACCCGACGCACGTCTCGAACACACAGGTCTTCATCGACCGCGCCGAGCCCACCGTCTGGAGCGACCGGGCGAGCGCGGGCATGTTCGGCGCCCAGGAGCTGGAGGCGCACGAGCGCGGCGGTTTCGTGCAGGTGCCGGGCCTGCTGACGGCCGAGGAGGTCGCGGAGTACCAGGCCGAGCTGGACCGGCTCGCCGCCGACCCGCAGGTGCGCGCCGACGAGCGCTGCATCGTCGAGAAGTCCTCCGACGAGGTCCGCTCGATCTTCGAGGTCCACCGGATCTCGGAGGCGGTCGGCCGGCTGGTGCGCGACGAGCGGGTGCTCTCGCGGGCCCGCCAGATCCTCGGCTCCGACGTCGACGTCCACCAGAGCCGGATCAACTGCAAGCCCGGCTTCGGCGGCGGTGGTTCTACTGGCACTCGGACTTCGAGACCTGGCACGCCGAGGACGGCATGCCAGGTCCGCGTGCGGTCAGCTGCTCGATCTCGCTGACCGACAACCACCCGTTCAACGGCTGCCTCATGATCATGCCCGGATCGCACCGGACCTTCGTGTCCTGCGTGGGCGAGACGCCGGAGGACTACTACCGGACGTCGCTGAAGGAGCAGAAGATCGGCACGCCCGACGCACGGTCGATCGCCGAGCTCGCCGAGCGGCACGGCATCACGATGATGACCGGGGACGCGGGCGGGGCGACGTCGTTCGACTCCAACTGCATGCACGGCTCCGGCGACAACATCACGCCGTACCCGCGGTCGAACATCTTCCTGGTGTTCAACAGTGCCGAGAACGCGTGCGTCGCGCCGTTCTCGGCACCGCGGCCGCGGCCGTCCTACATCGGGGCCCGGGACCACACCCCGACCCGCTGAGCGGTCCACCGCGCACCGCGACGTACGGCTCAGGCGTCCTGCAGCGGAGCCAGCTGAGGACGCTTGGCGTGGTAGTCGTCCCAGGTGCTGGTGCCGCGCAGGCGCCGGCGCAGGAACGGCATCACGTGCTGGGTGACCCACCGCAGGTCCTCGGCCTGCCGGGCGGTCCACGGCGCGGGCTCGACCGCCGGCTCCGGCCACGGGCCGCGCCAGTCCGGCGCGTCCTCGCCGAGCGTCTCCAGCACCCGCCAGGCGACCCGCTCGTGCGCGTGCGGCACCAGGTGCAGCCGGTCCGGGCCCCAGGCCCGCGGGTCGGCGAGGCAGTCCATCGCCCACAGGTCGACGACGCGGCAGCCGTGCCGTTCGGCGGCGGCCCGCATGTCCTCGTTGTAGCAGGCGATCCGGCCCCGCAGCCTGCGGATGAGCGGGTGCATCCGGCGCAGGTCGAAGCCGGTGAAGATGAGCACCTCGGCCCCGGTGGCGACCAGCCTGCCGAGCGCGGCGTCGAAGCGGGCGGCGAGGTCGTCGACGTCGCAGCTCCAGCCGATGATGTCGTTGCCGCCGGCGCAGAAGGTGATCAGGTCGGGGCGCATCGCCTCGGCGACCGGGATCTGCTCGTCGACGATCTGGTCCAGGACCTTCCCGCGCACCGCCAGGTTGGCGTAGCCGAAGCCGGGACGGCGCTCGGCGAGGAACTCGGCGACGCGGTCGGCCCAGCCGCGTGCCCTGCCGTCCGGGGTCAGGTCGTCGAGGCCCTCGGTGAAGCTGTCCCCGATCGCGACGAAGCTCCGGTGCTGTGCGCGCCCCTGATCGTGTCGCTGCGTGGCCATCGACACCGCCCCCTCCCGGTCCGGGATCCTGATCTGTGCCCATCTGTTGTTCACTGCAACGACGTGCGGCGTTACAGCGATGATCACCCTCTCCGGGCCCGTACGCCAATCGGATCCGTCGACCTGCGGCCCGAGATAGGGCACCCTTAGTCAGGTGACACCCGATCCCGCCTCCCGCACCGCGCCCCGGGAGGACCCGCGGCTGGCCGAGCTGCTCGGCGGCCGGGCCGGTGCCGTCGACGCCTCGGTCCCGGTCGTCGCGTTCGTGCTCGCCTGGGTGGTGGCGAACGCCGCGGGGTCGCTGTTCCCGATCAACTGGGGGGCCGGCGCGGCGATCGTCGCCGGGGCCTGGGTGGCCGCATGGCGGCTGTGCCGGGGGCGGCGGCCGCGTGCGGTGCTGTTCGGGCTGGCCGGGGTCGTCGTCGCGGCCGCGATCGCGCTGATCACCGGGCGTGCGTCGGACTTCTTCCTGGTCCAGATCGTTTCCAACGTCGGCAGCGCCCTGGCCTGGGCGATCTCGATCGTGGTGCGCTGGCCGCTGCTGGGGGTGGTGGTCGGCGGACTGCTGGGCCAGCGGACCCGGTGGCGGCGCGACCCGGACCTGCTGCGCGGGTACCAGCGGGCGTCCTGGGCGTGGGTGGCGCAGTACCTCGTGCGGCTGTCGGTGTTCCTCCCGTTGTGGGCGGCCGACCAGGTGGTGCTGCTGGGCGTCGCGCGGACGGTGCTGAGCCCGCTGCTGGTCGGGCTGAGCGTGCTCGTGTCGTGGCCTTTGCTGCGTACGGCGCTGCCGGCCGATCACCCGGGCATTCGTCACCCCCGGTGACGCTGTCCGACAACCGGTGACGGTAGGATCGTGATCTTCCCGTGATCTTTGCGCGATCGTGTGAAGGTCACCACATCGGGTGATCGTCCGGCGCAGTCGCTGCGTCCCCGGACGTTCCCCCGGCGGCGATCTGCCTGCACCGACGATCACTGCAAGGAGCCATGCCACACCAGCGCCCCCCGGAGCCCGGCTCCGGCGACGCCCCCCGTGGCGTCCCCGGCCCGGCCCGTCCCCCCGCCCAGCCGTCCGCTCCCCGACCCGGCACCGGTCGTCCGGTGGCCTCCCCCGACGCCCCGCGGCTGCCCCGGCAGCGCACGGCACCCCCGCCCCGTACGCGCGGTGGACGGGGCCCGCAGCCGCCGTCGGGCACCACCCGCGGCAGGACCACGCAGACCCCGCCCGGTGCCCGTCCGGTGAGCCCGGTCGTGCCCGGGCCGGGCGTGCCGGTCGGGACGCCGCCCGGCGGGCGTCCGCGCACCCGGGTGCTGCCGCCCGCGTCGGACACGACCCGCGCGGCCGGTCCCGGCGGTCCGGTGGGGCCGGTCGGGGGCGGACCGAACGGTCGCGGTGGGTCCGAGGGCCCCGGCGGGTCCGGTGACGGCTCGGGGGACGGTTCGTCGGACACCACGAAGGCGAGCGGGCTCAAGGCCGACCTCAGCCCGACGAAGATCGCGGCCGGCGCCGGGGCGGCGATCGTGACGGCAGTGCTCGGCTCGTTCCTCGGCGCGGTCGGCACGGTGGTCGGCGCGGCGCTCGGCTCGGTCATCTCGACGCTGGCCACCACGCTGTTCACGCGCTCGCTCGAGGTCAGCAAGGACAAGGCCCTCGAGCTGAAGGAGAAGGCGACCCGGCGCGGCAAGGGCGTCGCTGAGGGCACCGCGGCCGCCGCGCAGCACGGCGCCGGCCGCAGCGTCGCCGGGCCCACCGGCGAGGAGACGGTGCTCCTGGACCCGTGGCAGACGCCCGGTGGCACGACCCGCGCCGCCGGAACGGGCCACGGCCGGTTCCGCCGGGTGCGGGTCACCCGCAAGACGGTCATCGTGTCCGCGGTGCTCGGCGTCGTCACCTTCGCGGTGTCGATGTTCCTGATCTCCGGCATCGAGTTCGTGAAGGGCTCGTCGCTGTCCGGCTCCTCCGGCACCTCGGTGAGCAACGTCGTCCGCGGCGGCGCGCCTCCGGCCCAGCAGGAGAACGACCGGGGCGAGGGCTCCGGGGGCGACTCGTCGACGTCGTCGTCGAGCTCGACCTCCACCGAGGAGTCGGGGACCAGCACGTCGGAGTCGACGACCAGCACCCGCGACCGGGACTCCGGTCAGGACGGCTCGGGCTCGTCGAACCCGCTGCAGGACGGGCTGAACCGGGTCCTGCCGACCCAGCAGCCGGGCTCCGGGCAGGACTCGGGTGGTCAGGACTCCGGCGGCCAGGACTCGGGTGGTCAGGACTCCGGCGGCCAGGGCTCGGGCACGCAGAACTGATCGACGCGGTCGGGCCTCAGACCAGCCGGGCCCGCAGCGCCGCCGCGGCCGCACGCGGGTCCTCGGCCTCGGTGATCGCCCGGACCACGACGATCCGGTCGGCGCCGGCGTCGAGGACCTCGTCGAGCCGGTCGCCGTCGATGCCCCCGATCGCGAACCACGGCCGCGCCGGGGCGCGCCCGGCGACCGTGCGGACCAGGTCCAGGCCGGGCGCCGGGCGTCCCGGCTTGGTCGGGGTGGGCCAGCAGGGACCGACGCAGAAGTAGTCCACGCCGTCCTCGTCGGCGGCGGTCAGGGTCTCGTCGGTGCTGTGCGAGGACCGGCCGACGAGCACGTCGTCGCCGACGACCCGGCGTGCCCACGGCACCGGCAGGTCGTCCTGGCCGAGGTGGAGCACGTCGGCGCCCGCGGCGAGCGCGACGTCGGCGCGGTCGTTCACCGCGAGCAGCGCGCCGTGCCGGCGGCACGCGTCGGCGAGCACCTCCAGGGCGGCGAGCTCGGCGCGCGCCTCCAGCGGTCCGTCGGGCCCGCCCTTGTCCCGCAGCTGGACGATGTCGACCCCGCCGGCGAGCGCGGCGTCGGCGAACTCCGCCAGGTCACCACGTGCGGTGCGGGCGTCGGTGCACAGGTAGAGGCGGGCGTCGGTGAGGGCGTCGAGCCGGGCGCGACGGGTGTCGCGGGTGCCGGGACGGGTATCGGTGTCGGACACGGCTCGCAGGCTACGGCGTAGCCTGTGCCCCGGACGACGACGAACCACGGGAGCCCGGGCAGCGGGCTGAGAGGGGACCCGCGACGCGGTCCCGACCGTCGAACCTGATCCGGGTCATGCCGGCGCAGGGAGTGAGGTGGATCCGATGAGCGCGAGTGCCGGACGGCTGGTCGTCGCGGGGGCGGGAGCGGTCGGCCTGTCCCTCGCCCGCGCGGCGGCCCGCGACGGCTGGTCGGTGACCGTGTTCGACCCGGCCCCCGGTCGTGGCGCGTCCTGGGTGGCCGGCGGGATGCTCGCCCCGGTCACCGAGGCCTGGCCCGGTGAGGAGGACCTGCTCGCCCTCGGGCTGGACTCGGTCGCCCGCTGGCCGGAGTTCGCCGCGGCCCTGTCCGCCGACGCCTGCACCGACGCGGGGCTGCACCCGGAGGGCACCGTCGTCGCCGCGACCGGGTCGGGCGACCGCGCCGAGCTGACCGCGCTCGCGGACTACCTGGAGTCCCTCGGCCGTGACGTGCGCCGGCTGACCGGCCGCGAGCTGCGCCGGCTCGAACCCGCGCTGGGCCCCGAGGTCCGCGGCGGCCTGTCGGTGCCCGACGACCCGTCGGTGGACAACCGGCGGTTGCTCGCCGCACTGGCGACCGCGGCCGAGCGGGCCGGGGTCGTGGTCTCCGACCGCGGGGTCGCGCGTGTGCTCGACGACGGCGCCCGCGTCACCGGCGTGCGCCTCGCGGACGGGGTGACGGTCGCGGCGGACGCGGTCGTCGTCGCCGCGGGGGCGCACTCGTCGTCGCTGCACCCGGTGCTCGACGGGCTGGTGCGCCCGGTGAAGGGCGAGATCCTGCGGCTGACCCGGCGCGCCGGGGCGCTGCCGCCGCCGTCGCGGACGGTGCGGGCGCTCGTCGACGGGCGGGCGGTCTACGCCGTGCCGCGGACGCTGCCCGGGTACGGCGACCTCGTCGTCGGCGCGACGACGGCGGAGAACGGCTTCGACACTGACGTCACCGTCGGCGGGGTGCGCGACCTGCTGCGCGACGCCGAGCGGATCCTGCCCGGGATCGCCGAGTACGCACTCACCGAGACCGCCGCCGGGCTGCGGCCCGGCAGCCGGGACAACCTGCCGCTGATCGGGCGCACCGGGCTCGACGGGCTGATCGTCGCCACCGGGCACGGTCGCAACGGGATGCTGCTGGTACCGGTGACCGCGGCGGCCGTCGCGGCGCTGCTGCGCGGCGACGACGTGCCCGAAGCGGTCCGCGCTGCGGACCCGCGACGGTTCGTCCCGGCCGCCGCCGGGACGCGCGAGGAGGGGAACCAGAGATGTTGATCGTGCTGAACGGCGAGCACCGCGAGGTCGACGCCGAGGCCGACCTCGCCCGGATCCTGGCCGAGGCCGGGCTATCGGAGCGGGGGATCGCCGTCGCCGTCGACGGGGAGGTCGTGCCGCGCACGTCGTGGGCCGGGCACCGTCCCGGCGACGGCGCGCGCGTGGAGGTCCTGACCGCGGTGCAAGGAGGATGAGCATGGCTGTGCAGACCGACAAGCTCGCCTTCGGCGACCACCTCTTCGACTCGCGGCTGGTGATGGGCACCGGCGGTGCGGCGAACCTGGAGATCCTGGAGCGGGCGCTGGTCGCGTCCGGCACCGAGCTGACCACGGTGGCGCTGCGCCGGGTCGACGTCGCGGGCGGGACCGGGTTGCTGGACCTGCTGCGTCGCCTCGGGATCGCGGTGCTGCCGAACACCGCGGGCTGCCGCACCGCGGCCGAGGCGGTGCTCACGGCGCGGATGGCCCGCGAGGCGCTGGAGACCGACCTGGTGAAGCTGGAGGTCGTCGCGGACGACACGACCCTGCTGCCCGACCCGGTCGAGCTCCTCGACGCCGCCGAGCAGCTCGTCGACGACGGCTTCACCGTGCTGCCCTACACCAACGACGACCCGATCCTCGCCCGTCGCCTGGAGCAGGTCGGGTGCGCCGCGGTGATGCCGCTCGGCTCACCGATCGGCACCGGGCTCGGCATCCGCAACCCGCACAACATCGAGATGATCGTGGCCGCCGCGGGCGTGCCGGTCGTGCTCGACGCCGGGATCGGCACCGCCTCGGAGGCGGCCCTGGCGATGGAGCTGGGCTGCGACGCCGTCCTGCTCGCCACCGCCGTCACCCGCGCCGCCGATCCGGAGCGCATGGCGCGCGCGATGCGGCGGGGTGTGGAGGCGGGGTGGGACGCCCGGCACGCCGGCCGGATCCCGCGCCGCTACCGGGCGCAGGCGAGCTCGCCCGACGTCGAGGGCTGAGGGCCCGGAGCGTTCCGCGGAACGCGCGGGGGCGGCTCAGGCGGGGGTGACGCCGTCGGCGTGCCGCCGGGCCAGGGCGCGGTAGAAGTCCGGGTTGGTCCGCACCCACCAGCGGGCCTGCTCGGTCAGCTCGCCGCGTTCCTTCGCCGCGGAGCCGAGCATCAGCCGGTCGGCGGGCAGGTCGGAGTTCGGCGTGACCGTCGACCCGGCGGCGACCATCGCACCCTCGCCGATCCGGGCACCGTCCTGCACGGTGCTGCCGTTCCCGACGACCGCCCGCGCCCCGATCACGGCACCGTGCACCACGCACAGGTGCCCGATCGTGGCGCCCTCGCCGATCTCGGTGACCGGGTCGTCGCCGCCGTGCAGCACCGACCCGTCCTGCACGTTGGCGCCGGCACGCACGACGATGGGCCCCAGGTCGGCGCGCAGCACGGCGTTGTACCAGATCGAGGCACCTTCCTCGACGCGCACGTCCCCGACGAGCGTCGCGGTCGGGGCGACGAAGGCGTCCGGGTGCACGGTGGGGGAGAGGCCCTCCAGGGCGAACAGCGGCATGGTCGACAGCGTCGCACCCCGCTCCGTGGTTCTCCCGGCACCGTGGCCTGGCACCGCAGCCGTGTCGCCGGCTCTGTCGCCGCTTCTTCAGCCGCCGGTCATCGCCCTGTCGTCGGCCGGTCGTGGACGCTGGTGTGCAGGCCGAGGTCGGACAGTTCCAGCGCAGCCAGCGCCGCCACGACGGCGGGGTCCCCGGACCGCCACGCCGCCGCCGGGTCCGGCGCGACCCGGACCAGCCGCGACACCGGCACCCGCGACAGCGCCCGCACGGCCAGTAGATCCGGAGCGGCGGCGCGCGCGGCGACGGCGGCGCCGGCCCGCCGGGCGTAGCGCAGCCGCAGCGGGAACCAGCCGAGCAGCACCGGCAGCAGCATCACCAGCGGGACGACGACCAGCGCCCCGGTCGCGAGAGCCTCGACGGCGCCCCCGAACTGCCGCCCCGCCGCGACGAGCTCGGTGCCCGCCCCCGCGGCCGGATCCAGCGCGCGGGCCAGGTCGGACCCGATGAACGGGACCGCACCGACCGCCCCGGCGACCCCGGTGAAGGCATCGGAGACCCGACCGCCCGCGACGACCAGCGAGTCACCGGGCCCACGCAGCGCGGACAACCCGTCGTGCACGGCCACGCCGGCGGTGACGGCGAGGACCGTCCACAGCACGGCGACGAGGTCGGCGACGACCTGTCGGGCGATCCGGTCGGGGCGTTCGGCGTACCAGCGCATCGGTCCTGTCTACCGGTCCTGCCCGCCGGCCCTGTCCACCGAGGCCGGAAACCGGTCGTCGTCGCGGCCCGCCCGTGCGCCGCCGGGCCGGTGGACCGCTCGCTCGCCCTCGGCCGCGCCTCCTGGGACGACGCGCCCCGCTGCACGCCCGCAGCCCCGACGCCCCTGACCGCGACCGTGACCCCCGAGTGGAACCACGGCCTCGGCGAGATCGTCACCGCGCTCCTCGACCGGGCGGGCTTCCGGTGCCGCGTTCCGCGGAACGCGGTCCGGCAACTTGGGCGGCCGCCGTCAGCCCGCCCAGCCCCTCGTGCAAACCGGCGTTCGCCGCCTCGCGCGCCCGGTGTCCGCGCCAGGCTCCCGCAGGCTCGGTGCGCCGCGGTCCGTGTCGGCTCCCCGGCCGTACCCGTGTGCCTGTGTCCGTGTCGGGCTGTCCGGCGGAGTGCCTCCGGTTCAGGCCGCGGTGGTGGCCGTCGCGCCGGGCGGGAGAAGGGCGTCCAGGATTGGCTCGGGGTCGAGCCGATCGCCGTACCAGTCAGGGGTGAGGGTGCTGCGATCGATCCGCAGCCGGGCCCGCGTGTTCCGTTCGACGAGGGACTCGGCGCTGCCGTCCAGCGGTCTGCCCGTGGCCTCGACAGGGCTGCCGTCGGGCCGGTGGAACAGCCAGCCCCCACCGGGCGGGCGCAGGACCAGGTACCCGTCGTCGTGCACGAGACGGTGGTGGAACGAGCAGAGCAGGACCAGGTTGTCGATGTCCGTCGGCCCGCCCCGCAGCCAGTGACGGACGTGGTGGGCATGGAGGTGACGGGTGTGGTGGCACCCCGGGAACCGGCAGGAGCCGCCGCTGTCGGCGGTCAGGGCGGCGATCTGTGCCGGGCTCGCCAGCCGCCTGCTCCGACCGAGGTACATCCGGTTCCCGGTGCGATCGCTGAGCAACACTTGGGCCCGGGCGTCGCAGGCAAGGCGCTCGGCGGTGCTCGCAGCGATCTCGGGGCCTCCGGCGAGGCGTGCGGTGCCGGTCCCTGCGTCGACGACGACCGTCACCCGCGTCGCGCCCCGCTCCACCCCCGCGGCGCCGGCCACGCCGGGCCCGCGGACGACCAGGTCCACCAGAGCGTCGGCCCGCCGGGCCGCCAGGGAGTCGACGACCGCGCCCGGTGCCTGCTCCTCCGTGCGGCTGGCCTGCTCGTGGGGATCGACCCCGCCCCATCCCGACCGCCGCCCCTCCCGTGCGGCCGGATCGTCGCTGTCGCTGTCGGTCGGGCCGGCGGGAGTCGGGAGCGCTGCGGCGACCCCGGCCTCGATCGCGGCGACGAGGAGGGCGCCGTTCTCAGGGGTGAGCCGGGCCCGTACGACCAGGGATCCGTCGACGTCGTGGTGCCAGCTCACCCCGCGTCGGGCGGCGACGTCGCTCGGCGGCGCGCAGCGTCGACGCACCGCGCGGACGACGGTCTCGACATGGCTCGCGGTCCCGCTCAGGGCGAGGTCCAGGAGCACTTGCTCGGCGTCGGGCACGGCCGCGGCACACGGAAGGGCGACCGCCCCGGCGTCATCCTGCGGCTCCGGAGCGTCGACGGCGACCGCCGCTTCGCTCGCCGTGTCGTCGTGCGTAACCGTGTCGCCGCTGTCTGCGGGCGGCGTGGTGGTCTCCTCCGTCCTCTCGGCGTCCGGCACGCCGGAGCCGGCATGCGCTCCCGGGACGGAGTCGATGTCGGGGTCGCTGCCGGGGCCCCGGAGGGGGTCTGTGGCGGGACTCATCGGGGGCGGGACGGTCACGCGGTCGAGGATCGCGTCCCCCGCACCGACGAGGCGGGTGACGGCCCGGACCTTGGAGTAGGAGATCCGGCCGGCCGCGAACGCCTCGGTGATCCGGGGCAGCCGGGTCAGTGCGTGTGCGACGCGCAGGTGTTCGGTCGCGGTGCGCAGGCTCGTCCCTGCTCGCCAGGTCAGCCAGTGGGCGCAGGACCGGACGCCGACCCCGCACCAGCCGCCGCGGTCGTCGAACTCGGCGAGCAGGCGCAGGAAGCGGCACTCGGCGGCGGCGATGTGGCCGGCGAGACCGAGGAGCTCGGACTCGAGGTCCGGCAGGCTCAGCTCACCGGCCGGCGTGGTCGTGGTCGTCGAGGCGGGCTGGGGCACGACACTCTCCTTAATCGAACTTGTGTTCGATATGAGTGTGTCGGGTGGGTCCGACAGTTTCGAGCCCGGCGGAGGACGGGACCGGGGCGATCGCGTTCCGCGGAACGCGGCCGCCGGCCGGGACGCCGACAGGTCGACGAAGCGGAGCGGGGCCCGTCGGAACCTGCCGATCCGTCGGTCAACGGTCGACCAGGACCAGGACTGCGTTCCGCGGAACGCGATCGGGGCGGTGGCCGGCCGGTCCGAGCGGCTCTCCGATCCCGCCCGATCGCACTGCCGACCGCCCCGTGACGGCCGTCGACAAGGCAGACCGCGTTCCGCGGAACGCACTTCTCGCTCCGTGCCGCCGTGCCGCCGTGCCGCCGTGCCGCCGTGCCGCCGTGCCGCCGTGCCGCCGTGCCGCCGTGCCGCTGCCGTGCGTGGTGTCGGGCGAGTGGTGTCAGCGGAGGTGTCAGAGGAGGCCGAGCTTGGTGGCCGCGTAGACCGCCTCGGCGCGGCGCGACACCATCAGCTTGCGCATCAGGTTGCCGACGTGGAACTTGACCGTCGTCTCGGAGATGAACAGCTCGGCGCCGATCGCGCGGTTGGACAGCCCCCGGGCCAGCAGGCGCAGCACGTCCAGCTCGCGGTCGGTCAGCCGTTCCCGGTCGGGCATCCCGCCGGACAGCGACCGCACCATCGCCGACGCCGACCGGGCGTCGAACGCGCTCTCCCCGCGGGACACCGCGCGGATGGCGCGGACGAGTTCGGTGGTGTCGACGTCCTTGACCACGTAGCCGCGGGCACCCGCCTGCACCGACTCGACGACGAGACGGTCCTCGGCGAAGGTCGTCAGCACCAGCACCCCGATGCCGGGGTGGTCGGCGCACAGCCTGCGGCAGACCTCGAGACCGTCGGTCTGCGGGCCGGACGCCAGCTTGAGGTCGAGCAGCACCACCTGAGGCCGGCCGGCCGCGACGGCGGCGAACGCCTCCGGAGCGCTGCCCGCTTCGCCGACGATGCGCAGGTCGTCCTCGCGCTCCAGAACCGCGCGCAGCCCCTGCCGCATGATCGAGTGGTCGTCGACCAGAACGATCCGGATCGGCGGTGCCGCGACGCTCGTGAAGCCGGGGCCGGGGCCAGGGCCGGGGCGGGTCGCGGCGGTCCCGCCGGCCCCGTGTGCCCCACCGCCCGGCGGATTCCCAGCGCCCTGTCCGGATCCGCCCTGCCCGGAGACGCTCTGCCCAGGCACGACAGCGTTGCCGACGGAGCCACCCTGCCCGGGCACGACAGCGCTACCCGCGGAGCCGCCTTGCCCGGAGCGGCCGAGTCCGGAACCGCCTCGCCCGGAGCCAGGAGGAACACCGTCGTGGCCGGGGCCGCGACGGGTGCCGAGTCCCGCCCTGCCGTCGGCGGGCGCGGTCAGTGCCGATGCGGCCCCGGGACCTCCCGGGGCGGTCCGTGTGCCGCTGCTCATCCGAGCTCCTCCTGCCCCGGTGTCCCGATCGGGACGTCCACCTGCACCTGCAGCCCACCGATCCGCGAGCGGCGGAACCGCAGGGTCCCACCCATCTCGCGGGCGCGGGCGTCCATGTTCACGAGGCCGCGGTGCTCCCCGGAGGGTCCGCGGACCGACGCCGCACGCAGCGTGCGGCGGATCTGCTCGGGGGAGGCGCCGCCGTCGTCGGAGACCGACAGGCGGACGCGACCGCCGGCGTAGGCCAGCCGCACCACCGCCCGCGACGCCGAGGCGTGCATCGCCGTGTTGAACAGCGCCTCGCCGGCGATCCGGAACAGCGACTGCTCGTGCTCGTGCGGCAGCGGCACCGGGGCCCCGCCGATCGTCACCTCCACCCGCAGCTCGTCGGGCATGTGCACGGTGGACAGTTGACGCAGCATCGACGGCAGGTCCTTGTCGGCGTGGTCGTCGTCGTTGAGCGCGTAGATCGCCGACCGCAGCTGCTCGACGGCCCGCCGGGTCAGGTCCTTGGCGGTGTCGAGGTGCTGGAGCAGGTCCGGCTCGGTGATCTCCGACCGGCACAGCTCGATGTGCATCCCGGCCGACAGCGCGTACTGGGTGACGCTGTCGTGCAGCTCGCGGGCGATGCGGTGCCGCTCGTTGTCGAGGACCTCCCGCTGGCGTGCCGCGCCGAGCGCCTGCTGGGTGAGCATCAGCTCGTCGTTGCGGACACGCAGGTCCTCGGCCTGGGCCGCGGTGCGCGCGTGCAGTCGCTCGGCCCGCTCCAGCAGCGCGCAGTTCTGCAGCGCCGACGCCGTCTGACCGGCCAGGATGCGCAGCACCGAATGGTCGGTGTCGTCGATGTGGCGTTCCGGTGGTGTCCACGCGACGAACCCGCCCACGGTGCGGCCGTCGAGCCGGATCGGAACGTGCAGGTGCCGGGGGCGCTGGTCGTCGTGGTGCTGGTGGTGGTCGTCGTGGTCGTGGTGCCCGTCGCCGGCGTGCAGCCGTTCCACGTGCCGGCGCACGCGCTCGGGCACCGACCCCAGGTCGGCCCACTCGACGCCGTCCGGCCCGAGGACGACGTGCCGCGGCGCAGCGTCGGGCAGCTCGCCGTCGACGAGCCCGAGCACCACCCAGTCCGCGGACAGGTGGTCGGCCGCCGCGTCGGCGACCGCGCGGACCAGCGCCTCGGAGCCCTCCATCGTGCGGACCAGCGCGGCGGAGATCCGGTCCAGAGCGACGATGACCCGGCGCAGCCGTTCGGCGCCCTCGCGGTACTCCGAGTAGAACGACGGCTTGCCCGTCCTCAGGCCGGTGAGCTGGTCGAGGTCCGGCCGGGCCCGACCCGCGGCGGCCGGCGACGAGGACGGGGCGGGTGTGCGGCGGCGCGGGAAGCGGGCGGCGGCGGTCACCGCGTGGGCCTCCGCGACGGCGTCACAGCGCCTCCCGGAACAGGTCCTCGATCTGCTCCACGCTCGCCGTGCGCGGGTTGGTGGTCAGGCAGGCGTCGCCGAGGGTGAGCCGGGACAGTCGCGGGAGGTCGGTCTCGCGCACCCCGATGGCGGCGAGCCCGGTCGGGACGCCGACCTCGTCGGCCAGCTTGCGGACCTCGGTCGCGACCATGTCCACGGCCTCGTCGCCGGGCATCCCCGGCCGGGCGGGCAGCCCCATGGCCTGGGCGATCGGGACGAAGCGCGCCGCGTCGGCGTCGGAGGCCGAGCCGTTGAAACGGATCACGTGCGGCAGCAGCACGCCGTTGATCAGGCCGTGCGGCAGGTCGAGCATGCCGCCGACCTGATGGCTCATGGCGTGCGTGGCGCCGAGGATCGCGTTCGTGAACGCCAGGCCCGCCTCGAGCGCGGCCTGCGCCATCGCGGTGCGGGGGCCGTCGTCGTGGCGGCGGATCATCGTGGTCGGCAGGTTGGCGTGGACGAGTGCGACGGCGTGCAGCGCGTGGGTGTCGGTCAGCGGGCCGTGGGCCAGCGACACGAACGCCTCGATGCCGTGGGTCAGCGCGTCCAGGCCGGTCGCGGCGTTGAGCCAGTCCGGCATGGTGACGAGCAGCCGCGGGTCGATCACCGAGACGTCCGGGACCAGGGCCCGGCCCATGATCGTGATCTTGGTGAGGCGCTCGGTGTCGGTGATGATGCAGAACTGGGAGACGTCGGCGCCGGTGCCCGAGGTCGACGGCACCATCACCAGTGGCGGGATCGGGTTGGCGATGCGGTCGATGCCCTCGTAGTCGAGGATCGTGCCGCCGTTGGCCGCGAGCAGGGCGACGCCCTTCGCGGCGTCGATCACCGAGCCTCCGCCGATGCCGATCACCACGTCGCAGCCGGATCTCTCGTAGCGCTCGAACCCGGCCTGGATCTCGTGGTCCTTCGGGTTCGGGGTGATCTCGTTCCACAGCTGGGGCCGCAGACCGGCGGCGCGCAGGTGGCGCAGGAGCTCGGCGGGCCACCCGGCCTCGGTCACCCCCGGGTCGGTGACGACGAACGGGCGCCGCGCCCCGAGACGCAGCGCGGCGTGGGCGGTCTCGGGCAGCGAGTCGGGCCCGAACACGATCTCGGGCGCATGGAACTTCGACAGCCGCGGTCGGGGCTCCCGCGGGCACTGCGCCGCGCGGACCGTGTACCCCTCGTCGGCACCGGCGCCGCCGGTCCCGCCGTCGAGCACCAGCACCGTCTCCCGCGCCACGGCGCGGTCCGCCCCGTGCCCGGGGACGACGGTGCCTGCCTGACCGGTGAGGACCACGCTGCCCTCCTCCTGCTCCGTGATGGTCGACGGCCCGCCCCGGACGGCGGGCGGCTCGGTCACGAGCGTGTGTCCCACGGTACAGGGACCCCCCTCTTTCCCGGCCTCTCGATCGGCGGGCGGCGCGCGGAGCCGCAGGTCGGCGGCGAGCACGTCACGCCGCCGACCTGGCCGAAAGCGGGGGGATGTCAGGAGGCGTGGATGGGCCCCTCGCGCTCGGCCAGCCGGATGCCCTCGCCACCCCAGTGCTGGGCGATCATCTCGGCGGCGATCGACACCGCGGTCTCCTCCGGGGTGCGGGCGCCCAGATCCAGCCCTATCGGCGACGACATCTTCGCGATCTCGCCCTCGGTCACGCCCCGCTCGCGCAGGCGCTCGAGCCGGTCGTCGTGGGTGCGTCGCGAGCCCATCGCCCCGATGTAGCCGACCTCGGGCAGCCGCAGCGCCACCTCCAGCAGCGGTACGTCGAACTTCGGGTCGTGGGTGAGCACGCACAGTGCGGTGCGCTGGTCGATCCGGCCCGCGTCCGCCTCGGCCTGCAGGTAGCGGTGCGGCCACTCGACGACGACCTCGTTGGCCCCCGGGAAGCGGCTCGCGGTCGCGAACACCGGCCGGGCGTCGCAGACGGTCACCCGGAAGCCGAGGAAGCTGCCCATCCGGGCCACCGCGGCGGCGAAGTCGATCGCCCCGAACACGATCATGCGGGGCGGCGGCGCGAACGACTCGACGAAGATCTGCAGCCCCTCCCCGCGACGCTCGCCGTGGACGCCGTAGGTCAGTGTCGCGTTGCGGCCGGAGTCGAGCAGGCCGCGGACGTCGTCGCGCACGGCGTCGTCGATCCGGTCCGAGCCGGTGCCGCCCTCGGTCTTGTCCGGCCAGACGATCAGCCGCTTGCCGAGCAGCTCCGAGGGGCCCGCGACGACCGTCGCCACCGCGACCGGGTCCTCGTCGCGGATCGCCTCGGCGATGCGGCCGAGCTGCTCGTAGGTCTCCGGGGTCACCTTCTCCACGAAGATGTCGAGGATGCCGCCGCAGGTCAGGCCGACGGCGAACGCGTCGTCGTCGGAGACGCCGTAGCGCTGCAGCACCGGTCGCTCCTCGGACAGCACCTGCTGCCCGAGCTCGTAGACCGCGCCCTCGACGCAGCCGCCCGAGACCGAGCCGACGGCCTCGCCCGCCGGGCCGACGAGCATCGCGGCCCCCGGCTGGCGCGGCGCGGACCGGAAGGTCCCGACCACCGTCGCGAGCGCGGCCGGCTCACCCTTGCGCCACCAGCCTTCGAGCTGGTCGATCACGTCACGCATTGCGCACCACCTCGAGCAGTCTCTCCAGCGTGTCCAGGCTGTGCCCGGCCAGCAGGTCGTCCAAGTGCGGAAGTGCCGCGACTATGCCCCCCTGGACCGGGGCGTAGCCGTCCTTGCCCGCGTGCGGGTTGACCCAGATGAGCCGATGGGCCAGCCGGGACAGCTGCTCGGCCTGGGTGCCGAGCAGCTCGGTGCCGCCGCGCTCCCAGCCGTCGGAGAAGACGACGACGACCGCCCGGCGGGCAGCCCCGCGGCGTCCCCAGCGGTCGACGAAGGCTTGCAGCACCTCGCCCAGCCGGGTGCCGCCCGACCAGTCCGGGATGGCTCTCCCCGCGGCGCGCAGCGCGTGCTCGGGGTCGCACAACCGCAGCTCACGGGTGATCCGGGTGAGCCGGGTGCCCAGGGTGAACGCCTCGACCGAGCGCGGCGAACGACGGACGACGACGTGGGCGAAGCGCACGAGCGCGTCCGCGTAGGGCTCCATCGACCCGGACACGTCGATCAGCAGCACGACCTTGCGCGGCCGGCGCGAGGTGTCGCGCCGGGCGAGCCGGAAGATCTCGCCCTGGTTGCGCAGCGCCGCGCGCAACGTGCGCTGCGGGTCGGCCTCACCGTGCCGGTTCCGCCTGCGCCGCCGCGACGCCCGGGTCGGCGGCTCCGGTCTGAGCAGGGTCATCAGCCGGCGCAGGTGCTCGCGTTCGGCGGGGGAGAGCTCCCCGACGTCGCGGTTGCGCAGGATCTCCGCACCGGTCGCGGCGGCCTTGATCTGCGGGCCGTCGGCGTCGTCGGAGTCGTCCTCCCCGTCCTCGCGGCCCGGCAGCAGCGCGGCCAGCTTCGGCGGTGCGGGGGGGCGGTCGTCGCGGTTGCTCGACGGACGGTTGCCGGTCGGCTCGAACCAGGACGGGAACGCCAGGTCGTACCGGACGATGTCGTCGGGGTCGGCGCACAGCGTCAGCCGGCCGGCCCAGTACGCCTGGTCCCGGTCGGTCACGTCCACGGTGTCCAGCGCCTCCAGGTAGGCGGTCACCCGGTCCTGGGTGACCGGGACCCCGGCCGCGCGCAGGACCTCGGTGAACCCGACGAATCCGGTCAGCAGCTCGTCGGTGGTGCCGGTGGGCTCCGCCGCGGGCGGCCGGGGCGGGGCCGCCGGGGACGGGCTCGGGGGAACGGTCATCGCGGCCGGGTCAGGACGCCAGCAGGGTGTCGAGCTGCTTGTGGACCCGGTCGGCGTCCTCCCGGTACTTGAGGACGGCGCCCAGGGTGCGCGCCGCCGACTCCGGGTCCAGGTGCCGGGCACCGATCAGCTGCAGCGCCCGCGCCCAGTCCAGGGTCTCCGCGACGCCCGGCGGCTTGATCAGGTCGGTGTGGCGCAGCTTCTGCACGGCCCGCGCGACCGACGCGGCGAGCCGCTCGGGCACCTCGGGCAGCCTGCTGTGCAGGATCTCGATCTCGCGCTCGATGTTCGGGTGCTCCAGCCAGAGGTAGAGGCAGCGGCGCTTGAGCGCGTCGTGCACCTCCCGGGTCCGGTTCGAGGTGAGGACGACGACCGGCGGTGTCGCGGCGCGCACCTCCCCGAGCTCCGGGATGGTCACCGCGTGCTCGGTGAGTACCTCCAGCAGGAAGGCCTCGAACTCGTCGTCGGCGCGGTCGATCTCGTCGATGAGCAGCACCGACGGGCTGGTGCGCAGCGCCTGCAGGATCGGGCGGGCCAGCAGGAAGCGCTCGTCGTAGAGGCCTGCCTCGACCGTGTCGGGGTCGAACCCGTCGCGGCCGCTCGCGGCCTCCAGGGTGCGCAGGTGCAGCAGCTGACGGGGGAAGTCCCAGTCGTAGAGGGCCTGACCGGAGTCGATGCCGTCGTGGCACTGCAGACGGATGAGCGGTGCGCCCAGCGTGGCGGCCAGTGCCTGGGCCAGCGCGGTCTTACCGGTCCCCGGCTCGCCCTCGCAGAAGAGCGGACGGTTCATGCGGAGGGCGAGGAAGGCCGCCGTCGCGAGACCGTCGTCGGCGAGGTAGCCGGTCGCGCGCAACGCGTCGGCGAGCTCGGCCGGGCTCCCGGGGCCGGGTGCGGTGTCGTTCACCGAACCAGCATGCAGGACGAGCGGTGAACGAGGCCACAGCAGGAGGGGCCCTCCTCCCCGCGCGGGCGGGTCGAGCACCTCGCCCTGAGGACGAGCGAGCGGCCCGGAAGGTTCGAGTTGCTTCCGAATCAGAAATGTTCATGACCGCGTGATAGATCCGTGATGTGACGTCGTTGACCAGTACGTTTAGGGAGAATCTGATAATTACACGCTTGTTACAGTGATTCCGCTCACGGGGCCCTTCGTTGACGAATTCTTTCCGCCCATTCACCTTTCTGTCGGTCGGTCCACCGGATCGGCCACCTGAACGAGCAACACATCCGGACCCGCCGCGCCGAACCACCCCCGTCCCGCGGCTGTCCGGTCCGTCGAGGAACGGAACGGGACGGGGACGAGAGAGACCACCTCCGCGGACGTCATGGACGTCGCTCCCCGGTCCCGATCGACGCACCCGCGACGACACGGCGGGCACACCTGTGCCCAGGGGACCTCCTGTGCGGAGTGTGTGTGTCCTCGGGCCGGCGCGGTGGGAGCGAAACGATGACCAAGGGACCCAAGGGCCGAAGTCTCCTGCGCATGGCTGCGGCGGGTGTCGTCGCGGTCGGTGCGACGGCTGCGATCGCCGGCACCGCCAACGCTGCCCCGGACAGCGTCTGAGACCAGCTCGCCCAGTGCGAGAGCGGTGGCAACTGGTCGATCAACACGGGCAACGGGTACCACGGCGGGCTGCAGTTCTCCCCGTCCACCTGGGCCGCCTTCGGTGGTTCGGGTTCGGCGGCCAACGCCAGCCGCGCCGAGCAGATCGCGGTCGCCGAGCGGGTGCTGGCCGCTCAGGGCTGGGGCGCCTGGCCGTCCTGCTCGAAGAAGCTGGGTATCACCGGCTACTCGGCCGACACGAGCAAGCGCGTGAAGGCGTCGGCCCCCGCCGCGTCCGCGCCGAAGAAGGCCGCCGCCCCGGCCGCCGGCGGGTACACCGTCAAGGCGGGCGACACGCTGAGCCGGATCGCGGCCGCGCACGGCACCTCGGTGGCGAAGCTGGCCGCCGCGAACGGCATCGGCAATGCGAACGTGATCAGCGTCGGTCAGGTCCTGAACCTCGGCTGATCCCGCCGACCGTTCCCGGACCGCCATCCGGGACGGACGGCACGGGGCGCGCGGTGTCCCCAGCACCCGCCCCGGCGGACGACGGCCCGGGTCCCCTTCCCCTCGTGGGGAGGCGGACCCGGGCCGTTCCGTCGTTCCGGGGGCGCGCAGCCGGGCTCAGGTGGAGTTGACCCACTCGTCGGAACCGTCGGCGAACCGCTGGTGCTTCCAGACCGGCAGCAGGCGCTTCACCTCGTCGACGAGTTCGGCGCAGGCGGTGAACGCCTCCCGGCGGTGCTCGGCGGCGACGGCGCAGGCAAGGGCCACCTCGCCGATGTCGAGCGGGCCGACGCGGTGGCTCACCGCGAGCGCCCGGACGCCGGGGGAGTGCGCGGCCACCTGCTCGGCGACCTCGGCGACGATCCGGGCGGCCGTCGGGTGCGCGCTGTACTCCAGGCCGTGCACCGACTTCCCGCCGTCGTGGTCGCGGACGACACCGGCGAAGGTGACGACCGCGCCGGCGGCGGCGTGCTCGACCAGGCGGGCGTGCTCCTCGACGTCGAGCGGCTCCTCGCCGACGGCCGCACGCAGGACCGTCGCGGTCCGCGTGGTCGCGGGATCGGTCATCGGTGGTCTCCTCCGTGCAGCTGGTCGACCGCGTGGTCGAGGACCCCGGCGAGCACGCCGAGGCCGTCCTTCACCCCGCCCGGGGAGCCGGGCAGGTTGACGATCAGGGTGCGGCCCGCGACCCCGGCCAGGCCACGGGAGAGCACGGCGGTGGGGACCTTCTCCTCCCCGGCGCGGCGGATCGCGTCGGCCAGGCCCGGGATCTCGTGGTCGAGCACGGCCCGGGTGACCTCGGGGGTGCCGTCGGTGGGGGAGATGCCGGTGCCCCCGGTCGTGACGACGACCGCGACGCCGTCGGCGACGGCGGCCCGCAGCGCTTGCCCGACCGGCTCCCCGTCCGGTACGACGACCGGGTCCGGGGTGTCGTAGCCGCGCTCGCGCAGCCAGGCGACGATCGGCGGCCCGCCGCGGTCGGTGTAGACGCCCGCCGCGGCGCGGTTGGAGGCGGTGACCACCCGGGCGGTGCGTGCGGCGGTCATGCCCCGCGCTCCCACAGGCCGGTCTTGCCGCCCTCCTTGCGTTCGACGCGCACGGCGTCGAGCACGGCGCCCGGGTCCACGGCCTTGATCATGTCGTGCAGGGTGAGCCCGGCGACGGCGACCGCGGTCAGGGCCTCCATCTCCACCCCGGTGCGGTCGGTGGTGCGGACCTCGGCGCGGATGGCGACCCGGCCGGCGTCGCCGTCGGTGGCCGGCGCCAGGTCCAGTGTCACCCCGCTGATCGCGATGGGGTGGCAGAGCGGCACGAGGTCCGGGGTGCGCTTGGCGCCCATGATCCCGGCGATGCGGGCGGTGGCGAGTGCGTCGCCCTTGGGGAGGCCGTCGGTCTCCAGCAGGCGCACGACCTCGGCCGTGGTGTGCACCGTCCCGGTGGCGACGGCGGCGCGGCGGCCGGGCTGCTTGTCCGACACGTCGACCATCCGGGCCGCCCCGGCGTCGTCGACGTGGCTGAGCGCGGGGTCGGGCCGGCGGTGCTCGGTGGTCACGCCCCGACAGTACGGGGGTCTCGGCGGGGTGGCCCTCGCCACTCCGCGTGCCCGAGGAGGGGCCTCCGGATGAGCAACGGATGTGATCTGTAGCACGTTTGTGGAACTGATCGAACCGTTTGCGCGAACGTTTCCGGTTCGTGATCGGGGCTTGTCACCTGCGCAAACGCTGGACCTGGCCACCGGGTGTCCGGTACGTCCGACGCCACGCCGTGTCGCCGTCGACTTTCGCGTCGCTCTGACGTGACCTACCTTCGGTCCCGGCTCGGCCGACTCCCCCATGCGGTCGGGCTCCGGGGCCGCAACGCTCCCTGTCCGGTGGTCACCGGCCCCCCGAGGTATCGGTGTGGGACAGGGCCGATCGTCAGACGGATCGGTGGCCGCTCCCCCGGCTGCCGGTACGGGCACCCACTCCCCGGGTGCGGTTCGGGTGGCGTCACGCGGGAGACCTGCCATGCCTCGTTACCGTGGGAAACACCGTAAACCGAGCACCGCCGGCCGCACGATCGTCCGGACCGCCGTCGCCGGTGCCGTCCTCGGCGCCCCGATGCTGACCGTCGTGGGCACCGCGAACGCCGCCTCCGACTCCACCTGGGACTCGCTCGCGCACTGCGAGAGCACCGGGAAGTGGGCCGCGAACACCGGCAACGGCTACTACGGCGGCCTGCAGTTCAGCCCGAGCACCTGGAAGGCCTACGGCGGTGGTGAGTACGCCGCGTCGGCGCACCAGGCCACCCGGGCCGAGCAGATCGCCGTCGCCGAGAAGGTCCTGGCCGCCCAGGGCTGGAACGCCTGGCCGTCCTGCTCGTCCAAGACCGGCGCGTCCGGGTCCGCCACGCCGCGGACCCTGGAGACCGACGCCGGCACCCGGGCCCCGGAGCGGGTGAAGGCCAGCGCCCCCGCGACGTCGTCCGGCGGCACCTACACCGTGAAGTCCGGCGACACCCTGGGCAAGATCGCGGCCGCGCACGGCATCGCGAACTGGAAGAACCTGCTGTCCAAGAACCCGGGCCTCGGCGCCGGGCACCTGATCACCCCCGGCCAGGTCATCAACATCTGACCCCGGCACGACGATGCCCCGGCCCCTCGCGGAGGGACCGGGGCACGGGTGTGTCGGGGCCGGTGCGGCGGCTCAGGTCCCGGCGAGGCGGCGCAGCTGCCCCGGGGTGTCGACGTCGTCGGGGACGGCGACGTCGCCGCACTCGACCAGCTCCACGTCGGAGCGGCCGGCCAGGTAGTCGCGGGCGCCGGAGTCCCCGGAGGACAGTGCGACGACGCCCGACCAGTGGTCCCGGCCGATCAGGACGGGATGTCCGGGGACGCCGTCGAACGCGGCTCGCCGCAGCGACGACGGTCCCGCACCCTCGGCGACCCGGCGGATCGCCTCCGGCCCGATGCCCGGCAGGTCGACCAGGTGCACCAGCGCCGCGCCGGTGCCGGGCAGGTGGGTCAGCGATCCCAGCCCACGCCGCAGCGACGCGCCCATGCCCTCGTCCCAGTCCTCGGCGACCACGACACCGACGTCACTGCCGTCGGTGCCCAGGCCCGCACTGCGCAGCACGTCGGTGACGTCGTCGGCGCGGGCGCCGAGCACGACGGTGACCGGGCCGCACCCACCCGCCTGCAGCGCCTTGACCGCCCGCACCGCGAGCGGCTCACCGTGCAGCCGGACCAGCGCCTTCGGGGTGCCCATGCGGCGCCCGGCGCCGCCCGCGAGCAACAGACCGGCGACCACGGTCAGCGGTTGATCTCGGTGACCGGGTGCTCGTAGGGCACGCTGGCGACCGGGAACTCGATGTCACCGAACGGCGACATGTTTCCCTGGACGCTGCCCAGGAGCTCGGTGACCGGGTGGTCGCCGTCCTCGGAGTGCGGCCAGTCCGGGTGGATCCGGTCCTGCTTCGCGGGCTTGGCGGCCATCGCGTCCTCCAGCGTCGTCGTCCGGTCCCGAGCGGGACCGCGGCAGTGTCCTGTGTCCAGTATCGCGGACGCGGGCGCGGCTGTCCGCCCCGGTGCGCCCGCGATCGTCCGACTACCCTGGCGACGATGCAGACGTCCCTGGTCGAGTGGTTGCGCGGGCAGGACGACGGGTTCCTCGCCGCGCTGCTGCGCGCACGTCCGGACCTCGCCGTCCCACCCCCCGGCGACCTCACCGTGCTCGCGACCCGCGCCTCGATCCGGGCGTCGGTGCAGCGCGCCTGCGAGGACCTCGGCACCGTGGCGCTGACCGTTCTGGACGCCCTGGTGCTGGCGACGGCGTGGCGGACCCCGGTCGACGCGACGACCCCCGACGCCGGCCTGCGTGGCTGGCTCGGCCCCGACGTGGACGCGGCCACCGTCGCCGAGGGACTCACCGCGCTGCGTGACCGCGCGCTGGCCTGGGGCCCGGACGACGCGGTGTCGCTGGTCCCCGCGGCCGCCGACGTCGTCGGGCCGTGGCCCGCCGGGCTCGGCGCCCCCGCCACCGGTCCGGCCGCGAGCTCCGAGCTCGACACCCTGCTCGCCGGGGTGGGCGAGGACGAGCGCAAGGTCCTCGACGTCCTCGCCCAGGGCCCGCCGGTCGGCCGCTCCCGCAACGCGAACGGCTCCGCCGGACCGGTCGGGTCGCTCCTCGACAAGGGACTGCTCGTGCGCCGCGACGCCGACACCGTCGAGCTGCCCCGCCAGGTCGCGCTCGCCCTGCGCGGGGACCGCCCGATGGGGCCGCTGGACCTGTCCCGGCCGGACGTCCCGCTGCGCGCCAGGGAGACCTCGATGGTCGACGGCACCGGCGCCGGGGCCGCACTGGAGTTCCTGCGCCGCACCGACCTGCTCCTGGAGTGGCTGGCGCGGGAGTCGGTGCCGGTGCTGCGGTCGGGCGGGTTCGGCGTCCGCGAGCTCAAGCGGGCGGCGAAGGCGGCCGACACCGACGAGCCGACCGCGGCGCTGATCCTGGAGGTCCTGTACGCCGCGGACCTCGTCGGGGCGACCGAGTCGGTGACCCCGGAGTGGCTGCCGACCACCACCTGGGACGTCTGGGGCACCGGCCCGGAGGAGTCCCGCTGGGCGGTGCTGGCCCAGGCCTGGCTGGAGCTGTCGCGGCTGCCGGGGCTGGTGGGGCGCCGCGACGAGACCGGCAAGCCGATCACCGCCCTGTCCGACGGGCCGCGCCGTCCCCCCGCCGCGCGGGATCGCCGTCGCGTCCTGGACGCGCTCGCCGACCTCGCACCCGGCACCTCGGTCGGGTCACCGGAGGACCTGGCGCGCCTGCTGGCCTGGCACGCCCCGCGCCGCGGCGGCCGGCTGCGCGACGAGACGGTCGGCTGGACCGTCGCCGAGGCCACCGCGATCGGCGTGGTCGCCCTCGACGCGCTCACCACGGCCGGACGGGTGCTGCTCGACCCGGCCCTGCGCCCGGACCCGGCGCACCCCACCCGGCACCCCACCGAGCTGGCCGCCGCACTGCACGCGGCGCTGCCCGCCCCGGTGGAGGAGATCCTGCTGCAGGCCGACCTGACCGCCGTCGCACCCGGACGGCTCTCGGCGGACCTCGCGCACGAGCTCGCGATCCTGGCCGAGGTCGAGTCCGCGGGCGGGGCCACGGTGTACCGCTTCACCGAGCGCAGCCTGCGCCGGGCACTGGACACCGGCCGTACCGCCGACGACGTCCGCGCGATCCTCGAGGCCCGTTCCCGCACCCCGGTCCCGCAGACCCTGACCTATCTGGTGGACGACGTCGCCCGCCGGCACGGCAGGCTGCGCGGCGGGGCGGTCAGCTGCTTCCTGCGCTCGGACGACGAGGTGCTCCTGTCCGAGGTGCTCGCGCACTCCGCGGCCGAGGAGCTGGGGCTGCGCCGGATCGCCCCGACCGTCATGGTCAGCTCGCTGCCGCTGTCCGAGGTGCTCGACGGGATGCGGGCCGCCGGGTTCAGCCCGGCCGCCGAGGACGCGGGCGGTGCCGTCGTCGACCTCGGGCCGAAGGGGCGGCGCACCGAGCCGCGGCTGCGGCGCGGCACCCGCGACGCCGGTCGGGTCGTCGACCGGTCCCCGACGAACCGGGCCGAGGAGCTGGTCGAGCGACTGCGGGCGGGGGACCGCCTGGCCGGGGTGCGCGACAGCGTCGCCGGGCGGCGTGAACTCACCGGCGCGACCGGGAACCTGGCGTCGTTGCAGGAGGCCGTGCGCGAGGGCCGGACCGTGTGGATCGGCTACGTCGACGCCCACGGGGTCGCCGGGGACCGGGTGCTCGCGCCGGTCTCGGTCGGCGGCGGCTACGTCGAGGGCCGCGACGCGCTGGACGGCGAGCTGCGCCGGATCCAGCTGCACCGCATCACCTCGATCGCGCCGGTGGACGCCGGGTCGGAGCAGCCGGCCGGGCGGGACTGAGCCCGCGGACGCACGACTGCAGCGGCGCCGGCACTGCTCGTGCCGGCGCCGCCGGGCCCGGGGTCAGCGGGCGCCGGCCGCCATCCGCTGGTGCATCGCGTGCTGCACCAGCGCGATCAGGGTCTCCTTGGTCGACTGGCGGTGCCGGGCGTCGCAGACGACCATCGGGACGGCCGGGTCGATCGCCATCGCCTCGCGGACGTCGTCGAGGGTGTGCTGCAGCTGCCCGTCGAAGGCGTTGACGCCCACCACGTAGGGCAGCCCACGGTCCTCGAAGAAGTCGATCGCGGCGAACGAGTCGGCGAGGCGTCGGGTGTCGACGAGGACGACGGCACCGATCGCGCCGCGGACCAGGTCGTCCCACATGAACCAGAACCGTTGCTGGCCGGGCGTGCCGAACAGGTAGAGCACCAGGTCGGAGTCCAGCGAGACGCGGCCGAAGTCCATCGCGACCGTCGTGGACCGCTTGTTGGGGGTGGCGGAGAGGTCGTCGTGCGACGCACTCGCCTCGGTCATCACCGCCTCCGTGGTCAGCGGCATGATCTCCGAGACCGATCCGACGAAGGTGGTCTTCCCGACGCCGAACCCGCCGGCCACCACGATCTTGGCCGACATCGTCGCGGCACGGGCCATCCCGGCCGCGGGCTGGGGCGGCTGTGGCCTAGAGCCGACGGAGTCCACTCAACACCCTTTCCATCAGCGCGAGGTCCGGCGCGTTGCCGGGAGTGCTCGCGGTCTGGTGAACGGTCACCGTGCCGTTCGAGGCCATGTCCCCGAGCAGCACCCGGGCGACGCCCAGGGGGAGCGACAGCAACGCCGCGACCTCGGCCACCGAGCGGGTCTGCTCGAGCAGCAGGTCGGCGACGGAGCGGTGCTCCATCGGCAGCCGTTCCAGCTGGCTGCGGGCCCGGTTGCTGACCGAGACCAGGGTCTCGACGGCCAGCTCGTAGCCCGACTTGGTCCGTCCCCGCGTCCAGGCGTAGGGCCGGACGAAGGAGGCGCCACCCGCGGACGGGGGCACCGGCGGCGGCGCTGCCACTGGGTCGTGCGCGGGGCTCGGCCCCGAGTTCTGTGCCGGGTACGGCGTCGGCCGGTCCGGCCGGTCACCGGTGCGCCGTGCCTCCAGCTCGTCCGGGGTGGGCGGCAGCCCGTAGGCCGCCGACCCGCCGATCGGGCCGGTCACCTCGGCCGGTTCCGGCGGTGGGACCCGGGCCCCGGTGCCGGCGTCCTCCGGCTCGACGTCCTCCGGACGGTCGCGCCCCCATCGGCGCTTCCTCGGCTTGCGCTTGGAGTCCAGGCTGAACCCGTTCATGACGTCGGCGAACGTCGGCTCGGGGCCGTGTCCGCCCGGGTCCTGGGTCATCGGATCTCACCCGCTCTGGTCGATCCTGGGATGGGGTGCATGACGGTAACGCGTCCTGGGGTCCGGGGTCGTGGGCTCAGGGCCCGAACGAGCCCTGCAGCTCCGCGCGCAGCTCCGGGGTGAGCAGCTGGCCGACCCGGTCGACCAGCAACGTCATCTCGTAGCCGACGAGGCCGATGTCGCAGCTCGGCGAGGCCAGCACGGCCAGGCAGGAGCCGTCGCTGATCGACATCAGCAGCACGATCCCGCGGTCCATCTCGACGACGGTCTGCACGACGCCACCGGCGTCGAAGCAGCGCGCGGCGCCCTGGGTCAGGCTGACCAGACCGGATGCGACGGCGGCGAGCTGGTCGGCCCGGTCGCGCGGCAGCCGGTCGGACGCGGTCAGCAGCAGCCCGTCGGTCGACACCACGATGGCGTGCGCGACACCCGGGACGCGCTCCGCGAAGTTGGTGACCAGCCAGCCGAAACGGCTCTGGCTGGGCTGTGCCTGCGGTGCCCTCACTGGTTCTCCTCGGGGTCGGACGAGTTCGGTCGGTCCGCGGCGGGCTCGGGGGTGCCGGTCGCGGTGGTGTCCTGCGGGGCCCGGGGGCCCTGCCTGTCGTGCTGGTCCTGCGGGTCGTGCTGGTCCTGCGGATCGGAGTCGCCGTCGACCGTCTCGGTCGTGCCGGTGAGTGCGTTGCGACGGACACCGGAAGCGCTCTCCCGGCCCTGACGCACGCCCTGCTGGTAGCTGGCGAGACGGCCACGGACGCTCTCGGCGTCCCTCGGCTCCGCCGGAGCGGGGCTGAGCACGGTCGATCCTGCCGCACTGCCCGGGAGCAGTCGCGCCCGCGGGCGTCGCTTGGGCAGTCCTGCGGTCGTCAGCTCGTCACCGACGGTCTCCGACTCGTCGCCGTCGGTGGCCTCGCGGGCCTGCCGCCAGACGTCGTCGGCGGGGGAGGCGAAGGCCGCCGGGGGCGCCGGGGTGTCGGCCGCGGCGGGAGCCGGGGCACCGGCCGGGGCGCCACCGTTCGGGCCGGCGGCGTCCTGCCAGCGGACCGGCACCGACCGGTTCGAGCGGAACCAGGCCGAGGCGATGTCGTCGAAGATCGGGGTGGTCTGACCCATGTCGAACCCGGTCTGGGCCCGGGCCGACTCGACCGCCCCGGGGCGCCGGAGCTGACCCCGATCGCCCTCGACGGCCACCTTCGGCGCGAACAGCTCGTCCTGCGAGGAGCTGACGGAGGCCGCGGCGAGGCTCGCCGGACCGCCGGCCCGGCCACCCTCGCGCTTCGGCAGCGGTGCGGGCTCCTGCCGGCCCGCCGCCGGCTGGACCTGCTGACCCGGACGCGCCTGCGGCGCCTCCGGGAACTGCCGGCCGTCCGGGTGCTGCGCCTGCCGCTGGACCGGCTGAGCCTGCTGGGGTGCGGGCTGCTGCGGGCCGCGGGCCGGTGCCGGGGGCGGGCCCTGGCGGCCCGGACCGCGGGTGGGCAGCGCCGGCCCGGCGCCGCGGACCGGCATGACCGGGCGGCGCGACGGCGAGGGGCGGGACCCGTTGGTGCGGGCCGGGAGCGGTCCGCCCATCGGCGTGCGGCCGGACGTGCGGACCGTCGGGAATCCCGCGGTCTCGGGGTCGCTGCGCGTCGGGCCGGTGTCCCCGGTCCTGCCATCGCCGGCGCTGCCGTCCCCGGCCCCGGTGCTCCGGGCGGCGCCGTCCTCGGCTGCGGTGTCCGCGGGGCGGGCGCCGTCGGCACCGGTCCCGGGAGTGTCCGTCGAGCCGTCGGCACCGTCGGCACCGTCGGCGCCGGTGGCGTCGTCCTCGGCGAGGTCGGACCCGGTGTGGCCCGCCTCGACCTCGGCGACCCCGGAGGCGTCGGCGTGGTCGGTGTCGCCGGACGGGGCGCTCACCTCGGTGTCGGCCGTGCCTGCGGCGCCGGCCTTGTCGTGGGCGTCACCGTCGGTGCCGGGGGCGTCCGCGCGGTCGGCGGGGGCCGGGGGGAACGGCGCGATGCCGTTCGTGCGGGCCGCGACCGGGGTCTCCTGCGGGGTGGTCCCGTCGGTGGAGTCCTCGGCGGCGCCGTGGGTGTCACCACCGGCGTCCACACCGGTTGCGCCGTCGGTGTCCCGGTCGGCGGCCGTGCCGGTGGTCCGGTGGTCCGGGGTCCCGTCGGTGCCCGGGACGGCACGGACCTGACCGGCACTGTCCTGACCGGCCCCGTCCCGGTCGTCGGATCCGGCGTCGGTGCGCTCGTCGGCGGCCGGGGCCTGCCGGTGGTCCTCGGGACCGTCGCCGATCGCCCGGTCCAGGACGACGGTGTCGTCCATGTCGCGGTCACCGCGGGCCCGGGCCGCAGCGGCCGCCGCAGCGGCACCCGCCAGCCCGAGTGCGGCCGCCGCCGACGGACCAGCGGCGCGGCCGGAGCGGTCCGCCTCGGTGCCGGCGCGGTCGGTGCGGTCGGTGCCGTCGGCCGGGGCCTCGGTCGACTCGATGCCCTCGGTGCCGTCCTCGGTGTCGGCGAGGGCATCGGCGCCGGGGCCGGCGTCGCCGGACGGGGTGAAGACGTCGGCCGGGGTACGCGCGTCGCGCGCCCCGTCCTGCGACGGCGCGAAGGCCGACAGACCCTGCGGGGCGGACCCGTTCAGGGTCGGGGCCGGTCCGTCGGCGGTCTGCCCACCGGCCTCGCCGGGGGCCGCGTTCTTCGTCAGCGACGACCCCGGACGGCGCGTCGGCAGGCTCGAGCCCGAGCCGTTGCGCGGCGTCGTGGACGAGGACGTACCGGCCTCGAAGGTCGGGGTCATCGGGCCGTCGGAGCCCGCGACCATCGACGGCAGCGAACCACCGCGCCCGTTCCCGTTCAGCGCGGTCGGGGCGGCCGACGGGAGCCCGTCGGGTGCTCCGCCACCGGTCAGCGCCGGGGCGGGCACCTGCGGGGCGTGCTGGTCGCCACCCTGGGGCGGCACGCCGCCCCAGCCGTCCGGATCGCCGTCGCGGCGCTGCTCGGGCAGCTGCGCCGAGGGCACCAGCTGCGGCGGCACGGTCACCGAGGCGCTCAGCCCACCGGAGCCGCCGCCGACGGCGGCCGAGGCGAGCCGGACGCCGACGCGGTGCCGGGCGGCCAGCCGGCCGACCACGAACAGGCCCATCCGCCGGGAGGCCGACACGTCGACCTCGACCGGGCCGGACAGACGCTGGTTGGCGTCGACCAGCTCGGAGCCGGTCATGCCGACGCCGCGGTCGGAGATCTCGATCAGCAGCGACTCGTCGGCGGTGCGGGTCGTCGTCATGACGACCTGCGAGTCCGGCGGCGAGAAGTTCGTCGCGTTGTCCAGCAGCTCGGCCAGCAGGTGCACGAGGTCGTTCGCGGCACGACCGGCGATCGTCGCGTTCGGCGGGGTCTGCACGACGACCCGCTGGTACTGCTCGACCTCCGACACCGCCGCCCGCAGGACGTCGACGACCTGCACCGGCGCCACGTTCCGCTTCGCCAGGTCGGTGCCCGCGAGGACCAGCAGGTTCTCGCTGTTGCGGCGCATACGGGTCGCGAGGTGGTCCAGCTGGAACAGGTTCGACAGCTGGTCCGGGTCCTGCTCGTTGCTCTCCAGCTGCTCGATCAGCTGCAGCTGGCGCTCGACCAGCGCCTGCGAGCGGCGGGAGAGGTTGACGAACATCGAGTTGACGTTCTGCTGCAGCGCGGCCTGGTCGGCGGCGAGGCGGATGGCCTGACCGTGCACGGCGTCGAAGGCCCGCGCCACCTGACCGATCTCGTCGCGGCTGTCCAGCGGCACCGGCTCGACGAGCGCGTTCGGTGCCTGACCGGAGCGCATGCCCTGCACCGCCGCGGGCAGCTTCTGCTCCGCGACCTCGAGCGCCGAGCTGCGCAGCAGGCGCAGCGAACGGACCATCTGCCGGCCCAGCAGCAGGATGATGCCCGCGGTCAGCAGGATCATGAGCATCAGCAGCACGGAGTTGAGGCCCGCGGTGTTGCCCGCCTGCTCGGCGGCCCTGGCCCGGCCGTCGACGAACGCCTGCTGGGCGGCCGCCGTGGACTGGTCGACCGCGGCGACCGACCGGTCGACGGCGGTGTTCCACGCACTCGGGTCCACCGGCGGTGCGACGCCCGGCGGGACCGACAGTGCCTGGTCGCGCAGGGCGTTGCGCTCGGCGTTCGCCTGGCCCGCGGCGAAGTTCCCGAAGGACTGGGCCTGCTCCGGCGTCAGCGACGACTGGAAGTCACCGGCCGCGGCCTGGAACGAGGCCTCGGCGCCCGTGGCCTGTGCGCGCTGCTGCTCTTCCAGCGTCCCCGCGGCGAGCGCGCCACCGATCACGGTGCGCTCGAGCTGCAGGGCCTCGCGGGCGCTCGCCCCGGCGGCGATCGCCGTGGTCAGACCCGCGGTGTCGGCGGTCTGCAGCCGTCCCACCAGGGCCCGGTCGAGTCCCAGCGTGCGCTGGACGACCGCGGTGTAGCGGCCGGTGAGGTCGGCGGCCGGGGTCGGGCCCTCGGCGACCTGCGACCGGATGACCGGCAGCTGGCCCAGCGTGGTGTCCGCCTGCCGGCGGGCCGTGGCCAGGTCGGGGGCCTGCTGCTCGGCGGTGTCGAGCCCCGCCGTCGTGGCCTGCAGCGCCTGGTCGGTCGTGGCCTGCGCCCGTTCGACGACGGCCCGGTCCCCGAGCCGGTTGCCCGCCACGAAGCGGACCGCGGCGTCGCGCTCGTTCTGCAGCGCGCCGGTCAGCGTCTCGATCTGGCGGTGCACGTCGACCAGTCCGCTGCCGCGGCTGAGCTCCTCGGCCACGTTGGCCTGGTCGACGACGCGGATCGCGCCGATGGACAGGGCGAGGACCGTGGGGACCAGGCCGACGACCGCCAGCTTGGCGACCAGGCTCCAGTTCCGCGGGTCGAGTCGCTCCGACCACGTGCTCGGGCGTTCCGTGCTGGTCACGGTGGTCACGGCGAGATCTCCCTGTCGGTCTCCGGTCCGGGGACGGGCGGCGCGGCGGGCACGAGGTCGGGGAGCATCAGCTGGTCCGGTGCGCCTTTCGGGGTCACGACGGGACCGCTCGACCGCATCGCGACCGACACCGGGCGGCGGTTGCCGCGTCCCGGGGGAGTCGGACGGATAGGATCGTGTCGGGTCCCGTCTGTGCGTGACGGACGGCTGCCGAGTCTAGCCCCCGGAACCCTCGTCTCCCGAGTGGCGTATGGCCGGTTGCTCCGTCGTCACGTGACGTGACACACGCCGACCGTTCGTCTCCGCTCGGCGTCCGGCGGACCCGCCCCGCCCCGTTCTCCGGCCTCGAGAGGATTCGTTCCGTGACCGACGGCCCCCTGATCGTGCAGTCCGACAAGACGCTGTTGCTCGAGGTCGACCACCCCGACTCCGCGGCGGCCCGTGCGGCCATCGCACCCTTCGCCGAGCTGGAGCGGGCACCCGAGCACGTCCACACCTACCGCGTGACCCCGTTGGCCCTGTGGAACGCGCGTGCCGCCGGGCACGACGCCGAGCAGGTCGTCGACGCGCTGGTCCGCTGGGCCCGCTACCCGGTCCCCCAGCCGCTGCTGGTCGACGTCGTCGACACGATGGGGCGCTACGGGCGGCTGCAGCTGTCCAACCACCCCGCGCACGGCCTCGTCCTCACCGCGCTGGACCGCGCCGTGCTGGAGGAGATCCTCCGGCAGAAGAAGATCAGCCCGATGCTGGGCGCCCGGGTGGACGACGACACCGTCGTGGTCCACCCGTCCGAGCGGGGGCACCTGAAGCAGGCGCTGCTCAAGGTCGGCTGGCCCGCCGAGGACCTCGCGGGCTACGTCGACGGCGAGGCCCACCCGATCGCCCTGGAGCAGGACGGCTGGACGCTGCGCGACTACCAGCGCCACGCCGTCGACGGGTTCTGGGAGGGCGGCTCGGGCGTGGTCGTGCTGCCCTGCGGCGCGGGCAAGACCCTGGTCGGTGCGGCCGCGATGGCCAAGGCCGGCGCGACCACCCTGATCCTGGTCACCAACACCGTGTCCGGGCGGCAGTGGAAGCGCGAGCTCGTCGCGCGGACGTCGCTCACCGAGGAGGAGATCGGCGAGTACTCGGGCGAGAAGAAGGAGATCCGCCCGGTCACCATCGCCACCTACCAGGTCGTCACCCGCAAGACCAAGGGCGAGTACAAGCACCTGGAGCTGTTCGACTCCCGCGACTGGGGCCTGGTCGTCTACGACGAGGTGCACCTCCTGCCGGCCCCGGTCTTCCGGATGACGGCGGACCTGCAGTCCCGTCGCAGGCTCGGCCTCACCGCGACCCTGGTCCGCGAGGACGGCCGTGAGGGCGACGTGTTCTCCCTGATCGGCCCGAAGCGCTACGACGCCCCGTGGCGCGACATCGAGGCCCAGGGCTGGATCGCCCCCGCCGAGTGCATCGAGGTGCGGGTCACGCTGACCGACGCCGAGCGCATGTCGTACGCGACGGCCGACGCCGAGGAGCGCTACCGGACGGCGTCGACGGCGGACACCAAGCTCAACGTCGTGCAGGCGATCCTGGACCGGCACAAGGGCGAGCAGACGCTGGTCATCGGGGCCTACCTGGAGCAGCTCGACGCGCTGGGGGAGAAGCTCGGCGCCCCGGTCATCCAGGGCTCCACCCGCAACAGGGAGCGGGAGAAGCTGTTCGACGCCTTCCGCCGCGGCGAGATCATGACCCTGGTCGTCTCCAAGGTCGCGAACTTCTCCATCGACCTGCCGGAGGCGACGATCGCGGTGCAGGTCAGCGGCACCTTCGGATCCCGGCAGGAGGAGGCCCAGCGGCTCGGCCGGCTGCTGCGCCCGAAGAACGACGGTCGCCAGGCGCACTTCTACTCGGTGGTGTCCCGCGACACCGTGGACACCGACTACGCCGCGCACCGGCAGCGGTTCCTCGCCGAGCAGGGCTACGCCTACCGGATCGTCGACGCCGACGACCTCCTCGGGCCCGCCCTGCCCGACGCCGGCTGAGCACGCTCACCCGGACGCGCGACCTCCGCGTGTCGCTGACCGGGGGCACACTGAGTCGAGTCCACGACGCCGGAGGAGGGCGCATGCCGACCGCCCTCTGGGTCCTCGTCGGGGTCGCGGCGTGGCTGGTCGTGTCGGTCGTCGTCGCGCTGGTGCTCGGGCGCGTGCTGCGCATGCGGGACCGGCAGGTGCCCGACCCGCCGCCCCGGCCGGGTCCGCCGTCCGCGGTGCCGCCGGTGCGGCGCCGTCCGGTCGAACCGCCGCCCTGCGGCCGTCCGCAGGGGCCCCGCCCGCCCGGCTGAGCGCCGCCGTGACCCCGGGCCGGGCGGTGCCGGGCCCTGAGACGGGGCGGTGCCGGTTCCGGGTCGGTCTCCGGGCTCGTCCCGAGTCCCGGCGGGCGCCGGGGCGACAACGTGGAGCCATGGAGAACAACACGAGCACGACCGGTACCGCGTCGACCGGGACCGACACCTCCGAGAGCACCGAGCGCAGCACCGGGATCATCGAGAACGGTGCCGAGAGCAGCACCGAGAGCACGGGGATCACCGGGGTCGACGAGCAGCCGACCGCCCGGATCGCCGCGGATCCCGACGCCGGAGGTACCGGACGCACCGAGGCCGTTCCGGTCACCGACCGGGTGCCGGTGGTGGAGGAGAGCGTGACCCCTGCCGCCACTCCCGCCGTCTCCGGCCCCGACGCGGTCGGACCCGGCCCGTTCGGGGACCTCGGGGCCGGTGCTCCCGGGCCGTCCGCGCACGCCGGCACGCCTGCCGGAGGCCCCTCCGGCGCCTGGCCCCGGCCCGCGACGCCCGGGATCGGCGACCGCGTCGCCGCGTTCCGGCTCCGGCGCAGCAGCACCGACCGGATGCTCGGCGGTGTCTGCGGTGGTCTCGCCGCCGACCTGGGTGTGGACCCCGCGCTGCTGCGCATCGCGGTCCTCGTCCTCACCCTGTTCACCGGCGGCGCGGCGGCGCTGGTGTACCTCGCCGTCTGGCTGATCGCGCCCGCCGCCTGAGCCCGTGCCGGGAGCTCAGTCCCTCCGCCGGCCCGCCCGGCCCGTCGTCACCCGGCCGTCGACACCCAGCCCGTCGACACCCGGCCCGACCAGTTGGCCAGCCGCTCGGTCGGTCCCGCCTCCCGGGCGGTGCTCCACGACCGGCCCGAACGGCACCGGACCGCCACGCGGCTCGGCGGGCAGGAACACGCGGGCGGTGGCGAGCGCCGTCGTCGCCAGGTCCGGGTCGGCCTCCGGGGCCTGCCCGGTCGCGACCGCCAGGTCCCAGCCGTGCACGAGCGTCTCGTTCAGGAACACGGTCAGCGCGGTCCGCGCCGCGACCTCGCCGAACGGCAGCCGCGCGACCCGATCGAGCAGCGCCTCGCCCTCGGGCGCGGCCCAGGCGGCCTTCAGTGCCGCCGCCTCGGCGACGTAGGCGGTCGCCGGGTCGTCGAGCACGTCCTCGCTGACCACCGGATGGGCCAGCGGGTCGGTCCCGGCGGCGATCGACGCCGGTCGGCGCAGCGTCGTGACCAGGTGTGCGAGCAGGGTGCGGACGTCGAAGCCGTCGCAGGGGGTGGGGTCGGCCATCCGGTCCGCGGGGACGGCCCTGGCGAGGTCGGCGACCCAGTCGAGGGCGGCCAGGTAGGCGGGACGGGGGTCGGTGGTGAGCGTCGGGTTCGTCATGGGCGTCAGCGTGCCCGCGATACCTGACATCTCCTGTCATGATTCCGTGGCACCCTCCGGGACGTGCGCGCCGACCGGCTCCTGTCCCTCGTGCTCCTGCTGCGCCACCGCGGCCGGGCGACCGCCGCCGTGCTCGCCCGCGAGCTGGAGGTCTCCGAGCGCACCGTGCTGCGCGACGTCGAGGCCCTGTCCGCCGCGGGCATCCCCGTCTACGCCGAACGCGGCATGCACGGCGGCTTCGCGCTGCTGCCGGGCTTCACCACCGACCTCACTGGCCTGACCCCGGCGGAGGCGGTCGCGCTGCTCGGCTCCGGCGCGACGTCGACGCCCGGCGCGCTCGGGTTGGGCACGGAGTTCGCCTCGGCCATGCGCAAGATCGTCGCCGCCCTGCCGGACGCGGCCCGGGAGCAGGCCATCGACGCCGCCGGACGGGTGCTCGTCCGGCGCGGTGGCTGGCTGCGCGACACCGACGACGGCGCGACCACCGACGTGCTCACCGCGGTCCGGCGCGCGGTGTTCGGCGGGGTCCGGCTCCGCATCCGCTACCGGGCCGGGACCCGGCCGGGGACGGAGCCCGGGCCCGCCGCCGAGCGGGTCGTCGACCCGGTCGGGCTCGTCCAGGCGGCGGGACGCTGGTACCTGCTGGCGCTGCGCGACGGGGAGGACCGCACCTACCGGGTGTCGCGGATCGAGGAGGCCGAGCCGCTGGCGGAGGCCGCACACCGGTCCGAGGGCGTCGACCTTGAGGAGCTGTGGCTGCGCCGTCGCGAGGACTTCCGGGCGCGGCGGCCCGGGCTCCGGGTCCGGCTCGCGCTGTCCGCCGACCGCCGGGAGGCGCTGTCCGCCGTCACCGTCGAGGAAGAGCGGACCCGGGACGCGACGACCGAGGTGGTCGCCGCGTTCGGGGACCTCGCCCACGCCGGACGGGCGCTGTGGCCGCTCCTGCCGGACGTGCGGGTGCTGGACCCGCCGGAGCTGGTGACGGCGTTGCGGGAGCGGGCCCGCGCGGCCGTCGCCGCCCTGGGGTGACCGCGACCCCCGACGGCGCCCCCCGGACGCGCCGCGGGGCGGCACCGGCGAACCGGTACCGCCCCGCGGGGTGGTGCTGTGTGCCTGGTGAGGCAGGACCGATCAGAAGTCCATGCCGCCCATGCCACCGGTCGGGTCGGCGGGGGCGCCGCCGCCCTTCTCCGGCTTGTCGGCGATGACCGCCTCGGTGGTGAGGAACAGGGCCGCGATGGAGGCCGCGTTCTGCAGCGCAGAGCGGGTCACCTTGGCGGGGTCGATGATCCCGGCCTTGACCAGGTCCTTGTACTCGCCGTTGGCCGCGTCGAGCCCCTCACCGGTGGGCAGGTTGCGGACCTTCTCCGCGACGACGCCGCCCTCGAGGCCGGCGTTGACCGCGATCTGCTTGAGCGGTGCCTCCAGCGCGACCTTGACGATGTTCGCGCCGGTGGCCTCGTCACCGTCCAGGCCGAGCCCCTCGAAGAGGCCGGCACCGGCCTGGATGAGCGCCACGCCGCCGCCGGCGACGATGCCCTCCTCGACGGCCGCCTTCGCGTTGCGGACGGCGTCCTCGATGCGGTGCTTGCGCTCCTTGAGCTCGACCTCGGTCGCCGCGCCGGCCTTGATGACGGCGACGCCGCCGGCCAGCTTGGCGAGACGCTCCTGGAGCTTCTCGCGGTCGTAGTCGGAGTCGGTGCGGTCGATCTCGGCGCGGATCTGGTTGACCCGGCCGGCGATCTGGTCGGCGTCACCGGCGCCGTCGACGATGGTGGTCTCGTCCTTGGTCACGACGACCTTGCGGGCGGTACCCAGCAGGGACAGGTCGGCGGTGTCGAGCTTGAGGCCGACCTTCTCCGAGATGACCTCGCCACCGGTCAGGATGGCCATGTCGGCGAGCATCGCCTCGCGGCGGTCACCGAAGCCCGGGGCCTTGACGGCGACGGACTTGAAGGTACCGCGGATCTTGTTGACGACCAGGGTGGCCAGGGCCTCGCCCTCGACGTCCTCGGCGATGATCGCCAGCGGCTTGCCCGACTGCATGACCTTCTCCAGCAGCGGGAGCAGGTCCTTGACGGTCGAGATCTTGGAGGAGACCAGGAGGACGTAGGGGTCCTCCAGCTCGACCTCCATGCGCTCGGCGTCGGTCACGAAGTAGGGCGAGATGTAGCCCTTGTCGAAGCGCATGCCCTCGGTGAGCTCGAGCTCGAGCCCGAAGGTCTGCGACTCCTCGACGGTGATGACGCCTTCCTTGCCGACCTTGTCCATCGCCTCGGCGATGAGCTCGCCGATCTGCGGGTCGGCGGCCGAGATGGAGGCCGTGGCAGCGATCTGCTCCTTGGTCTCGATCTCCTTGGCCGACTTCAGCAGCGCCTGGGAGACGGCCTCGGTGGCCTTCTCGATCCCGCGCTTGAGCGACATCGGGTTCGCGCCGGCGGCCACGTTGCGCAGGCCCTCACGGACCAGCGCCTGGGCCAGCACGGTGGCGGTGGTGGTGCCGTCACCGGCGATGTCGTCGGTCTTCTTGGCGACCTCCTTCACCAGCTCGGCGCCGATCTTCTCCCAGGAGTCCTCGAGCTCGATCTCCTTGGCGATCGACACACCATCGTTGGTGATGGTCGGCGCGCCCCACTTCTTCTCGAGCACGACGTTGCGGCCCTTCGGACCCAGCGTCACCTTGACGGCGTCGGCGAGGGTGTTCATGCCCCGCTCGAGGCCGCGACGGGCCTCCTCGTCGAACGCGATCTGCTTCGCCATGGGGGTGTTGCCCTCCGATAGAGGTGAGTCGAGTGATCGGATGCGGTGCCCGCGACGGACGCCCGGCAACCCTGCGCCGGACTCACCGACCCGACCTTGGCACTCCACGGACACGAGTGCCAGTGGATGCTAAGCCCGTTTCTAGCACTCGCCCGTGGAGAGTGCAAGCGGGCCCGCCCGGCTGCGGGCCTCGCGCGGGGGCGGGCAGGATGGGGTCATGAGCACCTGGTCGCAGGCCGGTCCGCGCACCGTCTCCGAGCATGCCGCGGCGGTCGCGGCCCTGCTCCCGCCGACCGGGACCGAGCAGGTCGCGCTGGCCGAGGCGAGCGGCCGGGTGTTGGCCGAGGACCTGACGGCGGGCGTCGCGCTGCCGCCCTTCGACAACTCCGCGATGGACGGCTACGCGGTGCGCGCCGGGGAGCTGGCCGGTGCCTCCCCCGGGGCGCCGCTGGAGTTCGCGGTGTCGACCGACATCCCGGCCGGGCGCACCGACGTCCCCGGGCTGGCGCCGGGCACGGTCGCCCGGATCATGACGGGTGCCCCGGTGCCCGCGGGTGCCGACGCGATCGTGCCGGTGGAGCGGACCGACGCCGGCGTCGAGCGGGTCCGTATCACCGAGGCCCCCGAGGTGGGCGCGTTCGTGCGCCGGGCGGGGGAGGACGCGGCGGCCGGCGCCGTCGTGTTGCGGGCCGGGACCGTGCTGGCCGCCCCCCAGATCGGGCTCGCCGCCGCCGTCGGCCGGGCGGAGCTGCCGGTGCGCCGCCGCCCGCACGTGCTGGTGCTGTCCACCGGCTCGGAGCTCGTCGCCCCGGGGGGCCCGCTGGAGCCGGGACAGATCTACGAGTCCAACGGCACGATGCTCGCCGTCGCGGTCCGGGAGGCCGGCGGGACCGCCGAGCAGCTGTCCTTCGTCCCCGACGACGTCGAGCGGTTCCGGGCGGTGCTCGCGGAGCGGGTCGGCGAGGGCGTGGACCTGGTCCTCACCTCCGGCGGGGTGAGCGCGGGCGCCTACGAGGTCGTCAAGGACGCCATGACCGGCCACGGCGTGGAGTTCGGCAAGGTCGCGATGCAGCCCGGCGGCCCACAGGGCTGCGGACTACTCGAGCTGGGCGGGGTCGAGGTCGCCACTGTCACCCTGCCCGGGAACCCGGTGAGCTCGCAGGTGTCCTTCGAGGTGTTCGTCCGGCCCGCGCTCCGGGCGGCGGTCGGCCATCCCGCGCCGGCGCGGCCGGTGGTGACGGCGCGACTGTCCGGGGCGCTGTCGTCACCCGCCGGGCGCCGCCAGTTCCGGCGCGGTCTGCTCGACGCCGCCGCCGGGACCGTGTCGGAGGTGGGATCCGCCGGGTCGCACCTGATCGCGGCGCTCGCCAGGGCCGACTGCCTGATCGACCTGCCCGCCGACACGACCGCCGTCGCCGACGGCGAGCAGGCCGCGGTCTGGCTGCTCGACGCCCCGTGACCCGACGTCGGTGGTCGTGCGTGTGCCGCGCCGAGCGGTGACGTGCGGAGCCGAACGGGCCGGCATGGCGTCCAGGTGTCGCCAGCAGGACTGCGCTGTGCAACGGGCCCGCCACTCACGCGGATGTGCGGCTGCGCCGAAAGTGTGAGCTGTTTCATGGGCAGCCGGGGCAACGATCTCACCGCGCGCGACGTCGTGAAGGGTGTCCGTTCGGCCGAAAGAGGTAGATCACGGCGGACATCCGTCGTGATCTGGACTGCCGGTCATCGGAGAGGAATACTTTCCGCTGTGGAGGGGTAGACCCTTTACAGCACAAGACCCACCGCCCGTCGCTGGGGAGCGGACGAGCGGTTCCACGGCCGGGGTCGTCGTCTCGGGGGACGACGGCCCCGGCCCTTTTCGTGCCCTCGACCGGGCCCGCGGGATCGCGCACCGCATGCGGACGGCGTCGGGCACGAACGACCGATCATGCCACCGGTCGCGCCCCGGCACGGGGACCCCCGAATCCTCGGCGTGTCCCGGTCGTCCCGCCGGACGGCCGTCCGCGGCGCCCGCGTAGCGTTGGTGATCCCCTACCGGAGCATCAGGAGCCGACGACCCACCATGGCCGAAGGAACCGGGACCTCCCCGACCCACATCGCCCGGCTGGTCCGGGACGCGATCCCCCCGATGCACCCGGGTGGCCGTCCGATCGTCGCCGGTGTGGCGCTCGCCGCGGCGGGAGTGCGTGCGCTCACCGGCCGGGGCACCCTGCCTGGTCTGCTCGCCACCGCGGCCACCGCGCTGTTCTTCCGCGACCCCGTCCGCACCCCGCCGCTGCGCACCGACGCCGTGCTGGCCCCCGCCGACGGCACGGTCGCCACCGTGACCGAGACGGTCCCGCCCGCCGAGCTCGACCTGCCGCGCGTCCCGCACACCCGGGTCTCGATCTTCCTGACCGTGCTGGACGTGCACGTGCAGTGGGTCCCGGTGCACGGCCGCGTCGCGCGGGTGCAGTACTCGCCCGGCACGTTCCTGTCGGCGGACCTGGACAAGGCCAGCGAGGACAACGAGCGCAACGCGATCACCGTGGTCCGTGCCGACGGGGTCGGGGTCGGGGTCGTGCAGATCGCCGGCCTGCTGGCCCGCCGGATCGTCTGCGCCCTGCGCGACGGCGACGAGGTCGCCGCGGGCGAGCGGTTCGGTCTCATCCGGTTCGGGTCGCGGGTGGACACCTACCTCCCGCCCGGGACGACCGCGCTGGTCCGCCCCGGCCAGCGGACCGTGGGCGGGGAGACCGTGCTCGGCCTGGTGGCCGAGGCGGCGGAGCGCTGAGGTCGTGGGGATGTCCCGCCCCGCCGGCGGATACCCGGCCGGCGTGCGGCTGCTGCCCAACGCGGTCACCGTCCTCAACCTCTGTGCGGGCCTGACCGCGGTCTACTTCGCGCTCCAGTCGCGCTTCGACTTCGCGATCGTCGCCATCCTCGTGGCCGCACTCTGCGACGCCCTCGACGGTGGCCTGGCCCGGCTGCTCGACGCGTCCAGCCGGATCGGCGCCGAGCTCGACTCGCTGGCCGACCTGGTGTCCTTCGGCGTCGCCCCCGCCCTGGTCGTCTACATCTGGGCGTTCGAGGGGACCCGGGCCGGCTGGATCGTGGCCCTGGTGTTCGCGGTGTGCATGGCGCTGCGCCTGGCCCGCTTCAACACCCTGATCGATGACGACAGCGCCCCGCCGTTCGCCCGCGAGTTCTTCGTCGGCGTCCCGGCACCCGCGGCCGCGCTGACCGCGGGCATCCCGCTCTACCTCTGGCTGCACTTCGGCCAGGGCTGGTGGTCGGAGCGGCCGCTGGTCGGGGTCTGGGCGCTGGTCACTGCCGGGCTCATGGTCAGCCGCATCCCGACGCTGTCGCTCAAGACGGTCCGGGTCTCGCCCCGCGCCACCCGCTGGCTGCTGGTCGGCGTGGCCGCGGTCGTCGCGATCCTGATCACGATCCCGTTCCTCGGCATCGCCGTCGCCGGGGTCGCCTATCTGCTGCTCCTGCCCTGGACGGCCTACCGCTACCGCTGGCTCTCGCGCCACCCCGAGGCGTGGGACGTGCCGACCCGCCAGCGCCGCGCCGTCGCCCGCGCGGCCCGGTCCGCCCGTCGGCTCGGTCTGCGACCGCCGCTGCGCCGCCGGGTCGCCGGCCGGGCCGGGGCGGTGGCCCGGGGTGTCCGGCGCCGGCTCGACCCGGAGGGCGAGGCCCGCCGCGACGGCCTGCGCGACACCCGCGCCGTCCGCGACCCGCGCGGTCCGGGCGTCGCCGCCGCGCCCCGCGGTTCCGGCCGCCGCCTCGGCCTGCGCCGTCGCTGACCCCGACCCTCCGGAGGACCGCCCGTGCTGGAGCTCGTCGCCCGACTGGCCCCCGCGGCCGCCGACGCCCGCCGTGGCGTCGTCCGCCTGCACCCCGAGGTGCTCGCCGCGCTCGGCCTGCGCTCCTGGGACGCGGTGACCCTCACCGGGGCCCGGGTCACCGCGGCGCTCGCCGTCGCCGGTGCGCCGGGCGACCCGCACGGGCAGGCCCGGCTCGACGACGTCACCCTCTCCAACGCCGGGCTGACCGACGGCGCGACCGTCGTCGTCGCGCCGGCGCCGGTCACCGCGGCCCGGGAGGTGCGCCTGGTCGGGTCCGCGCTGACCACCGCCACGGTCGCCCCGGCGACGCTGCGACTCGCCCTGCTGGGGAAGGTCCTGGTACGCGGTGACGCCGTGTCCCTGCTCCCGCAGGACATCGCCCCGGCGGCCGGGTCCGACGTCCGCTCGGTGCGTCGTGCGCTGGCCGCGGCCGTCGGCGGGATGTGGACCTCGGAGCTGCTGACCGTCGCCGTCGCCGATCCGGCCGGACCGGTCGTGGTGACGCCGTCGACGGTGGTGGCCTGGCAGGGCGGTCGGGACAGCTCCCCCGCCCCGTCCCCTGCCGCGGCCGCGGGAGCCGCTCCGGGGGCGGAGGAGGGGCCCGGTGGGCCCACCGGATCCACCGAGCCCGTGGTGCCGCTGGAGGACCTCGTCGCGAACGAGGCCGTCGCGCACCGGCTGCTGGACTGGTTCGAGCTGATGTTCCGCCGCCCGGAGCTGCTGACCCGGCTCGGCGGCGACGCCCGGCTCGGCGTGCTCGTCTCCGGGCCGGAGGGCGCGGGCAAGGCGACCCTGGTGCGCAGCGCGGCCGCGGCGGCGGGCGTGCGCTGCGTGGAGCTCGTCGCCCCGGCCGTCGCCGCCGTCGAACCCGCCGCCGCGGCCGAGCGGGTCCGGGCGGCGATCGCGCAGGCCCGCAGCGGCGGGGCGGGTGCCGACGGCCCCGCGGTGCTGCTCGTGCACGACGCGCACGCCCTGCTCCCCGCCACCGCCCCGCCGCCGCTGGCCACCCTGGTGCTCGACGAGCTGCGCGTGGCGACCGCGCCGGGCGGGCCGGCACTCGTCGTCACCAGCGCCGAGCCGGAGGCGCTGGACCCGCGGCTGCGGGCGCCCGACCTGGTCGACCGCGAGCTGTCGGTCGGCCTCCCCGATGCCGCGACCCGCCGTGCCCTGCTGGAGCGGATGCTGGCCGACGTGCCCCGGTCCGACGACGTCGACCTGGGCGCGGTCGCCGCCCGGACGCCCGGCTTCGTCGTCGCCGACCTGGCGGCGGTCCGCCGGGAGGCCGCGGTGAGCGCGGCACTGCGCGGCACGGGCACCGAGCCCACCGAGCAGGTCCGCCAGTCCGACCTGCTCGACGCCGTCGGCGCGGTCCGGCCGATCTCGCTGTCCGGCGGCGGCACGCTGGGCAGCGGCGGCCTCACCCTCGACGACGTCGGTGACATGACCGAGGTCAAGGCGGCCCTCACCGAGGCGGTCCTGTGGCCGCTGCGCCACCCGGACTCGTTCGCCCGGCTCGGGGTCGACGCCCCGCGCGGGGTGCTGCTCTACGGCCCGCCGGGCGGTGGCAAGACGTTCCTGCTGCGTGCGCTCGCCGGCTCCGGTGACCTCAACGTGTTCGCGGTGAAGGGCGCCGAGCTGCTCGACAAGTACGTCGGCGAGTCCGAGCGGGCGGTCCGCGAGCTGTTCCGCCGGGCGGCCGAGGCCGCTCCGGCACTGATCTTCCTTGACGAGGTCGACGCGCTCGCCCCGCGCCGTGGGGGCTCCACCGACGCCGGGGTGGCCGACCGCGTCGTCGCCGCGCTGCTGACCGAGCTGGACGGGGCCACACCGCTGCGCGAGGTCGTCGTGGTCGGGGCGACCAACCGGCCCGAGCTGATCGACCCGGCGATGCTGCGTCCGGGCCGGCTGGAGCGGCTGGTCTTCGTCCCGCCGCCGGACGCCGACGCGCGGGCGGACATCCTGCGCGCGGCGGGCCGCGACGTGCCGCTGGCCGAGGACGTCGACCTCGACGCGCTCGCCTCCGAACTGGACGGCTACTCGGCGGCGGACTGCGCGGCGCTGCTGCGCGAGGCGGCGCTGACCGCGATGCGGGAGTCCCTCGACGCGGGCGAGGTGACCGCGGCGCACCTGGCGACGGCACGTCGCACCGTGCGGGCGTCGCTGGACCCGGCGCAGGTCGCCGAGCTGGAGGCCTACGCCCGCCGCCGCAGCGACGGCTGAGCCGCCGCGCCCGGGGTGTCGCAGCACCCCCGGAACGGCGCAGCCCGGCCACCGGAACCGCGCAGCGGCCCCGGACGGATCGTCCGGGGCCGCTGCGGTCGGTCGTGTCAGGCGGCGGAGAAGTCCCTCGTCACGATGACGATGACGCCGGGCGTCGCGTCCTGGATGCCGTCGAAGCGGGGCTCGGAACGGATGCCGAACTTCTTCGCGATCTCCTCGGCCGCGGCCTTCTCGGCGGTGCCCTGCCGGTAGTAGACGGTCGTGGTCGGGATGACCCCTCGGAGTAGTTCTGCACCTGGGACACGGTCCAACCGTTGGTACGGAACTCCCCGGCAGCCTTCTCGGCGAGACCGCGGATGGTCGAGTTGTTGTAGATCCGCACGACCGGCCGGGCCGCGACCGCGGACCCCTCTCCGGCGGCGGAGCCGGAGCCGCCCTGGCCCGCGGCGACGGCCGGGCCGGCGCCCTCGTACCCGGGGGAGCCCGGCGTGCCGGGCGCTCCGGGGGTGAACGGTGAGGTCTCCCCGGGCGTGCCCGGGGCGGGGGTGGCGCCGGTGCCGGGCGTGGCGCCGTCGCCGGTGCCGTCCCCCGGAGCGGGAGCCGGGGCGGGCTCGGCCGACGCCGACGGGGGCGCGGCCTGGTTGCCGCCGTCCTCACCGCCGCCGGTGAGGCCGATCAGGCCGACGACAGCGGCGACCACACCGACGCCGACCAGCGCGATACCGGCGATCTTCAGCGGTGACTGCCCACCGGACGCGGGTGCGGTCATCGTGACCTCCTGGCTGTCAGGGCTCGAGGCCGAGGCGACGGGCGGCGCGGGTGCGCTGCCTGCTGGAGCGCAGCCGGCGCAGGCGCTTGACCAGCAGCGGGTCCACCGCCAGCGCCTCCGGCTTGTCGACCAGGGCGTTCAGCACCTGGTAGTAGCGGGTGGCCGACATGTCGAACAGCTCGCGGATCGCCTGCTCCTTGGCACCCGCGTACTTCCACCACTGGGCCTCGAACGCGAGGATCTCGCGTTCGCGGCGGTCGAGCTCGCGGGAGGACACGGCAGCGGTGCGCCGGTGCGCTCCGCGGCGTTCCGGCAGGGACCCGGCGGACTCCATCACGCTCCTCGAGCGGACGACGATCTCGTACTGCGGCGGCCCCGCCCGGGCACCGCGACGACGAACGACACGTCTGTCATTCGCGGTGCGGATTCAACCACAGGGGACCGACGGTCCCCGGCCGCGACGCGCCTGGAGAGCGGGTCGGTCCACAACGAAACCGCCCGGCCGGGTCACCTCCGGCGGCGACCGTAGGCTGCTCCGGTGACGGTTCTGCGCATCCGCATGGTCGGCGACCCCGTGCTCCACACCCCCACCCGCCCCGTCGTCACGGTCGACGACTCGGTCCGGACGCTGGTCGAGGACATGTTCGAGACGATGGCGGCCGCGAACGGCGTCGGCCTCGCGGCCAACCAGGTGGGCGTGGACCTGCGGCTGTTCGTCTTCGACTGCCCCGACGAGGAGACCCGCACCATGCGCCGCGGGCTCGTCGTCAACCCGGTGCTGGAGACCTCGGAGATCCCGGAGATCATGCCGGACCCGGACGACGACCAGGAGGGCTGCCTGTCGGTGCCCGGCGAGAACTTCGCGACCGGCCGGGCGGAGTGGGCCCGGGTGACCGGCACCGATCTCGACGGCGAGCCCGTGTCGTACGAGGGGCGCGGCTTCTTCGCCCGCTGCATGCAGCACGAGACCGACCACCTCGACGGGCGTCTGTACCTGGACCGGCTGATGGGCCGCCACCAGCGCGCGGCGAAGAAGATGCTCAGGCGCAACGGCTGGGGCTCCCCGTCGGACTCCTGGGACCCGTCGGCCGTCGAGGCGGAGGACGTCCCCCGGGGATGACCCCGGGGGCGACCCCGGGAGTCATACCCCGGTACTAGGGGTCGACCTGGGAGAACCGGCCCCACGACCGATGTGGCGGGGTGCTCCCCGGGGGCATCGTGGACGCCATGGTGCTCACGATCCTCGCAGTCCTCCCCGTCCTCGCCGTGCTGCTCGTCATGGCCGCGCAGCCGCTGTTCGAGCTGTGGGACGCCCGCGCGTCCGAACGCGGCGCCGCCCAGCTCGGTGCGCAGACCCCGCTGCCCGACGACGACGTGCCCGCGCCGCTGTCGGCCGCGCCCACCGCGTACCCGGAGGCGCTCGGCGACGTCGTCGCCCCGCTGCGGATCCCGGCGCAGCGCCGCCCGCTCACCCCGGTCGGCCGGAACGCCGCCCGGGTCTGAACGGCGCTACTCGACCAGCCGGTTCTCCCAGGCCCACGCCGCGATCTCCACCCGGTTGCGGGCATCCAGCTTGGACCCGATGTTGGCGATGTGGGTCTTCACCGTCGACAGCGACACGAACAGGTCCCCGGCGATCTCGGAGTTCGTCCGGCCGCGGGCGACCGCCTTCACGACCTCCAGCTCGCGCGGTGAGAGCGTGGCGTGGACGTCGGCGCGGGCCGGCTCCGGCTCGGTCAGCCGCTCCAGCAGCCGCACGGTGACCGACGGCGACACCAGCGCGTCGCCCGCCGCGGCGGCGCGGACCGACTCGACGAGCAGCCGCGGGCCCGCCGTCTTCAGCAGGAACCCGCAGGCGCCCGAGCGCAGCGCACCGTAGACGTACTCGTCCAGGTCGAACGTCGTGACCACCACGATCCGCGGCGGGTCCGGGTCCGCGGTCAGCGCGCGGGTCGCGGCGATCCCGTCCATCCCCGGCATCCGGACGTCCATGAGCACGACGTCCGGGCGCAGCCCGCGGGCCATGGCGACGGCGTCGGTGCCGGTGGCGGCCTCCCCGACGACCTCGATGCCGTCCTCGGCGGACAGGATCAGTCCGAACCCGGTGCGCACCATCTCCTGGTCGTCGGCGAGCAGGACCCGGATCGCGTTCACCGGCCGTCCCCGGCCGGCACCTCGGCGACGACGATCCACCGGCCGGGGCCGTCCGCCCCGGCGTGCAGCGACCCGCCGAGGGCCTCCACCCGTTCCCGCATCCCCGCCAGCCCGTACCCGCCCGGGTCGCGCAGCGGGTTCTCCGTCCCGGTCCCGTCGTTGTGCACCACGGTCACCAGCCTGCCCGCCTGCAGATGGAGGCCGACCGTCACCCTGCTCGCGCCGGGCGCGTGCCGGTGCACGTTGGTCAGTGCCTCGCGCACCACCCGGAACGCGGTCGCCGCGACGGCCGGGCCGAGCCGGGCCGTCCGCACCTCGGGTGCGATCTCCAGCCGGGCCCGGCCGCCGTCGGGGTCGAAGCGGGCGACGACGTCGTCGATGTCGTCGAGGCCGTGTCCGGGGGTGCGCACGGCCCCGTCCCCGGTGTCGTCCCGGGCGCCCGAGCGCAGCACGCCGACCATGCGGCGCATCCCGTCGAGGGCCTCCGCACCGGCCCGCTCGATCGCCTCCAGGGCCCGGCCGGCCTCCTCCGGGCGGCTGCCCGCGACGACCACGCCGGCCTGCGCCGCCACCACGATCGCGGTGACGTGGTGGGCGACGGTGTCGTGCAGCTCGCGGGCCAGCTCGAGCCGCTCGTCGTTGCGGGTCTGGGCGAGCCGGGCCGAGCGGCGCTGCCACAGCTCGCGCGCCGCGGTCGCGACGATCATCGTGCCGGCCCAGCCGACCAGGGTCAGGCTGGCGAACAGCTCGCGTTCGATGGTCGGCAGGCGCAGCAGTGGCATGCTCACGATGACGCACAGCGACGCCGCCGCCGCCGCGATCACCGCCCGGACCGGTGCGGTCCGCACCGTCGACACCGTGATCACGGCCAATGCGAACAGCTCGGTCAGCGACAGGAACGGGATCCCGCCGGTCAGCAGGGCCACGATCGAGCCGCACGCGGACAGCCCGAACGCGATCGCCGCGACGGCGAGCGGGCGGGTGCCCGTCCGGTACCGGAGGAGCACGATGCCCGCCACGAACAGGCCGTACACCGCACCGCTCGTCGACCCGAAGCCCGAGCTCAGGACCAGGGCGGCGTCGCACAGCGCCCAGAACAGGTAGGCGAGCAGCTCGAGCCCGACCAGGATGTTCCGGCCGCGGCGTGTTCCGGCGTTCATGGTGATCACGGTAGGGCGCGCCGTGGCCCGTCGCCCTCGGTCGGAAGTACGACGACCCGTCGGTGAACTCCGTACCACGGGCTGATGCCCCGGTGCCCTCTCGACGGCACCGTGAGCGCCATGATCCATGGTTCGAGGAATCCGGCCGACGTGCCCGAGCGGATCGCCGCCGCGACGGTGAACCTGGTCCGCACCTACGGGAGCGGCCGGGCCGCGGTCCGCGCACTGGACGGGGTCACGCTGTGGCTGCCCGCGGGCCGGTTCACCGCGGTGATGGGGCCGAGCGGGTCGGGCAAGTCCACGCTGCTGCACTGCCTGGCCGGTCTGGACCGGCCGACGTCGGGGCAGGTGCTGCTGGGCGAGACCGACCTGGGGGCCCTGAACGAGTCCGCGCTGACCCGCGTTCGGCGCGACCGGATGGGATTCGTCTTCCAGGACGGCAACCTGCTGCCACACCTGACCGCGGGCGAGAACATCGACCTCGCGGCCTCGCTGGCCGGGCGCCGGCCGAACCACGCGTGGCGGGCCGAGCTCGTCGAGCGGCTGGGCATCGGCGACCGGCTCACCCACCTGCCGTCGGAGCTGTCCGGCGGGCAGCGCCAGCGCGTCGCGGTGGCCAGGGCGCTGCTGGGCCGCCCTGAGATCGTCGTCGCCGACGAGCCGACCGGTGCCCTCGACACCCGCTCCGGGCGTGAGCTGCTGGGTCTGCTGCGGGCCTGCGTGGACGACTACGGCCAGACCGTCGTCATGGTCACCCACGACCCGCTGGCGGCCGCGGCGTCGGACCAGGTGCTGCTGCTGCGCGACGGCCGTGCCGCGGGCCGGCTGGACCGGCCCACCCCGGACCGGGTGCTGTCCGCGATGGGCGCGCTCACCGGTGCCGGTACCCCCGCGATCGCCGACGCCACGATCACCGGTCCGGTGGCCCGGTGAACCCGGCGACCCGCGCGGCCGTCGCCGGGGCCCGGCGCAACCCGCGTCAGCTGCTGCTGACCGGGCTCGCCGTGCTGGTGGCGACGGTGTTCGCCGCCGCAGCGGTGCTGCTGACGGCGAGCCTGCGCGCCGACCTCCTGGGCAACACGTCCTCGGTGCCCGCGGGCGCGACGTTCGCCCTGGAGACCGACACCTCGTCGGGAGCCGCCACGACGGAGCTGGACGGCCGGCTGCGCGCGCTGTCGGGGGTGACCGCGGTGTCGACCTCCAGGTCGGGTGCGGTCGCCGTCGTCGCGGGCGGCGCGAGCGGCACCTGGTTGCTGAGCACCGACCCGATGACCGGGCCGCTGCAGGGGCTGGAGCCGCTGACGGCCGGTCGCCTGCCCGCCGGCCCGGGGGAGGCGCTGGTCGGGGCGAGCACCGCGGAGCGCACCGGGCTCGCCCCCGGCGCCACGGTCGGCCTCGGAGACCGCACGCTGACGGTCACCGGGGTGGTGCCGGTCCGGTCCGAGGGCATCGACGCGCTCGTCGTCCGCGACGACGACCCGGCCGCCGCGGGGCTGTCCGCCTACCGCACCGCGGTCGCCGGGAAGCCGGACCCGACCGCGCTCGCCGCCGTCCCGGGCGTCACCGGGGTCCGGACCGCCGACGACCAGCGCACCGAGGACCTGGCGTCGGCCTCGGCGTCGGCGGACGCGCTGCTGGCCGGGCTGTCGGTGTTCGTCGGGCTGGCGCTGGTCGCCGCGGCCGTGGTGGTCGCCTCGACGTTCCGGATCGTGCTGGCCCGCCGCACCCGTGAGCTGGCGCTGCTGCGCTGCGTCGGTGCGGGCCGCGGGCAGGTGGTGCGGTCGGTGCTGGCCGAGGCGGCGCTCACCGGACTGGTCGCGGGGGTCGCCGGGGCGGCCGTCGCCGTCGCGGGCGGGTGGGTCGCCCTGGCGGCGGCGGGCGCGGCCGGGATGAGCGCCCCGGCGCTCGTGGTGCCGTGGGGGCGGATCGCGGGATGCGTTCTGCTCGCCGTCGTCGTGACGGTGCTGGCGGCGCTGGCCCCGGCGCTCGCCGCCGGCCGGACCCCGCCGGTGGTGGCGCTCGGTGCGGCGGACGCGAGCGGTGCACGCGCGCCGCGGGCCCGGGTGCGGCTGTCGCTCGCCGTGGTCTCGCTCGTCCTGGCGGTGCTGCTCGCCGTCGCCGGCGTCGCCGTGGGGAGCCCGCTGGGCGGGCTGGTGCTGGCTGCGCTGTCCGGGATGCTGGTGTTCGCGGCGCTCGTGGCGACCGGGCCGTTCGTGGTGTCCGGGGCCGCGGCGCTGGTGGCGCCGGTCGTCGCGCGGTGGGCGCCGGGGCGGATCGCGGTGGGCAACGCGCGCCGGATGTCTCGGCGTACCGCGGCGATGACGACGGTGCTGTCGCTGGGCGTGGGGCTGACCGCAGCGATGCTCGTCGCCGTGGCAGGCGCCTCGGCGGACGTCACGGCGTCCCTCGAACGGGACTACCCGGCCGACATCGTCGTGTACGCCGACGCCGGCGAGGCCGCGTCGCTCGCCGCCCGGCTCGACGCCGTGCCCGAGCTGACCGCTCGGGAGGCCGACAGCCTCGTGCTCGTCGACCCGGCGCCGGGGGCCGACCCGGTGGCCGTGCGGACCGCGGTGGTGCGGGCCGCGGGCGATGCACCGGTCACGTTCACCGCGGAGCTGCGCGAACAGACCGAGACCGCGGTCGGCGCCGTCCGAGGGGTCGGACTGGGCCTGGTCGGGGTGACGTTGCTGGTGGCGGTCGTCGGGATCGGGGTGACCCTGGCGCTGTCGGTCAGCGAGCGGACCCGGGAGATCGCGTTGCTGCGCACGCTCGGGCTGTCGCGGGCCGCGTCACGGCGCGCGGTCGCGATCGAGGCGGCGCTCGCCGGCGCGGTCGCGGCGGTGCTCGGCGTCGTGCTGGGAGGTGTCTACGGCCTGCTGGCGCTGACGGCGTCCGGCCTCGGATCGCTCACGGTGCCGCCGCTGGGCCAGCTCGCCGGGCTGGCGGTCGCGGTGGTCGCGGTCGCAGTGCTCGCGTCGGTGGGGCCGTTGCGCCGCGCCGGGCGGATCGAGCCCGCACACGGCGTCGTCGCGGCGTGAGGGCGCACCCGCGCGCCGGACCGGGGGGTCGGGCGCGCGGGGTGCCCCGGTGGGTCAGCTCACGGGCTCCAGCACGAACACCGGGATGACCCGGGAGGTCTTCTCCTGGTACTCGGCGTAGGGCGGGTAGGCCTCGACGGAGCGGTCCCACCACTCCTGTCGCTCGTCGCCGGAGACCTCGCGGGCGACGAACGTCCCGGTCCGGGTGCCGTCCTGCACCTGGACCTGCGGGTTCGCGACCACGTTGTGGTACCAGGCCGGGTGCTCCGGGGTGCCGCCCTTGGAGGCGATCATCGCGTAGGAACCGTCGTGCTCGACGCGCATCACCGGCACGTAGCGCTTCTTGCCGGACTTCGCGCCGGTCGTCGTGACCAGGATGATCGGGCGGTCCATGACCGTGACGCCCTCGGTGGTGCCGTTCTCGAGGATCTTCTCGGTCTGCTCGCGGACCCAGTCGGTCGGGGAGAGCTCAGCATTCTGCGTCATACCGGTGGAGAACCCGATACCACCGGTGATCATTCCTCGCAGCCGGGTGAGGGGCTGGTGTCCGTCGCCGGACGGTGCCTACGGTGCGGGTGCACGACCAACTGAACACGCGGGAGCTCCGTCGCGCGGGGCTGAGAGGGCGACTCGCCGGTCGCCGACCGCAGAACCGGCCGGGTAATGCCGGCCAGGGAGGACCGTCATGACAACGGCACCAGTGCGTCCGCACCAGGTCACCACCGGCCCGATCCAGGGCTCGGCCAAGGCCTGGATCGAGGGCCCGGACGGCATCTCAGTCCCGGTCCGGCGGATCGCCCTCTCCACCGGTGAGCACCACGACGTCTACGACACCTCCGGCCCCTACACCGACGCCCACGCCGTGATCGACCTGCACGCCGGGCTGCCCCGGCTGGGGGAGCCGTGGGTGTCCTCGCGGGAGCCGGGGACCCAGATGTCCTGGGCACGGGCTGGGATCGTCACCCCCGAGATGGCCTACATCGCTGTCCGCGAGGGGTGCGACGCGGAGCTCGTCCGCGCCGAGGTCGCCCGCGGCCGGGCCGTGATCCCGGCCAACCGCAACCACCCCGAGTGCGAGCCGATGATCATCGGCAAGCGGTTCCTCACCAAGGTCAACGCCAACATCGGCAACTCCGCGGTGAGCTCCTCGATCGCCGAGGAGGTCGAGAAGATGGTGTGGGCGACCCGGTGGGGCGCCGACACCGTGATGGACCTGTCCACCGGCCGCGACATCCACGAGACCCGCGAGTGGATCCTGCGCAACTCCCCGGTCCCGATCGGCACCGTCCCGATCTACCAGACCCTGGAGAAGTGCAACGGTGACCCGGCGGCGCTGAGCTGGGAGATCTACCGCGACACCGTGATCGAGCAGTGCGAGCAGGGCGTGGACTACATGACCGTGCACGCCGGGGTGCTGCTGCGGCACGTCCCGCTCACCGCGAAGCGGGTCACCGGGATCGTCTCCCGCGGCGGCTCGATCATGGCCGCGTGGTGCCTGGCGCACCACAGCGAGTCGTTCCTGTACACCCACTTCGCCGAGCTGTGCGAGATCCTGCGCCGCTACGACGTCACGTTCTCCCTCGGCGACGGCCTGCGCCCCGGCTCGATCGCCGACGCCAACGACACCGCGCAGCTCGCCGAGCTCGCCACCCTCGGCGAGCTGACCCGGATCGCCCGCGCCCACGACGTGCAGGTCATGATCGAGGGCCCCGGCCACGTCCCGATGGACAAGATCGTCGAGAACGTGCGGCTGGAGGAGGAGTGGTGCGACGAGGCGCCGTTCTACACCCTCGGCCCGCTGGCCACCGACATCGCGCCCGGCTACGACCACATCACCTCCGCGATCGGCGCCGCCCGCATCGCCGAGGCCGGCACCGCGATGCTCTGCTACGTCACGCCGAAGGAGCACCTGGGCCTGCCGAACCGCGACGACGTCAAGGTCGGGGTGATCAGCTACAAGATCGCCGCGCACGCCGCGGACCTGGCCAAGGGACACCCGCACGCCCAGGCCCGCGACGACGCGTTGTCGGCGGCCCGGTTCGAGTTCCGCTGGCGCGACCAGTTCGCGCTCTCGCTCGACCCGGACACCGCGACCGCCTACCACGACGAGACCCTGCCGGCCGAGCCCGCGAAGACCGCGCACTTCTGCTCGATGTGCGGGCCGAAGTTCTGCTCGATGAAGATCACCCAGGACGTCCGGGAGTACGCCGAGGCGCACGGGCTGACGAGCGTCGAGGCGATCGAGGCCGGGATGGCGGAGAAGTCCGGGGAGTTCCGCGACGAGGGCGGCCGGGTGTACCTGCCGATCTCCGCATCGGACCCCGCCTCGGACTGAGGCTCCGGGCCGGGGGTGTGCACCGCCGGGGCCGCGGGACCCACCCGCGGCCCCGGCACCGTCTACCGTCGTCGGCGACACCACGCACGACGCGGGAGCTCGCGGAGCAGGCGGGCTGAGAGGGCGGCCGGGTCCCACCGGGACCGGCGTCGCCGACCGCGGACCGGCCGGGTAATGCCGGCCAGGGAGGACACGTCCATGGAACCCACCGTCGGCACCACACCCCCGCGGGTCATGACGATCGCCGGCACCGACTCCGGTGGTGGCGCGGGCATCGCCGCGGACCTCCGTGCGTTCGCCGCCTGCGGGGTGCACGGGTGCCTCGCCGTCTGCGCGGTGACCGTGCAGAACTCGGTCGGGGTCACCGGCGTGCACACCGTCCCGGTCGACACGATCACCGGGCAGATCGCCACGGTCGCCTCCGACATCGGGCTGCAGGCCGCGAAGACCGGGATGCTCGCGAACGCCGAGATCATCGGGACCGTCGCGCGGGCCTGCGACGAGAACGGCATCGGCGCCGGCCTGGCCACGCCACTGGTCGTCGACCCGGTCGCGGCCTCGATGCACGGGGACCCGCTGCTCGCCGCCGAGGCCCTCGACGCCTACCGGCACACGCTGTTCCCGCGGGCCACGCTGGTCACCCCGAACCTCGACGAGATCCGGCTGCTCGTCGAGCACGACGTCCACGACCGGGACGGCCAGTACGCGGCGGCGAAGGCGCTGCACGCGCTCGGGCCGCGCGCGGTCCTGGTCAAGGGCGGTCACCTCACCGATGACACCGACGGCTGCCTGGACCTCCTCTACGACGGCGACACGGCCGTCGAGCTGCCCGGCCCGCGCTTCGACACCGGCCACACCCACGGCGGCGGGGACTCCCTCGCCGCCGCGATCGCGTCCGGGCTCGCCCGCGGGATGGAGCTGGAGGCGGCGGTCCGGTTCGGGAAGCGCTACATCGTCGAGGCGGTCCGCCACGCCTACCCGCTGGGCGCCGGGCACGGGCCGGTCTCGCCGCTGTGGGCCGTGCGGCCGTGGTGGGACGACGGCGACTGACCCTCGCCATCGTCGCGCCCGCGAGATGCATGCGAACTCAACAACTCCGAGGTCGGGAACGACCGGCCCGTCACACGCCGCAGATGCGGCGCAGTGCTCGCGCGTCGCTCCGCGAAGGGTGCCCTGACCTGGGGATCAGTGACTGTGGTCTGCATCGCACTCGTCCGTGGAGATGTATACGCTTCCGCGCGATGAGCATCTTGGGCACCCGCGTCGTCCGCACCGAGGATCCGGTCTTCCTCACGCGCGGCGCGACCTACACCGACGACCTGACCGAGGAGCGGCTGACCGGGGCGTTGCACCTGACGCTCGTCCGCTCCCCGCTGGCCCACGCGACGATCACCTCGATCGACACCTCGGCGGCGCTCGCGGCGCCGGGCGTCGTCGCCGTCGTCACCGGCGCCGACCTGGACATCGCCCCGGCGCTGCTGTTCCCGGGCGCGAACAAGGCGATGACCCGTCCGTTCCTCGCGACCGACCGCGTGCGGTTCGTCGGCGAGCCGGTCGCCGCGGTCCTCACCGAGGAGTACTACCAGGGCGAGGACGCGGCCGAGCTGGTCGACGTCGAGTACGAGCCGCTGGACGTGGTGATCGACCCGCTGGAGGCCGTCCGCGACGAGACGCTGCTGTTCCCCGAGGCCGGGACCAACACCGCGGCCGCCTACGGGTTCGACGAGGAGCCGGACGCGTCGTTCTTCGACGGCTGCGAGGTCGTCGTCACCCGGGACCTGGTGAACCAGCGCCTGGCCGCGGCCCCGCTGGAGACGCGCGCCGCGAGCGCCTTCTGGGAGGGCGACCACCTCACCGTCTACATGTCCAACCAGAACGCCCAGGGTGGCCGCGACGAGATCGCCGGCTGGCTGGACCTGGACAAGGACAAGGTGCGGGTCGTTCTGCCCGACGTCGGCGGCGGCTTCGGCGCGAAGATCGGGTCGGACCCGGAGTTCGCCCTCGTCGCGTGGCTCGCGAGGCAGCAGGGGCGTCCGGTCCGCTGGAACGAGTCCCGCTCGGAGAACATGACCGGCATGGTGCAGGGCCGCGCCCAGCGCCAGACCGTCACCATCGGCGGCACCCGCGAGGGCCGGGTCACCCACTACCGGATCGACGTCGTGCAGGACCTGGGTGCCTACCCGCGTCTGGGCACCTTCCTGCCGATGTTCACCCGCATGATGGCGCCCGGCACCTACGACATCGCGAACGTCGACTCCCGCGCGCGCACCGTCGTCACCAACACGACCTCGATCGCGGCCTACCGCGGCGCCGGGCGTCCGGAGGCGACCGCCGCGATCGAGCGGGCGATGGACCTGTTCGCCGCCGAGATCGGCAAGGACCCGGCCGAGGTCCGCAAGATGAACGTCGTCGCCCCGGACCGGTTCCCGTTCCAGACCAAGGGCGGCGTCGAGTACGACTCCGGCGAGTACGCCAAGGCCATCGACCTGGCCCTGGAGAACGCCGGCTACGACCGGCTGCGCGCCGAGCAGAAGGCCCGCCGCGAGCGCGGCGACGCCCGCCAGCTCGGTATCGGCGTCTCCTCCTACGTCGAGATCACCGGCGGCGGCGCCTTCGCCGAGGACGCCTCGGTGGAGGTGCACCCGGACGGCTCGGTGACCGTGCTGACCGGCACCTCCCCGCACGGGCAGGGCCACGCCACGGCGTGGTCGATGCTCGCCTCCGACCAGCTCGGCGTCCCGATCGAGAAGATCACCGTCAAGCACGGCGACACCGACCTCGTCCCGCGTGGCGGCGGCACCATGGGATCCCGGTCGCTGCAGACCGGCGGCGTCGCGGTGCACCAGGCCTCGGTCGAGCTGATCGACCTGGCCAAGCAGCGCGCGGCCGACCTGCTCGAGGCGGGCGTCGACGACCTGGAGCTCGACCCGGCGAACGCCGCGATCACCGTCAAGGGCGTCCCCGGCGCGAAGTCGGTGACCCTCGCCGAGCTGGCGGCGGCCGAGCCGCTCAAGGTCGACACCACCTGGGACGGCAGGAAGCCGACCTTCCCGTTCGGCTCGCACGTCTGCGTCGTCGAGGTCGACACCGAGTCCGGCAAGGTGACGGTCGAGAAGATCGTCGCCGTCGACGACGCGGGCCCGATCCTCAACCCGCTGCTCTGCGACGGGCAGCGGCACGGCGGGATCGCCCAGGGCATCGCGCAGGCGCTGCTGGAGGAGGTCGTCTACGACGAGGAGGGCCAGCCGCTGACCGGCACCTTCGCCGACTACGGCATCCCGTCGGCGGCCGAGCTGCCCAGCTTCGACCTGGTCGAGATGACGACCCCGACCCCGGTCAACCCGATGGGCTACAAGGGCATCGGCGAGGCCGGGACGATCGGCTCCACCCCCGCGACCCAGAGCGCGGTCATCGACGCCCTTTCCCACCTCGGCGTCACGCACATCGACATGCCCCTGACCCCGATGCGGGTCTGGGAAGCCGTCCAGGAGGCCTCCAAGTGAAGGTCGAGATCACCGTCAACGGTGAGCCCACCAGCGCCGACGTGGAGCCCCGCCAGCTGCTCGCGCACTACCTGCGGGAGACCGTCGGGCTGAAGGCCACCAACATCGGCTGCGACACCACGTCCTGCGGCGCGTGCACCGTGCTGCTCGACGGCGACGCGGTCAAGTCGTGCACCGTGCTGTCGGTGCAGGCCGACCAGCAGTCGGTCACCACCATGGAGGGGCTCGACGGCGCGTCCGAGGGCCGGCCCGAGCACCGGGTCACCGCGGCGTTCCGGTCCGAGCACGGGCTGCAGTGCGGTTTCTGCACCCCGGGCATGGTCATGTCCGCGGTGTCGCTGATCAGCCACGACGACGACCTGGACGAGCGGAAGGTCCGCGAGGGACTGGAGGGCAACCTCTGCCGCTGCACCGGCTACCACAACATCGTGCGCGCGGTGCTCGTCGCCGCGGGCAAGGACCCGGACGCCGCGCAGAAGGCCGAGGCCGAGTCCGACGCGCTGCGCACCGCGCCCGGCTTCTCCCGTGGCGAGTCCGCCGAGGAGGCCCGCGCATGATCCCCCTCGCCTTCGACTACGCCCGCCCGGACACCCTCGACGACGCCATCGCGCTGCTCGCCGAGAAGGGCGAGGACGCCAGCGTCCTGGCCGGCGGGCACTCGCTGATCCCGGTCATGAAGGTGCGCCTCGGCGCGCCGGAGTTCCTGATCGACATCGGCCGGCTGCCGGAGCTGTCCTACATCCGCGTCGAGGGCGACGAACTCGCCGTCGGCGCGGCGACCAAGCACCGCGACGTCGTCGACTCGGCCGAGGTCGCGGCGGAGGTCCCGCTGCTCGGGGCCGTCGCCCGTACCGTCGGCGACCCGCAGATCCGGGCCCGGGGCACGCTGGGCGGCACCGTCGCCCACGCCGACCCGGCCGCGGACCTGCCCGCCGCGCTGCTCGCGCTGGACGCCACCGTCGTCCTGCAGGGGCCGCGCGGGAAGCGGACCGTGCCGATCGGCGAGTTCTACACCGGCGTGTTCACCACCGTGCGCGAGCCCGACGAGCTGATCGTCGAGATCCGCATCCCGCGCTGCGGTGACCGGGGCTGGGCGTACGAGAAGTTCACCCGGCGCAGCAACGACTGGGCGATCGTCGCCGTCGCGGTGTCCGGTGACCGGATCGGCCTGGTCAACATGGGGTCGACCGCGCTGCGGGCGTCCGCGACCGAGCAGGCGCTCGCCGACGGGCGCTCGGTCGCCGAGGCGGCCGCGCTGGCCGCCGAGGGCACCGAGCCGCCGGCGGACACCCACGGGTCGGTCGCGTACCGCACCCACCTGGTGCAGGTGCTGACCCGGCGCGCGCTCGAGACGGCGCGCGGCCAGGGCTGAGCCACCCCGCCGTGCCGGCACGGGGGCCGGGCTCACACGAGCCCGGCCTCCTGGGCGGCGATCGCGGCCTGGGTGCGGGAGCGCAGGCCCAGCTTCGCCAGGACCCGGGACACGTGCGTCTTCGTCGTCCCCTCCGAGATGACCAGCTCCGCGGACAGCTCGGCGTTGGACAGCCCGCGGCCCAGCCCGGCGAGCACGTCGGTCTCGCGCGCGGTGAGCGTCTCCAGCCCCGGTACCGACGACGGCCGCGGCGCCCCCGCGTAGCGGCGGATCACCCGCCGGGTCACCTCCGGTGCCAGCACTCCCTCGCCGCGGGCCACGGCCCGTACGCCGTCGGTCAGCCGAGTCGCGTCGACCGACTTCAGCAGGAACCCGGCCGCCCCGGCCGCGAGCGCGCCGTCGACGAGCTCGTCGAGGTCGAACGTGGTCAGCACCAGGACCTGGGTCGGCCCGCCCCCCGGCGAGGATCCGCCGCGTCGCCTCGATGCCGTCGATGCCGGGCATCCGGATGTCCATCAGCACCACGTCGGGCCGGTGCTCCGCGGCCGCCCGCACGGCCGAGAGCCCGTCGGCCACCTCGGCGACGACGTCGATGTCCGGGGCCGAGCCCAGGATCAGCACCAGCCCGGTGCGGACCGCCTCCTGGTCGTCGGCGACGACCACCCGGACGCTCATCGCGTCACCACGTCGGTGTCCGGGGCGACGGCGGCCAGCGGCAGATCGGCCCGGACCAGCCAGCCGTCGCCGTCGGGGCCGGCGTGCAGGGTCCCTCCGACGGCGCGGGCGCGCTCGCGCAGGCCGTCGAGGCCGGTGCCGCCGTGCAGCCCCGGAGCCGCCGCGGGGCGCCGCCCGAGGCCGTTGCGGACCTCGACGAGCAGCCGGCCCGGGGCGTCGGAGTGGAGGCTCAGGCGCACCGTCACCTGCGAGCCGGGTGCGTGCTTCGCGGCGTTGGTCAGCGACTCCTGCACGATGCGGTACCCGGCGAGGTCGACCGGGGCGGGCAGCGGGTCCGCGCCGCGCTCGTCGCGCAGGACGGGGGACAGGCCGGCGGCGCAGGCCTCGTCGAGCAGCGCGTCGACCTCGGACAGCCGGGCCGGCGCCCCGGGCGGGTCGGCCGTGTCGCCGTCGCGCAGCAGCCCGATCATGGTGCGCATCTCCCCGAGCGCGGCGACGCCGGAGGACCGCACCGTACCCAGCACCCGCCGGACCAGCGCCGGGTCGGCGCCGGGCTGCAGCGCCGCCTCGGACTGCAGCGCGATCGCCGACAGCCGACCGGCGACGACGTCGTGCAGGTCGCGGGCCATCCGGGCCCGCTCCGCGGCGACGGCGGCGTCCCGCTCCCGGGCCGCCGTCTGCTCCACCGCGGCGGCCCGCTCCCGCTCGACGGCCGCCAGGTCCCGGAACCGGCGCACCTCCAGCCCCCAGACCAGCGGGAGCCCGACGACGAGCGTCAGGTTGAGCACCGCGTAGGTGCCGGTGCGCATGCCCGTGGTCAGCAGTGCCACGACGCCCAGGACGGTGGCGACCCCACCGGCGGCGACGGCGACCGCCCATGCGGTGCGGTGCGGTGGGAACACCACGGCGCAGTAGAGCAGGTCGGTGAACACGAGCACGGTCCCGATCTCGGTCCGGCCGTCCAGGACGGGGCCCGCGACCACGGCCGCCGTGCCGACCAGCAGCCCGGCGGGCACCGCGATCCGGCGCAGCACCGACGCGGCGCAGCCCACCCCCATGAACAGCAGCGACGCCGGTGTCGCCCCTCCGGACCCCGCGACGAACCAGGCGATCCCCGCGTCGGGCAGCGCCCAGATCAGCAGCAGCCCGACCACGAACCACACGACGCCCGTCCCGGCGTCGCGGAGCACCGAGGGTGCGCCGCCGTCGCGGTTCACCAGGTACGTGATCACACCCCATCACAGCACGCCCGGCGCCCGCGCCGCGTCCGTCGAAGGTGGTATGCGCGGATCGGTCGCACGCCGGACGCGCCACCGCGGGCGGGGCGGCACGATCGCCGGCCATGGGGGAGTCGTTGTTCGCCGAGCCGCTGCTGTGGCTGATCGTCGGTGCCGAGATCGGGTTCTGGGTGTTCCTGCTGGCCGGGCTGGGGGCGCGCTACGTGCTGCGTCGCCGGGGCCCGGGTGCGGTGTTGCTGCTGGGGGTGCCGCTGATGGACCTCGTGCTGGTCACCGCCTCGACGGTGGACCTGGCGACCGGCGGCGAACCGTCGCGGGTGCACGGGCTGGCAGCGCTCTACCTCGGGATCACCGTCGCGTTCGGACACTCGCTGGTGCGCTGGGCCGACGTCCGGTTCGCCCACCGCTTCGCGGGCGGCCCGGCACCGATACGCCCGCCCCGGGGCGGGGCCGCCCGGATGCGGTACGAGTGGCGCGAGTACGGCAAGGTCGTCGCCGCCTGGGTGATCACGGCGGCGGTGCTGGTGCTGCTGTCGCTGGTCGGCGGCCGCGCGGTCCCGGCGCCGGGTGCCTGGTCGGGGGACCCGATGTGGTCCTGGCTGGCGACGGCGTCGCTGATCGCCGGGATCTGGTTCGTCGCGGGGCCGCTGTGGGCGACGGTGTTCCCCGGTACGGACGACCGGGAGCGCTCCGGTGCCCGGTGACCGCCTCGCTGCCCCGGACGTGCTGCGCGGCCTCGCGATCGCCGGGACCTTCGCGACGAACGTCTGGGTGTTCGCCGACCCGCGCGGGCCGGGCGCGGTGTTCGCCGGGTTCGCCGGGGAGTGGTGGCTCGACACCGCGCTCCGCGCCGTCGCGAACGGCAAGTTCCTCGCACTGCTCACCCTGCTGTTCGGCATCGGGCTGGAGCTGCAGTACCGCTCCGCGGTGCGCCGAGGGCTGCGGTGGCCCGGCCGCTACCTCGCCCGGGCCGCGATCCTGTTCACCGAGGGGCTGCTGCACTACGTGCTGGTCTTCGAGTTCGACGTGCTGATGGGCTACGCGATCGCCTCGGTGCTGGTCGCGTGGCTGGTGGGCCGGTCGGCGCGGGTGCGGACGGCGGCGGCCTGCGTCGCCGGGGCGGTCACGGTGCTGCTCGTGGCCGGTGCGTCCGTCGCGACGGCCGGCAGCACCGGGGCCGACGTGCCGCTCCCGCCGTACCCGGCGACCTGGACCGGACAGGTCGCCGCCCGGCTGACCGACCCGCTGCTCTACCGGGTCGAGCTGGTCCTGATCGTCCCGTCGGCGGTGGTGCTGTTCCTGGCCGGGTCGGCCCTGCTGCGCGCCGGCCTGTTCGACGCCGCCGCCGTCACCCTGCGCCGGCGGCTGATCGGCACCGGGGCCGTCGGGGTGGTGCTCACCCTGCTCACCACGCTCGGCGGCGCCCCGTGGTTCCTGGTCGAGCGCTACCTGGTGGCACCGCTGGTCGCGCTGGGGCTGCTCGGTCTGGTCCTGGAGGTCCTGGCGCGGCTGCGTGGCCCGGCCGGCCCGGTGCGGCGCGGGCTCACCGCGCTCGGCCGGACCGCGATGACCGGCTACGTCGGCCAGAACGTCGTGGCCGCGGTCCTGTTCGGTGCCTGGGGGCTCGGCCTGGCCGGGGCGCTCGTCGGCGTCCCGGCGCCGCTGCGGACCGGGGTGGTCGTCGCGGTGTGGGCCCTCGTCGTCGCCGGGTCGGCCGCGGCGGCGGGGTGGTGGTTGCGCGGCCACGGCCGCGGCCCGCTGGAGGCGCTCACCCACGCCCTGCTCAGAGGTCGATCACCAGCCAGCCGCCGTGGTGCTCGGACACCGTGAACGACCGGCCGGTGCGCTCCCCGATCCGGGTCAGGACGCGCTCGTCGAAGACCCGGACGTGACCCCAGGCGGGGTTCGGCTCGTCCTCGAACGGGACGGCGACGACCACCCGTCGCCGGGCGAGGCGCAGCATCTCGGCGACGACCTCGTCGCCGTCGGACTCGGACAGGTGCTCGACGAGGTGCACGGCGAACACCGTGTCCGCGCAGCCGTCGGGCAGCGCGACGGCACGCGCGTCGGCGAGGTGGGTCTCCAGGTCGGCGCCGAGCTGAGGCGCCATCCGGGTCAGCAGCTCGACGGTGCCGCCGGTGAGGTCGGTGGCGGTGACGCGGTGGCCGTCGCGGGCCAGCTGCAGCGACAGGAAGCCGAAGCAGCAGCCGAGCTCCAGCACCTCCTCGCCCAGCACGAGGGACCGGGCGCGGGCGTGCACCGGCGCCATCTCGGCGTTGGTGCCGCCCGGCTCGGGCTCTCCGGCCAGCGCGTCGAGGGTGTTGCGGTAGAAGGCGAGCCACGCGTCGTCCGGGAGCTCGGGGTCCTTCGCGGCGCTCGCGACGCAGGCGACGAACGCCTCCTCGAAGCGCTCGGCCGGCAGGATCCCGGGCTGCACCAGGGTGCGGTCCAGCCAGCCGGCGAGGTCGTTGGAGAGCCGGTCGGTTCCGATCATGGGATCGCTCCTGTACGTGCGGGGACCCACGCCACGCTAGGCGGTCACCGGCACGCCGCACCACGTCCGACGGCCCGGTCCCTCCCCGTCCGGACGGTGGGGGCGAGTGCCGGCGTCCGGGGGCTCAGACCGTCTGCGCGGCGAGCAGCCGGGCCTTCAGCGCGGCGTCCTTGTTGACCGGGTCGTGGGCGCCGTCCGGGACGGTCCCCGCGGCGACCGCGATCGCGTTCATGGTGCCGACCATCCGGCACAGGTGGGCGATGCGGCGCTCGTCGGCGTCGACGGGCGGGGCGCCGTCCAGCAGGGCCAGGGTGCGGTCCACCCAGATCACCTCGGCGTGCATCCCGGCCTGTTCGAGCACACCGCGCAACCGCAGCCCGATCTCGCGGCGGGACAGCCCGTTCCAGCTCTCCAGGGTGCGGGCGTCGAGCGGGAACAACCGGCCCCGGTCGCGCAGGTGGATCAGCTCCAGGGCGTGCGCGCGGCCGTAGGCGCAGTACGTGCACCCGTTCACCAGGGAGATCGTGAGCCCGGCCAGGTGGGTGCGGACGGGGCCCAGCACGCGCAGGGTGACCAGGAAGCGCGGGAAGTTGGCCGCGAACCAGCGCAGCGCGGGACCGCTGCCCATCGTGGCGACCATCGCGGGGATCACCCCGGGCGTGTAGCCCCACAGCGCCGTGCACACCCGCCCGACGGCCCGGACGACCAGCCCACCCTCACCCACCACACGGCCCGCCTTCCGAAGGGACCCTCCCATGATACGTGGGGCGGCCGCCGCGCGGTCCGAAATGGGCCGAACGGCCCATCCCGGGGCCGGCGCGGTGCGCGGCCGGACGTCCGCGCGGTTAGCGTTCGGTCATGGCTCTCGTCCCCGCCGTCGTCGCACCCCGCCCGCTGCCGATCGAGGATCCCGGGGCCCTGGTGGACTCGGAGATCGAGGTCGGCGACCCGGGACCGTACGACCTGCTCGTCGACGTCCGCGCCGTCTCGGTGAACCCGGTCGACCGCAAGGTCCGTGCCTCCTTCGACCCGGCCGACGGGCCGAAGGTGCTCGGGTACGACGCGGCGGGCGTCGTCGTCGGGGTGGGGGCGTCGGTGCAGGGGTACGCGCCCGGCGACGAGGTCTACTACGCCGGCGCGATCGACCGGCCCGGCAGCAACGCCCACCGTCAGCTCGTCGACTCGCGCATCGTCGGCCGCAAGCCCTCGAGCCTGGACTTCGCCGCCGCTGCCGCGCTGCCGCTGACCTCGCTCACGGCCTGGGAATGCCTGCACGACCACCTGCGGGTCACCGCGGAGTCCACCGGCACCCTGCTCGTGGTGTCCGCCGCGGGCGGCGTCGGCTCGATGGTCCTGCAGCTCGGCCGCCGCACCGGGCTGACCCTGGTCGGCACCGCGTCGCGGGCGGAGTCCGCGGACTGGGCCCGTGCGATGGGCGCGCACGCGATCGCCGACCACCACGACCTCGTCGCGACCGTCCGTGCGGCCGCTCCGGACGGCGTCCAGTACGTGTTCTCACCGGTCTCGGAGGGCAACGTCGAGGCCTACGCCGAGCTCATGACCCCGCGCGGCATCGTCGTCGCCATCGACGAGCCGGAGGGGCTGGACACCCTGCCGCTGAAGGCGAAGTCGCAGGCCTGGCACTGGGAGCTGATGTTCACCCGGCCGCTGTCCGAGCCGACCTCGACGGTGCAGCGGGAGATTCTGGACGAGGTCGCCCGCCTGGTCGACGCCGGCGAGCTGCGCAGCACCGAGACGCGGCGGCTGCAGGGACTGACGGCCGAGTCGGTCCGCGAGGCGCACCGGCTCATCGAGTCCGGCAGCACCGTCGGGAAGATCGTCGTCGAGCGCTGACCCCGGGGGGGGCGTGCACCATCGGGGGCGTGGCCGGGTCAGCGGCCGATCAGCTCGCCCGCCATCTCGTTGGTCGTCGCCTCGAAACCGGACAGGTCCCGTACCACGCGGACGCGGTCGCAGTACTCGGCGTAGGCGGGCAGGTCGCAGCGACCCAGCCCCCAGGAGTAGCGCGGCTCCGGTGTCAGCCAGATCGTCTCCCGGGCCCGCCGGGTGATCTCGACGAACGCCTCCATGTTGGGGTCGTTGCCGTTGCCCCGGCCGTCGCCGAGCACCAGCACCGTGGTGCGCCGGGTGACCGCCGAGCCGTGGTCGGACAGGAACTGGCCGAAGGCCAGGCCGTAGTGGGAGTTGGCGTCGACGTCGAGCTGGTCGCCGCCGAAGATCAGCCCGAGGGCGTGCTCGACGGGGTGGTCGGCGAACAGGTCGGTCACCTCGACCAGGTCGGCGACGAACGCGAACGAGCGCACCTGGCCGAACAGGTCCTGCAGACCGTGCACCAGGTGCAGGGTGAACCGTGCGGTGGCCCGGACCGACAACGAGACGTCGGTCAGCACCACCAGGCGCGGCTTGTCCTCCTGGCGCTGCACGGTGACGGGGGAGAACGGGACGCCGTCGTAGCGCATGTTCCTGCGCATGGTCCGGGCCGAGTCGATCCGGCCCCGCGGCGAGACCCTTCTGCGGTGGGTGAGCGCGCCGTGCAGCGACTTCGCGAGCCGCCGCAGCGACTCCTCCAGCTGCATGCGCTCGGACTCGTTCGCCCGGTCGACCTCGGCGACGCGTTCGGCGTCGTCGTGGCCCTCGACGATCCGCTGCTCGATCGCGAGCAGCTTCTCCAGGTGGGCCTTGAGCAGCTCGGGGAGGTTGTCGAGCACCCCGGTGAGACGCCGGCGCAGGGCGGCCGCGTCGTCCTCGGTCCCCTGCTCGGACTCCGAGAGCCGGTCCTCCTCGGAGTTCAACCAGCCCAGCAGCGCGTCCTGCTGGGCGACCGACAGGTCGGCGTCGACCTTCGTGCCCTGCTGCTGGGAGATGTCACCGGGCCGGCCACCGCCGGAGAACCGGTCGGTCTCGATCTGGACGCGCCGGCCGTCGGCGACGTCGCCTGCCTGCTCCTTGGAGAGCACGATCTCGTCCGTCATCGAGGCCATGTCGATCTTGTTGGCCTCCTGGTGCAGGTTGTACTGCTCGGCCAGGTCCTCCGGGTCGAAGAACTCCTTGATGTCGACCGGGGAGCCGTGGTCGTGCCCCTCCTGCGGGGTCTCCGACGGTTCCTCGGACAGCGTGAAGTTCTTCAGCGGGGTGTCGTCGGACATGTCGCCGTGCCCGTGCCCGTGGCCGTGACCCGTGTCGGCCTCGCCCACTCTGACCAGGGAGAAGAACAGGTCGAAGACCTCGTCGAAGGTCGCCTCGTCGCGGCGGTCCTTGATCAGCGCGATGCGCAGCGCCTCCTTCAGCACCGACCTGTCGGACAGCACCCCCGGCTGGGCGGCACAGGCCATCGCGTCGAGCGCCTCGGAGACCGAGATGCGCACCGACCGGATCCGCAGGAGCCGGACGAAGCGGTGGATGCTCGCTTCCATGCCGACGCCCCGATCAGACCGGGCGCTTGCGGGAGCCGCCGAAGGAGCGGGTGCCCTGGCCGGGCGAGACCTTCCGGATCGCCGACGGCGGCGGGGCGGCGCCGCCCGGGAGGCCGCCGTAGATGCCGCCGTGCCGGCCCGCCTGGTCCTTCGCCGCGCGCTTGGCGCGGCCGTCGACGTCGCCGTCGTCCGGGTCGTCGCCACGGGCGCCCGCGGTGCGCGCCGGCGGGGCGGCGGGCTCGTCGTGGACGTGGTCGCCGTCGTGGCCGTGTCCATGGCCGTGCCCGTGGCCGTGCCCGTGCTCGGTGACGACCGCGTTCGGGTCGACCAGCCGCGGCAGCGCGTCCAGGGCCTTCGTGACGTCCTTGTCGTACTTGACGACGACCGAGACGGTGTCGGAGAGGATCTGCGAGCTCAGCTCGTCGACGCCCAGGACGGCCAGCGTGCGGGCCCAGTCGATGGTCTCCGAGATCGACGGCGACTTGCGCAGCTCCAGCTCGCGCAGCCCGCGCACGACGTTGACGAGCTCCTCGGCCAGCTGGTCCGACAGCCCGGTCTTCTTCGACTTCACGATCTCCAGCTCGCGGGAGGCCGACGGGTAGTCGAGGAACAGGTGCAGGCAGCGACGCTTGAGCGCGGCGGCGAGGTCCCGGGTGTTGTTCGAGGTCAGCAGTACGTACGGGCGCTGCTTCGCGACGAAGGTCCCGATCTCGGGGACGGAGATCTGGAACTCGCCGAGGGTCTCCAGGAGCACGGCCTCCAGCGCCTCGTCGGCGCGGTCGACCTCGTCGATCAGCAGCACCACGGGCTGCTCGGAGCGGATGGCCTCCAGCAGCGGACGCGGCGCGAGGAAGCGTTCGGAGAAGAACACGCTCTCCTGGGACCCGATGCGGTCGACCGCGGAGGCGAGGTCCGGGGCGTCGGAGACGAGCTGCCCGATCTTCTCGCGGAGGATCTGGGTGTACATCAGCTGCTTGCCGTAGTCCCACTCGTACAGGGCCTTGGTCTCGTCCTGGCCCTCGTAGCACTGCAGACGCAGCAGCCGGCGCCCGGTGGCGACGGCGAGCATCTTGGCCAGCTCTGTCTTGCCGACTCCGGCGGGTCCCTCCAGCAGCAGCGGCTTGTCCAGACGGGTCAGCAGGAACACCGTCGTCGCCAGGCGGGTGTCGGCGATGTAGCCCTGCTCCCGCAGGGTCTCGACCACCTGGTCGACGGACTCGAAGGGGCCGGTCGAGGCGACGGCCTCCGCCGCCTCGGTCACCGTGGGGACGACAGCCTCGGACACTCGGGTATCTCCTTCGCGGACCGCACCGGCTCTGGTGCGGGGACGAGCGGGGCCGCGGCCGGCGGGCCCACCCACCCGAGTATCGCCTCGGACGGCTGGGCCCGCCGGTACGACGGTGGACCTCCTGCCCTGCGGATCAGGTCAGCAGGTCGTCCAGGTCACCGTTGATGGAGTGGTCGACGACCGGGCGGACGGTCTCGAACGTGCACTCCTTCGGGTTGCCCGGGGTGCACGCGTCGCCGAGGACGTGGTTGGTGATCCGGTCGACGTCGGCCGCGTCGCCGATGATGGTGGGCGCGTTCTCGTAGAACTTGGTCGGGCCGACCCCGAGCCGGTTCTTCGAGTAGGTGTCCTGCTTGACGTCGGCGAACTTCTCCGGGATGCCCACGTCGCGCAGCAGCCGGATGGACGCGGCGAGCGCCGCGTCGGCGGCCTGCGGCTTGGTCATGCCGCGGGTGTCGACACCCATGGCCTCGGCGATGTCGGCGAAGCGCTCGTAGACCACCGGCATGTTGAACGCCCACACGCGGGGCAGCGCGATGGCGTTGTTCAGGCCGTGATGGGTGTCGTAGAACGCCGACACCGCGTGGCTGATCGAGTGGATGATGCCGAGCCCACCGGAGTTGAACGCCTGGGCGGCGATGTACTGCGCGTACATCATGCCTTCGCGGCCGGAGAGCTCCTGGCCGTTCCAGACGGCCTTGCGCAGGTTCTGCGAGGTCAGCTTGATGGCGTGCAGGGCGTTGCCCAGCGACGGCTGGAAGTCCAGCCGCGAGACGTAGGGCTCCGAGGCGTGGGCGAGCACGTCGAACCCGCACTGCGCGGTGTAGTCGATCGGGCAGTCGTAGTAGAGCACCGGGTCGTCGATCGCGAGGGTGGTGACCGACGCGTCGTCGAAGGCGACGTACTTGTGCGGGTTGTCGGGGTCGGTCGTGGTGTCGGTGATGACGTAGGCCCACGAGGTCTCCGAGCCGGTACCGGCCGTGGTGGAGACCGCGATGTGCGGCGGGTTGGCCGGGTTCTCGGACTTGTTGAAGCCCTCGAACTCGTTGACGTTGCGACCGTCGTGGGCGACCGAGACGCGCGCGCCCTTGCAGGCGTCGTGCGAGGAGCCGCCGCCGATGGAGACGAAGGAGTCGCAGTTGTTCTGCTGGTAGAGGCCCACAGCGTCCATGACGTTGTAGTCCTTGGGGTTCGACTCGACCTTGTCGTACAGCACGACCTCGAGGCCGTGGTACTTCATCGACTCGACGATCTTGTGGACGATGTCGGTGCCGCGCAGGCCCGACGTCATCACCAGGGTCTTCTTGAAGCCCAGCTTGAGCGCCTCGGGGCCGATCAGCTCGTGCGACCCCGGGCCCATGAGCGCACGCGGGAACGGGTGGAACTCCTTGATGGGGAACGGCTTGAGCAGCTCGTCTACCTGCATGTCAGCCCTTTCTGAGGCAGGCGGATGGGGTCGAGGCCGAACGCTAGGACCCCTGTGGCCGCGCGCACAGGGGTGATCGGCATTACCCCTCGGGAGACCGGGCAGGAAACCCCTCCGAACGGAGGGGGGCAGGGTGAGGTCGCCCGTCGATCCGTGTGGAGAGGGCTGAGTGCTGCAAACCTATTGCAACAGGGAGAGCTCGGCAACAGTTCGCCGGGCTCGTCCTGGGTTAGGGTCGGTCCGCCGACGGTTCGTGTCATCCCGGGAACGGGGCGTCACGAGGTAAGAGGGAACCCGGTGGGAATCCGGGACTGCCCCGCAGCGGTGAACGGGAACGACCGCCGTCAACAGCACTGGAAGTGATCCCGGGAAGCGACGGCCAGTAGGTGTGAGCAGTGCGCCCGTGAGTCCGAAGACCTGCCGCCGGTGCGTGCGCCGTCCGGCGTGCGCGGATCCGTGGCCTCGCGGGAGGGCCGGGCGGACGACCGGGCACCGTCGTGCCCGGCGGTCGCAGGCGCCCCCTGCCGGCGACGGGTCCTCCACCGCACTCGCGAGGAGAGAGGGCCGTGAGCATTCCTTCCAGCAGCACCATCGGCAGCACCGTCCTGGGGTACCCCCGGATCGGGCCGGACCGGGAGCTCAAGCGGGCGACCGAGGCGTACTGGGCCGGGCGGAGCGACGCGTCGGCACTGCACGACGTCGCCGCCGGACTGCGCCGCGACACCTGGACCGGGTTGCGCGACGCCGGGCTCGGCTCGGTGCCGGGCAACACGTTCTCGTTCTACGACCACGTCCTGGACACCGCGCTGGCGGTCGGGGCGGTGCCGGAGCGCTTCGCCGGCATCACCGACCCGCTGGAGCGGCTGTTCGCGATGGCGCGCGGCCGCACCGGTGCCCCGGCCTGCGAGATGACCAAGTGGTTCGACACGAACTACCACTACCTGGTCCCCGAGGTCGGCCCGGCCACCCGCCTCGCGCCGGGCAGCCGCAAGGCCCTCGACGAGTTCCGGGAGGCCCTGCGCAGCGGGATCACCACCCGCCCGGTGCTGGTCGGACCGGTGACCTTCCTGCTGCTGTCGAAACCGGCCGACGGCGCACCGGAGGGCTTCCGCCCGCTGGACCTGCTGGGGCCGCTCGTCGAGGTCTACCGCGACCTGCTCGCCGAGCTCGCCGAGGCGGGCGCGGAGTGGGTGCAGCTCGACGAGCCCGCCTTCGCCGCCGACCGGACGCCGGAGGAGATCGCGGCACTGCGCCGGGCCTACGACCGGCTCGCCTCGGCGACCCGGCGGCCGAAGATCCTCGTCGCGTCGTACTTCGGGGAGCTGGGCCCGGCGCTGCCCGCGCTCGCCGCCACGGCCGTCGAGGGGCTGGCGCTCGACCTCGTCGCGGGGGGTGCCGCCCTCGACGCCGGAGACCCGGCGGTGCCCGGGCTGGACCGGAAGGTGGTGCTGGCCGGCGTCGTCGACGGGCGGAACGTGTGGCGCACCGACCTGGACCGGGCGCTGGCGACGGCGCAGCGGCTGGTCGGCGTCGCGGGGCGGGTCGAGGTCTCCACGTCGTGCTCGCTGCTGCACGTCCCCTACGACCTGACCGCCGAGACGGCCCTGCCCGGTGACGTCGTCGACATGCTGGCGTTCGCCCGGCAGAAGGTCGAGGAGGTCGTGCTCCTCGGACGCGCCCTGCACGAGGGACCGGACGCGGTCGCGGCGGAGTTCGACGCCGCACGAGCCACCAGGGAGCGGGTCGCGGCCACCGCGCGCCGCGACGAGCGGGTGCGCTCCCGGCTCGCCGCGCTCGGCCCCGACCACTACCGGCGCAGCCACGGCGACGTGCGGGCGAAGGTCCAGCGCGAGGCGCTCGGCCTGCCCGTCGTCCCCACGACGACGATCGGCTCCTTCCCGCAGACCGTGCAGATCCGGCGCGACCGNGGCCGCGCACCGCTCCGGCGTGATCGACACCGGCACCTACACCGAGCGGATGCGTCAGGAGATCGTACGGGTGGTGCGGCTGCAGGAGGACATCGGGCTCGACGTCCTGGTGCACGGTGAGCCCGAGCGCAACGACATGGTCCAGTACTTCGCCGAGAACCTCGACGGCTTCGCCACCACCGACCACGGCTGGGTGCAGTCCTACGGCTCGCGCTGCGTGCGCCCGCCGATCCTGCACTCCGACGTGTCCCGGCCCCGGCCGATCACCGTCGGCTGGGCGGAGTTCGCGCAGTCGCTGTCCGAGGCGCCGGTGAAGGGGATGCTCACCGGGCCGGTCACCATCCTCGCCTGGTCGTTCGTGCGCGACGACCAGCCGCTGGGCGACACCGCCCGGCAGGTCGGGCTGGCCCTGCGCGACGAGGTCGTCGACCTGGAGGCGGCCGGGATCCGGATCGTCCAGGTCGACGAGCCCGCGCTGCGCGAGCTGCTGCCGCTGCACGAGCGCGACCGGGCCGCCTACCTGGACTGGGCGGTGGACGCGTTCCGGCTGGCCGTCGGTGCCGTCGCCGACACCACCCAGATCCACACCCACCTCTGCTACTCCGAGTTCGGCGAGGTGGTGGGGGCGATCGACGGGCTCGACGCCGACGTCACCACGGTCGAGGCGGCCCGGTCGCGGATGGAGGTGCTGGCCGACCTCGGCCCGGGGGTCCCGCGCGGGCTCGGCCCGGGCGTCTACGACGTCCACTCACCCGAGGTCCCCGCCACCGACGAGCTGGTCGACCAGCTCCGCGCGGCCCTGCGCCACATCGGACCGGACCGGCTGTGGGCCAACCCGGACTGCGGGCTCAAGACCCGCGCGGAACCCGAGACGGTCGCGGCGCTGACCAACCTGGTCGCCGCGGCCCGCCACGTCCGTGAGGCGACCACGACCGGCTGAGCCCGGTCCGCGCCGGCCGCCCGTCGCGGGTGACGAGCGGGCCGTCCGTGCGGAGGTTCGGCACGGACGGCCCGCTCGTGCGGGCAGTCGTGGGGGACGGGGGCGTTGCTCACGCCGCATTGATTGAATAGGTGCTCAGATGTAGGCATACGGGGTGATCGCACGACAGATGGCCGCACTGCTCGCGGCCGCCGCCCTGCTGCTCGTCGGATGCGGCGCCGACGGGGGCGGCGGTGCCGCGACCCCGGACCCGTCCGGCGAGCTGACCGTGGCCCTGCAGTTCCCGCCGCGCGCCGACTACGCCTTCGACGCCGACGACGGCGCCCGGCTGCAGTCCCTGGGCGTCGCGGAGACCCTGACCACCGTCGACGCCGACGCCCGGCCGGCGCCGATGCTCGCGACCGCGTGGCAGCAGCAGGGCAACGCCTGGCGGTTCACCCTGCGCCAGGGCGTGCGGTTCCACGACGGCTCCCCGCTCACCCCGGACGCCGTCGTCACCGCGCTGCGCTACGTCGCGGGCGTCGAGGCCCCGCCGCGGGCGATCCGCGGCATCGGCTTCGCCGTCGCCCCCGACGGTCCGGACGCCGTGCGCATCACCACCACCGAGCCCGACCCGGTCATGCCGCTGCGCCTGTCCAGCGGCAACCTCGGCATCCTCGCGCCCGCCGCGTACACCGGCGGCGGAGCGCCGGAGTACCTGCGCACCGCGACCGGTCCCTTCGTGCTGGAGTCCGTCAGCGGCACCGACTCCGCGCAGCTGGTCCGCAACGACGACTACTGGGGCGAGCCGGCGGGCGCCGCCCGGGTCACCGTCCGCTACGTCGAGGACCCGCAGGCCAGGGCGCTCGCGATCCAGTCCGGTGACGTCCAGTTCGCCGAGGGCCTGCCGCAGGCCCAGCTCGACCAGGTCCGCTCGGCCGGGGCCGAGGTCGTCGAGTACCCGAACGCGCGCACCGTGCCGCTGCAGCTCAACCAGTCCGCCAAGCCGTTCGACGACCTGCGGGTGCGCCAGGCCGTCACCGCGGCGATCGACCGCCCGGTGCTGGCCCGGCAGGTGCTCGCCGGTGGGGCCGCGCCCGCGGCCGACCTGTTCGGCGGGGCCGTCCCCTGGGGTGAGACCGCTCCGCCGCCGGGCGCCGACCTCGCCCGGGCCCGGCAGCTGCTCGCCGAGGCCGGCTACACCGAGCAGAACCCGCTGACCGTGCGGCTGTGGACCTTCCCGAACCGGCCCGAGCTGCCCGCGCTGGTGAACGCGATCCAGGCGATGCTCGCCTCCGCCGGGGTGCGTGTCGAGGTCACCGTCGGGAACTACGACGCCCAGGAGCCGAAGGTCCTCGCCGGTGACTACGACATGTTCCTCAACTCGCGCAGCTACCTGTCCGACTTCCCGGACGCGGCGAGCACGCTGACCTCGGACTACACCTGCGACGGCAGCTACGCGATCGACCAGTACTGCAGCCCCGCCTACGACGCGCTGGTCGACCGGCTCAACTCCACCGTCGACCCGGCGGCCCGCCAGCAGATGTTCCGCGAGGCCGCGGCGATGCTGACCCGCGACGCCGTCGGCGTCATGGTCGTGCACCCGCTCAACACCGCCGTGCTGCGCGGGGCGACCGGCTTCGTCCCCGACCCGTTGCAGATCCGCCCGGTGCTGCCGCAGCTCACCCCGACCACGGGGTGATCGGGCTCCTGCTGCGTCGGCTCCTCGTCGTCGGGCCGGTGCTGCTGGCCGCGTCGGTGCTGGTGTTCGCGCTGCCGCGGCTGGTCGGCGTCGACCCGGCGCGGGCGGTCCTGCGTGCCCGCAGCGCCGAGGCGGTGCCGGACCCGGCGACCGAGGCGCGGCTGCGGTCCTCGCTCGGGCTGGACGCGCCGGTCACCGAGCAGTACCTGCGCTGGCTGGGCGGGGTGCTGCGCGGCGACCTCGGCTACGGCTACGTCGCGCGGACCCCGGTCGCCGGCCAGATCGCCGACGCCGCGACGGTCTCCGGGCTCCTCGCCGTGCTCGCCCTCGCCCTGGCCGCGGTCGTCGGCATCCCCGCCGGGGTGTACGCGGCGCGCCGTCCCGGTGGGGCGCTCGACCGGTTCCTCGGGCTGGGCACCGTCGCCGGGGTCGCGGTGCCGGAGTTCGTGCTCGCCCCCTGGCTGGTACTGGTGTTCGCGGTGTGGGCCGGGGCGCTGCCCGCGCTCGGCTGGGGCGACCCCGCCCACCTGGTCCTGCCGGTGCTGACCCTGGCCGCCTACCCGGGGGCGCTCGCCGCCCAGCTCGTCCGCGCCGAGACCGCCGGGGTACTGACCCGGCCGCACGTGCTCGTCGCGCGGGCCAAGGGTCTCGGTGAGCACCGGGTCCTGTGGCGGCACGGCGCCCGGCTCGCGACGACCTCGGTGACCGCGCTGGCCGGGATGTTCGTCGCCGGGCTGCTGGGCGGCTCGGTGGTGGTCGAGGTCGTGTTCGGTATCCCGGGGCTGGGGCGCCTGCTGCACCGGGCCGTCGTCGCGCAGGACCTGCCGGTGGTGCAGGCGGGCACGCTGCTCGTCGTCGCGGTCGCGGTGGTCGCGGGGGTGCTGGTGGAGGTGCTGGCGACGGCGCTGGACCCGGTGCTGCGCTCGGCGGGGTCGCGGTGAGGGCCCGGGCGCGGACCGCGTGGTGGGTCGCGGCCGGGGTGGCCGCCCTGCTCGTGGTGGGACCGGTGCGGATGCTCGTTCCGGCAGGCCTGCTCTCGGTGCCGCTGCCCGACCCGGACGCCGTCGACTTCGCCGGGATGCTCGCCGGCCCGTCCGCGGCACACCCGCTGGGCACCGACCAGCTGGGCCGGGACCTGCTCGCCCGCACCGTCCACGGCGGACGGCTGACGGTCGGACTGGCGCTGTCCGCGGTGCTGGTCACCGGGATGGTCGGGGTCGTCGTCGGGTCGCTCGCCGCGGTCGCGGGCCCGGTCGGGCGGGCGGTGATGCGGGTGGTCGACGTCCTGGCCGCGATCCCCGTGGTGCTGTTCGGGCTGCTCGCCGCGGTCGCGCTGGGGCCGGGCGTCGGATCCCTGCTGGTGGCGGTCACGGTGATCGCCTGGACGCCGTTCGCCCGGCAGACCTACCTGCTCGCCCTCGCCGAGCGGCAGCGGGAGTACGTGACGGCGGCGGTCGCCCTCGGCGCGGGGCCCGGGCGGGTCCTGACCCGGCACGTCGCCCGGAACCTCGTCCCGCCGCTGGCCGCGCACGCCTGCGTCCGATTCGCGAGCACCCTGCTCACCGTCTCCGGGCTGTCGTTCCTCGGGCTCGGCGTGCAGCCGCCGACCGCGGAGTGGGGCGCGATGGTGGCCGAGGGCCGCGAGTACCTGTTCGGCGCGCCCCAGGTGGTGCTCGTGCCCTCGCTGGCGGTCGTGCTGACGGCCGGGACGGCCCTGTGGTGGGGACGCCGATGGGAACGGGTGGGTGCCCGGTGAGCTCAGGCCTCGTGACGCTGGCCGCGCCCGCCCGCCGGGTCGAGAGGCCTGCCCAGCTCGGGGAACCACCGGAACGCCTCCGGTCTGCCCTCCCAGTCGCAGCCGGCGCACTCCTGGCCGTCGTGCGGGTGCTCCTCCACGATGCCTCCCGATCGTTGTTGCCATCACTGTGCGACAGACCGTGTCGGGGTGTGAACCCTCCCGTCGGAGGGGCAGGGTGAGAGGCGTGGACGTGGACGACGTGGCCGGGGACGACGTGGCCGGGCTGCTGGGTGCGTACCTGGCCGACCCGTACGCGGGCTGGAGCATGGGTGCGCCCGGCGCGATCGCCGAGTTCGTCCGGACCCCCGACGAGGCCGTCGTGCCGTCCGGGCCGGGTGCGGTCGTCACCGCCCGCGGCGGGATCCGGATCGCGGCGCACCCGGCGACCCGGCCGCTGGCCTACCGGACGCCGGTCGGCCCGCACGAGCACTGGAACCACGCGGTCGCGTTCTGCCTGCCCGCGGCCGCGGCACGCAGGGCCGCGCGGACCTCGGTCACCGTGCTCGGCCCCGACCGCTGCGCGCTGCGACCGGCCGACCGCGACGCCGTGCTCGTCGACCTCGGGCTCGGTACGGCCACCGTGGACGCCTGCGTGCGCACGACCGATCCCGACCTGCTCGGGCTGCTGCGCCGCGCCGAGGGCGGCCAGCTCGACGGCGCGCTGACCGCCGCACTGGTCGCGGCGGGCCCGCACCGGGTGTTCACCACCGCGCTCGGCCGGGTCGAGGTGTACGCCGCGATCCCGCCGCCGGAGGGGCGCTCCCCGGACGGGCCGCACACCCACCTGCTCCCGCACGTGCTGCGCGAGGGCCGCACGCACGCGGCGACCGTTCCCGTGCCCGCCGGTCACCTGCCCTGCGCGCACCTCTACCCGGCGCACCCGCTCACCGACCTGACCGGGCGGCCGATCCCGTTCGACCCGACCCGCGCGGCCTGCTTCGACCGGCTGCTGGAGCGCTTCGGCGACCCGGAGCAGCAGGCGGTCACGGCCGAGGTCGTCCGCTCGGTCGCCGCGGGCGAGCCGCCGGGCCCCCGACCCGCGACGGCGCCGGCGCGCGCTGCGCAGGCCGTCGCGCTGCGGGTGCTGGCCGTCGCCGGCGGGGCCGCCCCGGCCGTGCTCGACGCCTGGCGCGGCCGGACCTCGGCCCGGGACCTGCTCGACCCGGAGGGCGACCGCAACGGCGGGTGAGGCCGCTCAGCCGGCTCCGCCGTACCCGGGCCGCCCGGCGGCCCGGCGCAGCTCGACGCCGTCGAGGACCAGGGCGACCTTGTCCAGCACGTGCTCGTACGGGTCGGCCATGATCGCCTCCAGGCTCGGGCGGATCCCCTCCGTGACCGACCCGAGGTAGGCCCGCGCGGCCTCGGACAGGTCGCCGGGGCCGCCGTCGGGGCCGCGCACCCAGCGGGTCTGGGCCGCCCCGTCGGCGACGATGTCGAGCACGGCGTCGGCGATCCGCACGGCGGCCGCGGTGTCGAAGCCGCCGGTGTCCCGCAGCGTGCCGACGATCCGGTCCAGCCGGTCGCCGGCGACCGCGCCGAGGTCGGCCCCCACGTCCTGCGCGAGTGCGGCGTAGCGCAGCAGCAGGTCGAACGCGAGTGCGGCCTCGGCCTCGAGGAACGCCCGCCAGCCGGCCGACGCGTCGGGCAGCGGGGTGCGGGCGAGCACCAGGGCCAGTGCCGCGCCGGCGATCTCCTCCAGGCCGTCGACGTAGCGGTAGAGGGTGCCGGCCGCGACGCCGAGCCGGTCGGCCACGGCGGCGACGGTCAGCCGGTCGACGCCGACCTCGACGGCCGCCTCGACGATCTCCTCGCGGGTCAGGCGTGGCTTGGGGCCCGGACGGTTGCCCGCCCGTGCGCCGGTGGTGGGGCTCACTCCGGGACCGTACGTCGGAGGGGATTGCGAACGCGATTCAGAGATAGCTAAGGTTTGCCTAATCATCATAGAGGAGGCGGCGTGCGGATCCCATGGTCGGTGCTGGTCCTGGCCGGGTTGGTCGCGCTGTCCGGGTGCGCGCCCGGGGCCACCGGAACGAGCGACCCGGTCGGGCCCGCGGGTGCGGCGTTCCCGGTGACGGTCCCGCACGGCCAGGGGGAGGCCGTGGTGCCCGCACCCCCGCAGCGGGTCGTCGTCCTGGGGGCGGGCGACGCACAGATCGCGAGCGCGCTGGGTGCCCCGGTCGTCGGGCGGTGCGCAACCCCGCCGCGCCGGACGGGTCCTGGCGCGGGGTCGACCCGCCGCTGCCGGGCGGGGTGTCGACACTCGACCCCCCTCGCGCCCGACCTCGAGGCCGTCGCGGCGCTGCGGCCGGACCTCATCCTGATGACGACCGCGCAGCCGGGCTACGCGGCGGCCTCTCCGCGGCTGGCGGCGATCGCCCCGACGGTGTCGTACCGTCACGCGCTGCTGCAGGACGCCGGTGAGGACCTCACGCGGATGATCGGTGCCGCACTCGGCCGTGCCGACGCCGCCGAGGCGCTGATCGCTCGGTCCGACGCCGCCCTCGCCCGGTTCCGCGCGGAGCTGGGCCCGGACCGGCGCTACGTCTTCGGCCAGTACGCGGCCGGGACCACCTATCTGGTGACCGCCCCGGACGGCCCGTCGGTCCGGTTCTTCGAGCGGATCGGCCTCACCGTCCCACCGGCGGTGGCCGCGCTGCCGCCGTGGCAGGCCGGCATCGTGCAGCTCCCCGACGAGCAGCTCGGCCTGCTCGACGACGCCGACGTCGTGCTGATCGGCGTGCCCACCGACGGCGAGGGCCGGGAGTTCACCACCCGACCGCTGGTGGCGCGCGGCCCGCTGGTCCGCGAGGGCCGCCTGCACCTGCTGTCCGTCGCCGATTCCGCCCTGCTGCTGACGCCGAACCCGGCGTCCACCCCCGCCCTGATCGAGACCCTGCGACCGCTGCTGGAGACGTCGTGACGGCAACCACCGACCAGGTCGCCGCACCGGCGGCCGAACCCGACGCCCCGCCGTCGCGGCAGCGGGCCGAGGCCGCCGCGCTGACCGAGCTGCTGCGACCCGTCGCCGGCCGGGTCCGGATCGCGCAGGTGCTCGGCGCACTCGGCGCCGCTGCCGGGCTCGTCCCCTTCGTGGCGCTGGCCGGGCTCGCCGACGCGCTGCTCGCACCCGGCCCGGTGGACCGGTCCGCCGTCGAGGCCGCGGTGTGGCTGGTCCTCACCGGGCTCGGCGCCCGGGCCGGGCTGACCGGGCTGGCGCTCGCGATCACCCACGTCGCCGACGTCCGGCTGCAGGCGGTGCTGCGCCGCCGGATGACCGCCCACCTGGGGCGGGTGCCGTTGGGCTGGTTCTCCGAGCGCTCCTCGGGACTGGTGCGCAAGGCGGCCCAGGACGACGTGCACGACCTGCACCAGGTCGTCGCCCACCATCCCGTCGAGTGGGTCGCGGCCTGGGTCCTGCCGCTCGCCGGGGTCGGCTACCTCGCCTGGCTGGACTGGCGTCTCGCACTGCTCGCGCTGGTCACGGTGCCGTTCTACGCGGCCGCCTACGCCTGGATGATGCGCGGCTACGCCGCGAAGGTCGACCAGATGGCCGCCGGGAACGCCCGGATCAGCAGCGCGGTCGTCGAGTTCGTCTCCGGCATCGCGGTCGTCAAGACCTTCGGCCAGGCCCGGCGCGCGCACCGCGGCTACGCCGAGGCCGCCCGCGACTTCGGCCGCTTCTACGCCGAGTGGGTCGGGCCGATGCTGCGGGTCGAGGCGTTCGCCGCGATGGCGCTCTCCGCCCCGGTGGTGCTGCTCGTGTCCTGCGCGGGCGTGCTGTGGTTCGTCGACGCCGGCTGGGTCACCCCGGTCGAGGCGATGACCGGGATCCTGGTGTCGCTCGTCGTCCCGACCACGATCACCGCGCTCGGCTTCGGGGCGTCGAACCGGCGCACCGCCGCCGCGGCTGCGCGCCGCATCCACGAGCTGCTCGACACCCCGGTGCTGCCGGTCCCCGACGCGCCGCGGGTGCCGTCCGGGCACCGGGTCGAGTTCGACGGGGTGCGGTTCGCCTACCCCGGCGGCGGCGAGGTGCTGCGCGGGATCGACCTGGACTGTCCGGAGGGGACGGTGACCGCACTGGTCGGGCCGTCCGGGGCGGGCAAGTCGACGCTGGCCACCCTGGTCGCCCGGTTCCACGACGTCACCGGCGGCGCGGTCCGGATCGGCGGCGTCGACGTCCGGGAGATCGCGCCCGAAGTGCTCTACCGCCACGTCGGCTTCGTCCTGCAGGACGTGCAGCTCGTGCACGGGAGCATCGCGGACAACGTGCGGCTGGGCCGACCCGACGCCCCCGACGAGGAGCTGCACGCCGCCTGCCGGGCCGCCCGGATCCACGAGCGGGTCCTGGCGCTGCCCCGCGGCTACGACTCCGTCGTCGGCGAGGACGCGTTGCTCTCCGGTGGCGAGGCACAGCGCGTGTCGATCGCCAGGGCCCTGCTCGCCGACACCCCGGTCCTGGTCCTCGACGAGGCGACCGCGTTCGCCGACCCGGAGTCCGAGGCCGACATCCAGGATGCGCTGTCGGAGCTGGCCCGCGGGCGGACGGTGCTCGTCGTCGCGCACCGGCTCTCGACGGTCACCGAGGCCGACCGGATCGCCGTCGTCGACGGCGGGGTCGTGCGCGAGACCGGCACGCACACCGAGCTGCTGGCCCGCGGCGGCCGCTACGCCGCGATGTGGACCGCCCACCGGGTGGGGGAGGAGCTGTCGTGATCGGCGACCTGTTGCTGATCCTGGGGCCGGAACACCGGCGCAGGCTCTACGCCTACCTGGGGTGGGTGAGCGCGTTCGGTGTCCTCCAGGGCGTCGCGACGGTCCTGCTCGTGCCGTTCCTGGAGGCGCTGTTCGCCGGGGACACCGGTGCCGCCCTGACCTGGGTGGGGGTGCTGGCGGTGGCCGTCGTGGCCGCCTGCGTCCTCTACTACGTGCAGGCGATGGCGGGCTTCGGCGTCGCCCTGGTCGTGCTGACGACGCTGCACGGACGGCTCGGGGACCACGTGTCCGCGCTGCCGCTGGGCTGGTTCTCCTCGGAGCGGGTCGGCCGGCTGTCGCGGATCGCCACCGGCGGCACCACGATGATCGCGGGGCTGTTCGCGCACCTGCTGACACCGCTGGTCGTCGCGGTGGTGACGCCGGCGACGATCGTGCTGGCGATGCTGCTGTTCGACGTGCGGCTCGCGCTGGCCGCGCTGGTGTGCGTGCCGGTGCTCTGGCTGGCGTTCCGGGCGTCGGCCTCCTGGGTGGGGCGCGGCGACGCCCTCGACGACGCCGCCGCGGTGGCCGCGGGCAACCGGGTCGTGGAGTTCGCCCGGACCCAGCGGGTGCTGCGGGCGTTCGGCCGCGGCGCCGCCGGGCACCGGCCGTTGGAGGACGCGATCGACGCCCAGTACCGCGCGGGGCGGCGCTCGGTGTGGCTGGCGACGGCGGGCATCGTGATCGGGGGGTTCGCGGTGCAGCTGGCATTCAGCGCGATCCTGCTGACCGGCGTGTACCTGGTGCTCGGCGGCACGCTCGACGCCCTCCGGATGGTGGCGCTGCTCGCGCTGGCCGCCCGGTTCACCGGCCCGCTGGCCGAGGTCGGCGACTACGCCGGCGTCGTCCGGATCGCCCGCAACGACCTGGGCCGGCTGGTGGCGGTACTGCGCGAGGAGCCGCTTCCCGAGCCGCACTGGTCGGCGGAGCGGCACGATCCCGGGGCCGTCGAGTTCGACGGGGTCGGGTTCGGCTACGAGCCGTCGACGCCGGTGCTGCGCGACGTCACGCTGCGGATCGCGCCGCGCGAGACGGTCGCGCTGGTCGGCGCGTCCGGGTCGGGCAAGACCACGGTGACCCGGCTGGTCGCGCGCTTCTGGGACGTCGACACCGGCACCGTGCGGGTGGGCGGTGCCGACGTCCGGGACCAGACCACCGAGGACCTGATGGCCCAGCTGGCGCTGGTCTTCCAGGACGTCTACCTGTTCGACGGGACGCTGGAGGCCAACGTACGTCTCGGCCGCCCGGCCGCCACCGACGCCGAGGTCACCGAGGCCGCCCGGCTTGCCGGGGTGACCGAGATCGTCGAGCGGCTCCCCGACGGCTGGGACACCCGTGTCGGGGAGGGCGGCACGTCGCTGTCGGGCGGGGAGCGCCAGCGGGTGTCGGTCGCCCGCGCGCTGCTCAAGAACGCCGACATCGTGCTGCTCGACGAGGCCACCGCCGCGCTCGACCCGGAGAACGAGCGGTTCTTCACGGAGTCGATGCGGGTCCTGGCGCAGCGCAGCACCGTCCTGGTGATCGCGCACCGGCTGCCCACGGTGGTCGGCGCCGACCGGATCGTCGTGCTCGACGACGGCCGGGTCGCCGAGGTCGGCACGCACGCCGAGCTGCTGGCCCGGCAGGGCCGGTACGCCGCCTTCTGGAACTCCCGCCGCCGCGTCCGCGGCTGGCGGCTCGTCGGAACCGGGGAGCCCTCATGACCGCACCACTGCCGTCCTACGCGATCGCCCGGGTGAGCGGCATCGAGCCGCTGACCCCGCGGATGCGCCGGATCACCCTCGACTCCGACGACCTGGTCGGCGTCGAGCAGGTCGCCCCCGACCAGCAGGTGAAGCTGTTCTTCGCCCGCGACGGCGGCGTCCCCGAGATCCCGCCGGCCCCCGACGACGGCAGCGTCGCCGGCTGGTACGCCCGCTACCTGGCCGTGCCCGAACAGCGACGGCCGTGGATGCGTTCCTACACCGTGCGCGCCCTGGACCCCGACGCCGGCCGGATGGTCGTCGACTTCGTGCTGCACGGGGAGGGGGAGCCGGGAGGCGGGCACGCCGGCCCGGCGAGTCGCTGGGCGGCGCGGGCCGCGATCGGCGACCCGGTCGGGGTGCTGGGCCCGGCCGTCGCGGGGTACCGCAGCCCGGACGGCGAGCCGGTGCGGCTGCTGGTCGGCGACGAGACCGCGCTGCCCGCGATCGGGGCGATCGTGG